>NC_022444.1:332365-1009878 GCF_000468495.1 Megalodesulfovibrio gigas DSM 1382 = ATCC 19364
GAGAATTGTGGGTAATCAGGTTCCGTTTTGTATCGCAAGCCGGCGCTCAGGGGAAGAATGCAGGCCGCCGCCACGATGACCCCGCCGTGGATGACCACTGCGCCGTCGTGCAGGGGCGTATTGGGGTAGAAGATGGTCACCAGCAGATCCTTGCTGATGCGCGCGCCCAGCTGCACGCCCCGCTCCACCACATCGCCCAGGGGCACCTTGCGCTGAATGACCACCAGCGCGCCAGTGCGGCTTTTGGCCAGGGCGTCCAGGGCGGCGATGAGCTGGTTGAGATACTCGCCGTCCATGGTCTTTCTGCGGAAGAAACGTCCCGCACCCACTTCGGAAAGCGCCTTGCGGATATCCTGCTGGAACAGGATGATGATGACCAGGAAGATGGAGCCCAGGAAGTTGGTGAGCAGCCAGTTGAGGGTGTACAGCCCCAACTCCTCGGAGGCGAAATAGACCAGGATGACCAGCAACAGCCCATACAGCACAGACACGGCCCGGGTGCCCTTGATGAGCAGCAGCATCCGGTACAGCGCCGCGGCCACCACGGCCATGTCCAGCACATCGCGCCAGCCCACGCGAACGACGGTCAGGTCGAGCATGGCCCCTCCCCGCCGGCGGCCTCCACCGCGGCCACGATGTCCAGCGTCTGACGGGTCTGGGCCACGTCATGCACGCGATGGATGCGTGCACCATGGCGGGCAGCCAGGACTGTGGCGGCCTGGGTGGCCAGTTGCAGGGCCGTGGCGCGGGCGGCCTCATCCGGTGCGTCTGCCGGGACGAATCCCTGCAGAAACCGCTTGCGGGAAAGCCCCATGAGCACGGGCCGGCCCAGCACGGCCAGACGCTCCAGCCCGGCCAGCAGGGCCAGGTTGTGCGTCACGGTCTTGCCGAAGCCGATGCCCGGATCAAGTACGATGCGCGATTCAGCCAGCCCGGCCCGTACCAGCGCGGCCAGGCGTTCTTCCAGAAAGCGCAGCACGTTGTCCACCACATCGTCGTAGTGCGGGTTCTGCTGCATGGTTTTGGGCCGGCCCTGGGCGTGCATGAGCACATAGCCGGGCTGGTGCTGCACCAGCACATCCACCAGAGCAGGGTCAAAGCGGCAGGCGGAGATATCGTTGACGATGGCGGCGCCGGCAGCCAACGCCCGGGCCGCGGTTTCGGCGCGCCAGGTATCCACCGAGAGGACCAGCCCCCGCGCCGGCGGGGCGTCCTGCAGCAGCTCGAACACCGGTTCCAGCCGCCGCCATTCCTCGTCGGCCGGGACTTCATCGCTGCCGGGGCGGGTGGATTCGCCGCCCAGGTCCAGGATGTCCGCCCCTCGGGCAGCCAACGCGAGTCCATGCATGACCGCGGCGGCAGGCTCCAGGAACCTGCCGCCGTCGGAAAAGGAATCCGGCGTGATGTTGACGATGCCCATCACCAGAAAAGGTGATGGCCCCAGGCGAGCGCCGTCCCGTATTTCCCAGCAGACCATGCCCCGCGACCCCGGACGGCCTAGGAGCCTGCAGGGGGGGTGGAGCCGCCGGCCTTGTCGGGCGGGGTGGAGCCGTCAGACCCGGCAAACGCAGGCGCACCGGCGGAAGCAGCATCGGAAGACGCGGCATCCGGATCGCCCGCCCCTGCGGCCTGCGCCGGGGTGCCGGCCTGGCCGTCGCCCTCGCCTTCCGCCGCCGGGGGCGTCTGGGAACCCTGGGACGCCTGGGGCTGCGGCTTGCCCAGACCGCCATTGAAGGGGGGCAAAGGCTCACCGCGGATGAGACGATCCACATCGTCGCCGGTGATGGTTTCGCGTTCCAGCAACGCCGCGGCGATGGCGTGCAGCACGTCGATCTTCTCGCGCAGGATGTCCAGGGCCGTCTTCTGCCCGTCTTCCACAAAGCGCTTGATTTCGGCGTCGATGAGCCGGGAGGTTTCCTCGGAATGGGTCTTGTAGTGGCCCAGGTCGCGGCCGATGAAGACCTCGTCGGACCGTTCGGCGAAGTTCAACGGCCCCAGGGCCTCGCTCATGCCGTACTGACAGACCATGCGACGGGCCATGTTGGTGGCCTGCTCAATATCGTTGCCCGCGCCGGTGGTGTATTCGTTGTTGATGACGAGTTCCGCCGCCCGGCCGCCGAGCATCATGGCCAGACGATTTTCCAGGTAGGTGCGCGAGAAGCTGTGACGGTCCTCGGGCAGGTACTGGGTCACGCCCAGGGCCCGGCCGCGGGGGATGATGGTCACCTTGTGCAGCGCGTCTGTGCCGGGGAGCATGCGCCCCACCAAGGCGTGGCCGGCTTCATGGTAGGCGGTGTTGCGCTTTTCCTCATCAGTCATGATCAGGCTTCTGCGCTCCTTGCCCATGAGCACCTTGTCCTTGGCCTCCTCGAAGTCGGACATGTCCAGCTTGTCCTTGTTCATCTTGGCGGCGTGCAAGGCGGCTTCGTTGACCAGATTTTCCAGATCCGCGCCGGAGAAGCCGGGCGTCCCCTTGGCCAGGATATCCAGATTGACGTTGTCCGAAAGCGGCGTGCGACGGGAGTGCACGCCCAGGATGTGGCGGCGGCCCTTGAGATCCGGCGTGGGCACCACCACCTGGCGGTCGAAGCGGCCCGGCCGCAGCAGCGCGGGGTCCAGCACGTCGGGCCGGTTGGTGGCGGCGATGAGGATGACGCCTTCGTTGCTCTCAAAGCCGTCCATCTCCACCAGCAGCTGGTTCAGGGTCTGCTCGCGTTCATCGTGCCCGCCGCCCAGGCCGGCGCCGCGCTGGCGGCCCACGGCATCGATTTCATCGATGAAGATGAGGCAGGGGGCATTCTTCTTGCCCTGGACAAACAGATCGCGCACGCGGGCCGCGCCCACGCCGACGAACATTTCCACAAAGTCCGAGCCCGAGATGGAGAAGAACGGCACCCCGGCTTCGCCAGCCACGGCCCGGGAGAGCAGCGTCTTGCCCGTGCCAGGAGGGCCCACCAGGAGCACGCCCTTGGGGATGCGGCCGCCCAGGCGGGTGAACTTCTTGGGATCGCGCAGAAAATCCACCACTTCCGTAAGCTCTTCCTTGGCTTCATCCACGCCGGCCACGTCCTCGAAGGTGACGCGGGCCTGCTCCTGGGTGATGAGCCGGGCCTTGGAACGGCCAAAGGACAAAGCCTTGCCGCCGGAACTCTGCACCTGGCGCATGAAGAAAAAGATCACTGCACCAATGATGAGGAAGGGTAAGAGGTTCACCAGCAGCACCATGTAGCCGGCTTCTTCGTCCGGCTCGGCCTTCACGCGGACCTTGTTTTCCATGAGCAAGGTGGTGATGCCGGCATCGCGCGGGGCGTAACTGGAAAAGTTGGTGCCATCAAGCAGTTTGCCAGAGATGTTCTGGTCCTGCAGCAGCACTTCCTGCACCATGCCTTCCTGCACGCTCTGGACGAATTCGCTGTAGGTGAGTTTTTTGACCGAGCCGGCTGGCTGATTGAACGCGTTCAACAGGGCGATGAGCACCAGGCTCAGAACCACCCAGATGACCAGATTGCGACCGAAATTGTTCAACGTATATCTCCCGTTTCTGGAGAGTAGGATAGCATTCCTGGAGGCAATGTCTATAGATGGATGCCGGGTTTTTGGCAACGCCGGGATGCGGAGATGACAATTTCTTAAAACCCCGGGCGGTTGAAGTCCTGCACATCAAGGCTTGCATCCGCCGCCGCGAGCACGTAAGGAAAGGCGGTCCTGCCGCGGAAGCGTATCGTCACCGGTGTGGCGCCTGGTCTTCAAAACCAGTGTGGGGGTGAGAGCTCCCAGGGTGGTTCGACTCCACTACGCTTCCGCCACCCCCCTGCCGGGGTCACGGCGCTGTCTGTTCTTCCTGCTGCACCTCAAGTTCCTGCCCGCACTGGGAGTGGTTCGCATACGTGGTCCAGGTGGGATAGTATGCCTCGGCCTGATTGCCCCAGGCGATCCATCCCGGGCGGCTGCCGCGGGCAAACATCTCCAGATACGGCCCGGGGCTGCAGTTCTCGATGATCTCGTACAGCTCGTCCGGTTTTCTTGAATGCTCCCGCTTTTGCGACTTGATGATGTTCACCTGCGAGCGGCCCGGCGCATGGGTGCGGGCCTTTTTGCCGCGGGTGCCGAACAGCACCAGCTCCGTGGTATTGCGGAAGTAGAAGCCCACGCCCCGGCCATCCGGCCCGCCATCCTTTCGGATTTTATGCCAGACGATGTTGGTTTTGTACGAAAAGCCCCAGGCCTGCATCACGGCCAGACCTTCGGGCAGCAGGGCATTGGGCACCCAGAGATAGAGATGCGCGGTTTCTGCGGCAAGGCCTTGCACGGGCAGGGCGCAGATCTCGTCCAGGGTCATGGTGCCATAGCGGTTGAGCCGTTTGTGCTCGGGGGCCACCTTGCCTGTGCGGTTCTGGAATTGCCAGGGCGGGTCCGCCAGCACGGTGCCTGCGCCCGTCCCTTCTCCCAGGCCTTCGCCCAGGCCAGCAGCCTGGCAACAGGCCAGCAGATCCGTGGCTGCGCTGCATGCAGCAGGTGTAGTGGTCATGCGGCGGCCCAGTCCGCAATCAGCGCCGGCGTAATGCCCAACGCCAGCACCGGGCATCCGCCGTGCCTTCCGGCATTCAGTCTGTACAACAACTTGCCCATCCATGTTGTGCTTGCGCCGTATTTGTTCTTCACCCCCAGCGCCGCGAACACGGGATTGAGGGAGGCGCTTCTGGTCAGCAAAATGCCGACTCCAATGACGCCGCATTCGGCAAAGGCGCGGAAGGCGTACAAGTCCCGGTCGAAGGTTTGGTCCTTGCTGTTCCACTCCAGGTCGAATGCAACGCCATGCTTGACGAAATCTATCTTGTGCCCGTCCAGATAGTTGTTCTTTCGCAGGATGGTCTGATCCACGGCACCTTTTCCGTGGCTCGCGTCCTCGCGCTTTTTATGGCGGCTGAGGGTCACCACCAGATCCCCCCGGATGCTTGTCTCATCCCACCCCTGGGGCCGCAGCAGCTCGGCAAACCGCTTGGGGATGTCCGACTCATTGCCGCCGGGCTTTTGAATGTCTGCTTTGGTGAGGCGAAAGGCCCGCAACGAATCGTACAGCTCGGCCGCTTCCGCTGCATGGCACGTGTGCAGCATGGCTGCCGCGTGCTTGTAGCTATGGACCTCGTACCGTTCGCGGATATCGTGCGGAACAAAGGCGTGAATCTCACTGGCGGCATCGGCCCCCAGGCCGACGCCTTCCGCCGTCCCGGCCGCAAGGGGCGCATCCATCTGTTCAACCTTCTGGAATCATGGCATGTCCAAAAATGTATCCGTGTTGTACCGGATGCCGGACCCGAAGTCCAGGGCTACCCGCCGCCACTGGCTGCCACTGCCCGGACTGGCCCGGACTGGCCCGGACTGACAGGACTGGCCCGGACTGACAGGACTGGCGCTTCACTCCAGCAGCAGCGCCATGCCAGGGACACCCCCGCCCAGGGCCCCGCCGTGGCCGCGCCCCATGCACACCGCCTGCTGCGGCAGAGAGTCCGCATCGAGCTGTGGATTCGTCTCCCGCGTGGAGCCATCCCCGCCAATGTGTGTTTTCCACTGCGCAAAATTGCCCGACCAATTGGTGCGGCCGTCGTCGAACCAGGCGGCTCCGGCAGCGCGCCAGTAGCAGTTCGCATTGATGCGCAACGCGCCGTCCAGGGCGCTCAGGCCCCCCAGCTCGGTGGAATAGCGGATGGCGACCACCTGTTGCGTGGGCGTCCCCGGCTGGCTGACGATGTTGTACAGCACCGTGGGGTTGCGATTGGCCGGGCGGCCGGCTTCCGGGTCCCAGTCCTGAAAGGTGATGCCGAAGTAGATGGGGGTGTGGAAGGACGACGCCGTGTCCACAAGGGTATTGTTGTAGGCCTTGGCGTCCAGGGAGGCGTAAAAGCCGATGCCCGAGCCGCCGGTGTCGCGGACCAGATTGTTTCGTGCAATGCCTCGGATATTTTCGTAATAGTTCGGATTCACCGTCAGGTCGAAATACTCGGGGCTGGTATCGAACCCCAGCAGGATGCCCGCGCCGCCGGTGCGTTCGATCAGGTTGTACTCGATCACGCCGTCCGTGGCCCCGCCCTTGAGGTACACGCCGGTGGAGCAGATGTCGTGGATGTGGTTGTGGGCCACGAGGGTCCGGTCACCATTGACGTTGTCGATGCCTTCGGCGTTGCAGTCGTCGGGGGGTTCATTCACACCGGAATTGTAGATCTCGTTGTGCCGGATGATGATGTCGTCGCTGTTGGGCTTGATCTTGACCACATCGCGCAGGGAGCTGTGCAGCTTGGTGTTTTCGATGCGGATACGGGAGGCGCCGGCGCGGTCGTCCGGGTCGCCCCAGTCCCACTTGGTTTCTGTGGAGACGGCGTAAAAGCCGCCCCGCACCTCCACGCATTCCAGGGCCCCGCCATCGGAGCCCACATAAAAATAGATTCCGGACCCATATTCCGTTTCCGCACGGCGGTCCACGATGGCCCATTCTCCCGGATACGACCGGATGGTGACGCCGGGCACCCGGAGGCGGATTTCGTCGGCCTCCACATAGGTTCCCTGTCGCAGGACGATGGTTTCGTTGGCCTGCACCACTTCCGCAGCCCGCAACAGGGTGCGGTACGGCCTGGCGGCGGTGCCGTCGCCCGTGGTATCGTTGCCGGTGGTGGCCACATACCGCACCACGCCGGACAGCGTGGCCCGATTGCACACATCCGCCTGCACCCCGGGAGAGAATGTCGCTGCATGCAGGCAGGCAGGCCCTGCGAGCACGCACACGGCCGTGCACATCAGACATATGAACATGGAGACCATGGGGAACATGGGGGACATGGGGGACATGGGGAACACGGAAAACACGGAAAACATGGCGCGCGTGAACATCAGCACCTCCCTGACCGTGGCCATTGCAGCGGTTTCCACAACACCGTGACCATACCAGCAGGCACGTGACTTGTCATTACAGACAAGGCACGTTTCCTGTTTTCCATTGCATTCGACACCAGCGCACCATCTTCAGCACCAATATCGACACATAAAACCCCGCGCATCGCATGCCGTATTATGGCATATGGTCAAGCATCACGTCCGTCTAAGCCTGCATGTCATCTCTGCAACAGACCGCAGACATCTCCTTAGGGGTTATCCCTATGCCTGGACACATTTTTACAATAACACACCAGTTCCGTCGCCAGGGGACAACCCCATGGCCTGCATCCAGGCCTTGTGCACACCGGCACAAAATCAGGCTTTGGGGAACAATTTATCCAGCTTGAATACCAAGTTGCTTTGCAGACTGCTTCTCGCAGTTGACGCAATGCCAATTTTCTGTGATATCGAATAAGAAATTTATGGTGTATATTCCCGACTGCAGATAGGGGGCAATCCTGTGACATGCAGAAATTTTCACAATGTTCCGGCATGGCGCGCCACACACGGCGACCGCCGGACACGCCAAGGGGGTGCGTCATGCCGCGTCTGCTCACTGTAATTCTGGTGGATGACCACCCATTGTTCCGGGAAGGACTCAAGCGGATTGTGGAAACCGCCGGCACGTTGCGTCTGGTGGGCGAGGCGGCAACGCTGGACGAGGCGCGGACAGCCATCGGCAGCCACAAGCCCGACTTGGTGCTGCTGGACATTGCCATCCAGGGCGGCAGCGGCATGCGGCTGGTCCGTGAAATCAAGACCATTTCCCCGCACACACGCATGCTGGTGGTCTCCTCCAATACGGATCCCGCGTTGGTGGAAGGCGCGTTCCACGCCGGGGCGTCCGGTTTCCTGACCAAGACGGCCGGCAGCCTGGAATCCGTCAAGGCGCTGAATCGCGTGGCTGGTGGCGATGTGTATCTGGATCCGGAGCTCACCCAGTCCGTGGCCATGGCCCGGCTGCGGCCCGGCGCTGCCGCGTCGGCCGCCACCGCCGGACAATCGGAAAAGCTGACCAATCGCGAACGTCAAGTGCTGCAGATGGTCTCCCAGGGACTGTACACCAGAGAGATCGCCTCCATGCTGGGCCTCTCCACCAAGACCGTGGAACATCACCGGTGCCGGCTCATGCGCAAGCTGGGCTGCCGCAACTCGGCCGAGGTGGTGGCCTGGGCCCACCGCGCCGGGCTGTTCACCGAGGAAGCGCCGCGGCGCCGGGGTGCCGAGGCGTAATTCCTTTTCCACTTCAACGCACTATTTGCTGAAGTGGAAATGAAAGACGCTGCCTCCGCGTTCTAGTGTTGCGTCCCCGAAATGCGATGATGGAAACATCGTCTTATTTCGGGGACGTGACACTAGAGCGCGTTGTTTTTGAANCCCCTCTCGCAATGTCCTTTTGCAAAAGTAAAATGCTCTAGCGCACGCAGCGGCAAGGCCCTCGCAAGAGAGGGCCTTGCCGGCGTCGCGATTACTGGAACAGTGTCACAAATTCCCCATACCCTTCCGCCTCAAGCTGGTCCCTGGGCACAAAGCGCAGGGCCGCGGAGTTGATGCAGTAGCGCAAGCCCGTGGGGGGCGGGCCGTCCGGGAACACGTGCCCCAGGTGGGAATCCGCCGCCTTGCTGCGCACCTCGGTACGGGTCCTGAACAGGGAACGATCCGTGTGCTCCACGATGTTGTCCGGGTGCAGCGGCTGCCAGAAACTGGGCCAGCCGGTGCCGGAATCGAACTTGTGGGTGGAGCTGAACAGCGGCTCGCCGGACACCACATCCACGTAAATCCCCTCCTGCTTGTTGTCTGCGTAGGCATTGGTAAAGGGCGGTTCCGTGCCCTCCTCCTGGGTCACGTGGTACTGCAGCGGCGTCAGCCGTGCCTTGAGTTCCGCCGGCGAGGGCTTGACCCAGCGCCCGGCGGTGGCATTGTTCGCAACCTGTCGCAGGCTGCCCCAGGTTTTTTCCAGGAACTGATCCCGCCCGGATCCCTCCCGGTAGGCGCAATAGCGCACCGGGTTGGCGACATGGAAGTTCTGGTGATAGGCCTCGGCCGGCCAGAACCGGTCCAGGGGCAGGATGGCCGTGACAATGGGCTTGCTGAACCGACCAGAGGCGGCCAGGGCGCGCTTGGAGCGTTCGGCAATCTCCCGCTCCTGGTCGCTGGCCGTGAAGATGGCCGTCGTGTACTGGGCGCCGCGGTCCACAAACTGCCCGCCGGCGTCGGTGGGGTCGATGGTGCGCCAGAAGTGCTCCACCAGATCGGCGTAGCTGAGTTGCTGCGGATCATACACCACCTGCACAGCCTCCAGGTGGCCGGTGCGGCCGGCGGAGACATCCGTGTAGGCAGGATTGGGTTCCGTACCGCCGGCATAGCCGGAGTTGGCCTCCAGCACGCCGGGAATTTTCTCGAAATCCGATTCCGTGCACCAGAAGCAGCCGCCGGCAAACACGGCCGTGGCGGTGGCTGGCGCAGAGGTGGCATTGGGCATGGTCACATTCTCCTGGGATGCAAGGTGGGGAACACTGCCGCCGGTCAGGAGCCAGACCAGCGCAAGACACATTGCCGGCAACAACACGAACAGGGATGAACGGCGCATGGAGAGCCTCCGGAACGTACATGCGGTGAATGCATGCCCCTACAGGTAGGTCGTCTGGAGACGGAGTCAAAGCCTGCGCGGATGACAATCCGGCAAGGTATGGATCAGGAGGCCTGCAGCGGCAGCCAGATGGAGAAGAGGGCGCCGCGGCCTTCGGGCCGGTTCTGCCCGATGACGCGGCCGCCGTGGGCCTGGGCAATGGCCTTGACCGCAGCCAGCCCCACGCCCGAGCCTTCGGAGCCCTTGCCGGCATCGCCACGGAAGAATTTTTCGAAGAGATTGTCCTGATCGTTCTGGGAGAGGCCCGGCCCGTCGTCCTGCACGCAGAGTTCCAATTCCCGGCCGTGACGGCGGACCGTGAACGCCACCGCGCCTTCGGCGGTGTATTTGATGGCGTTATCCAGCAGATTCGCCACCATGCGCATGAGGCGCTGCCTGTCGCCCAGCACCTCGGGCAGGTTCTGATCCAGTTCGGCGCGAAAGGCGAGGCCCTTGTCTTCGGCGCGCCGGCCGTATTCGCGGACCAGGGCCTGCAGCACGGGAGCCAGTGCCACCGGCTCCCGGGCCAGGGTGAAGCCGGCCTGGTCCATGCGGGCCACGTCCAGAAAATCCATGGACAGGGTGAGCACGCGATCCAGCAGGGAGGCCACCATTTCCAGATTCTCGACCTGTCGTCCGGAAAGCGGCCCCTCCTTGCCCTCCAGCAGTCGCCGGGTCAGGGCCAGGGCGCCCATGAGGGGGGATTTCATGTCGTGGGCAAAGAACGTCAGGGTCTGGGTGCGCTGGCACTCCAGGCGGCGGCGCTCGGTGATGTCCAGAAACACGGACACCCCGGCCACGATCTCCCCGCTGCCATTGCGCACGGGGGCGGCATTGATGCTCACATGGCGCTGCTGGCCGTCCAGGCCCACGATGAGCGCGTCGGCGGTCTCCACCACTTCGCCGTGGCACATGGCGCGCTCCAGGGGGCGCTCCTCCGGGGCAAAGGGAGTGCCATCCGGGTGCAGCAAGGTCCAGCTATGCAGGGGGGCATTGCGGCAAACGGCTTCGTCTTTGCCCAGCAATCCCAGTCCCTTGAGACTGGCCAGACGGATGCGGCGCTCCCGGGCGTCGGCCACCAGAATGCCCACCGGGGCCTGCTCCACGGCGGTGAGCTGGATGGCCTGGATGGTTCTGAGTTCTTCTTCCAGCGCGCGACAGCGGCGCAGCACGGCGTCCATCTCGTCGGGAGAAAATCCCGGCACGGCGTCCGCAAGGCCTGCCACCGGCGTGAATGCTGACTCGGGCGCGTCCTGCATAGTTCTGCACCGTCCTCGGGCGTGCACGCCAGGCCCCTCAGCCGGCGCGGTGCGCACAGAGGTGCGCAAGATTCCCTCACGACACGACTCTATCACGACCGCGCCGGCCGGGCAAATGCTCAAAACCCGAACTGGGTATATTCCTTTTCCTTCCTGTTGATGCACTGGATGATGCGATAGTTGCCCTTGGTGTGCCCTTCCTCCAGGACACGCTTGCCCAGGCCCAGGCAGCGATCGCAGGCGGTCTGGGGAATCTCGATGCACAAGGACAAGGGCGAGATGGACGACCAGACCTCGATCTTGCGCACCCCGGCGCAATCCGAGCACAACGAGACGCTTTCCACCTGACTTTCGGAGATGCCGTCGGTGTCGTAATAGACGTCTTTCATGCGGCTGTGCCAGCCGTTCACCACGTCGCCGTCGGTCGGGGCGGCCGGGGGGCGGAAGTAGTGCCGGGTAGTCATCTCGCAGACCTTCTTGATGAAGTCCATGGTCCGCACGTCCTGCCTGATGCGGGCGGGGTCGAAATCCGGCTCGCGCACGTGGGAATAGTCCACCCCGGCCATGGCCAGGCAGATGCCCAGGTTCACGTATGGCAACGCGCCCTGGATGGCGTAGCCGCCTTCCAGCACGGCAAGGTCCGGCTTGAGCAGCTCATTGAGCCGGGCATAGCCTTGGGCGGAGAAGTTCATGTTGGTGATGGGATCGGTGAAGTGATTGTCCTGCCCGGCGGAATTGATGACGAGGTCCGGCTTGAAGTCCTTCAGGATCGGCAGGATGCAGTTCTCCACCACATAGAGGAAGCCTTCGTCCCCGGTGCGCGGCGGCAGGGGGATGTTCAGGGTACGGCCCAGGGCGTTTGGGCCGCCGAGCTCGTCGGGAAAGCCGGTACCGGGGTACAGGGTGCGGCCGTCCTGATGCAGGGAGATGAAGAGCGTGTTCGGATCGTGCCAGTAGATGTCCTGGGTGCCGTCGCCGTGGTGGCAGTCGGTATCGATGATGGCCACGCGCTTGGGGCCGTAGTGCTCGCGGATCCATTCGAGCATCACGGCTTCGATGTTGATGTTGCAGAAGCCGCGGTTGCCCTCCACCACCTTCATGGCGTGGTGCCCCGGAGGACGGACCAGGGCAAAGGCGCGGTCCATTTCGCCGTCCATCACCAGCCGGGCGGCCTTGATGGCCCCGCCGGCGCTGATCATGTGGCTTTTGGTGGCCACGGTCTCCACGCTGGGCAGGCAGAAGTGCACGCGCTCCACGTCCTGCCGGGTGGCGACCTCGGGCTTGTATTCCACCACGCCTTCGATGTCGAAGAGGCCCTCTTCCTTCAACTGATCCTGGGTGTAGAGCAGCCGTTCTTCGCGTTCGGGATGCGTGGCTTCGATGGCCCAGTCGAAGGCCGGGAAAAAGACGACGCCGAGGGAATTTTTTGCGGTGAGCATGGCTGGTTCCTTACTCGGAAATGCCCGGCTTGATCTGGCACTTCACGCGAATGTTCTTGTGCGCGGCGCCGTAGAAATCCACCATGTTGAAGCTCTGGACCTCGGTGAACTCCACGTCGTCGCCGTATTCCTCGCGGGCTCTGAGGCCCTGGCCCTCCAGCATGGTCAGCAGGGATTCCTTGGCGCGGGCCTTGGCGTCCTCCAGGGTGAAGCGGGCGGGGATGTCCTCCACCCGGCCCAGGGACGGGATGACCAGCTGGCGGCGTTCGGTATCCGCGGTCAGCTCCAGTTCGGCCGTGGTGCGGGTCAGGGCTGCGCCCACGGCGTTGGCCACCTCGTAATGCTGGGGGGCTTCCACCTCAAAGCCGAAGGCCTGCTCCAGCAGCTCCCGGAAAACCATGGCCGGCCCGCCCATGAGATAGGCCCGCCGGGGGTCCAGGGTTTTGCCCTTGAGCAGCTCATGGATGGTGTATACCGGTCTTTCGTTGATTTCGCGCACCAGTTCCAGGGCGGCTTCCTTGATGGCGGACACGGCCCGGTCCACTGCGGCCCTGGCCAGCTTCTCCGGATACATATCCCAGAGGGCGGCCAGTTTTTCGATGCCGCGACGGGAGGCTTCCCGATCCCGAAAGCTGGTGATGCGCAGGTAGTTGCAGGCATCAATGAGCGTGGGCGTGTGCCCGCCCTGGGCCATGGACGGTCCCTCGCGTCGCGGCCCCACGAAGACCGTGCCCCCGCGCACCGTCAGCATGGAATCGCCGCCCACGCCGATGCTGCGCGTCTTGAGGGCGCGCACCAGGGTCGGGTAGCTGCCCATGGCAATGCCCTCCTCCACCACCGGCGTGCCCTGGGACAACAGGGCGATGTCCGTGGTGGTGCCGCCGATATCCAGCAGGATGGCGTCTTCGTAGATGTCGCACAGGGCCAGCATGCCCATGACGCTGGCTGCCGGGCCGGAGAGGATGCTTTCCACGGGCCGGGCGCGGGAGGCAGCCAGGGGCATGGTGCCGCCATCGGCCTTCAGGATGCCCACCTGGGCCTCCAGGCCCAGTTCCCGCAGGCTGGTTTCCACCGCATCCGCAAAGCGGTTGTACAGCCGCCACACCTGGGCGTTGTACGCCGCCGTGGCGATGCGGCGGGGGAAATTCAGCAGCCCGGACAGGCGATGCCCCAGGGTCACATGATCGGCCTGCCCCTGCAAGGCCTGGGCAAGCTGCAGTTCATGGCTCGGATTGCGGGTGGAAAACTTGCCGACCACGGCATACACCGACAAGCCCAGCTCGCGGCACATGGTCAGGGTGTCCTTGAGATCCGCAGTCTCCAGGGGCTGGATTTCGTACCCGCGATGATCGATGGAGCCGGGGATGACAAAATAGCCCTTGCCGTGGCGGAAGGATTCCGGATCGATGCCCGGCCCGGAGGAGACGATGATGCCGGCGTCCTCGGTCTTGCCTTCCACAATGGCGTTGGTGGAGAGGGTGGTGGAGAGGGTGATGCGCTCGATGCGATGCATCTTGACCCGGGAGCAGACATCCTCCAGGGCCGCGTGCACGCTCATGAGCAGATTTCGGTGATCCGTGAGCACCTTGCACGAGGCCAGCACCTCGCCGTGGTCCACCACCACCGCGTCCGTGTGGGTCCCTCCCACGTCTATGCCGCAGTACATGTCGCCTCCCTGCGTGTAACCAGACGGGCCGCCAGTTCCAGCGCGGCCGTGAAACTCGTTGTGGATGCGGCGTCCGCACCTGCCAGATCGAATCCCGTGCCATGATCCACGGACGTGCGCACAAAGGGCAGGCCCAGCGTCACATTCACGGCTTCGTTGAAATGCAGGAGCTTGAGGGGCGCCAGGCCTTGGTCATGATACATGGCGACAACGGCGTCGAACTCGCCATGCACGGCGCGGTGAAACACCGTGTCTCCGGGCAGCGGGCCGTGCACCTCGCAGCCGTGCGCCCGGGCAACGGCCAGGGCCGGTTCGATGATCTCGATTTCCTCGCGGCCGATGGTGCCGCTTTCCCCGGCGTGCGGATTCAGGCCGCACACAGCCAGCCGGCGGCGGGGCAGATCGAGATCGTCCAGAAATCGATGCGTGTGCAGGATGGTCTGCAGCACGCGGGCCTGCGTCACCAGCCCGGGCACGGCGGCCAGGGGCGGATGGGTGGTGACCAGGGACACGCGCAGCCGTTCCCCGCACAGGTGCATGGTCACATCCTCGCGGGAAAGGCCGGCGTGCTCGGCAAACAGTTCGGTGTGGCCGGGAAAATCATACCCCGCGGCCTTGAGCATGGCCTTGTGCAACGGCAGCGTGACCACGCCGCGCGCCCGGTCCTGGCGCAACAGCTCGCAGGCCAGCTCCAGGGCCGCACCGGCGCTGCGGCCGCCGGCCACGGTGGGCTGGCCGATGTCCGGCGCCAGACCGTGGAGCGTGGGGGGCTCCAGCAGGTACACGCCGGGCGCCAGGGTTGCCAAATCCGTCGCAAGGCCCGTCGCCGGGTCCAGTCGCGTCCAGAACGGCGATTCGCCGCGACGCAGCACGTGCCGCAACAGCGAGGCCTCGCTGCCCAGCATCACCAGCCGCCAGGTGCGTCGCAGGGGCGTGGTGGGCAGCACCCGCGCGGCCAGCTCCGGCCCCAGCCCGCCGGCATCGCCCAGGGTGATGAGCAGCACGCCGCCGACCGTGGTTTCGGGAGTTGTCATCATGGGTTCCACATCCTGACCATTCCTGATTCCTTACGTTTTTTCACACGCATGGCGCACCCTAGCAAAAGGGACAGGCAGGGGCAAGAAAGGGAATGGGCAGAAACTGGTATTTACGTGCGCGGCAGCCGCCGCCGGACCAGACCGCCCAGCCACACGCCCAGGCCCACGCCGGCGGTGTTGGCCAGCATGTCCCACAAGGACAGGGAGCGATACGGCGTGAGGCCCTGGAGCAGTTCCAGCGCCAGGCCCAGGCCCAGCATGCCCCAGGCCCAGGTGCGGTCGGACTGGCGCAGGGCCAGTCGCGGCAGCAGGGCCAGCCAGGCGTAGGCGATCAGATGCGCAACGAGATCGACATGATCGAACACCGCCGGCGGTCCCACGTCCGGCAGCAGAGAAAGCGCCGTCACCAGGGCCATGCTGGCCAGCCACATCAGGCGCAGCACTCCGGCACTGCGACGGGTCAAGCACATATCCATGATTGTATTCCGCATTTCTTCGGGTTGCTTTTGCAGCAAATTTCGCTATGATCGCGTATCACCAATCGTCGTGGTTTCACAACCCATTCACGCCCACGCACCGTATGCCCACTCTTCTCTCCGCGCCCAAATCCAGCATGCTGGATTCGTATCGCCAACCCATGCCCCCCGAGGCCATCAACGCCCTCCCCCTCACCAGGTATGAAGGGCCTGTGCACGTGTTTCCTGATGCCGGCGATCTCAACGCCGCCATCGACGACCTCATCACCGAACCGGTCATCGGTTTCGATACGGAACGCCGCCCCACCTTCCGCAAGGGGCAGAATTTCCCGCTTTCCCTGCTGCAGCTGGCCACGGCCAACGCCGTGTATCTGTTCCAGCTCTGCCGCATGACCCTGCCCGGGGTGCTGGAGTCGCTCATGAGCGATCCCGCCACGGTGAAGACCGGCGTGGCCGTGCACGACGACGTGCGCGAGCTGCGGGAGGTGATCCTGTTCGACGCTGCCGGGTTTGTGGATCTGGGCCAGGTGGCCCGCGTGCACAATCTCCCCACGTGCGGCTTGCGCAATTTGGCGGCCAATTTCCTGGGCATCCGCATCTCCAAGAAGGAACGCTGCTCCAACTGGGGCCGCGAAAGCCTCACCCCGCAGCAGATTGCCTACGCCGCCACAGACGCCTGGGCCAGCCGCGAGATCCACTTGCGCATGCAGGCCGCCAAACTGCTATGACCCGCCTGACCCGCGCCACGGCAGCCATGCTGGTGCTGCTGACGGTGGCGGCCCTCCCCGCCCAGGCCATCACGTATCGTTTGCTCATCGCCACGCCGGAGCGCGAGTTGCGCACCGCCCGTCTGGCCGTGCAGGGCAGCTCCACCCTGCCGGCAGACGCCGCCCAGGCCGCCCAGGAAACCTCCGCCCTGGCCCAGGCCGTGCGTCAGGCCGTGACCAAGGTGCGTGAGGATCTGGAAAACAAACTCCGCAATCGCAAGCTGGAACTGACCCTGACCTTTCCCGGACAGGACACCGCCGCTTCCCGGCTGCCGGAGGAGGACGACGCCGTGCGCCGCGCCGCGGTGTATGTGCATCGCGTCGTCAATCTGGGCGCCATCGCCGGCCAGGGGCTGGCGGTGGAAGCGGATGTGGAAGTTGTTTATGCCCTTGCCCGCAACGCCACCACGCCTGTGGAACGGCCAGCCGCCCAGGCACCGCCCGCCCTGCCCCTTGTCCCGTCCCAGGGCGGCAAGCTCGACCCATCCACGCAAGATCCCAACGCCTCACATCAGGCGCTCATCCGGCTGCTGGAACAGGGCGCAAACAGCCTGCGCGACGGGCTGGAGTAGCCCGACGCATCCCCAGCGACCGCTGCAGGAGGAGATTCCCGCCATGCACATCGCGCTTTTGCAACTCAACCCCACCGTGGGCGACCTGGAAGGCAACGCCGCCCGTCTGGCCGCCATGTCCCGCCAGGCCGCCGCCCAGGGCGCACGCCTGTGCCTGGCTCCCGAACTGGCCATCCACGGCTACCCCCCCCGGGATCTGCTGCTGTATGAAGACTTTCTCGACCGCAGCATGACCGTGCTGGGACGTCTGGCCCGGGAGCTTGCCGATGGCCCGCCCCTGCTGGTGGGCGCGGCCCTGCCGCGGCCGTCCTGCTGCTCCGACGGCGGCAAGTCCCTCTACAATGGCGCGGTGTTGCTGCAGAACGGGAGCATCGTCCACAGCTTCCACAAATGCCTGCTCCCCACCTATGACGTGTTCGACGAAGCACGCTACTTCGAGCCCGGCCATACCCCCGGTTCCTTCGAGCTCGACGGCCTGCGCATCGGCGTGACCATCTGCGAAGACCTCTGGAACGACATCGACTTCTGGCAGCGCCGCCAGTACGCCACCGATCCCGTGGCCATCCTCAAGGCCCAGGGCGTGGATTGCATCGTCAACCTTTCCGGGTCTCCCTTCACCGCCGGCAAGCAGGCCACGCGGGAAGCCATGCTCGCGATGGTGGCCAAAAAGTACCGGCTGCCCATCTATTATGTGAATCAGGCCGGCGGCAACGACGACCTGCTCTTTGACGGCCGCTCCATGGTCTTCGACGCCAAAGGCCGCTGCACGGCCCGGGCCCGGGCGTTTGAGGAGGAAGTGTTGCTGGTGGACACGGACAAGGGCGGGCCGCGTACCCACGAAGACCCCGCGCCGGAAGAGGAAATCCGTCTGGCCCTGCTGTGCGGCATCCGGGACTATCTGGCCAAGACCGGCTTTTCCCGCGTGGTGCTGGGCCTCTCCGGCGGCATCGATTCCGCCCTCACGGCCGTGCTGGCCGCCCAGGCCATCGGGCCGGAACAGGTGCTGGCCGTGTGTCTGCCCTCGCCCTACTCCAGCCAGGGATCCCTGGACGACTCCTACGAACTCTGCCGGCGCGCGGGCATCCCCTGCATCACCCTGCCCATCGCCGACCTGATGCAGGCCTACGAACGCGCCCTGGCCGAGCCCTTTGCCGGCCTGCCCCAGGACGTGACCGAGGAGAACATGCAGTCGCGCATCCGCGGCGGGCTGCTCATGGCCATCTCCAACAAACAGGGCCGCCTGCTGCTGACCACGGGCAACAAGAGTGAGCTTTCCGTCGGCTACGCCACCATCTATGGCGACATGTGCGGCGGCCTGGCCGTGATCGCCGACCTGCCCAAGATGACGGTCTATGCCCTGGCCCGCCACGTGAACGCCCGCTTCGGCGAGCCCATTCCCGTGGAAATCATCGACAAGGCCCCGTCGGCGGAACTGCGCCCGGATCAGAAGGACCAGGACAGCCTGCCGCCCTACGAGGTGCTGGACGCCATCCTCAAGGCCTACGTGGAAGACCGGCAGAGCCCCTCGGCCATCGTGGCCCAGGGCTTTGATGCGGAGACGGTGGATAAGGTGGTGCGGCTGGTGCAGCGCGCGGAATTCAAGCGCCGCCAGGCCGCGCCAGGGCTGAAGATCACGGACCGCGCCTTCGGCCAGGGCTGGCGCATGCCCCTGGCCGGGCGGTGGCTGTAGAACGCGCTTCTACCGCACGTTGCTTTGGAAAAGAGCACTCGGGGGAAAACCTTCCTAAAGAAAGGTTCTTCCCCCCTTTCGAGAGAGGCCCCCTTTCCAAAGATTGTTATGGTGATGCAAGGTCACTATGAACGTTTTGGAAGGGGAGAGCGCGAGAGGGGAGAACCTTTTGCAAAAAGATCCCCCCCCTCGCAGTGTCCTTTTTCAAAAGTAAAATGCGCTACTGCGCAACGCCGGGCGCGGCGGGCCCTGCGCCGGGCACGTCCAGGCTCTGGTACTGCGGCTTCGCCCTGGGAGGCTGGACCATGCTGCCGGCGGTGGGGTTCAGGTCGTCCGTCTGGGACCCCTGGCCGAGCACTTCCACAATCTGATCGCCATCGGCATACCGCAACCGGTTGCCCAGCACGTCCTTGACGGTGCGCACATCCAGTTGCAGCCGCACAAAGGCATTGCCGCTTTCATCCCAGCCCCAGCCGCGGTTGGGGGAATTCAGATCGATATCCGGGATATAGGCCCCGAACACGGCAGCGCAGACCTTGGCGTGGTTGATGTCCTCGGTCAGCAGGAAATTCTCGGTGCGGCTTTTGGAGAGCAGTTTTTCGCCCACCAGCAGGGCGGCCATTTCGTCATAGGCGTTCAGCAGGGCCGCCCTGAGGGCCATGAGCGGCTGGCGGGAAGCCTGGGTCATGGAGCCAAAGCCGATGGACCGCACGGTGACGTTCTTGAAATTGATGCGCTCGCCCAGCACGTTGGTGATGGCGCCGAGGTCGATGTGTCCGAAGGCCAGGGCAATGTCCTTTTCCCGGTCGTAGATCATCTTGTCCACCTTCACGCCCTTGATGGCGGCGGCGGATTTGCTCTGCACCTGATAGTTGGGATCTTCCGTCAAGCCCATCTGGGACTCGCTCTTGACCTTGAAGCCCACCACGGATTCCACAAGATTGCGCGTCAGGTCCTGCTTGGCCATCTTCACGGACATCAGTTCCTTATTGGCCGCCGCGCACGGCGCAGCCATGGCAAGAACCAGGGCCAGGCAACAAAGGATCATGCTGCGGATCATGTACTTTCTCCCCGCATCTGAAATGCTATTGGATTTGTTTGTACCAGGGGCCGTCGGCGGCCTTCTCCTGTGCAGGCGCGTTGTCCTGCGCAGGCGGGTTGTCGCGCGGCGGTTCCACCACGGCAGGCGCTTTCGGCGCACCCGAGGGCGGGACGGCAGGCGCACCCGGCGCAATGCCGGGCAAGTCGTCCTGCACTGCGCCGGACCTGATGCGAAAGGAATGCTGCCAACGCACTTCCGGCTCCTGCTGCACCGGGATGTCCAATTCCATGTATTCGATGACTCGCGTCAGGGCAGATGGCTGCATCGGCGCAGTGAACGGCTGCGCCCTCCCGCCATTTTCCGCTGCCGGACCCGGACGTGGCGCGCCCGGCAGCGGAAGAATCCGGAGGGAATCAATCTGGATTTGCAGTCGGGAAGGGTCCGTGGGATCCGGCACGCTCCGCGCGGAGAACTCCACCACCCCGTCGGCAGGCAACAGACCCCTGGCGCGCAGGTTCTCAAGCACCATGTCCCGGGCCAGCCGCTTGCGTTGCGCATGCTGCTGCATCAGGTCTGCGTTCTGGGCAATGCCGGCGCAGGGGATGCCCCCGCCAAGACACGCCAACATCAGCAACGCGAGGAGCAGATGGTGGACTCTTCCCATGACGTTGCCTAGAACTCGCTCGGATCCAGGGCCTTGGCGCCACCCTTGAAGGATTTCTCCTCACGCACGGGCGGCTGCGAGGGCTTCTTGACGCCGCCGCCGCACATGGCCTTGGCCCGGGCCAGTTCCGCGCTGGCTTCGGCATAGCCCGGATTCAGGCGCAGGGCCTTGTCGAAGGCGAGGATGGCTTCCTTGCAGTTGCGCTCCTGCATGTACAGCCTGCCAAGGCAATAGTAGACAACGGGCGAGACGCTGTTCAGCGCGCGCGCGGCTTCCAGCTCGGCCTTGGCGGCCAGGTAATTCCCGGAGTTGAAATACAACAGCCCCAGGGCCTCGCGGGTCAACAGATGATTGGGGTTGTAGCGCAACGCCATTTTGAAGGCTTCTTCCGCCCGCAAAATCTGGTTGAGCTGCATGTAGCACATGCCGCGATAGTAGTGTGCATCCACCATGCCCGGCATCAGCGACACGGCAAACTCGAACTGCTCTGCGGCAGGGACGTACTGCCCGTTATTGTAGTAGCTCAAGCCCGTATTGAAATACTCCATTGGAGTGGGCCCAACGGGTTGCTGCACCACGACGGTTTGCTGTTTGCATGCAACCAGCGACAACAGCGCCAGCATCATCAAAGGGAGCAACATGTTCCGAGTGCGCATAATGAAGTCCTTGTCTGCAAAAAACGCCAGCCCTTGCGGAGCTGGCGTGTTGCGGGATTGTTATTTCTTTCTGTCGATCTCTTGCACTGCCCGTTGCACCAGGCGTTGTGACATGGTGTCCAACGTCACGCCATGTTGTTCAGACTTGGAGAATCCCAGCGCGCCGCCGCTTGTTGCGCCAATCTCCATCTTTTCCTCGAAATACCCGGTGGAGACTTGCTGGCCCGTGGAGGCGTCCAGGATTTTGTAGCGCATCCCCACAATCCAGATGCCCGCGGCCTCGCTGGAATGCACGGACCCGACGCCGGCCTCCGCGGCGACGCCTGCGCCGTAGCCCACGGTCTGCCCGAGGATGCCGCCTGCGATGCCGGCCAGGGCCCGGCCGTCGAAGCCCTGCTGCACGGAGGCAACCGGCTCGGCCTTGAGGATATCGAACTTCACAAACCACCGGGTCGTTTCAAATTTCCCCTTGCGGAACTTGCTGAGGCCGCTCACGTCGCCCATGTTGGCTGCCAGGGCCACTTCTTCGAGCATGGGGCCAAGGTCCGTGCGCTCGAGCACCTGAAAGTTGGCCTTGGAAAGTTCCAGCTCGCCCCAGTCGGCAATGTTGTTGGGGGTGATCTTGTTGGCAAAGCTGACGTTGACCGACTTGAACTCGCCAGGAATTACCACGAGGGCAGGGCCCTGCACATTCTGATTGGCATACGTGACGGGCTGATACATGGCCTGATCGGCCTGGGCATGTGCCTGCTGCGATGCAGTGCCCTGGCAGCCCGCCAGTGCAAGACTCCCCAGCACAAGCCCGACAAGAATCAAATAGCGTAGCTTCATCACGTGGTTCATCTCCCGTGTAATGGTATGATGATCGAAAAAAACCACCTGCACCAACGTCAACTAAAAACTCTTCACCGCATCCAAAGAGGCTGATGGCGTTGCGGCGCCTTCCAGCTTTTTCACCGCCTCGGGGGCCACTTCCGCCACTTTTTGCATGGTCTGTTCGCTCTTGATCAGGTCGCGCAGCCGTTCCGGCGCAGCCTCCACCAACTGACTCGGCGCCGTGCCATTGAGTCGTTGTGAAATTTCCTCCGCCGTCATCGTGCTCTTGAACGCAAGACGCACCACCTGACCCTGCGCAGACTCCAGCGAGAATGCCGCCTGGCCGATCTTTTTGTTCAGCGGCCCCAGGATGGACGTGTGCACCAGATCATTGAAATTGGTGCGCCCCCCGGTGAACTCCACTTCGTACAGCGACAGGCCGTTCTTGTCGAAATTCCGAAAGTCAATGTTGAGCACTGGCCGCAGCCCGATAAATTCCTTGCGCAGCAACTGGCCGGTTTCGTAGTTGGGCAGGCCCAATACTTCCAGCTGATACATATGCGACGGTGCTTGCAGATGCCGCTCGAAGAACTCCTTGGAGAACTCCGCACCGATCAGCTGCCCGATGGCTTCGATGGCCTGATCCTCATCCGGCCAGGTCTGCTTCTTGGGCACCTGATTGTTGTACAGCAGCTCCTCGCCGGTGCGCGTATCGATGCATTTCACCGACCACGACGTCAGGGCATACTTGGTGATGGTGACGCCGGACGGCGGCAGCTTCACGGAGATCTGCTTGAATTTGGCCTCGCCCTTGATGAAGAAATCCGCGGCCATGCTGCGTTTGGCCGCGACGGTGGTCTGCACCTGATTCTCCGCCGTGGACTTGGAAAGCAACTCGGCCTCCAGCGTGGTGGCCATCTCTTCGGACCAGACGCGATAGCCGAAGCCCTGAATCCGTTCCTTGAGGATGTTTTCTGCAATGTCGGACCGGATCACTTCCGTATCGGTGCTGCGGTCTGCATCGCGGACAAAAATGGCCACAGAGATGCGAGGGTCGCCCACTTCCTTGAGCAACATGCGCCGCTCCATGCGGGAAGTCTGCTGCAAGGCCTCCTGCACACTGCCGACATACACTTCGCATTTCATGAGCAAATGCGCAAAGCCGTCCTCGCCGATCCAGGGATCGCTTTCCTTGAGCACCTGCTTGATGAGCCCCTGGCTGCGGCTCAGGACCTGATCGCGGATGAGGGTGTAGTTTTCCATCAGCGTATGCGTTTCCACATACGCCCCCACAGCCTTTTCCAGGCACTGGGATTTGGCGTCGCGGCGCAGGTCCTCAAGCATGAGTCCCTTGTCGCGCTGATACGTGTCTGCATTGGGATCAGCCAGACCCTCGACCGAGACGATGAGGGTGGCGCTCTCCACGGCTGTCGGCGCGGCCACAGGGGCCTTTTGTTTGGCAAACGCGGGCCCAGCCAGGAGGCACAGCAACAGCCCAACGCCAACGGCAAGCCACCCGACCCTGCAACAATCCATTTTCCCGGCGAAGCGGACAGGCTGTGGAATACTCATGTCATTTTCCGCCCTGCGTGCAAAAATCCTGATAGAGCTGCGCAATAAGAGACGCTGCCTGCCGCTCCACAATGTCAAGCGCCACGCCCATGGTATCTGCGCCGGCCCAGGAGGATTCAGTGGTGGAGACGTGGGAGATGAGCTTTGCGCCGCGCGTCAACGTCAGCTGGATGGTGACGGACACGTCGTTCACATTCATCTGCGCGCCCTTGACGTTCATGCTCATGGCATGGTTGGCCCGCGAAGAGATGACGCCCTTGAGGAAAAACGCCGCGCCAAGGCGACTCGCCGCCGAAAGCGCCGCGTCCGGATCATTGTTCAGCACAGCGCGCACCTGTGCCGCTGCTATCTGGGAGTTGATTTGCGCCTGGGAATAGGTTTTCAGCCCAAGGGCTTGCAGGCGCGCGTTGAGGGCTTCATGCAGCAGACCGTGACTACTGCTGCCCGTCTGCAGATTCCCCCCGTGGCGCTCGGCGATCAGCACGGCAATCTTCTGGCCTTTCAAGCTGTTGCGACATGGCGTCGAAAGTTGGGCCATGATTTGTTCCGCACGCGCCTGATCTGCCGCCTGATCCTGCCGTTCGGCTTGCGAGAACGAAAAAGACCATGCCGGCAACGCGAAGCCGAGGATCAGGAGAATGCCAAGTGCCAGCACCCGCATGAACGCCCCCCTGTACAACTGCAGAAAAAGACATAGAAAACCAGTTTCCAGTGCGCCCATTGTTATGCCAAAACGTTTGGCGTTGCAAGAAAAATTACGGCCTGGGCGACATTGCCAATCGCCGCGGTTTCGCGTAGAAGGCCTGCCGTTGCGTTCCCTTCCATTGCATCCCCTCCGGCATTACTACTATGGTTTTCAGCTCACCCCTGTTCCTGTTCCTGTTTCTCCCCCTTGTGCTGCTCGGTACGCTGCTGCTGCCGCGGCAGGCCCGCAACGGGTTTTTGCTGGTAGCGAGCCTGGGTTTTTACGCCTGGGGCGAACCGTATCATTATTGGCTGATGGTGGTGTCCATCCTGCTGAACTGGGCCGCAGGCCTGTACCTGGCGCCTGCCGGCACCTGCCCGCGCGGCAGCGACGACGCCAGCCGGAAGTGGCTGCTGGGGCTGACCCTGGCGGCAAATCTGGGCCTGCTGCTGCATTACAAGTACTTCAATTTCCTGCTGGCCAATGCCAATGAGCTGGCTGGCGCCCTGGGCTACGCCCCCTTGCTGATCCAGGAAGAAGCCGTCCATCTGCCCATCGGCATTTCCTTTTTCACGTTCCAGGGCATGTCGTACCTGCTGGATGTATACCGCGGCCACAGCGCGCCGCAACGCAACCCCTTCCGCGTGGGTCTGTATATTTCGCTGTTTCCGCAGCTCATTGCCGGCCCCATTGTGCGGTATGAGGATGTGGCCAGGGAGATGGAGCACCGCCAGGTTTCCCTGGACGGCTGGGCGTATGGCATCCAGCGCTTCATCCTGGGCCTGGGCAAGAAGGTGCTGCTGGCCAACACGCTGGGGGCCCTGGCGGATCAGGTGATGGCCCTGCCGATTGCGGAGATGAGTCCCGGCATTGCCTGGCTGGGCATTATCTGCTACACATTGCAGATATATTTCGATTTTTCCGGATATTCAGACATGGCTATCGGCCTGGGGGCCATGTTCGGCTTCAAGTTTCCCGAAAACTTTGACTATCCCTACATCTCCCAAAGCATCCAGGAATTCTGGCGGCGCTGGCACATCACCCTGTCCACCTGGTTCCGGGACTATCTGTATATCCCGCTGGGGGGCAATCGCCGCGGGCCGTTTCGCACATATTTCAACCTGTTCGCCGTATTCACCCTGTGCGGGATATGGCACGGCGCCAGTTGGAACTTCCTGATCTGGGGCCTGTATTACTCCGTCTTCCTGATCCTGGAGCGGGCCTTCCTGGGCGCCTTGCTGAAGCGCATATGGCGGCCCATCCGGCACCTGTACGCCCTGGTGGTGGTGATGGTGGGCTGGGTGTTTTTCCGCATTGAGGAACTGCCCCAGGCACTGCGCTACCTGCAGGCCATGGTCGGGGGCAACGCGGCGGATCAGGTGCTCCACACCGCCTCGCAGTATCTGCATGGCGAGCTCATCGGTGCGCTTGTTCTGGGCGCATTGTTCGCCACGCCGGTTGCCAATGTGCAGTTCCGCCGGCTCTGCCAGCTCGGCCAGACCCGTCTTGCACCGCAAGTGATCGCCTTTGCCATGCTGACCGGCGTGTTCCTGCTCTCGGTGCTGCAGGCGGCGGTTTCCACGTACAACCCCTTCATCTACTTCCGGTTTTAAACGATGCAGTCCCAGCACGTCACCCCGCTCTCCCCGCTTGCCCGGCATATGCAATGGGCGCTGACGGCCATGTTTCTTCTGGCGCTGCTCGCGCCCAGCATAATGCAATTCAGCGGGGTGGAGCTGCACCGAAGCGACTTCGAGCTGCGGCTGAAAGCCGAATTGCCGGCCTTTCCGCAGACCATGCGCGACCTGTCGCGACTGCCCAAACAGTTCGACCGCTGGTACAGCGACCACTTTGGCCTGCGCGCCACCATGATCCGGGCCTACGTGCTGGCCAAATACCACCTGCTGGGGGCCATCCAGGTAAATAAGGTGGTCTTCGGACGCGATGGCTGGCTGTTTTTCACCGACGCAGATCCCACCATTGACCCCATCGCCTCATATAGGGGAACCACCCTATTGACCCAGGCAGAATTGGCGGAAATTACCGTCAATCTCAATGCCTGGGACGAATGGTGCCGTGCCCGCGGCATTGTGTTCGCCCTGCTCATTGCGCCCAACAAGTCTATGATTTTTCCAGAGAAGTTGCCGCCGGGCCTTGGCCCGGTGCCCCGGCCCAACCGGCTGGCCATCTTCATGGAACACATGCGCCAGCACGCCACCCCCCTGGTGGTGGACCCGACGCCCCGACTGTTGGCGCACAAACAGGAACGCATCTACTACAAGACCGACTCTCACTGGACCAGTCTGGGCGCCATGTACGCCACGCAACTGCTGCAGGAACAGATGGCCCCCCGTCTGACGGCAGCCGGCAAGGATGGCATCTGGGCTCCGCTGCAGCTCTCGGACTACACCGTGACGGAAATCCCCCGCAATGGCGGCGACCTGGCGCATATGGTCATCCTGGCTGACGATGTGCAGGATGTGAACATGCAGTTGACTCCGCTGCACGATCGCAACGCCACGGCTGTTGCTGCCGGTGTGCAGCGGCCTCGCGTTGTGCTCTACGGCGATTCCTTCTCTGTGTTCCTGCCGGAGTTTTTGGCACAGGATTTTGATATCATCACCACTCCCCAGAACCAAAGCCTTGATCCCGCATTCATAGAGAAGCAGCAACCCTCATTGCTGATTATGGAAATTGTGGAACGCAAGCTGCCCAAGCTCATCGACCGCACCCGCAGCATCCGGTTTCTCCCCCAAATTCAAGCGCCATAGGCCTCGCCCACCGGCGCCCTGAGGGCACTGTTTTAGCCTGCTTAGGGCCTTTTGCGCCAACTATCCCGCAGATTTCCCGCCGCAGCCCCCCGGCGTTGATTGCCTTTATCTCGCAGCGCGTGTATAGGTTGGATGTCCCGTTACTATCTTCGCTCAGGATGGTGGATTATGCCGAATGCGCTGCCGGCTTGCCTCGTACTCAGCGTGGTGCTGCTGGCCGCTGCTGTGGGAGCTGTGGCGGCTCCCCAATCCCCCAGTTCGCCCCTGACCCTGCGATACCTGAAAAAAGAGGTGGTTTTCCCTCATGCCGCCCATGGCGCGCTGGAGTGCCGTACGTGTCATCACCCATGGGATGGGGAAAACCCCATGCCCAAATGTTCCGAAGCCGGGTGCCACGATGTGTTCGACGCCAAAGACAAATCCGAAAAATCGTTTTACAAGATCGTGCATGGTCCCGGTGCGGCTGCTGCACCAAGCTGCCTTGCCTGCCACAAGGACACGGCAGCAAAAAACCCGGAACGCAAAAAGGTCCTGACCGGCTGTGCCGGCAGTGCCTGCCATCCGAGTTGACCATGGCACATCCACAACCAATCGCCAAACTGCAGGCACCCGCGCGCATGGTGAAGGACCAGCAATACGACGAAGTTTCGGTGGTAGAAATATCTCCGCATGCCATCCTGCCTCAAACCACTGGCGGGTTCTCCGTCATGCTGCGCCACCAGGACAGGCTGCTGCTGTATTGCCGCCGTGGCGAACAGTTCACCCCTGCGCATCGGGACCGGCTTGCCGCCATGGGCATTCACCGGCTTTACATCCACGCCCACGAAAAGAAGTTCTACGAGGAATACCTTCACCGCAACCTGCCGAAAATGCTGGATGACGACGGCATTCCCGTGGACGATCGCGCCCTGCTCTGGGGTCAGTCCGCCGCAGGGCTGGTCAAGGATATTTATCAGGAACGCCTCTCGCGCTCCCTGGCCGGGAAACGCTTTGCCCGGGTGGAGCACATGGTGCAAAGCTCGACGGACTTCATCAGAAATCCTGATGCCTTGAAAAATATTGCCTCCTATGTCTCCCGCGGGTACTCCGAGTACCACCACAGCCTGGGCGTGATGGTCCTGGCCCTGAGTCTGGCGCAGACCTACGAACACTTCGACGACGAGACCCTCACCGGCCTGGGCCTGGGCGCCATCTTTCATGACATCGGCAAAATCCGGCTGCCCCAGTTCATTTTTGCCAAAAAGCCCTCCGAGCGCACCCCGCAGGAGATGGCCATGGCCTGCAGCCACCCCACCCTGGGCGTGGTGGTGGCCGGATCCCTGCCCCTGCACCAGCTCACCATCCAGTGCATCCTGTTTCATCACGAGATGGAAAACGGGCAGGGTTACCCTTCCGGCATCTGCGGTGCAGACATCCCCCTGCCGGTCAAGATCCTTTCCCTGTGCAACGTCTACGAGAACCTCACCCGCGCCACAGCCGAAGGCCCCGCCAAGACCCCCTTTGAGGCCCTGAGCTGGCTCAAGGAACGCCGCGACCGCTTTGACGTGGACGTCATCCGCCGGCTGATCATGGTCCTCTCCAAGGCCGATCTCGCCTGACAGCCTTTCTTTCGCAGCAGTGCAGGCGGCACTGGAAAAAAAATCCGCCACAGGCTATGCTCCCGTCCAGGCCCCGCCCTGGTGCGGCGGGGTCTTCCACAGGATCCCATCCGTATAAGGAGCATGACCCATGCAAGAGTTTCCCGGCGGCGTCACCTTTCTCGGCAATCCCCTCACCCTGGTGGGCACCCCGGTAACCGTGGGCATGAATGCCCCGGACTTCACCGTGCTCGACAACGACCTCAGCCCCGTGACGCTGGCCTCCCTTGCCGGCAAAGCCTTCATCCTCTCCACCGTGCCGTCCCTGGACACCCCCGTGTGCGACATGGAAACCCGCCGCTTCAATCAGGAAGCGGGCGGCCTGGGCGACATGCCCGTGCTCACCGTGTCCATGGACCTGCCCTTTGCCCAGAAGCGCTGGTGCGCCGCGGCGGGCATTGCCCAGGTGAAGACCCTCTCCGACCACCGCGACGCCTCCCTGGGCCTGGCTTATGGCCTGCTCATCAAGGAACTGCGGCTGCTGGCCCGGGCCGTGCTGGTGGTGAACGCCGCGGGCGTCATCACGTATTATGAACTGGTGAAGGAAGTGACCCAGGAACCGGACTACGCCGCCGCCCTGGCCGCCGCCAAAGCGCTGTAACACACGGACGCCTTGGCGTCCCCGGCGTGACAGAACGCGACGGGGCGCGACAGGACGCGACGGGGCCCACAGTCCCCTTGAAAAAGGCCCGCGCGAGGGAGGAACCCTTTTGAAAAAGGCTCTCCCCTCGCGCGCGCTTCCGTTCCAACACGTTGCGAGTGGCTGTGAATCACAATCAACGTCTTTGGAAAGGGGGACCGGGGGAAGAACCGTGCTTCAAAACGGTTTTCCCCCGAGCATTCCTTTCAAGGATACCGTGCCCTATTGCACCGCGCGGGCAGCCGCAGCAAGCCCCAGCTGCGATGCGGAAAACGCCGCCTTCCCCGGCCAGGCCGCCAGCACCGGCGCAAAGGCGCGCTCCAGCACGTCGGCAGCCACAGCGTTGCCAGCCACCGTCCAATGCGAATTGGTGCCCAGATACAGCGTCTCGCCGGCGGCCGCCCGTTGCTGCAGGGCGGATTGCAGATCAAGCACCACGTCGGGATCCAGCCCCTCGGCGGCAGCCAGTTGACGCACCAGGACCGCAGGCAGGTCCGGGTCCAGTTGCTGGCCGGCAAACTCCGGCGCCTGCTGCACTTCCTGCAGCCAGTGCGGATCATGCCAGAAATGCGGCGGGCTCACCAGAATGCGCACCACCCGGCCCTGGCGGGCTTCCTCGGCCAGGAATCGCATGGCCTCCCGACACCAGGCCAGGGAGGGCTGAAACTCCTCGTGCAACGCCGGCGCATACCGCCTGGCGGCAATGAGCATGACCATGCGGTAGGTTTCGGCATCCATCTCGCCGATGAGGACAGGATCATAGTCAGACGGCGCATCCATGACCTTCGGCGGCTGGATGGTGCCAGACTTCACGAACGCCGCCAGATAATCCATGAACCGCAAGAGATGCGTGCGCGGAATGTGCGTCCCCAGGCCCACCTGGACATTGAGCCGCTCCCGAACCGCCGTCGAGAGGGGCACATCCCGTGCCTCGTGGAAGTCGTTGCCGGCATAAATGTTGAGGACCACCGCATCGTGTTCTAGCAGCGGCGACCAGTGCCGGCCCTGCTTGAGGTACTCGGGAAACGAGACGCTCGGCACGCCGAGATTGATCACCTCCACCGAGCGGGCCCCCTGCGGACGGGAGGCCACCGTCTCGTTGAGAGCCGCTTCCAGCATGGCCGCGTAGGTGTTTTCCGACGTGGTGACGGAGTGGGCAAAGGAATCGCCCAGGCTCAGGATGCGGAAGGTCTCCGCCGTCTTGTTGCGGGGCACCGGCTGACCGTGATGATGATACCCCAGCTCCTGGAGGTTGAACGGCCCCGGCAGGTCCTCAAGATTGTGGATCAGGTGGTGCGATTCATACCACCGAAATGCCAGGTCCAGCGCGGCCACCGCCAGGCATGCACCAACAACCACGCATGCGCTGGGGAAAAGCACTTTGGCAATTTTCATGCGACCTCGGCCCAGAAGGGCGAAAAGATGGCCGGCACGCTGCCCCAACGTCTGGGGGGCATGCCTACCCGTTGCAAAAAGGGCTGAATGCGCCAGCGGCGCGCCAGATGAGAACCATCCGACCGAAACGCGACGCGCGCGTCAGGGAGTCAGCCCTGGAACAGGCCAGGGGGCGCTGCTTCAAGGCTTGCATACTCGACTCGGCGCAAAGCGCCAAGGCAGCATCTGGTAAAATAGCGTAATACTCCGTGTGCGTCATGGCGAAAACCGGCCACAAACATATGCCAGACGCCTTCGGCCCGCGACAGCAGGCAGGCATGCCGCGCAACGTGCGGGAGAGGCCATACAAAAAGCCGCCTGCAGCAGTTGCAGGCGGCTTTTTGAAAGATGGTGCCGAAGAGGAGACTCGAACTCCTACGGACAGGTGTCCACTACCCCCTCAAGATAGCGTGTCTACCAATTCCACCACTTCGGCACTCGTCAACTACTGTGTCTGGTTGGACGCAGCAGCCGGAGGCATGGGAGCTGGCGCAGCGGCTTCGGAGCTTTCCTTGACGGAGAAGTCCGGTGCAGCGCCTTTTTCTTCAATGAGCAGGCCGGCGGGAGGCATGGTCGCGTTTTCAGGCGCACCCTGCGTGCTGACGATGGCGGCATCCATCACGCTGCCGTCGTCATTGCGGCCGGATTTATTCAAATAATTGTAACCGAGGGAGGTTGTCAAGAAAATTGCTGCGGCCATGGCGGTAATTTTCACCAACAACCCGCCCGCGCCGGAGCCGCCGAACAGGGAGCTGGACCCGCCGCCAAAGATCACGCCCATGCCTTCCTTGCCAGACTGCAAGAGCACCAGGACGATAAGCACCAGGCAGGCGATGATATGCAGTGTGAGGACCAAGGTTTCCATCAATATGTCCGTGTCATGGGGTGAGGCCTTGCGGTGCGGGCTCAGGCCAGCACAATTCGGCTGAAGCTTTCCGCCTGCAAAGAGGCACCTCCTACCAATACGCCGTCCACGTTGTCAAGAGAAATTATCTCGGCGGTGTTCTCCGGCTTGACGCTGCCACCATACAGAATGCGCAACTCGCTTCCAGTAGCCAGCAATTGTTGCAGTTGGCGGCGCACTGTGGCGTGGGCGTCCAGGATTTCCGCCGGGCCGGCCACCTTGCCGGTACCGATGGCCCAGACCGGTTCATAGGCGATGGCCAAATTGGCGACAGCAACGTCCTTGGGCACGCCGGCCAGGCCGGTTTCCAGCTGTCGGGCGAGCACGGCGGCCAGTTGGCCGGCTTCGCGTTCCTGCAGGGTTTCCCCGATGCACAGCACCACATGCAACCCCTGCTCCAGGGCAAAGGCTGTTTTGCGCCCCACGAGCTCGTCGGATTCACCCAGAACGTGCCGGCGTTCGGAGTGGCCGGTCAGCGCCCAGGTGGCGCCGGCATCCTTGAGCATGGCCGGGGAGATTTCGCCTGTGAAGGCCCCTTCGGCAGCCGGGTACACATCCTGCCCGCCCACGGCATAGCCGTCGGCGTCGCCAATGCCGGCGCTCACGCACTCAATGGCTGTAAACGGTGGGAAAACAAGAACTTCCCTGTCCGCAGGCGGCATGCCCACGGCCAGCATGAGCGCGGCGATGGTCATGGCCGCTTCTTCACGGGTTTTGTACATCTTCCAGTTTGCCGCCATCAGCTTTTTCATGGATTCCTCGATGGTCGTTGCATGTGGAATGACCGTCCGCACCGTGCAGCGCGCGGACAAGCACCAGGGCGTCCTCGCCGGTATCCGGGTAGTAGCCCTTGCGCACGCCGACCTGGACAAAGCCCATGCCGTCGTACAGTGCCCGGGCGGCCGTGTTGGTGACGCGCACCTCCAGCACCACCTGTTCTATGCCCATTTGCTGGCCAATACGCAAGACGAAGGCCAGCAGGCGCCGGCCCAGACCGCGACGCCGCCAGTCCGGGGCGGTGGCCAGGTTGAGGATTTCCATCTCATCCCCGGCGTGGTAAAAGGAGCAGTACGCAACCAGCACGTCGCCATGGCTGGCCCCCACCACCCGCACCCGGGAGTCTTCCAGCAACTGGGCGTATTGGGCTTCGCTCCAGGGGCAGGCAAAGCAGATGCGCTCCAGCGCGGCCAACTGGAGCACGTCTGTCGGGCCCAGACGTTCTAGCGTCAATGCAACAGATTCCAGATCAGGAAGTGCTTCCATGGAACATTCCCTTGCTGCCGGCCCTGCCGGCGTCTTGCCTGCAATGATCGCTTCGGGCGCGCCCGCAGCCTGGCTGGCCCGCAACCCCGGCGCCGAGCTGGTGGAGGTGGTGGATCTCCGCAACAGGCCCCTGGCCGTCATGCCGTTGCCGGTGGTGCATGCCCAGCAGCTCTTTCACCGCAGCGTGCTGGTGCTGGTGTACAACCCGCAGGGCAAGCTCTATCTGCAGCAGCGCAGCCGGACCAAAGCCGTGTACCCAAGCCGGTGGGACGTCTCCGCCAGCGGGCACGTGCAGGCCGGCGAAAGCCTGGAGGACGCCGCCCGGCGCGAGCTGTTCGAGGAGCTGGACATCCAGGCGGAGCGGCTGATGGGCAGGCTGCAGGTGCCGGCCACGCCGCTGACCGGCTACGAATTCGTCACCGTCTTCACCGTCGGCCGGGTGCATGCCGTGCCGCGCCCCAATCCTGCCGAGCTGGACGGCGGCATGTTTGTGGATGCGGACGAAATGGACTACCTCATCCGGGACTATGTGGACGTCCTCACGCCCGGGCTGGTGCATCTGCACGAGCGTGGCCAGCTTTTTCCTGGCAGCCAGAACGCCGCGGGCCTGCTCCTCACGCCCTGAGCTGGTCCAGCATGGCCTGGTGCACGCGGCCATTGGTGGCCAGGATGGAGGGCGAATCCAGGGAATACGCGGTATCCTCAAGGATGGGCGATACCGTGCCGCCGGCTTCTTCCACCAGCAGCCAGCCCGCGGCCACATCCCAGGGTTTGAGGCCCAGTTCATAGAAGGCCTCGTAGTGTCCGGCAGCCACATAGGCCAGATCCAGCGAGGCGGCCCCGTAGCGGCGCAGTCCCCGGGTGGCGGCCAGCATGCGTTGGATCCAGGCGGCAATGCGGGCGGCCAGGGCCGGGTCGTCGGCCGAGGCATAGGGGAAGCCCGTGCAAACCAGGGAATCCTGCAGTTGCCGCGCTGCCGAGACGGCCATGGGCGCCCCGTTTCGGAAGGCCCCGCCGCCGCGCACGGCGTGAAACATGTCGTCCAGCATGGGATTGTACACTGCAGCCAGATCCACGCCTGTTCCTGTCCACAATCCCACAGATACCGCCACAAAGGGCAGCCGGTGGGCAAAATTGGTGGTGCCGTCCAGGGGATCGATCACCCAGCAGGGCCCGGCCAGCAGGGCGGCGCGGTCCAGGTCTTCGGCGCTTTCCTCAGCCAGAAAGGCGGCCCCGGGATACACCTGCGCCAGGGAGACCTTGAGGGCGGCCTCCACGGCCAGATCCGTCTCGGTCACCAGGTCGATGCGTCCCTTGTGCTGCACGGTGCTGGGCGTGCGCCACGCCTCGCGGATGAGCGCACCGGCCTGGCGCACACTGTCCAGAAGTCCGGACGTCAGGGACTGCATGGAAGACTCCGAAGCCAGCATGGACATCAGTTGATGTACACGTTTTTGTAGCGCTGCATGTCTTCCAGGGAACGGCCTGTGCCGCGGACCACGGTGGTCAGGGGGTCGTCATCCACATTCACGCGAATGTTGGTGTTGCGCTGGATGAGCTGATCCAGGCCCTTGAGCAGCGCCCCACCCCCGGCCAGAAGAATGCCGTTGCGGGCCACGTCCACCACCAGCTCGGGCGGGGTCTTTTCCAGAGCCTTGCGCACGGCGCGCACGATGGTCTTGACCGGCTCCTGCAAGGCCTGCCGGATCTCCTCGTCTGTGGAGACCACGGACTTGGGGCCGCCGCCAATCACGTCCTTGCCGGGCACGTTCATCTTGAGCGGCTCGGGCAGCGGGTAGGCAGAGCCGATGCCGATTTTCACCGCCTCGGCCATGTTTTCGCTGATGAACAGCTGGTGTCGTTCCTGAAAAAAGCGCTGCACCGTGGCGTTCATCCAGTCTCCGGCCGCGCGCACGCTTTCTGCGTAGGCAATGGCCCCCATGGAGATGACCGCCACCTCCGAGGTGCCGCCGCCGATATCCACCACCATGGTGCCCGTGGGCTCATGGATGGGACACCCCGCGCCGATGGCCGCGGCCATGGGCTCCTCGATCATCAGGACTTCCCGCGCCCCGGCATCCAGCCCGGATTCGATGACGGCACGCTTTTCCACCGCCGTGATGCCTGTGGGCACGCAGATGACCATGCGCGGTTTGACGAACTTGAGCCCGGTGATGACCTTGTGGATGAAGTACGAGATCATGGCTTTGGTGACGTCAAAATCCGCAATCACCCCATCCTTCATGGGCCGGACAGTGACGATGTTGCCCGGCGTGCGGCCCACGAGTTCCTTGGCGGACGCCCCCACGGCGATGATGCGGTTGCTGGGGGTCTCGTACGCCACCACCGACGGCTCGTTCAACACGATGCCTTGCTTGGGGGTATAGAGCAACGTATTGGCCGTGCCGAGGTCCATGGCCAGATCCTTGCCCAAAAATCCCAGCAGTCTGTTGAAAAACATACACGCTCCAGGGCGAATTCGTGTCCCGCGCGGACGCCCGCGCCGCAAGGGTGACGTCTGTGAGAATCAGGAAAACAGGTTCGCCTGGGCAATGGCCCGGGGGGCCTCCTGCAGGCGGTGTTTGAGATACAAGTTTTCCAGAAAAAGCGCCAGTTGATCGGCCACCATTTGCAGAAAGGACTTCATGGCCGCATCAATGACCACCGGCTCAGGATGCGCCAACCCCAATACTCCCCGGGCAATGCGGTGCACCACCAGGGGCAGGCACACGGCGCTTTTGACCGGCGGTGTCTTGATCTTCTTGCCGAACAACGGGGAGAGCTGCACCGTGGCCTCATGCTCCCCCGTGAAAAAGCTGACGTTGTTCTTGAACACCCAGCCCACCAGCCCCATGCCAAAATCAAACGATTCCATCTCCTTGCCCGGCGGCAGCAAGGGTTTGGTGGTTCCTTCCAGCGTGTAATGCGCGCCGGTGGAGTCCCGCACGGCCAGGAACACATGCTCGAATCCGGTGGTCTGGGAAAGCAGGGCCAGCGTCTGCTGCAGGAAGTCCGGCCAGCGGCTCAGCTGGCGGCGCAGGGCCTGAATCTGCTGCAGGCACTGGTAGTAGCGATTGTCGCAGACTGTGGCGTCGCTTTCCTCAAACTGATGCAGCAAGGACTGCACATGGTCCGTGAACAGATGCAGGATTTTCTGGTCCTTCTCGCTGAAGCAGTGGGAGCGCTTGGAGTCCACGCATACCACGCCCTCGGCCTGGCGCAAGGGGCAGCCCATAAAAGCACGGATGAGCTGGCGCTCTTCTTCGTCGTAGTATTCGATCTTGCCCTTTTTCTTGACCAGATCGTTCACCAGCAGCGGCTGATTGTTCCGAACCACCCAGCCAGCCAGACCGCGCCCAGGGGCAACCATCGCCCCCACATTGAGCCGATCCCCCAGGCTGAACCGCGCAGCCATGCGGTACGTCCCGGCCGCTTTAGGGTCCTGCAGGTACAGCACGGCGGAATACGCGTCGAAGACGCTGCAAATGATGCTCATAAGCCGGTCGAGATGCGGGCTCTGAGCATGCATGCTGGTGGATACGGCGGGGCGGGATGGATCCATGGCGTTGAGACGGCTCCTCACATCAACAGCAGCCATGCTGGCGGATTCAGCACACTGGCGGCCTGCCGGCACAACGCCCGACAGCCTTGCACACACTGGCGGGCACCGGCGAATGCACCACCTTGGCAACCATACCCGCTAGACCCTATGAGAAAACAAAGGGTGCTGTCAACATGGATAGTTTTCAAAATATCATTATATTCAAGAAGGATGCGTCTTCAGCGGTCGTATTCTTCATTAATGCTCAATCTTTTCTTAACAATTTCTAGCATCGCCAGCACATTATGCCCCCGGACAGGGACACTCCGCTGCGATGCAAAACGTACACAGCCGGAGCAACCGCCTCAGATGTGACAGCTTTGTGTCAAAAGCGCTCCCTTGCGCCAAATGCATTGGATCTTTTTGACACATTGAGATTTATTCAAGATTGGTGCACCATTATCCAGATCGCCGGGAAGTGACACTCGCGACACAAAGCGGCTTCCGGGCACGGCCACCAAAGCCAAGTGGGTCGTAATGCCCCATCACGCTGCCGACGGGACAGAGGCCCTTTCTGTATCCGCCTTGCCTTGCTGCATTGTTTAGATTGGATCATTTTTTGCATGCCACACCATTCCATTTCAAGCTCAGGGGGAGACTCATGTTAAAACGCGTTGCACTGTCACTGGGGCTGGCGATTCTCGCGCTTGTGGGCCTCATGGCTGCATCTGGTGGCGAGGGGCTCGTCCTGATTGTGTTGGGAGCCGTGATTGTGGTGCTTCTCGGGACGTATTGCCTGCTGCACAAGGCCTTGTCTCCGCTGGATCATCTGATCCACTGCGCCGAGGAAGTGGCTGCAGGCAATATGAACGTTGATTTATCCGCAGAATGCATTCTGGAGACGGGAAAGCTGCAGGCGGCCATCCGCAACATGCTGGCAGTGCTCAAGGAGAAGGTCGGCTTCTCCAACGCCGTCATCTCCAACGTCATCACCCCCATGGTGGTGGTGTGCGAGGATGGCCGCATCAAATGGATGAATGAAAGCCTGCTCAAGTTGCTGGAGTATACCGGAAAGCCTGAGGACCATTACGGCAGGTCCTTTACCCAGTTCTTTTATGGCGACAACAGATCCACCATCTCCGAGCAGGCCATCACGGAGCGTCAGCGCAAGTTCGCCAAAACGGAAGTCGTGTCCCAGAAAGGCAACACCAAGTACATTTCCGTAGCCTCCGCGCCCATCATGGACCTGGACGGCAAGCTCATTGGCGGCTTCACCACCATCATGGACTTCACCAATACCGTGCGTAACGAACGCACCATCAATGCCCAGAAAGAGCGTCTGGCCCAGGCAGCCCAGGCGGCCGCCGGCATTGCCACGGATCTGGCCGAGGCCTCCGCGCAGCTGGAGCAGCAGACCCGGATCGCCGGCAAGGGCGCGGACGAGCAGCGCCACCGGGCCCAGGAGGTGGCCAGCGCCCTGGAGCAGATGAACGCCACCATTCTGGAAGTGGCCTCCAGCGCCAACCACGCCGCCACCCGCGCCACCGAAGCCCAGGACACGGCCAACACCGGCGCGTCCATGGTGCATCAGGTGGTGGATGCCATGGACGGGCTGCATGCCAAATCCGAGACGCTGGCGCAGGAAATGTCCGTGCTGGGGCAACAGGCAGAGGGCATCGGGCAGATCATGACTGTGATCAACGACATTGCCGACCAGACCAACCTGCTGGCCCTGAACGCCGCCATNCGACGAAGTGCGCAAGCTGGCGGAAAAGACCATGCACGCCACCAAGGAAGTGGGCAGCTACATTACTCAGATCCAGAACAGCACCCGGACCAGCATTGCCGCCACCCAGGAAAACGCCAGCACCATCGGCGCCGTGGCCAGCCAGGTGCACGCTGCCGGGGATTCCCTGACCGCCATCCGCGATCTGGTGAAAGAAACCGCCGCCCAGGTGCAGAGCATCGCTGCCGCCAGCGAGGAGCAATCCGCCGCCAGCGACGAGATCACCCGGTCCAGCAGCGAGATTGCCGACATCGCCACCCAGGTGGTGGACGCCATGGCCGACTCGCACGCCAATGTGGAGAGCCTGGCCGACTTGGCCCGCAAACTCCAGGCGACCATGACCGACATGGGCGAGAAGCACTAGCGCATTTTATTCTTGAGGAAGATCTTTGCGAGGGGGGAAACCTTTTGGAAAAAGGTTCTCCCCTCTCGCGCTCTCCCCTTCCAAAACTTTACTAGTGACCTTGACTCACCATAAAAAGTCTTTTGGAAAGGAGGCCAGTCCTTGAAGGGCGGAAGAACCTTTCTTCAGAAAGGGTTTCCCCCGAGAGCTCTTTTCAAGGAAACTTCACCGCTGAACGTGGACATCGCTTGCGGGCCGCGGCCGCCTGAACGCTGCCGGCAGGGCTCCGGCCCGGGCTTGAAGGAACGGTCTGGGGGGCCGCTCCTTCAAGCCGAATCGGGGGGATGGGGGTATGGAGTGCGACTGGGACCAGGGGTCCCAAGGCACGCGGTACCAGGTGGGGAGCCTAGTCCGCTTGCTTCCTGATGAACGAGGGAATCTCGAATTCGTCTTCATCGAACACGAAATCATCCTCCCCCGGGGCGTGAGAGCCCATGGGTCCAAGATGGGCGTCTTCCTGCCCCTTGCGATAGCGCAGGTAGGCGGGAATGGACCATTCGTCCTCCAGGCCGGCCTGCTTGCGGGCCTTGAGACCCGGCGTCATGGGCGAAAGCCCTTCGTGCGCCATGGCCGAGCCGTTGCCACCGCCCGGACCACCCGGGCCACCCGGACCGCCCTGCCCGCCGTACCCGCCACGGACCGGGGGCTGCGGGGCCGGACGCGCCGGCGGTTTGGCGCCGCGCAAGGGTGTGACATTGCCGCCCTGCCCGCCCTCGCGAGCCTGCTGCAACTGGGCGCGGGTGAGCCCCTGCGCCATGCCCGGCATGGCCACATGCGCCATTTCCGCCGCAGTTTCGATGCCCGTGGCGATGACGGTGATGCGCATTTCTTCCGTGGAGTCCTGATCGAAGACCGTGCCGAAGAAGATACGGGCGTCTTCGTGGGCGGCTTCGGAGATGGTGGACGCCGCCTCGCTCACTTCGTCGATGGTCAAATCCGGGCCGCAGGTGATGTTCATGAGCACGCCCTTGGCGCCTTCGATGGACACGTCCTCCAGCAGCGGGCTGGTGATGGCCTTCATGGCCGCCTCGCGGGCGCGGTTTTCGCCCCGGGCAATGCCCGTGCCCATCATGGCCAGACCCATTTCGCCCATCACGGCCTTCACGTCGGCGAAGTCCAGGTTGATGAGGCCGGGCAGCATGATGAGGTCCGAGATGCCCTTGACGGCGTAGTACAGCACTTCGTCCGCCTTCTTGAGCATTTCGATGAAGGTGGCCTTTTTGGCGGCCAGGGCCAGCAGCCGGTCGTTGGGAATGGTGATGAGGCTGTCCACGTGCTGGCGCAGTTCGGCAATGCCGCGCTCGGCGGATTCCTTGCGCTTCTTGCCTTCAAAATAGAAGGGCTTGGTCACCACGCCCACGGTCAGGGCCCCCAGGTCCCTGGCGCACTGCGCGATGACGGGCGCGGAGCCCGTGCCGGTGCCGCCGCCCATGCCGGCGGTGACGAAGACCATGTCCGCATCGCCGATGATTTTCTTGACCTGGTCCATGGACTCCAGGGTGGCATCGCGCCCCACTTCGGGATTGGCGCCGGCCCCCAGGCCCTTGGTGAGCTTTTCCCCCAGTTGGATCTTGAACTCAGCCTTGGAACGCGCCAGGGCCTGAATGTCCGTGTTGGCCGTCACAAAGCGAACACCTTTCAAGGCCGACGCGATCATGTTGTTCACGGCGTTTCCGCCGCCGCCTCCCACGCCGATGACCTTAATTTTGGCCATCTGTTCGCCTTCAAGCTCTTGAAACTCCATAAGACCCTCCAAAACATCCCCAAGCTGCACGTTGTTTCCCCAGAATTCACCTTATGAGATATCCGAAAACCACTTCTTCATCCGCCCCAGAATGCGGTTGAAGACGTTTGCGTCGCGGATGCGGAACTTGTGTTCCAACCCCTCTTTCTCCGCGCCGTACATCAAGAGCCCCACCGCCGTGGCGTACATGGGGCTGTTCACAACGTCTCTGAGCCCGCCCACGTGCTGGGGGTATCCCAGCCGGGTGGGCAGGTTAAAAATCTGTTCGCCCAGCTCCTGACAGCCCTCGATGAGTGCCGTGCCGCCAGTGAGCACCACGCCCGCGCCGATCATGTTCTTGTAGCCGGAGCGGATGAGTTCCTGATCCACCAGGGAGAGGATCTCTTCCATCCGCGGCTCGCAAATCTCGGCCAGCACCCGACGGGAGAGCCGTCGGGACTCTCGCCCGCCAACGCTCATGACGTCAATGGTTTCATCCTTCTTCACCAGGTCTGCCAGGGCGCAACCATAGCGAAGTTTGATCTTCTCCGCCGCAGCCATGGGCGTGCGCAAGCCAAAGGCGATGTCGTTGGTCATGTTGGTGCCACCAAGGGCCAACACGCCGGTATGTTTGATGGATTCGTTGGCAAAGACGGCAATGTCCGTCGTGCCGCCGCCGAGGTCCACCAGGGCCACGCCGATCTCGCGTTCTTCCGCCGTCAAAACAGACTTGGAAGACGCAAGTGATTCCAACACAATGTCCGCCACGTCAAGCCCTGATCGATGGCAACTGCGAACAATATTTTGCGCGCTGGTCACGGCGCCGGTGACGATGTGCACCCGCACCTCCAGCCGCACGCCGCTCATGCCTTGCGGATCGGCGATGCCGCGCTGGTCGTCCACAATATATTCCTGCGGCAGGATGTGGATGACTTCGCGGTCCAGGGGAATCGCCACGGCCTTGGCGGCGTCGATGGCCCGCTCCACATCCTTCTCGCCCACCTCGCCGCCCTTGACGGCAATGACGCCATGGCTGTTGAATCCCTTGATATGGCTGCCGGCGATGCCAGCATAGACCGACCTGATCTCGCAGCCGGCCATGAGCTCCGCCTCTTCCAGCGCCTTCTTGATGGACTGGACGGTCTGCTCGATGTTCACCACCACGCCCTTGCGCAGCCCTGTGGAGGGGCTGGTGCCGATACCGACGATATCCACGCCCTCGGGCGTGGCCTCGCCCACCACAGCGCAAATCTTGGTGGTGCCGATGTCGAGACCTACGATCAGATCGGACTTGGACATGGCTTCTCCTTGCCTCGTGCTTCTCAATGCCTGCCGGTCCGATCAGGACCTGGCGGGCTTTTTGGACGTCTGGGCGCCCTTGGTTGTGGTGGCCGGCTTGGATTCCGTGGCCGGCTTGGCCCCGACAGCCGCCTGCATGGTGCGCTCCACCCACAGTTTTTCACCAGTCAGACGCAGGGCAGCCACCTGTTCCAACTCGCCGCGCTGGGTCAGATCATCCCACACGGCGCGCAGCCGGGCCACCTGATCCATCAGCCCCTGATGCTCCATGGCAATGGTGATGTTCGCAGCCTCCAGATGCAGTTCCACACCGCCACCCTGGGAAAGCCGCACCCAGCCCACCTCCTGCATGGTGAATGGCAGGCGCTTGGCTTCAGCCATCTGCTGCAGCCGGTTCAGAACGGCCAGCAGGGAGCTGTCCGCGTTTTCCAACCGGATGAGCGGCAGGGAAATAAAGCCCCGCGGCTCCACCGGCGCGATGATGCGACCCTGCTCGTCCGCATAAAACAAGCCGCCTTCCTGCTGCACCCACCAGCGCGGCTCGCGCTCCACCACGCTCAGGCGGAAGGTGGACGGCAGCTCCCGGGCCACCTTGGCGGATTCCACCCATGGATTTCCCAGCAGCCTGGCGCGCACATCGTGCATGGCCAGATCCAGGGTGTTCATGCCCAGGTGCACGCCGCCGGCCTGCATGATTTCGGCGGAGGTCAGCCGGCGGTTGCCGCTGACTTCGATCTCCCGCAGGGTAAAATATTCATGGGATGTCGCATACCGGTACAGCAGCAAGCAGGCGCAGCTGGCGGCAATGATGAACAGCGGCCACAGCAGCAGGCTCACGCCCCATTGCCACACCCCGGATCTGGCCCCCGGCAGTTCCAGCCGACGCGAGGAAGAGTCCCGGCGGTAGCGATTGCTCCCGGCGGCGCGCTTAATCTGCAGTTTGCTGCACGATGTGGCGTACGAAGTGCTCATGGCGACCTCACGATTCCAGCCAATCCCTGCCCACAGTCCAGATGTTGCCCGCGCCCATGGTCATGAAGACGTCCCCGGGTTGGAGCACATCCGGCAGGGCCGCCAGCACGGCGGCAAAGTCCGGACAGTAGGTGACGTCCGTATTGGAAATCTGCCGGATGCCCTGGGCCAGACTCTGCCCGCTCACGCCGGGGATGGGCGCCTCGGAGGCGGGGTAGATTTCCGTCAGCAGCAGTTTGTCCACCGTGGAGAACACTTTGCAGAAATCACCAAACAGGGCCTGGGTGCGGCTGAAGCGATGCGGCTGGAAGGCCAGCACCAGCCGCCGGCCAGGAAAGCAGCTGGCCGCCGTCTCCAGGGTGGCGCGAATCTCGGCGGGATGGTGCCCGTAATCGTCGATCACCGTCACGCCGTTCTTCTCTCCCTTGCGCTCAAAGCGCCGTCCCACGCCGCGGAAATGTTCCAGCCCGGCAAAGGCCGTGGCCAGGGGAATGCCTGCCTCCAGGGCCACGCCGATGGCGCCCAGGGCGTTGAGCACGTTGTGCCGGCCCGGCTGGTTAAGCCGCACCTCGCCCACTTCCTTGCCATCCAGCAGCACGCGGAAGCGAGAGACATCCGAGCATTCCAGCACCTCCGCCCGCAGGCGGTTGTGCAGGCCAAAGCCGTATGCCAGCACCGGCCGCTTGACCCGGCCCAGGAGCCGCTGCACGCCAGGATCGTCCCCACACACCACGTTGCGGCCGTAGAAGGGTATCTGGTTCATAAACTGGACAAAGGCCGCGTCGATGGCGTCCAAATTGGGGTAATGATCCAAGTGGTCTGCGTCAACATTGGTGACCACGGTAATGAGCGGGAACAGGCACAAAAAAGAACCGTCGCTCTCGTCGGCCTCGGCGATGAGGTATTCCCCTTCGCCAAGGCGGGCATTGGAGCCGTAGGCATTCAGGCGGCCGCCGATGATCACCGTGGGATCGAGCCCGGCTTCTTCAAAAATGCCGGCCAGCAGGGAGGTGGTGGTGGTCTTGCCGTGGGTGCCGGCCACGGCCACGCCGGCCTTCAGGCGCATGAGCTCGGCCAGCATCTCCGCACGCGGGATGATGGGCACGCCCAGTTCCATGGCTTCCTGCAGTTCGGGATTATCCCTGGCGATGGCGGTGGATTTGACCACCACGTCCGCCTCGCCCACCTGACCGCGGGAATGGCCCTTGAAAATGGTGGCGCCCAGCTCCCGCAGGCGCTGGATGACGGGGCCGTCGGACAGGTCCGAGCCGGAGACGGTATACCCCAGATTCAGCAGCACCTCGGCGATGCCGCTCATGCCCGCGCCACCGATGCCCAGCATGTGCATGCGGCGCACGCGGGTGCGCATTTGATGTCCCGTGCTCGTGGTCATGCAGTCTTCCTTGCCGGCGCTGCCAGGCGGTCCAGGACGGCGGCGATGTCTGCCGCAGCCTCGGGGCGGGCCCAGGCGCGCGCGGCCTGGCCCATGGCGGCCAGCCGTTCAGGGTTGTCGAGAAGGGCGATGATCTCGCCGGCCAGATCACGCCGGGAAAGCTCCTGCTGCTCCAGGCACAGCGCCGCGCCGGCCTGCTCCAGATGCCGGGCATTCACGGCCTGATGATTGTGCGTGGCAAAGGGGAACGGGATGCACACCGCCGGCAGTCCGGCTGCGGCCAGCTCGAACACCGTGGACGCGCCGGCCCGGCACACGGCCAGATCGGCCCAGGCATAGGCGGCGGCCATGTCGTCGATGAACGCATGGACGCAGTCTGCCGGCCAGCCCGCGGCGATGTAGGCCGCGCGCACCCGGTCGGCGTCTCGTTCCCCGGCCTGATGCAGGATGGCCATGCCGGCGGCCTTGAACCGCGGCAGGGCGGCAATGACGGCGTCGTTCACCGCCACGGCCCCCTGGCTGCCACCGAGGACCAACAGACGACGCTCGCCGGAATTCGCCCGCGGCAGGGCCTGCAGGGCGGCGATGTTCTGGCGCACCGGATTGCCCGTGAGGGTGGCGGTGGCAGCGGGAAACCGCTGCAATGCATCCGGAAAAGACAGCAGCACCGCCCGGGCCAGCCGGCCCAGCAGCCGGTTGCTCACGCCGGGCACGCTGTTCTGTTCGTGCAGCACCGTGGGCACGCCCAGCACGGCGGCGGCGGCCATGGCCGGGAAGGACGCATACCCGCCGAAGCCGGCCACCACCTGCGGCCGGAAAGATCGCACCAGCCGCACGGCCTGGACAAAAGCGCTCGCCAGCGCAGCCATGGCGCCCACGGCCCGCAGCCCCCGGCCGACGACCCCGCGCACCGGCAGGGCCAGAAATTCGATGCCCGCCCGCTGGCACAGCCGCCCCTCGGGGCCGCTTTTCCCGCCCACGAACAACACCCTCGCCTGCGGCCGGTTCCGGCGCAGGGCTTCGGCCACGGCCAGGGCCGGGAAAATGTGCCCGCCCGTGCCGCCGGTGGTGAGGATGAGCCGTTCCAGCGCCATCAACGTCCACCTCCCAGGCTGCCCAACGGCCGGTTGCCCCGCGGCTGACGGGAGAGATTCAGCAGCAGTCCCACGCAGACCATGGATCCCAGCAGCGAGGAGCCGCCATAGCTCAAAAACGGCATGGGCACGCCCTTGGGCGGGGCGGAACCGAGCACCACGGCCATGTTCAGCACGGCGCCCAGGGTGATGATCAGCGTCACCCCATAGGCGGTCAGGCGGTCGCGCAGGTCGTCCAGGGTCATGGCGATGTGGAAGGCGCGCCAGCACAGCAGCCCCATGACCAGAAACACGGCGGTCACGCCCACGAATCCCAACTCCTCGCCCACCACGGCCATGATGAAGTCGTTGTGGGCTTCGGGCAGGAAGAACAGCTTCTGCTTGGACGCGCCCAGGCCCGCGCCGAAGGTGCCCCCAGAGCCGAACGCGTACATGGACTGCACCAGCTGGTAGCCCGTATCCCGTGCATCGGCAAAGGGATCCAGGAAGGCGGTGAAGCGTTTCCAGCGGTATGGCGAATTGACGATCAGCGTCCATCCGGCCATCCCGGCCAGGGCCACGGAACCCACCAGATACACGAACCGCGTCCCACCCACCAGACAGATGAGGAACAGCAGCATGGTCATCATGGCGGCGCCGCCAAAGTCCGGCTGCAGGAGCATGAGTCCCGCGAAAATGCCGGTGACCACAAAGGGCGGCACCACTCCCACGCTGAAGCGGCCCACCAGATCCTGCTTTTCCGAAAAGAACCACGCCAGATACAGCACCAGGGCGATCTTGGCCATCTCCATGGGCTGGAAGTTGAAGAATCCCAGCTTGATCCAGCGCGAGGCCCCATTGACCTGCACCCCCAGGGGCGAGGCGATGACCAGCACCAGCAGCACCGTGGTGAGCACCAGCAACGGGTATGTCATGGCGTACACCCGCTTGATGGGCACGGCGGCCAGCACGCTCATGAGCACCAGCCCGGCCACGGCGAACACACTTTGCCGCATGAAAAAGTGATACGCTCCGCCGAACTGCCGCGAAGCCATGACCCCGCTGGCGGAAAGCACCATCACCAGACCAAAAAGGGTCAGCAGCAGGGTCAGCCCCAGGAGCAGAAAATCCATGCGGCCCAACCAGTCTGCGTCCATGGCGTGCCCGCCCGTCGCAGTCCCCAGGGGGGCGCGCGGCGGTGCCGGCGGGCAGGTCTTGGCGGCCTGCATGGCGATGCGGGCGGCGCTCATGCCTGTTCCTCCTCCAGGAGCGCGGCCACGCGCATGAAGTCCTTGCCGCGCTCGGTGTAGCTCGAATAGCGGTCAAAGCTGGCGGTGGCCGGAGAAAGCAGAATGGCCTCGCCGGGCTGGGCCTCGGCGAACAGGCGTCGGGCGGCCTGTTCCAGGGTATCGTCCCAGCTCAGGGGCGCCACGCCCTGCCAGGCCTGTTCGAACACGTCCCGATTGGCCCCGAACAGCGCCACCTGTCTGACTTTTTCCCGGATCAGCGGGGTCAGTTCCGTCAGATCCCCACCCTTGAACACGCCCCCGGCCAGCAGCCGCACCGGCCGGTCCATGCTGCGGATGGCCGCGGCCATGGCGTCCGGCGTGGTGGCCTTGGAATCGTTGACAAAGAGCACACCCTTGACCTCGGCCACGGGCTGGATGCGGTGCGGCAGGGGGGCAAAGGCGTCCACTGCGGCCTGGGCCTGGGCCTTGCTCACGCCGAAGCATGAGGTCGCCAGATACGCGGCCTGCACGTTGGCCCGGTTGTGCGCGCCCAGGAGCGCCCCGGCAGAAAGCTCGGCCTGCTCATCGAACCAGCGCACCGACGCGTGCAGACCGCCCCTCGCCTCAATGAGCGGCCGCAGGGAGGCGTGCACCACGGCCACATCCGCCGCGGTCTGCTGCGCGAACAGCATGCACTTGGCCTGCAGGTATTCTTCCATATCCGCGTGATAATCAAGGTGGTTGGGCGCCAGATTCAGGAACACGCCCACCCGGGGATGGAAGGTGGTGCAGGTTTGCAGCTGAAAGCTGGAGATCTCCAGCACCAGCACGTCTGCCGTCTCGCCCGAAAGCACGAACTCGGCCAGGGGCGTGCCGATATTTCCACCCAGAAAGACTTTTTTTCCGGCGGCTTCCAGCATTCTGGCGGCCAGGGTCACGGTGGTGGTCTTGCCCGAGGTGCCGGTCACGGCCAGGATGGGCGCCTGCACGAAGCGGGAGGCCAGCTCCATTTCCGCCAGCACCTGTGGCGGGTTTGCCTGCGGCAGGAAGGGCCGGATCTTGGCCACGGCCACGCCCGGGCTCATGATGGCCACATCCATCCCGTCAAACTGCCCGGCATGGTGCGGCCCGGCGGCGATCTCCACCCGTCCGGCCACGTCGTCCAGTCCCTGTTCCAGCATGGTCGCCACCTCACGGCAGCGGGCGTCCTGCTGATCGATGAGCCGCACGCGCGCCCCGGCAGCCAGCAGCAGCCGGGCTGCGGCCACGCCGGAACGTCCCAGGCCCACCACGGCGGCTCGGGTCTCGGCAAACAATTGGGGAATGGACGCATTCATGACGCACTCACCGCAGCTTGAGGGTGGACAGGGCCGCAAAGCCCAGCAGAATGGACATGATCCAGAAGCGGATGATGATCTTGGATTCCGGGATCCCCTGCAACTCGAAGTGATGATGCAACGGCGCCATCTTGAAGATGCGTTTGCCGCCACTCACCTTGAACCATCCCACCTGCAGAATCACGGAAAGGGTCTCCACCACAAAGAGGCCGCCCACAATCAGCAGCACCAGCTCCTGCTTGGCCAGCACGGCCACGAAGCCCAGCGCCCCGCCGATGGAGAGGGACCCCACATCGCCCATGAACACCTGGGCGGGGTAGGCGTTGAACCACAAAAAGCCCAGCCCCGCGCCGATGAGCGCACCGCAGAAGATGGTCGCCTCGCCCACGCCCGGGATGTAGGACACATACAGATAGTTAGATGCCAGCTTGTTCCCAGCCACGTACACGAACACCGCAAAGCAGACCCAGGCGACGATGGACGGGCCGATGGCCAGGCCGTCCAACCCGTCGGTAAGATTCACGCCGTTGGAGCAGCCCACCATGACGAAGATGGCGAAGGGCAGGTACAAAAGTCCCAGGTCTGGCGTGAATTCCTTGAAGAACGGCACGGTGAGGCGGGTGTCATAGGCCGGCTCGTAAATGAGGGCCGCCATGGCCAGCCCGGCGATGCCCACCTGCAGCATGAACTTGGCCCGGGCACTCAGGCCCATGTTCTTCTTTTTGCGGATCTTGGCGTAATCGTCCACAAACCCCACCACCCCGTAGCCGATGAACACCAGCAGGCACAGCCACAGGTAATGGTTGGTCAAATCGCCCCAGAGCAGCACAGAGGCGGCCACGCCGGCAATCATCAGCAGGCCGCCCATGGTGGGCGTACCGGCCTTTTCCATGTGGGCTTTGACGCCGTCTTCCTGGATGTACTGGCCGAACTTGATGCGCTTGAGCCAGCGGATGAACAGCGGGCCGATCATGATCGTCACCACCAGCGCCGTGAGCATGGCCCAGATGGAGCGAAAGGAGATGTACCGGAACACATAAAAGAAGCTGTATTCCGTGTGCAACGGGAAGAGCAGATGGTACAACATCAGCAGGCTCCTTCCGCTGCGTCGCGCAGTGCCGTCACATAGCGCTCCAGTCTGTTGGCGCGCGACCCTTTGAACACCACCACCACGTCGTCTCCTTGCCGTGCAAACAATTCGTTGAGGGAATGCACAAATGCTTCGGGAGCGGCGAGTTCCCGCAGGGAATCGGTCTCGCCGGCCCGGGCCAGGCCTGCAGCCACGGCCTCACGCTGTCCACCCGTCCAGAACACGGCCGCCGGAGCCAGTCCGGCCGCCTGTGCGCCAAGGGCCTCGTGCGCAGCCCGGGCGACCTCGCCCAGTTCGCGCATCTCGCCCAGCACCAACACCAGCGCGCCCTGCCCCGCCATGGCCCGGGCAGCGTCCAGCGCCGCGGTCATGGACAGGGGATTGGCGTTGTAGGAATCATCAATAAGGATCCACCGGCCGGCCCGCTGCACATGGAAACGCTGCTCCGGCAGCCCGGCCGTGGTCAGCCGTTCGGCGATCAGGTCGAGCGGTGCGCCCAGCGCATGAGCGGCGGCTGCCGCGGCAGCCAGACTCTGCGCCAGGAACGGCGCGGCAAAGGCGGTGTCCACCTCCACGGTTTCCCCGTGCAGGGACAGGACAAAGCGCCCGCCGGTTTCGGTGAGGCTGACGAATTCGCAACGACACGCCGCGGTGGCGGATTCCGTGCTGAACCACACGGCCGGGCGACCGGTTTCGGCGATGGCCTGGCGCAACTCCGGGGAATCCGCATTGGCCACGGCCACGCCGCCCTCACGCAGGGCGCGGACGAGCTTGCACTTTTCCCGGGCCACGGTGGGCACGTCGTGCAGGCCTTCCAGATGCGCCGCCCCGGCGTTCACGGCCACCACCAGATCCGGTTCCAGCATGGCGGCCAGGGAATCCATGTCCCCCACAAAATTGACACCGGTTTCCATGATCCAGAAGGCTTCCTCGCCCGTGGCGGCCAGCATGGAGCTGGGCAGCCCGATGTGGTTGTTGAGATTCTTGTGATTCTTGGCCACCGGCCCCAGGCCTTCCAGCAGATGGGCCAGCAACTCCTTGACCGTGGTCTTGCCAGCCGACCCGGTGACGCCCACCACCTTGCCGCGATATTGGCAGCGGTGGGCCAGGGCCAGCCGTCCCAGGGCCGGCACCACGGCCTCCACGCGCAAAAGCGGCAGGGGGGCGTTCGGGATGTCGCGTTCCACCACGGCGGCCAACGCGCCCTTGGCGGCCACATCCGCAAGGAAATCATGGCCGTCGAAGCGCTCGCCCGGGATGCAGAAAAACAGCGTCCCGGCCGCCGCGGTGCGGCTGTCTGTGGAGATGGCGGCAGGCGTGCGGCCCTCGGCCTCGCAGACGGGCAGGGCTGCCTGCATGGCGGCGGCGATCTGGCGCAGGGTCATGCGCATGGCGGCACACTCCCCAGCACGTCGCGGACCACCTGCTGATCGCTGAACGGAAATTTGGTGTCCCCGATGATCTGATAATCCTCGTGGCCTTTGCCGGCGATGATGCAGATATCTGCCTCGTCCATGCTCTCCAGCGCCGCAGCGATGGCCTCACGGCGGTCGGCCAGGCGAAGAATGCGCTTGCAGTGTGCCAGTCCGGGCATCACATCGTCCATGATGGCGTCAGGGTCTTCCCTGCGGGGATTGTCCGACGTGAGCACGGCCACATCGGCATAGCGGCACACGGCCCGGCCCATGAGAGGACGCTTGCCGCGGTCGCGGTTGCCGCCGCAGCCAAAAACCACCAGCAGCCGGCCGCGGCGCAGCATGTCCAGGGCCTTGAGCACGTTTTCCAGGGCGTCGGGGGTGTGGGCGTAATCCACGAACACATGGCGTCCCCGGGCGTTGGGCACCCGCTCCAGCCGGCCGCACACGCCGGCGAAGGATTCCAGGGCCTGGAGGTCGTCCACGGACAGGCCGCATTGCAGCGCCATGGCCATGGCCGCCAGCAGGTTGGAGGCGTTGTGTGCGCCCACCATGGGGCTGCGCAGAATCCAGCGCTGGCCGCGGAAAGCGCATTCCAGAGTCAGCCCGCTGATGCTGTGCTCCAGTATGCGGCCCTGGAGCAGCCGATCCTCCGGCAACTCCACCAGCGGATGCAGGCCGAAGCCCACGCTCTGCGGCAGCCGGGTCAGCAGGCGGGCGCCGTAGGCGTCGTCGGCATTCAGGGCCACGGGCTTGTCCTGGCGGGGGGTATGGAGGAAGAGCCGGAACTTGGTCCGGGCATAGTCTTCCATGTCTGCATGATAATCCAGATGATCCTGGGTAATGTTGGTCAGCGCCGCGCCATCGAAGGCCAGGCCGGCCACGCGCTGCTGGTCCAGGGCATGGGAGGCGACCTCCATGAAGGCGATCTCCACGCCGGCGTCCTGCATCTCCCGCAGCATGCCGTGCAGTTCCAGACAGCCCGGCGTGGTCAGGGAGGCGGCGCGATCCACGCCCGGCCAGCGGTACGAGACCGTGCCCAGCACCCCCACGGCCTTGCCGGCAGCCTGGAACAGGTGCTCCAGCATGGCGCAGATGGAGGTCTTGCCGTTGGTGCCGGTGATGCCGATGAGGGGGAATCCCAGACGTTGCGTACCGAAGCGCACGCCGGCCAGCTCGCCCAGCATGGCGCGGGGATCGGCCGTCCGCAGGACAGGAATGGGCAGATCATCCGGCAGTCTGGCGTCTTGCGCCGCCACCAGACACACAGCCCCGGCCGCAGCCACCTGGGCGGCAAAGGCTGCGCCGTCAACGCTGCCGCGCAGGGACGGCAGGGCCACGAAAACGTCTCCGGCCTGCACCTTGCCCGAGTGCGACGCCAGCCCGGCACCCTGCCGCAGCAACGTCAGCACGTCGTCATGCGAAATGGAAGAGATAGCGGCACGGTTCACGATGCCCCCCCGTGTTTGCCGAGCCACAGCACGCACTTGGCGCGTGCATTTTTGTCCTTCACATCCCAGGGCGACCCGGGAGGCGGCTGCTGCCGCGACACCACCAGCCCCTGCCCCTTGATTTCCGGCAGCACGCCATACCGGGCGAACCATTCCATGGCTGTGCGCAGGGAAGCGCCGCGGAAATCCGGCACCTGCCCTTCGGCCACGGCGATGGGTTCGCGTTCCCTGGGCAGACGCGGCTCGGGAGCCGGAGGCGGGATCTCCATGGAGGCCCTGGTCACCGGCAGGCGCACGCTGGGGCCGGAGGCCGGGGCCATGGGAATCAACCCTTCGGCCAGCATCTCCAGGGGCGGTTCTTCTTCGCTGCCAGCCGCCAACAGGGAGGAGGCCTCGGGCAGCGTGCCCATGGAGGCCATGGTCTTGATGGCGATTTCCCGGAATGCCGGTGCCGACACCACGCCGCCGTAATGGCTGGTCTGGGGTTCGTCCACCACTACTGCGATGAGATATTTGGGGTTTTCCACCGGCAGCAACCCCACGAACACGGCTTCGTACTCGCCGCCGTAGCCGCCGGTGGGCCGGGCTTTCTGGGCGGTGCCGGTCTTGCCGGCCACGGTCACGCCGTCGATCTTGGCCTTGCGGCCGGTGCCGTTCTGCTCCACCACTTCCTGCATCATGCTCAGCACATCCCAGGTGACGCTGGGATCGAACACCCGCACGCCCGGGCTGTCCTCCTGCAGCGCCGGCTCCTTGATGAGCTTGAGGGGCCGCAGCACGCCGTCATAGGCCAGACACAGATACGCCTTGGCCAACTGGGGGATGGTCACCGAAAAGCCCTGCCCGAAGGACGCGGTGACGGTGTCGATTTCCTTCCACGCCCCTGCCGGCCGCAGGATGCCCGCGGCCTCGCCCGGCAGGCCCAGGCCCACCTTCTGGCCAAAGCCCAGACGGGCGAAGTAGTCCCGGAGCTTCTGCTTGCCCACCTGCAGGCCCAGCTTGGCGGTGCAGATGTTTGAGGAGTAGCGGATGATCTCGCTCATGGACAGCTCCCCGTAGGGATGCGTGTCCCGGATGCTGTTGCGGCCCACGCGCCAGTTGCCATGCTCGCAGAACAGGCGGTCCTGCCTGGCCACCAGCCGTTCCTGCAGGGCCACGGCCATGACCAGCGGCTTGATGGAGGAGCCCATTTCCATGGCGTCGATGGCCATGCCGCTGCGCCAGAGCTTGGAGGGCGCATCGCGGAAGGCGTTTGGATTGAAGAAGGGGTACTCGGCCCAGGCCAGCACCTCGGCCGTAGGCACGTCGATGACGATGGCCCCGCCCCAGCGGGCCTTGCTCTCGGCCACGGCCTTGGCCAGGGCTTCCTGGGCGTGCATCTGCACGGTGGCGTCCAGGGTCAGGCGCACGTCGCCGCCTTTGCTTTCCAGCAACTGATCGGCGCCGTCGTTGCCCATGGACATGGACCTGCCCGCAGCGTCGCGCTGCCAGCTCACCGTGGCCAGCTTGCCGCGCAGCACCTCGTCGAAGCTCTGCTCCACACCGGAGAGGCCCTTGTCGTCCAGCCCCACAAAGCCCAGGAGCTGGCCGGCGAGGATGGTGCTGGGGTACTGGCGGCCGTATTCGGGTGTCAGGTACACGCCGGGGAGATTCGCCTCGCGCACGGCTGCGGCCAGGCGGTCGTCCACCTGACGGCGCACCCAGACGAACGGCTCCTTGCTGCTGAGCTTGGCATAGGCCTCCTGCCGGGAAATGCGCAGGGCCTTGGCCAGCGTCGTGGCTGCCTGCGTCGGGTTTCCCACTTCGGCGGGACGGCAATAGATGGAGGCGAACTCCACGCTTTTGGCGAGCACCAAGCCATGACGATCGAAAATCTGGCCCCGCGGACCGGCCACCTTCAGGGATGCCAGATGCTGCCGCCGCGCCATGGCCGCCAGCTTGGGGCCCTGCATGATCTGCAGTTGCCCGGCGCGCACCCACAGCAGCGCCCACAGCACGCCGAACACGCACGCCACGATGGTGAGCTTGAGCCGGGCGGAAAGCAGGGCGCGGGACTTGCGTTCCTTGTCTTGCCGGGAGGCATGCCCGGCCGCTCCCGGAGGCCGCGGCGGCGCGCCCCGACCGGCGGAACCAGCAGGACCGGAACCAGCGGGTTTGACGGGTTTGACGGACACGAGCGCCCCGACGGCTCGCCAAAAGGCTGCCATGCCGCCGGAAACCTCCACGGCCGTGCCGCGTGCAAACGAGGACGCCCTGCTCCCAACCCGGGATGCGGACCGCCGCTTGTTTGCCACATGTCTGTTGCGCGCCACGCCTGCCATCTGCTCTGCTTCCTGTCTTAAGGCGCCGTTGTTGCGCCCGTTTCGCCAGCCATGAGCCCCAGATTGCGAATCTGCCCGGGCTGGGCCGGCTGCAATCCCAACGAACCGGCCATTTCCTTGAGTCGATACGGAGAAATGAGGTTCTCCCGTTCCAACTGCAGCTTGCTCACCAGGGCGGCCTTGTTCTGAATCTCTTCTTCGATGGCCCGGTACCGGTACGCCAGATCCACCCGTTCAATGTTCAGCCATACATGCATCACGGCAAGCACCAGGGTGGTGCCGCCCAAAAAAATCCCCCGCATGACAAAGCGGGAAAGCAGCCCCGAGATGGCGCCGGAATGTCCCTGATTCGTATGACGCATGGCATGCACTCCCTGGACCTTTGCCGAACGGCGGGTTCAGGCGGATTGTCCGCCTTCGGATCGGGACAACCGTTCGGCAGCCCGCAGCTTGGCGCTTCTGGCCCGGCTGTTGGCTGCCTGTTCGACCTCGCCGGGGATGATCGGCTTTTTGGTCAGCACTTTCACGGCCGGCGTCTTGCCGCACCGGCACCAGGGCGGGGTGCGGCCGCAATCGCAACCGGCGGCCTGCTCCCGGAAAGCCAGCTTCACCAGACGGTCTTCCAGGGAATGAAAACTGATCACCGCCACGTGCCCGCCCACCTTCAGGCGGGGTACGATGCGCTGCAGAAAGGCGCTCAGCTCTTCCAGTTCGCGATTCACCGCCATGCGCAGCCCCTGAAAGGTGCGGGTGGCGGGATGGTTGCGCGCCATGCGCCGGCGCTGCGGCGGGTAGGCCAACGACACCGCCTCGGCCAGATCTGCCGTGGTTTCAAAGGGCGCCCTGACACGACGGCTCGCAATGGCCCGGGCGATCTTGCCGGCCAGGGGCTCTTCCCCCAGATCCCGGATGATCTCCTTGAGGACCTCCGCACTGGCGTGATTCACCAGCTCCAGGGCCGAGGGGTCGTCCGCGTGCTGGTTCATGCGCATGTCCAGGGGGCCATCATGCAGAAAACTGAAGCCGCGGGCGGGGTTGTCCAACTGCAGGGAAGAAACGCCCACATCCAGCAGCGCGCCGTCCAGTTCGGTCCAGCCTGCCGCGTCCAGGGCGTCTTCAAATTCGCTGAAGGGTGAATGCACCAGCCGCACGGCATCGCCGAACTCGGCCAGCCGCTCCCGGGCCAGGGCCAGGGCCTGCGGATCACGATCCAGGCCCAGCAGCTCGGCCCGGCCGCCCTGTTTCCGCACGGCATCCAGCACGGCCCAGGCGTGTCCGCCCAGCCCCACGGTGCCATCCAGGTATCGGCCGCCCGGCTTGGGATCCAGCAGCTCCAGCACCTCCTGCACCAGCACGGAAACGTGCCGAGGCGGCGACTGCACTGCCATTCCCCCCTGCTCGTCGACGATCTGCCCTGAATCTGTCTGCATGGTCGCGTTGTCCGTCATCGCCCTGCCCTACAGTGGCAAATCTACCCCGCGGTCCACCAATTCGGCGGCCACATCGCTGAAATCCTGTTCCAGTGTCCGCGCCAACAGTTCCGGACTCCAGATTTCAAACTTTTCCAACTGCCCCACCAGCTCCACGTCCTTGTGAATCCCGGCATAGACCATGTGCGCATCAGAAAGCCGCACCCTGCCCTGCGCATCCAGTGTCAGTTCTTCGGCGCTGCCAATGATCAACCGGCGAAAATCCCGCAGCTTCCGGGAGGCGTTCTGCACGGAGGCCAGGGAGGCCTCAAACACCTGCCAGTCAGCCATGGGAAATCCGGCCAGACACCCGTCGTAGCATGTGAGCATGAACGTATTGCCGTCGCCGCCCCGTCCGGGCCGCGAGGCCAGCACCTCTCGAAACGCGCTCGGCAGCATAAGCCGATGCTTGGGATCGAGACTGCGCTTCAAACGCCCGCGGAACAGGAGCTGGGACTGCATGGCCTCCCCCCCGCGGGCCGCCACCAAAAACCGGGCTGGCGAACCGGGACTTACCACTTTTTACCACAATTTCCCACCTCATCGCCGGAATTCTAGGAACTGTCAAGGAGCACTGCAGCTATTCCTCTAGACCATCTCTATAAGAACTTTAACAAAAAGTAAATCGGATTCTGGAAAAATCTCCAACCCCCTTGAACTGTTGCATTGGAGGCTTGCACAGTCTGGGCATTCATGCCAGAGTTGAACGATACCATCTTGCTGGACAGCAGGTGCAGTTGCGGCGTTGCCGTTGCACGCCGAAAGAACGCCCCTGGGCCAGGACGACAGGTGTTTTGTCACGGCGGTGCATACCGCCTCAACACTGCAACAGTGGGGGGGGAGTGTCCCCTTACGGGAGCGAACGTGCATGGCTGCAGTGAAAAGCCCCATTCCGGACAACGTCACTGAAGAGTACTACCAGATCAGCCAAGAGATATTGGTCAGCTTTCCAAAGTACAGGCCGCCCCTCGACTTTTTCAGATTCCGAGAGAGCATTGCCACCCTGGAGCCCTTCTCCCGCAAGGGGCAGCGCTTGAGCAACCAGCAGGTGGAAGAGTTGGCGGCACTGTGCGAGCAAGGCGTGCTGTTTGTGGCCCGGTCCGACCACCCCATCTACTCCACGCACATCTGCAAGCAGCTTGATCTGGTTCTGGTGGACGCCAACCTGCGCGAGGCCGAGATTGCAGACATCTTCATCAAGGCCTTCAACATGCGGCTGGAGGCGTTTTTCGACCAGCCCGTGCAAATGGTGTTCGACGCGTTGTATCGCGATATCATGGTGCTCACGGAGTATCTTGCCCAGGACGTGCACCGCATCCGCGCCCTCATGCGCCGGCTGCAGACCAAGCACTCCCTGGTGACGCATTCCGTGAACTGCGGGGTGGCGGGGTTGTGGCTGCTCCTCATGTGGCGCAAGGGCGACGTCAAGCGCCGCGAGCTCGATCGCAGCGCCATGGCCGCCTTCCTGCACGACATGGGCATGTGCAAGATTCCGTCCTTCATCACCACCAAAGCCCTGCCCCTCACCCAGGAAGAACGCGGCAAAATAAACACCCACCCCGGGGCGGGCCTCAAGCTCGCGGAAAAGCTGGGACTGGCCTACGATGAAATGAAACAGGCCATTGTTGAGCACCACGAACGGCTGGACGGCTCCGGCTATCCCCGGCGGATTTCCGAGGGCGACATCAGCAACTTCGGCAAGCTCATGGCGGTGGCGGACAGTTTTTGCGCCATGATCACCGACAGGCCCTACGCCACAGCCATGCCACCCAAGGATGCTGCCAAGGCCCTGTTGGATGATGGCGACCGCTACGACTCACGATTTGCCAGGCTGCTGCACACGGCCTTCGTGTCCAGCGAATTGTAACACCACCTCTCGGGATGTTGGACGAGAAGCGCAAGAGAGGGGAGCACCTTTTTAACAAGGCCTCCCCTCTCGCTCGAATCTTTTTCAATGGAGCCCGGTGGCGAAACCGCCCTACCCCGACGCGCCGCTGACCCCTGCGCTTTCGAAGGTGGCCATCTCATTGATGACGGCCGCGGCGGCCCGCAGCACCTGGCAGCACAGCACAGCCCCCGTGCCTTCGCCCAGGCGCATGCCCAGGTGCAGCAGCGGCGCGCCGCCAATGCATTGCATGATGGCCTGGTGCCCCGGCTCTGCCGAGGCATGGGCAAAGATGGCGTATTCCCGCACCAGGGGCTGAAAGGCCTGAGCCGCCACATACGCCGCCGTGGCGATGAAGCCGTCCACCACCACCAGCATGCCGCTGGCCGCGCCGCCAAGCACCAGCCCGGCCATGCCGGCAATCTCCAGCCCGCCCAGCGCCGCAAGAATCCCCAGGGGCTCCCCGGCACGCAACACGTCCGCATGGCAGGCCAGGGCCTGGCGCACCACATCGATTTTCTTTTCGATGCCATAGGCGCTCAGACCGGTGCCCGGCCCGACCACGCCAGCCGGGTCCAGCCCCAGGAACGCGGCGAACAGGGCCGAGGCGGCAGTGGTGTTGCCGATGCCCATTTCCCCCAGGCACAGGGTGCGCACGCCTGCGGCGGCGGCCTCCTGCGCCAGTTCGATCCCAACTTCCAGGGCGCGCTGGCACTGGGCGCGGGTCATGGCCGGACCATCCAGGAAATTTGCGGTGCCCGGGGCCACCTTGCGCTGAACGAGGGTGGGATGCGGCGGGAATTCGCCGCCGGCGCATCCAATGTCCACCACCTGCAGCGCGACACCCGCCGAACGGCACAGAACATTCACGCCCGCGCCGCCATTGACGAAATTCTGCACCATCTGCCGGGTGACAGCCTGGGGAAAAAGGGACACGCCCGGCCCGTCCGGCCCGGCGACACCGTGATCCCCCGCCATGACGAGGCACCGCACCGGGTCCACCTGCACAGGCAGCACGCCGCCTTGCAGCCGGAAGAGCAAGGCGGCCATTTCTTCCAGCCGACCCAGGCTTCCCTGCGGCTTGGTGAGGCTGTCCAATCGGGCCTGGGCCAAGGGACGCAGGGACGGGTCCGGCACGGTCACGCCGGCTACGGCCTGCTGCAGCAAATCACTCATGGGCAATTCATTCCTTTAACGATTCCATGGCATTCACCAGATCCTGCAGATCTGGCCGCAAGTTGATGTCGTGCACGTCGATGTAGCGGATGATGCCCTTGGTGTCGATAAGGAAAATGGCGCGTTCGCTGGTGCCGTTGCTGCGCAACACCCCGTACTTCCTGGCCACCTCGCCGTGGGGCCAGAAGTCCGACAGCACCGGGAACCACAGGTTGGGCATTTGGCGTGTCCAGGCATGCAGGGTGGGCACGTTGTCCACGGTGATGCCCAGCAGGATGGTGTTGTGGGCGGCGAAGATGTTCTCCGTCATGCAGTAGCCGGGCCACTGATCGGAACACACCGGGGTCCAGGCTGCCGGCACGAAGGAGAGCATGACGTTCTTGCGGCCGCGGTACTGGGAAAGCGTCACCGTCTCGCCGGAGATGGCCGGCAGGGTAAAATCCGGGGCCTCGTCGCCCGGTTTGAGATGCGTCTGACTGTCCACCGGGGCGAGCGTGCCGGTCTCAAACAACAGGGAGGCGTCCGTCTCCGCCTGCAGGGGTGCAGCCGTCAACATGATGCAGAGTGTCAGGAACAGGCAGACGCGCATGGGCGACTCCTTATTTGGCGGCAGCCACGCCGGTTTTCTTGAGCAACAGGGTCAGGAACGCCTGAGGATCTTCAAATGCGCCTTCGTGCAGAAACAACACCTTCCATGCGTCGCCTTCGCGCTGGGCCAGCAGATAATGAGGAGTGCCAACCCGGCCGGTGGCCTCGCAAATGGAGAATTCCTTGTCCGGGACCAGGGGGAAGGGGATGGCGTACTGCTCCCTGAACACGCCGACCTCAAAGGCCGAATTGCCCACGCCCAGCCCCAGCAGGGTGATCTGCTTGTCCAGCCCGCGCCGGACCATCAATTCGTACATGGCCTTGATGTGCGGGGCCTCACGCTGGCAATGCGGGCAATACATCGAATAGAGTTGCAGCAGCAGGAACGGGGTACGGATGTCCGTCAGGGCAAAGGGCTTGCCCTCGGGCAGGCCCAGGATCGCGGCGTCCCTGGCGGTAAGGGGGCCGGCGAGGGTGATGGCCGGCAGGGCCTGTCCCTCGGCCGTCTTGCCCTCAACGGCCGGAGGCGCTGCAGCCTCGGCCGCAACAGGGCCATACAGCCCCAGGCACAGGGCACACAGCAGGACAACACGAATGGCAACGGCAAACGGCATGTTACTTCCTCACGGATGCTGGGCGGTTTCGTCGTAGGGACGCACGGTGAGCACGGGGACGGGAGAATTCTTGGCGATCTTCTCCGCCACCGAGCCGAAGACCATGCGCTTGAGGCCGGCATAGCCATGGGTGCCCATGACGATGAGATCGACCTTGGCTTCCTTGGCCACAGCCAGAATGACTTCCGCCGGATACCCCGTCTCGACCCGCAGGATCGCGTCCGTCTCGGGCAGCAGCTCCGCCTTCAGGGCGTGCATGTTCTTCACGGCGCCCTCATGCACGGCATTGGCAAAGCGGGCGATATTCTCCATGCCCACCTCCACCGCCGTGAACCGAAGCATGGGGCGGGACACATGCAGCAGCACCAGCCGGGCCTGCAGGGCCGTGGCCAGGTCCTTGGCGTAGGCCACCACGCGCGGCGTGGCCGGGGAGAAATCGACGGGGCAGAGAATGGTGCCGAATCTGGCCATGCGGGGGCTCCTTCCGGGCTGGCGGTTGCTGCGGCAGGGGAGGTGCCGGCGGCGCGAGGGGTGGGCATGGAACACACTGTGTCTGGCAGTGTAGCCCAGGGGTTGCGCGACTGGGAAGATTTTTGTGGCGGGCTGAAAAAAAATTGGGCGGTTTGAAAAAAAGTTGTTGACGAGTGAGGCCATCGTGCGTAGACACATTTCTCCACACGGGGCGCATCGATTCACTCCGACAGAACGATGTGCGCGTGGGCGGATAGCTCAGCTGGAAGAGCATCGGCCTTACAAGCCGAGGGTCACAGGTTCGAGCCCTGTTCCGCCTACCAAGTGTGACAACGCGGAGCCGTAGTTAAGTTGGTTATAACGCCGGCCTGTCACGTCGGAGGGCGCGAGTTCAAGTCTCGTCGGCTCCGCCAGAACGTACCAAGCAGCTTGGCTGCTTGTGATGACCCCCGAAGGGCTTGCCCCTTCGGGGGTTTATCTGTTCTGCGCCAGTGTATTGTTGCTCGGGCTATTGCGGCGTCGAGGCAACGCCGGGGCGTCAGCAAAAAAATACCGGGCGCTGAACCCGCATCAGTTCACCGCCCGGCATCGAAAGAAGTCTTTGGAGAGGTATCCCTCTCGCACCGACCTTTTCGCGGATAATTTTCTCTACTCCCCGGCGCAGACGCAGGGGGCCATATGATCCGGCGGGCCGACACCCAGCCCCGGCGCAAAGGCCGTCTCCAGGCAACGATGCAGGTAGCGTTGCGCGCAGACCACGGCGTCTTCCAGCCCCAACCCCTGGCCCAGCCCGGCGGTAATGGCGGCGGAGAGCGTGCAGCCGGTGCCATGGGTGTGCTCGGTCTCCACGCGGGGCATGGGCAGGGCCACAGGAGCCTGGCCGGGCAGGCCCAGCCAGTCCGTAAGCCGGCCGCCCACGTCGGCGGTCTTGTCGAAGTGTCCACCCTTGAGCAGCACCGCGCCCGCGCCCAGGGCCAGCAGCCGGCGGATGGCCTCGGCCACGTCGGCCGGGGAGGCGATGGCCATGCCCGTGAGCCGTTCGGCTTCAGGGCGATTGGGCGTCACCAGGGCGGCCAGAGGCAGCACGCGCGCCGTCAGGGCCTCCACGGCGTCATCCTGCAGCAGGGCATGTCCGCTCTGGCTCATGCACACGGGATCCACCACCAGGGGGAAGGCGGTGCCGGCCAGACGATCGGCCACTGCCTCGATGATGGCTGCGGAAAAGAGCATGCCCGTCTTGGCGGCGGCGATGGGGAACCCGGTCAGCACGGCGTCCAGCTGGGCGGCGACGAATTCGGGCGGCGGGGCATGAATGCCCGTCACCCCCAGGCCGTTCTGGGCCGTCAGGGCGGTGATGACTGTGGCGCCAAAGCCGCCCAGGACGGAAAAGGTCTTGAGATCAGCCTGAATGCCCGCGCCGCCGCCGGAATCGGACCCGGCGATGGTCAACAGACAGGGCCGGCTAGCGGGGTGCGCTCCCCTGGGGGGCTGGGACGGCTGCGGTGTCTGATTCATCGAACACGCACTCCTTTTCGATGTTCTCCGGCTCCACCTGCACCTCGCGGATGCCCTTGAGGCTCATGCCGGACTGGGCCATGACGTACAACGCCGCCAGCACCGTGGGCACGAAGAACATGAATCGCAGCACCAGGGCGATGGCCAGGGCGGTTTCCCGCTCCACCTTGAACAGGGACATGGCGAAGACGAACGCCCCCTCGAACACCCCGACCCCGCCCGGCGAGGACGGCGCGGCAAAGCCGATGGACGCCACCACGAAGACGGTGAGGGTCTGCGCGAAGGTCAGATCCAGCTCACCCATGAGCCAGATGGCGGAAAAATACACCACGGCAAAGCCGGCCCACACGATCAGGCTGTAGCCGGTCAGGGCGGCAAAAAACTGAGGGCTCACGCGACACTGCAACTGATGCATCACATCGTGGAACAGGTGCTTGACCTTTTCCCCGGGCAGCATCTTGGCCACCAGGGCAGACAGGCCTGGCTTCCAGCGGAAGAGGATCACCGTGGCCCAGATGCCGCCCACCACCATGCCCAACGGCGCCACCACGATGTTCTTGCCCAGCAGCACCGCCGCCACCAGTCCCATGAGCAGCAGGATGTTGAGGTCGAAGAACCGTTCCCAGAAGATCATCCCCAGGCCCTTGCCCAGGGTGAGGCCGGTCTTCTTGCGCAGGTAGTAGGCCTTGGCCACCTCGCCCAGTTTGGCCGGCAGGATGTTGTTCACCCCCAGGCAAAACACGCTGGCCTTGAGGGACACCAGCAGCGAGGCCTGCCAATGCGTCAGGTAGCTGATGCGCAGGGCCACGGGCAGGTACTGCGCCACGGACAACACCCCCGTGACCAGCAAGCCAAGCCAGCCGAACTGCTGCACCGCCAGCCAGAACTTGTCCCACTCCAGGCCCCAAAAGGCGTACACAAGACAGCCGCCCACCAGGGCGAAACGGAAGGCCGTACCAAGATGCTTCATCAGATGCGAAGAGCTGCTAGCCATGGAATATTCAGGGGGGTTCGTGCGATTGCAAGGCCGGGACGGCCCTCCACTACCTGCTTCACAGGGCTGCGTCCAGCAACATGTTGTTGCGATGGACCGCCTCTTCGTACAGGCCGGGGCCGAGCACGGCTTCGATGTCTGCCAGCTTTTTGCCCATGATCTTGCGCAGATCCTGGGCCCGGTAGTTCACCAGTCCCACGCCCAGGCAGCGGCCGTCCAGACCGCAGATGCGCACCAGCGCCCCGCGGCCGAAGCTGCCTTCCACCCCGCGAATGCCAATGGGCAAGAGACTCTTGCCATTGGTGGTCAGGGCATTGGCCGCACCGTTGTCCACCGTCAGGGTGCCCACGGGCACGGCATTGTAGGCCAGGCGATACTTGCGCTGGGGAATGCTTTTGTCGTGGGGTACGATGAAGGTGCCCAGGGCCTCGCCATCCATGGCCCGCACCAGCGCGCCGGAGATGCGGCCGGAGACGATGAGCGTGGGCGCGCCCAGCTGGGCCGCGCGCCGGGCCGCGCGCAGCTTGGAATACATGCCGCCGGTGCCCACGGCGGTCTTGCCGGAGCACATGGCTTCAAGATTCAGGGCATCGATGTCGTCGATGTGATCCAGCCGGCGGGCGTCGGGATCGTCGGCAGGGTTGGCGGTGTACACGCCATCGGCGGAGGTGAGGTTCACCAGCAGGTCGCCTTCCACCACATTGAGCAGCAGGGCGGCCAGGGTGTCGTTGTCGCCGAATTCCAGCTCTTCCACCACCACGGTGTCGTTCTCGTTCACCACGGGCACGGCGCCCCAGTTGAAGAGCACGCCGAAGGTGTTGCGGGCATTGAGAAAGCGGCGGGGGCTGCGCAGGTCGTCCCGGGTGAGGAGCAGTTGCGCGGTGACGATGCCGCGCCGGGCGAAGGCCTGATCGTAGGCGTGCATGAGCCGGCTTTGCCCCACGGCAGACGCGGCCTGACGATCCGGCATGCCCTTGATGACGCGGCACTTTTCCGAGGTGCAGATCACGCCGCGCCCTGCGGCCACTGCCCCGGAGGAGACCAGCGCCACCTGCAGCCCGCGGGCCATGAGCTGGGAAATCTGGTCGGCCAGCTGCTCGATGACGGCATCGTCAATGCCCGTCTTGCCGGTGAGCACTGCGCTGCCCACCTTGACCACCACCCGTCGCGCCTTGGCCAGCCACTGGCGACGCACCGCCAGTTGGGCATCATCCTGCGTCGTTGTCATGGCGTGATCCCTGCTTACGGCCGGCGTGCCTGACCGTCCTGACTGGCCTGACTGGTCTGGCAGTCGCCCTTGACGTGGGCGAGCATGTCCCAGATGGCCGCCAGCAGTTGCTCCACCCCGCGTTTTTCCAGGGCGGAGATGAAATAGACGCGCATGCCGTCCGCCTGGGCCCGGGCCTTGAGGGTCTGGATCTGTTCGGGCGTCAGCAGGTCGATTTTATTGAGGACGCGCAGCTGCGGTTTTTCCAGCAAGGCGGGATCAAAGGCAGCCATCTCCTCATCCACCAGCCGGAAGCCGGACCAGGGATCAATCTGCTCCTGCTCCTCGTCCTCGGCCGGGTCATAGACGCGCTGGTCCACGTCCTCGGCGGAGAGGATATGCACCAGGCAGCGCGTGCGTTCCACATGCTTGAGGAAGCGCACGCCCAGGCCCTGGCCAAGGTGCGCGCCTTCGATGAGGCCGGGGATGTCGGCCATGACGAAGCGCTCGCCCAGGTCTGCGCCAGGACCTTCCATCACCACGCCCAGGTTGGGCGTGAGGGTGGTAAAGGGATAGTTGGCGATCTTGGGACGCGCCTGGGATACGGCGGCAATGAACGTGGACTTGCCGGCATTGGGCAGGCCCACCAGCCCCACATCGGCCAAAATTTTCAGCTCCAGCCGCAGCTTGCGCTCCTGGCCGGATTCGCCGGGCTGGGCAAAACGAGGTGCGCGCATGGTGGAGGACTTGAAATGGACGTTGCCCTTGCCGCCACGGCCGCCCTTGACTGCCAGCCAGCGCTTGCCGGGAGTGTCCAGATCGGCCACCAGCACACCACGGACGCCCTCGGGGTTGGCGTTGATGGCGTCGTCCTCGCCTGCGGCATCGTCGTCGCAATCGTCCTCGCAACTGGCGATGCAGCCCTCGTCATCCATGGGGACAGGATCGCTGCCGATGTCTTCGCTGTCGTCGTCATCGGGCTCGTCGCCGGTGTAGCCGTCCAGGGCGAGCATTTCCTCGATGTCCAGGGGCTCGTTGGCGCGCCAGTTGAGCTGGGGCGGCGCCAGGAAGCCGTCCTCGGAAGGGGCCTTGGGCGTGTCTTCCACCTCGGCCTTTGGCAGGGGCAGCTCATAAATGAGGGTGCCCACGGGCACCTTGATGATGAGATCCCGGCCCGCACGGCCATAGCGCTGCTGGCCCATGCCGTACTGGCCGTTCTCGGCGCCGTAGCGACGCTTGAGACGGAAGTCGTACAGGGTCAGCAAATCTGCGGTAGCTTCGAACCAGATATCGCCACCGTGGCCGCCGTCGCCGCCATCGGGGCCGCCGCGGGGGATGAACTTCTCGCGGCGAAAGGAGACGCTCCCGCGCCCACCGTTGCCGGAGCGCACGGTGATGACAGCTTCGTCAACGAACTTCATGGAGAGGCCTCGGGCACGCGCCAGAAAAACACGATGACAAAGAGGGCGAAAGACGCAAGGCGCCCTTCACCCTCTTCCAAAAGCATGGAAACGCGCAGGCCTAGGCCTCTGCAGCAGCAGGGGCTTCCGCCGGCAGCACGTGCACGCGCGTTTTGACCTTGCGGTTGCGCAGGTACTTTTCGAACTTCACCACGCCGTCGGCAAGGGCGAAGAGCGTGTAGTCGCTGCCCACACCGACATTCTTGCCGGCATGGAATGTGGAGCCAACCTGGCGGACGAGGATGTTGCCCGCCCGCACCACCTGGCCGCCGAAGCGCTTGACGCCGCGCCGTTGACCCTGTGAGTCGCGGCCGTTTCTGGAACTGCCGCCTGCTTTTTTATGTGCCATGGGTGCTTCTCCTTAGGCGATGGACGTGACCCTGAGGGTGGTGTAGCTCTGGCGATGCCCTTGCTTCTTGCGGGAATCGTTGCGACGCCACTTCTTGAAGACCACGACTTTCTTGTCGCGGTAGTGCTCCACCACTTCGCAGGAGACGGTCACGCCGTCCACATAGGGATCGCCAACTTTGGTCTCATCCCCGGACAACATGAGCACCTTGTCCAGCTTCACTTCCTGGCCGGGTTCGGCCGCCAAAAGATCCACATCAACAAGGGTGCCTTCCTGCACCTTGTACTGCTTGCCACTGCATTCAATAATTGCGAACATGATTTCCTCCGGCATGGGAAACAGGCGTATTACCTCATGCCTGGCATGGCGTCAATGGAATTCTTCTTGCCGGTGTCCCATTTTTTCGTCAGCCCGAAATACTCAAGAATCTTGAAGCCTACAGGATATCCGGCATACGGGTCCCCGCCCCGGCCTGCGGTGGCGGAAAGGGAAAGCAGCGTCACATCGGCCCCGGCGGCGCAGTGCTCGAAGCGTTCCCAGATGGCGTCGCCCTGGGTGAAGCGGGTGTACTGGGTTGCACAGCGGTTGCTGCGCGCCCAGAACATGGCGCTGCGGATGGCGGAGTTCATGGTCCGCAGGCCTTCGCCCAGGGGTTCCGGGGCCTGCCCGCCGAAGTATGGATGACGACGATCCTCCATGCCGTGCACATGCAGCACCGGCAACGCCTTGGCCGGGACGCAGCCCGGCGCATCCAGCGACGCCCCCACCACGGCCACGCCGGCCAGCAGGTCCGCGTGTTCGCAGGCCATGCGGTAGGCCATCATGCCGCCGGCCCCCTTGCCGGCCAGGTAGATGCGGGCCGGATCCACCCCGAATTTTCCCGGCAACACCCTGATGAGGCTCACCAGCCAGGCTGCATCCGGCGTCTGTGTGGCCTGGGCCTCGCCGCAGCAGCTCCCGGCGTTCCAGGCCAGGGCCCCGGCCGGCCCGCTGCCCTGGGGAATCGCCAGCAGCACGCCGGCATCCCGGGCGGCAGCCTCCAGGCCCAGGCTCCGGGCGGCCTGCTGGGGCGAGGAGCCGGCATCGTGCAGAAAAATCAGCGCCGCGCGCTCCCGGGCCAGCTTCGGCGGCGGCTCGAAGAGCACGGGCCGCGCCGGCAGGGAGACGTCATCAGAAAGCTGGGTGACCTGGGCCTGCGATTGCGCAGGGGCGGCCGCGCCCCGCCCGGTGCGCGCCTTGCCGGACTTGCAGCCGGGGCACGCCGCGAGCAGGCAGAGGGCCAATATCATGAACAAGCTGTAACGCATGCATTTTCTCCTTGGACAGATTGCCTTCTGCCAGATCCATTTGATACAGTGCTTGAGCTCTCAGCGTCCAGCGATCAATCTCCTTCGCCGGGATTGATCGCGTTTTTTCCGGAGGAACCCCATGCCTGCCCGCGTCCCGTGTTGTTCAAAATGCCACTGCTCCATCCTGCTGTTCGCCGCCATGCTCCTTGCCTGCGCCCCTGGTGCGGCCCGTGCGCAGGCTGCCGGGCCCTCGTCCCTGAGCACCAAGGACCCCCTGCTCTCCAGCGCCACCCGTGCCCAGACCGCCGAGGAAAAGGTGATGACCGGCATCGAATCCGCCCGCCGTGGCGCGCATGAAGTGGCCGTGCGGTACTTTACGGAGGCCCTCCAGTCCGGTGGCCTTTCCCGGTACGACCAGGGCATGGCCCTCAAGGCCCGCGCCCTGGCTTGGTTCGACCGCGGCATGATGGAGGAATCTCTCAAGGACTTCACCGCCGCCGCCGCCATCCTGCCCTCGGATCCGGATGTCTTCCACAATCGCGCCAACATCTACCTGAAGATGGGCCGTAATGCCGAGGCCCAGGCCGACCTGAACAACGCCCAGGATCTGTACTTCGACCGCGGCTCCCTGTGGCTGGAAAAGGACGATCTGGACAAGGCCATCTCCGATTTCGGCAAGGCCATCCTCCTGGACGCCAAGGATGCCGACGCCTATCTGCATCGTGGTATTGCTTTGAAAATAAAGGGAGATTTGGACAAAGCCATCCAGGACTACACCAAGTCCATCGACCTGCAGCCCGACGCCACGGCCTATTCCAACCGCGGCAACGCCTGGCTGAAAAAGGGCGACCTCATCCGGGCCAAGGCCGACTACGACAAGGCCGAGAGCCTGGACCCCAGCTATCCCCATACCTATTTCAACCGTTCCCAGCTGTTCCTGCAGCAAGGCGACCTGCAAAGCGCCCTGCAGGACATCAACAAGGCCCTCGCCATCAATACGCAGGACGCCCAGGCCTACGCCGCCCGGGGCGACATCTATCTTCGCCTGGGCAATGCCGGCCAGGCCGAGCAGGAATTCAAGAAAGCCCAGGCCATCGACCCGCAGGTGATCCTCCCGCAATCCTCGACTGGCGGACCACCCCCCACACTGGGAGCCATCCAATGACGCACGCCACCCCTTCCCCCCGCGCTGCACTCGCCGTACGGCGGCCCCTTGCCGCGATGTGCCTGGGGCTGTGCCTGGGACTGTGCCTGGCAGCCCTCCCCGGCCCGGCCCATGCCCAGACACCGCCGCAGGCCCAGGCCCTGTTTGCCAAGGATCTCGCCGCCCCCGGAGACATTGCCGCCGCCCACGCCGTTGCCGCGGACGATGGCGGCCTCCGGCTGCAGGCCGTGGCCCCCACCACGCTGCACCTGGCCACCCTTGACGATCCGGACGTGGAAGCCGCCATGGTCACCTTCTCGGCCCGGCTGCGCACGCAGGACCTCAAGGGGCAGGCCTATCTGGAAATGCTGTGCCGGTTTCCGGGCAAGGGAGAATTCTTTTCCCGGGGGCTGAACATGCCCCTTTCCGGCACCACCGGCTGGACGAGCCAGACCATTCCGTTCTATCTCAATGCCGGGGAGAATCCCGACCGCATTCTGCTGAATCTGGTGGTCACCGGCCCGGGTCTGGTCTGGATCGACGGTCTCGCCGTGCACGCCACGCCCTGGGCCCCCTGATCCAAGGCCCGGTGGTCCTTGCCTTCGGGCGCGCGGTTCCTTACACTGTGCCCACGCGCCCCACGCGTCACCGCCGACCAAGGACCAGCCCGTGCCCCCTGCAGACGACGCGCCGTTTTCGTCAGACTCCTTTCTTGTGGACAGCTTCACCGGCGACAATGCCGTGTATGAAGTGGATCCCCAGGCCTGGACCTGCACCTGCGAAGAATGGCTCGTCACCCGGGCTGCCTTCAAGCCCCACGACGTCCGCCGGCTGTGCCCGCATCTGCTGCACGTGTTCCGCGTCCAGCCAGACCTGCTGCCGGACGGGTTCAAGGAGCGCGACCGGCGCATCGTGGAACGGCTGGAACCCCTGCGCCTGGGCTACCCCATCTGCCGGCGCATCGTCTCCCTGCCCTTGCCCGCCCTGGTCCACCAAAGCGGCCCGGACAGCGCGGACATCTTTTTCCCGCGGGACCGCTCCATCCCCTGGGCCAGCGTGCTGTGTGCGGAAGGCTTCTTCCATTATCATCCGGGGGAAGACCGCTGGGCCAACCGTCGCGCCCCGGCGGATCCCGCCCATTGTCAGATCCTGGAACTACGCATCCACAAGGCGCTGAGCCAGGAAGGCGGCCCTGCCGGCCAAGGCTATCCGCTGCCGCCAGAAGCCACGGGCTGGGCCGCACCAGCACATCATCAGCACGAAGACGCCCGGACCTTCCCACTCGGGGAGATGCCGAATTCCATGTCGGATTCGCTGCCGGAGGCAATCTCTGACCCCATGCTGGACGCGCCATTGGCCATGCCCTCCATCCCGCAGGCCCCTCCCATCCCGCAGGCCCCAGGCGGGCAGCCCGGAACGCAAGACTACCCCGGCCCTTTTGCCGCGCCGCCCGGCGAACCGCCCCCGCCTCTCCCCCGGCCTGCGCACGATCCCGTCGCCAGCCCGGGCAAGGACCGGCCTGCCAGTCCGCCTGTCAACCGCGACCCCCTGCGCCTGGGCACGGGCTCGCCGCAACGCTCCATCCCGGCGAAGGGCCGCCATGTCGTCCGCAGCACCGCCCCGACGCGTCGAGTTGCGCTTACGCTATTGATCATGCTCACCATCAGCGCCGTGGGGGCCTTCTTTTTTGTGATGCACGCGCCCGAGCTTTCCCTGCACGCCATAACCCGCTCCCTCACCAAACTGCTCGAAGGCGATGCACCGCCCCCGCCCACGCCCGGGCGCACCAGCGCCGCGGACCCGCCGCCCGCCGCCGGCCTGCAGACTGTCCCCGGCGGCCACTGGCCGGCCAAGGAACAGGCCCGGGACATCCTCAAGCTCATCGAGGCCAACCCCAGCCAGGGCCGCTACACCATCACCAAGAAATTGCCAGACAGCGTGGTGCTCTTCGGCGTGGATCTGGATGTGCAGTCCATCTACCATGTTGAACGCTACACCAATGGCACCGAGGACCGGCAAAGCTGGCTGGGCCACACCATGTTCCGCCTGGAGAGTGCGTCTCAGGGCGGCTCCCTGGCAGACGTGCCCGCCGGCCAGCGCTGATCCCTGATTGCCGCCGCCTGCTCCGTATTTCCGACAAATAAATCTCTGTTTCCCAAGGTGCGCCCCTTGTCTTCACCCCAAGGCAGGCGTAACTTCGGAACGTTTTTTGTCACGTTAACAGAGAGCACACATCATGGCGGACGATGCCACAAGTGGGAAACGCGAACCCTTTCTCCCAAAAATTGTAGACGTATTCAGGCAAGGATATTCAGCGAAGCACGCCGTGCAGGACGTGTTCGCCGGCCTCACCGTGGGGGTGGTGGCCCTGCCCCTGGCCATGGCCTTCGCCATTGCCTCGGGGACCACGCCGGAGCGGGGGCTGTTCACAGCCATCGTGGCCGGTTTTCTCATTTCCGCCCTGGGCGGCAGCCGGTACCAGATCGGCGGCCCCACGGGGGCCTTTGTGGTCATCGTGTATTCCATCATCGACCGTCACGGCTACGACGGGTTGGTGCTGTGCACGCTGATGGCCGGGGTGTTGATGCTGCTGTTCGGGGCGTTCCGCATGGGATCGCTCATCAAATACATTCCCTATCCAGTCACCACGGGCTTTACCGCCGGCATCGCCGTGCTGATCTTTTCCTCGCAGATGAAGGATTTCCTCGGCCTGCCCATGGAGACCGTGCCGCCGGATTTCCTGGACAAATGGGCAGAATACTTCGGGCATGTGCAGGGCATCAATCCCGCCACCCTCACTGTTTCCGGCGTGGGGCTGATCACCATCCTCCTTATCCGGCGCTTCATCCCGCGCGTGCCGGCGCCGGTGGTGAGCGTGTTTCTGGCAACCCTGGTGGCGTATGTGTTCAGCCTGCCGGTGGAGACCATCGGCAGCCGCTTTGGCGGCGTGCCGGACGCCCTGCCCAGCCTGACCTTTCCCATGGTCACCCTGGAGCGCGTCCGCGAACTGATCCCGGATGCCCTCACCGTGGCCCTGCTGGGGGGCATTGAGTCGTTGCTCTCCTGCGTGGTGGCTGATGGCATGACCGGGGACCGTCACCAGTCCAACACCGAACTCATGGCCCAGGGCGTGGCCAACATCGCCTCCCCCCTGTTCGGCGGGCTTCCGGCCACCGGGGCAATCGCCCGCACGGTGACCAACATCCGCGCCGGGGCGTTTTCCCCCGTGGCCGGGATGCTGCATGCCGTGGTGCTGGCGGCGTTCATCCTCTTTCTGGCGCCGGTGGCGTCCTTCATCCCCCTGGCATCCCTGGCGGCAGTGCTGGTGGTGGTTGCCTGGGACATGAGCGAATACCACAAGGTGCTGCGCCTGCTGCGGGCCCCCAAGTCTGACATGCTGGTGATGCTGCTGACCCTGCTGCTCACCGTGCTCATCGACCTGACCGTGGCCGTGAACGTGGGCGTGGTGCTGGCGGCGCTGCTGTTCATGCGGCGCATGAGCGAAACCACGGAAATCGAGGACTGGGGACACAACTGCTGCACCTGGAAGCCCGACCTGCCGCGCTCGGAATTCCTGGAGCTGCCCCATAATCTTATGGTGTACGAGATCGACGGTCCCTTCTTCTTTGGCGTGGCGGACCGCTTCAAAAGCGTGCTGCATACCCTGGACACCAAGCCCAAGGTCATCGTCCTGCGCATGGGCAGGGTGCCGGCCATCGATGCCACGGCCGACAACGCCCTGGAAGTGTTCGCCAAGCGTTGCCAGAAGGACGGCACCCGGCTCATCCTGGCCGGCGTGCGGCCCCGGGCCCTGGCCAACCTCAAGAAAATGGGCACCCTCAAGGCCATCGGCGAAGAGAACATCTTCGACAACTTCGGCGAGGCCCTGGACCGCGCCCGCCGCGTGGTGGCGTTCGAGTAGAACAATGTACCGTTGAAAAGAGTTGTCGGGGGAACACCTTTCTGAAGAAAGGTTCTTCCCCCGAACCCCCTTTCCAAAGACTTTTTCTTTTGATTCCAGGATACTATTACAATCCTGGAAGGAAACGCACGAGAGGGGAGAACCTGTTTCAAAAGGTTTCCCCTCTCGCAAAGTCCCTTTTCAAAATCACCCTGCGCTAACAGTGCTCTTTTTCGCCTTCCTCCCAGCCGGTGCACATGGCCTTCACATGCGCGAAGACGCTATGCCCGGTGGTGGTCATGTACACATGCACGACGAGGAACTGCAGCACCAGGAACGCGCCCACGGTGTGCAGGGCTGCGGCCGTGCCCAGCTGCATGACGATGCCCAGGGCGTCCCAGTCGTTGTAGAAGTAATAGAGGAAGCCGGTGAGCATCTGGAACGGCAACAGTGCCGACACAATGCCCAGATACGTGAGCCGCTGCAGGGGATTGTGCTTGACGTCCGGCTGCTTGCGCACGGGATGCGGCTCGCCCTTGAAGATGCCCCACATGTAATGCCGCATCACGGCCATGAGCTTTTTGGCTGTGGGGGTGTATTGCTTCCATTCCCCGGTGGTGGCCAGCCAGAAGATGCCGAAGCAGAAGAGCACAAACCAGCCCAGTCCGCACCAGATATGCAGTTCATGCGCCAGCTTGTAGCCAAAAAGCGCATAGGTGCCGTGCAGCTCGAAGCCTGTGAGCAGCAGCGTGATGACCAGGGCTGCCTGCAGCCAGTGGTTGATGCGCTCGAACCGCGTATAGCAGTAGAATCGCGTGGCGCTCATGGTCAGCTCCTTTTCTTGGATGCGATGACACGGGCCAGACCGTGCATGAACACGCCGGCCAGGGACAGAATCACCAGACCCCAGCCGAGCTGGTCGATGACGGAGACGCTGTCGCGCCCGGGCATGTAGAACCCGGCCAACTGCTGCAGGCGGCTGTTCTCGCGTGTGTGGCAGGATTCGCAGGCCAGGCTCTGTTCCTTGGGCGCCACCATGTGCGTGGTCTGGAACACGTAGCTCGTCTCCACAAAGCCGTACTCGCCGGAATATTCCTGCTTGATGTAGTCCATGCCCGCGGCAATGGCCTTGGCCCAGTCGTAGCTCTTCCAGTATGCGGCGTCGTCCTTGCCGAAGAGATGCGGAATGACGAAGCGCTTCAACTTGGTGTCATAGGGCTGCTTGCCGGTGTGCATCTTGAACGGGTAGATGCGGGAATTGACGTCTTCCCGAGCCCCCACGGGCGAATTGATGGCCACGCGGGTGTCGGGATTGATGGTGTCGTCGATGGTCAGGTATTCCATGGTCCCGTTGAACCATGCGTAAACCGGCACCACATTTTTCTGCCAGTCGAAGTCGCCCTTCTTGGAGTCGTAAGACGAGACTCCGAATTCATTCTTGGTCTTGAACGGCTTGCCGTCCTTCATCTTGCCGGCGGTGGACCAGTCCCAGCTCATCTTGGTGGCCAGTTCCCGGGCAAAGGCGGGGATGTGGCACGTCTGGCAGGCCACCTTGTCGGTGTGGTCATTGGCCTTCACACCCGGCTTGTGCGGGGTGCTGGTGTGGCAGGATTCGCAGGTAATGCGCGAGACGGTATCGTCCTCCACCAGACTCTTGCGATGGGTGGCGGCTGGTGTCTTGTAGCAGCGGCCGGCGATGCGGTGCGCCTCGGTGGTATGGCAGCGCGCGCAGGTGAAGTTGGCGCCGTCCTTGGCCATGTGCACATCCAGGGTGCGCGGCGGATTGACCATGGAGGAATCCAGATCCCCATGCTTCACGGCGTCGCCACCGCCACCATAAAAGTGACAGTTGCCGCAGTTGGTGCGGTCCGGCCGGCCCACGCCCTGGGCCACCTTGTTCCAGTCCGGCGGCAGATAGGTGGTGTTGTCCTCGGGAAAGACCGTGGGCTCGGAGACGGGATTGCCGGCCATGGTGGGGAACTTCTTATAGGTGCCGGTGCGGTCATGGCAGACCAGACAGTCAATCTTGTTGGCGTCGGAGAAGTCGAACGTCTTGTCCTTGAAGCCGTAGCCGATGTGGCAGGAGGTGCAGCGCGGCTCGTTCGAGGGCACGGCCACGCAGAAGTTGTTCAGCGTTTTTCCATACTTGCCCATGGTGCCCGTCTCGTCATGCGGGCACTTCCAGGTCCAGTGGATGGTCTTGTGGATCTGGCTGGCCGCCTCGGTGTGGCAGGAAAGGCAGGCCTTGGTCACCTCTGGTCCGGACGTGAAGTTCCCTTGCAAGGCCGGGAACTTGGAATGATCCGCCGTAATCCACCGCGTTTCCTTGGGGGCATGGGCCAGGGGCTGCGGCGCCGGCTGGGACGCCAGACTGACGGCCGCGATGGCGGTCAGCAGCATTACGGCCCCCAACAGGGCCAGGGCCGGTCCGGCCCGCCAGTGAATGGATGTGCTGCGAATTCGCATGGATCTCCTCCCTTCCTCAGGCTATGGTGCAAGGCGGCCCGCGCTGCGCCGCCGGATGATCCAGCTTGCCAAAGCCAGCCCGCCCCAGGCCATGGCCAGGACCAGATGCCCGATATCCACCGCCATGCCCGTGCCCTTGGATACGCCGCCCGTGGGCAGGTTCTTCCAGACACGGATGAAGCCCGTGAGCACGAGCCCGGCAATGGCTGCAAGCTGAGCCCAGTGCAGCCGCGTCATGCGGAGATGGCTGATGCGGCCGAGGCGACGGGACGCCAGGGCCTCGCCGGCGCGCAGGGCCACCAGGGCCAGGAACACCGCCGCGGCAAGGTAGTGGATGATGTGCGTGACGTAAAAATCCGCCGTCCAGGCCAGGCCGGGGATGTCCGCAATGTAATAGCGCTTGAAGATGGGCATCTGCCCCAGGCCGGAAATGGCCAGGGCCAGCACCGCCAGGGCAAAGAGCCGACGTTCGATCCATGGACGAGGCTTATTCATGGTCCGCCCCCCGCTTCATCCGGCTGACCGTCCGCAGGGCCGCCCCGGCCAGACCGGCCAGGGGCGCCGCCACCAGGGCCGCTGCCAGCAGGGTCTGATTCTCAAACGGGTCCTCCACCGCCGCCAGATGCGGCCGCCCCGGCCCCTTGGCCCGGGAAGCCTCCAGCGTCTCGAAGGGTACGGGAGAGACGTAGATGGTGTTGGTGCCGCCGTTCTCGTCAAGGCCGTACACAAAGCCGTGCATTTCCGCCGCCAGGGCCTTGGCCTTGGCCACGATCTCCTCGCGCGGGCCGATCTGCTGGACCTCGAAGGGACAGGCCTCGATGCAGGCCGGCAGCTGCCCTGCATCCAGCCGGGCGGCACAGCGGTCGCACTTGTACATGACGCCGTTGCCGGCAAAGCGAGGCAACAAATCCAGGTACAGGCCCACGCCGGTTTGCCGTTGTGGGATGGACCAGGGGCAGACATCCCGGCACTTGGCCCCGCCCAGGCAGGTGACTGGATCGATTTCCACCACGCCGCGGTCGTCCTTGCTGCAGGAGCCCCAGGGGCAGAGATTGGCGCAGGGCGGATTCTGGCAGTGCATGCAGCGCCGCGGCATGTGCAGCTCGAAGGGCTGGCCGTCGCGCTGCCCCTCGAAGTGATCGATGTACAGCCAGGTGTACGGGGTGAGGCGGTCGTCCACCTCGCGCTTGTCAGACCAGTCCTCGACCTTCACACGCTTGGGCAGCATGGGCGGGAACGGCTTCTTGGGCTCGGGAAATCTGGCGGCGTTGGCATCCTTGCAGGCCTGGGCACAGGCGCCGCAGCCCACGCATTTGGACAGATCCAGCAAGGTGGCCAGCTCCCCGGAGTGCGGCGAGGCGGCCCGGGCCGGTGCAGCAGGCAAGGCAGCCGTGGCCCCGGCCACGCCCAGGAGCCCCAGGCCCCCCAGAAATTGGCGACGAGAAAGGGGTGTTGTCATGAACATGCATCCTTGTATTCCACCGCGCTGATGCGGGATTTTGGTACAATGTAAGCATTATCCATGCCGGATACAAGCATGGCGGGGAATAAATCTGCAACGTGCTGATTCCACTGGTCGGCATGCCCGCGGCCCTTGCGCTTTCCGGAGGTGATGTCTATGCTGATGTCTAATCACATCGACACATGTCGAAACACCTTCTGCACCTGGCTTGAGGCATCCATGTTCAAAACCCCTCAGCTTTCCGCCGTCTGCAACACGCTGCAGGAAGGGCTGGTGCTCATCGGGGCGGATGGTCGCATCCAGGCCGTGAATCCGGCCATGGAAAAACTGACCGGCTATACCGCGGGCGAGCTCATCGGCCAGCCCTGCACCATCCTGCAGTGCGACGTGTGCGAGAAATCCCGCCGTGAGGGCCGCGACCACTGGTGCCGGCTGTTCGACACCCGCCAGGAGCACCGCCGCCGGTGCCGGATCCTGCGCAAGGACGGGGCGTCCGTGCCCGTGCTCAAGAACGCCTCGCTGGTGATGGAGGGGGAGCAGGTGCTGGTGGCCGTGGAGACCCTGACCGACCTGACCGAGCTGGATCTGCGCGACCGCAAAATAGAAGAGCTGACCCGCCGCGTGGAGGAAGCGCCAGGGTTTCATGGGCTGGTGGGCATGAGCGCGCCCATGCGCAGGCTGTTCAAGTCCATTGAGCGTGCCGCCGGCAGCGACGCGCCGGTGCTCATCCTGGGCGAGTCCGGCACGGGCAAGGAGCTGGTGGCCCATGCCCTGCATGCCCTGGGCGCGCGGCGCGACGGGCCGTTTATCCAGCTCAACTGCGCGGCGCTCAACGAATCCCTGCTGGAAAGCGAGCTGTTCGGCCATGTGAAGGGCGCCTTCACCGGCGCGGTGCGGCATCGGCAGGGCCGGTTCGAGGCTGCCCACGGCGGGGATCTGTTCCTGGACGAGATCGGCGACATCCCCGTGCCCATGCAGGTCAAGCTCCTGCGCGTGCTGGAGACCAAGGAAGTGGAACGCGTGGGGGACAACCGCCCCATGCCCGTGGACGTGCGATTCATCTCCGCCACCAACCGCAACATCCCGGCCCTGGTGGCGGAAGGCACCTATCGGGAAGATTTTTATTATCGCATCAATGTCCTGCCCCTGCACGTCCCGCCCCTGCGGGATCGGCTGGAGGACATTCCCCTGCTGGCCGAGCATTTTCTGCACACCATCGCCGCCCGCAGCGGCCGCTGCGCCTTCAGTCTGGACCGCCCTGCCCTGGAGGCCCTGCTGCGGCACCCGTGGCCCGGCAATGTGCGCGAGCTCAAAAGCGCCCTGGAATTCGCCGCCATCCACGCCGAGGCCGAAACCGACGGCCGCATCGAGGTCTGCCACCTGCCTGCCACGGTGCAGGGGCAGGCCCTGTGCCCGCCGCCCCAGACTGCCGCCACCCGGCACGCCGACGACGGGCTGAGCGCCGACGAACACGCGGAAAAAAACGCCCTCATCGCCGCACTGCAGGAAGCCGGCGGCAACAAGAACGCCGCGGCGCGCCTGCTGGGCGTGCACCGGGGCACCATTTTGAACAGAATGCGCAAATATGGCGTTGATGTGCAAAAATCCGTGGCAGCCAACGCGGCGAATAATTCGACAAATATGGTGAAATCACGATAGAAATCAACATCCCCCTCGTTTATATTTGACACTGCACGGCCGAGTTGTGTAGTTCCCGACGACGGGCAGCCATGCAGGAAAAATCCTGCATGAACAGGGGGAGTAAAACCAATGCACATTTTCCATGGCGTATGGATGCCGGCAATCGTGCTGGCATCCGTGCTTTGTTGCATTCCCGAAGCGTTACGCGCCGGCGAGGGGCTGGTGTATGTGGGCTCCAAGGCGTGCGCGGACTGCCATGCCGAGCAGTATGAACGCTTCGAGGCGCATTCCAAAAAACCGCACTCCTGGAGAAGCGTGGAAATCATGCGCTCCAACCTCAAGCCGGCGGAGCTGCAGGAGTGTTACGACTGCCACACCACCGGCCACGGCAAGCCGGGCGGGTTCGTCAGCTACGAAAAGACCCCGCATCTGGCCGAGGTGGGCTGCGAAACCTGCCACGGCCCTGGCAGTGCGCATGCCGAAGCCGGTGACACCAGCCTCATCACCCGTCGCCCGGCCATCGAGACCTGCAAGACCTGCCACAACGAGACGCGGGTGCAGGACTTCAACTTCAAGCCGCTGCTCTTCAGCGGCGCCCATTAAAGGAGCGGCCTATGCTCGCACGCATTCGCTCCTCCCTGGCCCTCCGGCTGGCCCTGCTGGTGGCGGGCCTGTGTTTTGCCGTCTTTGTCGTCCTGGCCTGGATGGGCAACGCCAGCCAGCGCGACAACATGCTGCATCAGCTTGCGGAATCCATGGATGACGAGGCCGAGCTGCTGTATCTGTCCATCGAAAAGCCCATGATCGTGGGCGACGATGCATCCACCCGCAAGGAATTCGCGACCCTGGGCCGCAAATTCACGGAAACCTCGCTCTATCTGACAGACTTCACCGGCAACATCACCTACTCCACCACTTCCTCTGATGTCCGCCGCGACTTTGCCCAGGCGGTCAACGTGCCGGCAATCCAGGCCATGCTGCAAAAAGGCCTGGCCCAGCCCATCCGGGAGGGGTCTTTGGTGCAAACAGACGGCCGCAGCCTGTTTGTAGAAGTCTTTTCCGTGGAGAATCAGCCGTCCTGCCACCATTGTCATGGTGCATCGGAACCCATCCTGGGCTGCATGGTCATCATGAAGAATGTGGACCCGGCCATGGCAGCCATCGCAAACCAGACCTTCAACTCCGCCCTGTACTCCCTGGCCGGGGGCGTGCTGCTGGTGGGGACCCTGCTGGCCTTTTTGCGCCGCGTGGTGCTCCGTCCCATCACCCGTTTGGCCGCCGCCTCCGATGCCGTGGCCGCCGGCAACTATGCCAGCCACTTCATCCTGCCCGGTTCCGACGAGCTGGCCGCCCTCTCCCGCAACCTGGAAGCCATGCTCCAGGAAATCAAGACCCGGCTCGGCTTTGCCCAGGGCGTGCTCAAGGGCGTCACGTATCCGTGCGTGCTGGTGGATCCCGACAACACCATCCTCTACTGCAATCAGGAGCTGCTCTCCCTGTTCCAGAAACGCGGCCGGCCAGAGGACTACCTGCAGACCAACGCCTCGGTATTTTTCTATGACGACGCCTCCCGGGACACCACCGCCCTGCTGGCCGTCAGGCAGAACCAGCGTCAGGCCCGGGAGCTCACCTTCCGACTGCCGTCGGGCGAACTGACCGTGAACATCAGCGCCACGCCCATCACCGATCTGGACGGCAAGCCCCTGGGCGGCTTCGCGCTGTATTTCGACCTCACGGCCATCCGCGCCCAGGAGGCTAGAATCGCCAGCCAGAACGTGCAAATGCAGGAAATCGCCGCCCAGGCCCGCATCATCATGGATCGTCTGGTTGCCTCGTCCGAGGAACTGGCCAGCCAGGTGGAGGAGACGGCCCAGGGCGCCCACGACCAGCACCAGCGCACCCGACAGACGGCCGCCGCCATGGAAGAAATGAACGCCACCGTGCTGGAGGTGGCCGGCAGCGCCAGCAACGCCGCCCAGTTGACCGAAGACATGCGGCAGGAGGCTGGCCAGGGCGAAGCCGTGGTGGATGAAACCGTGGCCGCCATCGGCAGCGTGGCCCAGGAAACCCAGAGCCTGCAGCGGGCCATGGAAGAGCTGGACAAGCAGGCCGAGGGCATCGGCGCCATCATGCAGGTCATCCAGGACATCGCGGACCAGACCAACCTGCTGGCCCTGAATGCCGCCATCGAGGCTGCCAGGGCAGGCGATGCAGGCAGGGGCTTTGCCGTGGTGGCCGACGAGGTGCGCAAGCTGGCGGAAAAGACCATGACCGCCACCAAGGACGTGGCGCAATCCGTCTCTTCCATCCAGGCGGGGGTACGCAAAAACTCCCAGGCCGTGCACGTGGCGGCTTCGTCCGTGGACAAGGCCACCAATCAGGCCCGCCACTCCCGGGACGCCCTGGAACGCATCGTCACGCTGGCGGGGCAGGCCTCGGATCAGGTGCGCAGCATCGCCGCAGCCAGCGAGCAGCAGAGCGCGGCCAGCGAGGAAATCACCCGTGCCGTGGAGGCCATCCACGGAATTGCCAACGAAAACTCCCTGGCCATGGCCGAGGCCTCCAAGGCCCTGAACATCCTGGCCGGCCTGGCTTCGGAACTGGAAACGCTGGTCCAGCAGCTCAATACATAAGGCGAATATCGTTGGAGCAAGCGCGTTGCGCGAGGGGAAAACCTTTCGGCAAGAAAGGTTTTCCCCTGGGCGCATGGTTCAAAAGCAAACGCCCTATCGGACCATGCCGTAGGAAATGAAGCTGATGACCGCGCCTTGCGGATCGCGAATGACGGCAAAGCGCCCCACCTCTGGAATATTGCGCGGCTCGATGATGGCCTGAGCCCCCAGGGCCTTGGCTTTGTCCACTGTCACGTCCACATCGTCCACGGTGATGTAGCAGCCCCAGTTAGGCGGCGCGCCAAGTTCCAGAGCCTCGGGCGGCATGTCCATGATGCCGCCGATCACCCGCTCGCCCACCTTGACGATGGCATACTGGCACCCACAGGACGGGTAGTCCTCGAAGGTCCACCCCAGAAGCTCCCCGTAAAACGCCCTCGCCCGCGCAGGATCGGTGGTCATGAGTTCGCTCCAGTTAATCATGCCATGCGAGACGTCCTGAAGGGTCATTCCACTTTTCTCCTGTGATTGCGGTATGTTTAAAACAAGTTTGGCAAGGGGCTCGTTACAAAAAATTGTGTAGAATTTATCTTGCAGCCTTGGCAAGGTAAAACATTTGTTTCAACGATCGGTTCTCCCCTTGCGCCTCTTGACCGGGACCTTAATTGACCACATACTCGCGCCGCATTGCAACCACCACCCCCTCACCGAGGTTTAAGAAAGCTATGGAACTCCTGGTCGTTATCTACATCGTCTGTGCGACCATCCTGACCATCTACGGCATCAACTGCCACGTGATGACGCACTTGTTTCAGCGTCGCGTGGCTGAATCGCGCAAGCGCGATGCCGCCGATCTGGAGGCCTTCTACGGCTCCCAGGGCCTGACTGTGGCCAACTCCGCCTGCGCCCGGCTGCCTCGTGTGACCACGCAGATTCCCATTTACAACGAAGCCAACGTCATCGCCCGGTGCATCGACGCCTGCGCGGCCATGGAATACCCTGCCGGCATGCATGAAATCCAGGTTCTGGACGACTCCACCGACGAAACCCGCGACATCGTGGCTGCCAAGGTGGCCGAATGGCGCGCCAAGGGTGTGGACATCGTGCAGGTGCACCGCCCCGACCGCAAGGGCTTCAAGGCCGGCGCCCTGCGCTACGCCCAGGAATTCTGCAAGGGCGACTACATCGCCATCTTTGACGCAGACTTCGTGCCGCCCAAGGACTTCCTGCTGCGCTCCATCCCCTATTTTGTGGATCATCCCGAAATCGGCTTTGTCCAGGGCCGCTGGGACCACCTGAACCGCGACGAGAGCCTCATCACCCAGCTGCAGGCCGTGGGCATCGACGGGCACTTCATGATCGAGCAGAGCGCCCGCAACTACAATGGCCTGTACCTGAACTTCAACGGCACTGCCGGCGTGTTCAGCAAGAAAGCCATCTACGATGCCGGCAACTGGCAGGATGACACCCTGACCGAAGACATGGACCTGTCCTACCGCATCCAGCTCGTGGGCTACGACTGCCGCTTCCTCATCGATCTGGCCGTGCCTGCGGAAATCCCGGCCGACATGGCCGCCTTCAAGGCGCAGCAGTTTCGCTGGGCCAAGGGCTCCATCCAGACGGCCATCAAGCTCATGCCCCAGGTGATGATGCACAAGGGCTCCTTCTTCAAGAAGTTCCAGGCCTTCATGCACATGAGCCACTACGGCGTGCACCCCATCATGCTGTTCCTGGCCATTCTGGCCATGCCCGTGATGGCCATCGGCAATATCGGCTTTGAAGGCATGCCCTTCCTGGTCTTCATCACCCTGCTGCTGCTCTCCTGCTCCGGCCCCAACCGGCTGTACATGACGGCGCAGCGCGCCCTGGGCCATTCCTTCTGGAAGACCCTGGCGCTCATCCCGGCCATGGTGCTCTTCGGCTGCGGTCTGGCTGTGAACAACACCAAGGCCGTCATTGAAGCCGTGATGGGCAAGCAGAGCGCCTTTGTGCGCACGCCCAAGGCCGGCGTGAACGGCGGCGTCAAGCAGTACAAGGCCTCCCGCTCCAAGCAGCACATGTGGGAACTGCTGGCCGGCTCCTGGTGCATGATCGGCGTGGTGTGCTACTTTGCCGACGGCCACTATGCGGTGGGCCCCTTCCTGCTCATCTATGCCCTGGGCTTCCTGGGTGTGGGCGCCATGACCGTGGGGAACGCCTTCAAGTGGCTGCGCAACAAGTAGGCCCGCCGCGTTGCCTGCCGGCCCCCCTGCTGGGCTGCGCCGCCTGTCTGGCGGTCATGACCCAGCTGGGAGGCATCGGCCGCAACGCCCCGGCCATGGCGGCCCTCTGGCTCGCCGGCTTCGCGCTCCTGATCGTCTTTTACACGGGGACCGTCCGCAAGGATGGTCCCCGTTTGTTTTGGCCCATCCTCACCCTGGGCCTGCTGCTGCGCGGCCTCTTTTTTCTGCAGCTCGACGTCTCCAACGACGTCTATCGCTATGTCTGGGAAGGCTGGCTGCAGCTGCAGGGCATCAATCCCTTTGCCTGGACGCCGGACGCCCCTGCCCTGGAGCCCCTGCGCGGCGGGCCCATGGCCTCCATCTGGCCGCACATCAACCATAAAGACTACGCCGCCGTCTATCCGCCCCTGGCCCAGCTGGTGTTCCGCCTGGCCGCGGCCTGCGCTCCCACGGTCCTCGCTGCCAAGACTGCGGTGCTGGCCTTCGAGCTGCTGACCCTGGCCTGCGTGGCCCGGCTGGTGCGGATCCGCGACCTGCCCGACGCCGCCCTGGCCCTCTACGCGCTCAACCCGCTGGTGCTGCTCTATTTTTCCGGCGAAGGACACCTGGACGCCATCATGGCCGGCTGCACGGCCGTGGCCCTGTTGTGCTTTCAGAAGAACCGGCCCGACTGGGACCGCCTGGGCTTTTGCTTCCTGGGTCTGGCCGGCATGGCCAAGTTCCTGGCCTTTGCGCTGCTGCCATGTTTTGTCACGCGCCGCAACGTCCGCGGGCTTTGGTGGGCCGCCCTGCCCCTTGTGCTCTGGCTACCGTTTGTGGATGCCGGCCCGGCCCTGCTGGAGTCCGTCCTGCAGTTCGGCCGGGAGATGCACTTCAACGATGTCCTGTGCAGTCTGCTGCGGCCGGTCTTCGGCGCGGCCACGCCCCTGGCTGCGGGCCTGGGCCTGCTTGTGACCCTGGCCGGCATCTGGCTCTCCGTGCAGGAACGGCTGCGCGCCGCGTTCCTGAGCAGTCTGGCGGTGCTGGTCTGGCTGCCCACCCTGCACCCCTGGTATCTGCTGCTGCCGGCCATGCTGCTGCCCCTGTTCCCCTCCCGGACGGTCCTGGCCCTCATGGGTGTGCAGGTCTGGACCTTTGCCGTGTACCACGTGGAATACCAGACGGGCATGTTTGCGGAAATCACCTGGCTGCGGGATCTGGCCCACCTCCCCGTGCTGGCCCTGCTGGTGCGGGGGCTCTGGCGAAGCGATGCCCTTTTGCCGCGGCGCTATCCGCCGCCGGCATCCCTGAGCGTCATCATTCCCGTGCTCAACGAGGCCGAGCGCCTGCGCCACTGTCTGGGCTCCCTGCGTCGGGCCGTGACCACGCTGCAGCACGCCCTGCCGCATCAGCGCCCCGTGGCGGTGGAAATCCTCGTGGCCGACGGCGGTTCCTACGACGACAGCCTGGACGTGGCCCGGGAGACGCGCTGTCTGGTGATCCATGCCCCGCGCGGCCGGGGCCGGCAGATCGCCGCGGCGGCCGACGTGGCCAGCGGCGACGTGCTCCTCATTCTGCATGCGGACGTGACCATCCATCCCGATGCCCTGGTGCGACTGGTGCACCTCCTGGACACCCGGCCCGAGGTCGTGCATGGCGCCCTGGGCATGGGCTTCGAATCCCGGCAGGACGAGTGGTGGGTCATCGCCATGCTCAACGCCCTGCGGGCCCGCTGCACAGACATCTGTTTCGGGGATCAGGCCCAGTGGATCCGCCGCGAGCCCCTGCGGCAACTGGGTGGCTTTCCTGCACAATGGCTCATGGAGGATGTGGAACTCTCCCTGCAGGCCAAGGAGCTTGGCCCGGCGCACGTCCAGCCCTGGCGGCAGGCCGGCGTCACGGCCTCCACCCGCGGCTGGCAGCGCAAGGGGCTGGGGCAGGGCTTGCGCGATGTGCTGTGGCTCTTCTTCCGCTACCTCGTCGAGCGCCGGCTGGGCATCGTGCAGGAGCAGGATCCCGAGGCGCGGCGCTACTACGAACGCTACTACGGCCGCGCCGCCCGGGAAGCCTGGGAAATCGAAGACGAATTTGAGATCGAGATCGAACGCTCCGTCTGGTGACGGCAGGCGCGAGGTGCAGCCCCCTAGAGCACGTTTTTTTGAAAAAAACTCTCGGGGGAACACCTTTCTGAAGAAAGGTTCTNCCTTTTGCAAAAGGTTTCCCTTCTCGCACTGATCTTTTTCCAAACATACGTTGCTCCGGCCCCTGCCCTACGCCGGGCGGGGTGCGGTGCGGAAGAGCAGCCGCTGCAGCTTGTCGAAATAGATGTAATACACCGGGGTGATGTACAGGGTGAGCAGCTGGGACGTCACCAGCCCCCCCACCACGCACAGGCCCAAGGGCTGCCGGGCGTCGCCGCCGGCGCCGTAGCCCACGGCAATGGGCATGGCGCCCATGATGGCGGCCATGGTGGTCATCATGATAGGCCGGAAGCGCACCAGACACCCCTGCCGGATGGCCTCCCGCGGGGTCAGGCCCTGCTCGCGCTGAACCTCCAGGGCGAAGTCGATCATCATGATGGCGTTTTTCTTGACGATGCCGATGAGCATGATGATGCCCACAAAGCCGTACAGGTTCAAATCGAATCCATACCACCACAGCGTCAGCAACGCGCCGAAGCCCGCCGAAGGCAGGCCCGAGAGGATGGTCAGCGGGTGGATGAAAGATTCGTAAAGCACGCCCAGAATCAGATAAATGACCACCACGGCCATGAACAGCAGCAGGCCCATGTCCTTCAGGGAGGCCTGGAAGGCCTGGGCCGTGCCCTGGAAGCTGGCATGCACCGTGGCCGGCAGCACGTCGCGGGCAGCGGCTTCCACGGCCTGCACGGCCTCGCCCAGGGACACGCCGGGCCGGGCGTTGAAGGCGATGGTCACCGAGGTCAGCTGGCCGGTATGGTTCACCAGCATGGGCCCCACCCCGGCGGTGATCTGCGCCAGGGTATCCAGCCGGGCCAGCACGCCTCCCGCCGTGCGCACGTACAGCAGGGAGAGGGCGTCCATGTCCCGCCGGTACTGGGGCAGCAACTCCATGATGACCTTGTATTGGTTGCTGGGGGCATAGATGGTGGAGACTTCCCGCGTGCCGTACGAGGATTGCAGGGCCAGCTCGATCTGCCGGGCAGAAACGCCCAGGGCCGAGGCCTTGTCCCGGTCGATGGCCACGCGGGCCTGGGGGTTTTTGAGCTGCAAATCGCTGGAGACGTCCTGGATCTGCGGCACCGTCTTGAACACCGCCTCCATTTCCTGGGCCACGCGATAGAGCTCTGCCGTGTCCGGGCTCTGCAGGGTGTATTGATACAACGCCTTGGCCGCGCGACCGCCAATGTTGATGGCCGGGGGGTTCACCAGGAAGGCCTGCACGCCGGGTTCGCGGTTCAGCTTGGGACGCAGCCGGCGGATCACCTCGTCCGCCGTCTCGTTGCGCTGGTCGTGATCCTTCAGACGGATCATGAACCGGCCAGAGTTGCCGGAGACGTTGGGGCCCCCGGCGCCCACGCTGGACATGAACGTCCGGATGGCCGGATCGCCCTTGAGCACCTCATGCAGCGCCTGCTGGTGCTGCACCATCCGTTCAAAGCTCACGCCTTGTTCGGCCTCGGTGAAGCCCTGGATCTGTCCCGTGTCCTGGCTGGGCAAAAACCCCTTGGGCATGGTCTGAAACATGTGCACCGTGCCCCAGAGCACAGCCAGGGACACCAGAAACGTCAGCGGGTGCAGCCTGAGGCTTGCATCCAGCGTCCAGCGGTACAGGGCCTGCATCCCGTCAAACACGTTTTCCGAAGCCCGCATGAGCAGCCCGGGCCGGCGCTCGTGATGCGGCTTGAGAAACCGCGCGCAGAGCATGGGCGTAAGCGTGAGGGAGACAAACCCCGACAGCAGGATGGCCGCGGCGATGACCACCGAAAACTCATGGAACAGCCGGCCCACGATGCCGCCCATGAACAGCACGGGGATGAACACCGCCGCCAGGGAGATGGTCATGGAAATGATGGTGAAGCTGATTTCCTTGGAGCCGTCCAGCGCCGCCTGCAGGGGCGTCTTGCCCATTTCCACATGGCGGACGATGTTCTCCAGCATGACGATGGCGTCATCCACCACAAACCCCACGGCCAGGGTCAGGGCCATGAGGGACAGGTTGTCCACGGAAAAGCCCATCAGATGCATGACCGCAAACGTGGCCACAATGGACATGGGCAAGGCCAGACTGGGGATGACCGTGGCCCGGATGTTGCGCAAAAACAGGAAGATCACCAGCACCACCAGACACACCGTGAGCACCAGGGTGAACTTCACATCCTCCACGGACTCCCGGATGGACGCAGACCGGTCGTACAGCACTTCCATGGAGATGGCCGCGGGCATCTGGGCCTCGAACACCGGCAGCAAGGCCTTGATGCCGTCCACCACATCCATGGTGTTGGCGCCGGGCTGACGCTGCACGGCCAGGACGATGGACGTCTGCCCTGCCCGCCAGGTGATGGCCTTGTCGTTCTCGATGGAGTCGATCACCTCGCCCAGGTCCTGCAGCCGCACGGGCGCGCCGCCGCGCCAGGCAACAATCAGGGGGCGATAGGCCGGGGCGTTCATCAACTGGCCCGAGGCCTGCACGTTCATGGCCCGGTGCGCGCCATAGAGCGTGCCCGTGGGCAGGTTGACGTTGGCGTTGCCGATGGCCTGGGCCACCTCGTCAATGCCCACCTCGCGCGAGGCCAGGGCCTTGGGGTCCAGCTGCACGCGCACGGCGTACTTCTTGGAACCATAAATGGAGACCTGGGCCACCCCCGGCAGCATGGACAGCCGCTGGGCAATCATGGTGTCTGCATATTCATCCACCTGGGCCATGGGCAGGGTCTCCGAGGCCAGGGAGATGTAAAACACGGGCTGGTCCGCCGGGTTCACCTTCTGGTAGGACGGCGGCGACGGCATGTCGTCCGGCAGCTGCCGCTGGGCCTTGGCGATGGCCGATTGCACGTCCTGGGCGGCGGCGTCGATGTCGCGGTCCAGGTTGAATTGCAGGGTGATGCGCGTGCTGCCCTGGGAGCTGGTGGAGGAGATGGAATCAATGCCCGAGATGGTGGCGAACTGGCGTTCCAGGGGTGTGGCCACGGTGCTGGCCATGGTTTCCGGGTCTGCCCCGGGCATGCTTGCGGAAACGGAAATGGTGGGAAAATCCACGGCCGGCAGATCGCTCACCGGCAGAATGCGGTAGCTCATGATGCCGAAGAGCAACAGCCCGGCCATCACCAGCGTGGTGGCTACCGGACGCCGGATGGACGGCTCGCACAGGTTCATTGCGGCCCCCCTGCCTTGCCGTTGAGGGCCTCGCTGCCGATCACCCCGCCGCCGCCGCCATCTGCCACGCCGCCGCGCACATCCACCGGACGGCCCGGGGCCAGGCGCAAATGCCCGTCCACCACCACCCGCTCCCCGCCGGACAGGCCGGACTCCACCGCCACCTTGCCCGGCAGGCCGGCGCTCAGGCGGACGTCCGTCTTCACCGGGCGGAATTCCGCGGTGTTGTCTTCCCGGATCACATACACCGCCTCGCCCTGCGAAGACGGCATCACCGCCTGGGAAGGTACGGTCACCACCCTGTCCCGCACGCCCAGCACCAGCTGGACATTGACGAACTGCCCGGGCCAGAGCCGGTGTTCCCTGTTTTCAAAACTGGCCTTGAGGGCGATGGAACCGGTTTTGCGATCCACGGTGTTGTCGATGAACACCAGCACGCCCACATCGGGGTCCTGCTCCCGCCCCGGCGGCGCGGCGCGGACTTCCAGCTTGGCCGCCTTGTATCGGGCCATGATCTCCCCAAGCAGGGCCTCGGGCACGGAAAACTGCACATGGATGGGCTCGATCTGCTGGATCACCAGCATGGCCACGTCATTGGCCTTGATCATGTTGCCGCGGTCCACCAGGATCTGCCCGGTGCGGCCGTTGATGGGGGAGCGGATGGAGGAATAGGTCAGCTCCACCTCGGCAGATTCCACGGTGGCGGCGTCCGCCTTCACCTGGGCCAGCAAGGCAGCCAGATTGGTGGTTTTTTCCTCGAACTGCTCCCGGCTGATGATGCGCTCATTCACCAGCTGCGCATAGCGCCGGTTGTCCTCTTCGGCCTTGCGCAGCAGGGCCTGGTTGCGCTCCAGCTTGGCCTTGGCCTCGCGCAGGGCGGCTTCCAGGGGACGCGGATCGATGGTGAAGAGGACATCCCCCTGCCGCACTTCCTGGCCTTCCTCGAAGTGCGCCTGCACCAGCTCGCCGTTGATGCGGGCCTTGATCTCCACCACGCTGGCCGCTTCCGCATTGCCCACAACCGAAACCAGCTCGGGGATGGACTCCACCGTCGCCGTGGCTGCCAGCACCGGCGCAGCCTGGGGCGCGCCCTTGCCCTGCCCCCCCGCACCGCCCTGGGCAAAACACGGCAAAGACCACAGCAGTGCCCAGGCCAGCACGCTGCACGACAGAACGCAGCAACAAATGCGACGCATATGCAATCCTTTATTCGCGGGAGGAGGCTGCCCGGGCACGCCGCAGCGCAGCCAGCCCGGCCAGGGAAAAGGCAGTGATGTGTTCCACCAACGCATCCAGCTCGGCCGCCGTGTATGCGTAATCGGGATACAGCAGGGCGATGTTGCCTGCCGCCACGCGATGGTGCAGGCACTGGCCGACGATGGACAAGGCGCAGCGGATGGTCTCGCGTCGGGAAAGGCCCGGCCCGGCCAGCTCCTGCACCAGGGCCAGCAGCAGCGAGGACACCGGGGCGATCTCCCGCCGCACAAACTCCGCCCGCACTTCCGTGGGCTCCACCAGCTCGCGGTTGAGGATGCGGCCGCACCAGGCTGGTCGGTCTTCCCCACGGGCGCGGGCAACCATGGCCCGCACGAACTGACGCAGCCGGACCTCCGGCGGTGTGGGGGGCGTCTTTCCCATCTCCTGCACAAACCGCGGTGGGCCGCACTGGTGGCAGTGCTCCAGCACGGCGGCGTACAGGCCGGCCTTGTCCCCAAAATAATACTTCACCATGGCCACATTCAGGTCGGCCAGACGGCAAATTTCCCGCAACGAGGCGCGGTGGTAGCCTTTTTCGGCAAAGCACTCGCCCGCGGCATGCAGCAGGCGCGCCTTGGTCTCCGGGTGTTGCGGTTCAGACATGCGTGGGGACTCCAGCTCAGGACGTTGCCCCGAAATGTCGGGACGCTTCGGTCTTAAACAATCGTTGAATCGTTGTCCAGACACACGACATCGGCGGAAGATGAAGATCTTGTCAAATTCGTCAGCAGGCAGCGTCCACAAACTCCAGCACGACCTGCCGGTAGCGGGCCGGCTCCTCCCACAGGTGGCAGTGCCCTGCGCCGGGAAACTCCACCAGCCGGGCCTGCGGGATGCCTGCCGCCAGTTGCCGGGCATGGGACACATCCACCAGCAAATCGGCCGTGCCATGGGTGACAAGGGTGGGACAGGCGATCTGCCCCAGTCGGGCCGTGGTATCGTGGGCGATGCACGCCGCGGCCTGGTACTGGAACACTTCCAGGGGCACGGGCGAATCCAGCCGGGATTCCAGCAGCGCATCCAGCGCCTGCAGGTTTGCGGCATGGAAGGACGCGCCGAAGATCATCCAATAGATCATCTGCAGCGCAGCCACCCGATCCGGCCCGGCCAGCAGCCGGGTGCAGGCATCCAGGGCCCGGCCAGCGCGCACATCCATGCGGGGAAACGTGCCACTGAGCACCAGCTTCTGCACGAGCTGCGGATGCCGCAGGGCCAGTTCCTGGGCCACGGCCCCGCCCATGGACATGCCCAACGCCGTCACCGCCGTGATTCCCATGGCCGCCAGGCCGCGGGCGATGCGGTCGGCCATGTCTGCCGTGCCGAGAGGGCCGTCCGGCGCCGGGATGCCCGCCAGGCCGGGATGTTCCAGGGTCAGACAACGCAACCGGGAGCCGAACCAGACAAATTCCGCTTCCCAGGACACCGCGTCTCCCCCCCAGCCGGAAATGAACAACAGCACCTCACCTGTCCCGCGCTCCCGGCATACGACCGGTTCGCCGGCCGCGGTGGTCGTCTGTACAGTCTGCATCGTATGCGCTCCTTGTCAGAAAGCATGGCGCGGCCGTGGCCATTGCGTCATGCAGGGTTCGTGGTTATTGTATGCAAGGCGGTCCCGGACTGCATCTGGTTTTCGCTGCCCTGCCCACCCTGCCGGAGTATCATCATGAGCATCACCACGGCTGCATCCGCCCTGCAGGCCTTTTCCACCGGCATGCAGGTCACGGCGAACAACATCGCCAACATGAACACGCCCGGATTCCAGGCCGGCAATGCGGTGCTTGCCGAATCCGCCCCGCCGGGCGGCGTGCGCGTGGCGGATGTGCAGCAACGCACTGCCAATGCCGGCTACATACAAAGCCTGCAGCCCGTGGAGCATCCGGATACCGGCCAGCTTGCCATGGAATGGCAGGTCGTGGAAGCCTCCAATACCGACCTGGCCCGGGAGATGGTGGACATGATTTCCTGGCAGCGCGGCTTTGAGGCCAATGCCGCCGTCATCCGGACCAATGACGACATGAGCGGGGTGCTGCTGAACATGGTGGTGTAGCATGCGCAGCCGTGCCGGGATCCCGCATGCCGCCCCTTGGGGCATTTTTTTTGTGGTGTCGAGGGGATAGATTTTCTTTAGTGATAATGCTATGTGCAGAACACGTCAGAACCTTGACATGGCGACGCCATGGCACCATAGTTTGCGCATCGCGCGTGCAAGGACTTGGCGACGCGCGTCCTTTTTGCAGTTGCCGCAACAGCCGCCTCGTCTCAAGGAGAACTTCGCGTGAGCTTCAGCGCCGGAACCATGATCGGCAATTGCCAAGGCTTGCGCGACCTCTTCAAGGTCATTGCCAAGGTGGCTCCCACGGACTCCACCGTGCTGGTGACCGGCGAATCCGGCACGGGCAAGGAACTGCTGGTGCGCGCCCTGCACAGCAATTCCCTGCGCAAGGACAAACCCTTTGTGCCCATCAACTGCGGGGCCATCCCCAAGGAGTTGCTGGAGTCAGAACTGTTCGGTCACGAGAAAGGCGCCTTCACCCACGCCATCCGCTCGCGGCCTGGCCGCTTTGAGCTGGCCGACGGTGGCACCATCTTTCTTGACGAAATTGGAGAAATGGAGCTTTCCCTGCAGGTGAAAATCCTGCGGGTGCTGCAGGAAAAGGAATTCGAGCGAGTGGGCGGCGCAGGGGCCAAGAAGGTGGATGTGCGCATCGTGGCGGCCACCAACCGCGATCTGGAAGAAGAAGTCCGCACCGGCCGGTTTCGCGAGGATTTGTTCTACCGGCTCAATGTCATCCCGTTGCATCTGCCCCCGCTGCGTGATCGCGGCAACGACGTGCTGCTGCTGGCCGAGAGCTTTCTGCGCCGGTTCTGCGATAAAAAAAACCGCGCGCTGCTGACGCTGACGCCCAAGGCCCGGGAACTGCTGCTCGGCTATTCCTGGCCAGGCAATGTGCGCGAGCTGGAAAATTTCATGGAGCGGCTCTCCATCCTGTGCGACAACGACGCCGTGACCGTGGACGATCTGCCGGAGAAAATCCTGCGCGAGGTGGGGATGGACCCGCCCAAACGCACGGCAGAGGCCGCCCCGGCGGGCTTTGTGTGGCCCATGATCAAGGACCTTCGAGACAACAACATGGGTCTTAAGGATTTTTTGGATATCGTGGAAGAGCGGCTGTTGCGGGAAGCCCTGGACATGAGCAGCGGCGTCAAGAATCAGGCAGCGGAAATTCTGGGCATCAAGCGCACCACTCTGATTGAGAAACTCAAGAAGCGGCAGTGGGAGGAGTAGGACGCAGCCGTATGCAGGACGCCGTCGCACACATTTTGCAAATCCCCCAACCATGAACGCTCGCCATCAGGTTCTGGTCGGGGCACGGATGCTCCCTGCCCGGCCGCCAGCCCCGCCACGGCTGCCCCCGGGGCTTTTGCTCGCCGTTTTGGTGCTTGCGGCCACGCTCATGGGAGCTGCATCGCCGCTGTCGGCGGCCACCCTCGCCATCAGACAGGCGCAGAATCATGAACAGCTGACCATCACCCTGGACGAAGCGCCTTCCCTGTACAATCTGTTGCGCGATTCGCGCACGTCCCTGACCCTCGCCCTGCCTCCGGACTACTGGAAAAAACACCCCCGACCGGCAACCTTGCAGCCGCGGCGGGGCAAATTGTTGCGCCGTGTGGAGCCCACGCCGCAAGGGCTGCGCATTGAGCTGGTCTCGCCGGCCTTCGGCTTCATCCACCAGCTCGATGGCAAGACCTTGACGGTGGATGTGTTCGCCGATCCCCTGGGCGCCAGATGGGAGCCCGCGCCGCAGCCCGCAGCCAATGCCACGCCGCCGGCGTTCACGGAGCAGCCCACGGCGGACGCCCCGCCTGTGACTGCCAAGGCCAATGCCACGGCCAGCACCAGCGCCGCGGCCAACGCCACGGCCAATGCCACGGCCGCACCCAGGCCCCGGGCAACGCCACCGTCCATCTCCGGTCCGATTGTCTCCGGCCCCATCACGCCGAGCCCCCTCACGCCAGGCGCGAACGCGTCCGGCGCAAACCTCACGGGGCCGACCATTTCCGGACCCATCACCCCCAGAACGGCAGTCTCCGCGCCTGCCGCGGCGGGGCCGAACGCTTCCGCGTCAACCGCTTCCGGGCCGAGCCCCTCCGGGGCCATCATCTCCGGGCCCATTACCCCCAGGCCGGCCGAGCCCGGCGCCCCTGCGCCCGTGCCGGCATTGTCCCGGCCATGGAATCTCCGGGCCCCGGTGCTGCTGCGCGAACTGGGCGATCCCATGCCCGGCGGCCGCAGTGTCCAGGCCGCTGCCCCTGCGCAGCCACCTGCGCCGACTGCACCTCCGACGCCTGCCGCACCCCCAATTGCGCCCCCAGCCGCTGCGCCCCCAACTGCGCCCCCAGCCGCTGCGCTGCCGCCTGCACCGTTGCCGGTGTTGCCACCGCTGCCCGCGATCCCTCCCCTGGCGCAAAACGCCACGCCATCGCCTGTGCTGGCGCAGAACGCCACGCCGGCAGGAAACGCCAGTCTGGCCCTTGCGCCAGACCCCGCCCCCGACGCCGCGACGAATGCCAGCAGCGCCCTGGTGGAGAGCACCCGCACCGGCAGATCCCGGGACCCCAACGAAGGCTGGATCCTCACGGCCGACGAGGCCCTCAAGGCCCTGGAGCCGCGGGAACCCGCCCCCGGCGAAGAGCAAAACGCCTCCAAGCCGTACGTGCCGGACTTCGATGCCGTCATCAACAGCGCCCGCGCTGCCATGGTCAACGGCGACCATGACGACGCCATCGCCATTTTCGACGCCTTGCGGGTGCATCCAAAATTACCCAAACGGCTTGTGGAAGAGGTGCTCTATTCCCTGGCAGACGCCCATTTCATCAAGGCCAAGGAAGACTATCGCACCCATTACGATACGTTGACCTCCCTGCTCATCGCGGCCATGAACCAGAATCCCCGATCGCCGCGCACCCCCGAAGCCCTGCTCAAGCTGGGGCTCATCAACCTGCGCGTGGGCAACGCCCCCGAGGCAGACGCCTATTTCGCCATGCTGCTGCGGGAATTCCCCAACGATCCCAGCGTGCCCCTGGTCTATTATTACCAGGGCAAGAACTTCTTTGACCAAGGCAAGTTCCAGGAAGCCGCAGACAAGTTCCAATACGTGGTCCAGCAGTTCCCGGATTCCCGCCACGTGCGCGAGGCCGCCGTGGGGCTGGCAGAAGCCCTGTACAAACTCGGCTACGATACCCAGGCCCTGCAGATTGTGGACTACATCGACAAACGCTGGCCCCGGTTCTACGTGGAATATCCGCCCATCCTCAAGCTCGGCGGCGAGGTGGCCGCCCGCAATCAGGCCTGGGAACGCGCCCGCGCCAACTATTGGACCTACTACAACCTGAGTCCCGACGGCGACGATGCCGACATCACCCTCGCCCGCATCGGCGATGTGTATCTGGGCCAGAACAGCACCGCCGCCGCCCGCGAAATCTACCAGCAATGCGCCGCCCGCTATCCCGGCAAGGATGGCGCCCTCATCTCCCTCATGCGGCTGGCGGAAAACGGCGTGCACGACACGCCCTCGGTGGAAGAGATGTTTACCGTGTTCGACCGGCCCTTCTCCACCCAGCCGGCGGACATCTATCAACGCATCCTCAGCGAGCACCCGGAATCCAGCCTGGCGCCCCTGGCCCGGCTCAAGCTGGCCATGTGGCGGCTGTTCAACACCCGGGAGCGCGAAGCCCTGGCCGATGTGGAAACCTTCCTCAAGGACTACCCGCAGCACGAGCTTACCCCGCAGGCCATGGAAGTGGCCGGGCAGGCCTTCCAGGCCGTCATTGCCAACCACGTGGGCCAGGAGAACTACCCGGGCATCGTGGTCCTGTGCAACGAGCATCCGATGATCGCGGAAAAGCTGGACCGCCTGCCCCCCACCACGCAGACGGCCATGGCCCTGGCTTTCTGGAAGACCGGCCAGCCCGCCCGGGCCTTGTCCATCCTGGAACCGCTCCTGGCGCGGCCCGGCATGCCCGAGGAAAGCGAAATGGCCCTGCAGCTGGCCACCACCATCCACCTGGAAAACCGGGCCTGGGACAAGATCGTCGCCCTGCATGAACTCGTCCAGGACTGGGAGCTTTCCCCCAAGATCAAGGACGAGTTCGACTACGCCCTGGCCCTGGCCTACGAGAATCTCCAGTCGCCGGACAAAAGCCAGGCCATCTGGGAAGAGCTGGCGGACAAGAAAGACCTGGGCGTGAATCGCATCGCCTACACAAAATACTTCCTGGCCATCGAGGCCCGCAAGCGCGAGAACCTGAAGGCCGCCTACGAGCACGGCATGGACGCCCTCTCCTACTTCCTGGAAAGCGGCGAAGACCCCGGCAAGGTGATGGACCTGCTGCACCTGCTCATGGACGTGTCCGACGTGGCCGGCCGGCCCAGGGATGCCTTGAAGTGGGCCATCGAATTCGGCAACCGCCTGGATCCCGCCGACACCCGCTGGCCGGCCATGCGCTACCGCACGGCCCAGCTGTACAAGAAGGTGCAGGATGAAGGACAGTGGCGGGCCATTCTGGAAGAGCTGGCCTCCCAACTGCCAAACTCGCCCTTCGGCCGCATGGCAGCCATGGATCTCAAAGGCGCGCAGCTGGAAGAGGGTGTGAGCCAGTACACGCCGCCCCCGCCGCTGTAGGGCGTATGGCCAGCGCCATTCCCAGGCATTGACTCTGTCACGACAGCTCCTATGATGATGGATAGTTGCCGCCTTACAGGAGATTCACGCCATGTCCACCCCCACCGCAGCGCCCCTGCATCGCACTCCCGTCGTCGCCGGCAGATTCTATGAGCTTTCCCCAGACCGTCTGCGCCAGGATGTGCAGACCCGGCTCGCCCTCGGGCAGGCCCTGCGCGAAACCGGGCAGGCCCTGCCCGGACGCACCCTGCTGGCCATGGTGCCCCATGCCGGCTTTGTCTACTCCGGCGACGTGGCCGGCAAGACCATCGGCGCCGCCGCCCTGGCAGACACCCTGCTGCTCCTGGGGCCCAACCACACCGGCCAGGGCGCGGCACTGGCCCTCTGGCCCGACGGCAGCTGGCGCATTCCCACCGGCGACGTGCCCGTGGATGCGCCCCTGGCCCAGGCCCTGCTGCATGCAGCCCCCCGCCTGACGCCGGACGCCACCGCCCACCGCGGCGAACATTCCCTGGAAGTGCTGCTGCCGTTCCTGCTGCAGGCCAATCCTGCCTGCCGCATTGTGCCCGTGGCCGTGGCTGAACCCGCCCTGGGGCCGCTGCTGGCCGTGGCGCATGCCATGGCCGGCGTGCTGCGCGCGTGGCCGGAGCCGGTGAGCATTGTTGTCAGTTCCGACATGAGCCACTACCTGCCCCAGGACCTCGCCGCCGCCCAGGATCGCAAGGCCCTGGACCGGGTGCTGGCCCTGGATCCCGAAGGCCTGCATGCCACGGTGCGGCGCGAGCGCATCAGCATGTGCGGGGTGCTGCCCATGACCCTGGGCCTGGCAATCGCCCGGGAGCTGGACGCCGCGCCGCCGGTGCTGGTGGAGTACACCACCTCCGGCCAGGTGAGCGGCGACTACGCACAAGTGGTGGGCTACGCCGGCGTCCTGGTGCAGACCGCCTGACGCGACGGCCCGCCATTGCCAGACGCCGGCGCTTACGATAAGGATCGCCATTCGTCTGCCGCCCTTGCGGCGAGGAGAAGCCGCCATGTCCGAAAAAGCCCTTTCCCTTGTTCTCACCCATGGCCAGGACGGCGCCATGCTGCGCGCCGACTTCTTCCACGGCCACGCCCAGTTGGTGGTGGATATTTCCCGGCATATCGCCCTGCGCCTTGCCGAAGGCGGCAAGATCCTGCTCTGCGGCAACGGTGGCAGCGCGGCGGACGCCCAGCATCTGGCCGCCGAATGGGTGAACCGCTATCAGATGGAACGGCCGCCCCTGCCTGCCCTGGCCCTGACCACGGATACGTCCATCCTCACGGCCATCGGCAACGACTACGGCTACGAACTCGTCTTCAAAAAGCAGGTCCAGGCCCTGGCCGGCGCCGGGGATGTGCTGCTGGCCTTCTCCACCTCGGGCAACAGCGCCAACGTGATCCACGCCCTCAAGGCCGCCCGGGACAAGCGCTGCCTCACCGTGGGATTTTCCGGCGAAAGCGGCGGGGAGATGGCCCCCCTGTGCGATTATCTGGTGGCCGTGCCGTCCAACATCACTGCCCTCATCCAGGAAGTGCACATCGCCGTGGGCCATTGCCTGTGCCGGCTGGTGGATTATTTTCTGTTCGAAGCCGTGCTGGAGCTGGAACCGTACCTGTCCAGCAACGCCCCCCGGCCGTAACCCGTTCCCCGCCGGACGCGGCGCGACTGCCGCGGGGAACCGTGCGAATACATGTCAGAGGAGAGTGTCATGCCGATTTTTGAATACCGTTGCGGCCAGTGCGGCCGTGAATTCGAGGAACTGGTTTTCAAGGACGATGCCGCCGTGCCCTGCCCCAAGTGCGGCAGCACCGAGACGGAAAAGCTCATGAGCTGCTGCCGGTTCAAGACCGGGCCGAGCCCCTTCCCGTACAAGGACCAGGCCATCCCGGCGCCCGCAGCCGGCCCCTCCTCGCGCAGCGCCTGCGCAAGCTGCAGCGGCGGCAGCTGCGCCACCTGCAAGTAGCCGGGATGCCGATGCAACGACTCGTCATCGCCACCCGCGGCTCCAAGCTCGCCCTCTGGCAGGCCAACCACATCAAGTCCCAGCTGGAACTGCGCCACGGCAACGCCGTGGCCGTGGAACTGCTGATCCTCAAGACCAAGGGCGACAAGATTCTGGATGTCCCCCTGGCCAAGGTGGGCGGCAAGGGCCTGTTCGTCAAGGAAATCGAAGATGCCCTGCTGGATGGCCGGGCCGATCTGGCCGTGCACTCCATGAAAGACGTGCCCGTGGAGCTGCCCGAAGGGCTGGTGCTGGGCATTGTGCCGCCGCGGGAGCTGGTGACGGACTGCCTGCTCAGCGTGCACTGGCCCACCCTGGAAAGCCTGCCCCTGGGTGCGGTGGTGGGCACCTCCAGCCTGCGCCGGCAGTGCCAGCTCAGGGCCCTGCGGCCGGATCTGCAGCTGGAGCACCTGCGCGGCAATGTGGACACCCGCCTGAACAAGCTCCTGGCCGGGGAGTTCGCCGCCATTGTCATGGCCACGGCCGGCATGCGCCGCCTGGGCCTCAAGGCCCCGCACATGCAGGAGCTGGGGCCCCCGCACTTCCTCCCCGCCGTGGGCCAGGGGGCGTTGGGGATCGAATACTGTCAGGATCGCGCCGATCTGCTGGAATATCTTGGATTCATGGATCACCCCCCCACGCGCATCACCGTGGAGGCCGAACGCGGCTTCCTCACCGGGCTCAACGGCGGCTGCCAGGTGCCCATTGCCGCCCATGGCGTGCTGGACGGCAAAACCGTGCGCCTTGAAGGTCTGGTGGCCGATCCGGACACCGGCGAAACCATCCGCCGCAGCACCGAAGGCCCGGCGCATCAGGCCTTCGCCCTGGGCCTGGCCCTGGCCGACACCGTGCTCGCCGCCGGCGGCAAGGTCATCCTGGACCGCGTCTACGCCGCCGGCCACGCCAGAGCCTAGAGCAAGGTATCTTTGAAAGGAGTTCTCGGGGGAAAACCTTTCTGCAAAAAGGTTTCCCCTCTCNTTTTGGAAGGGGAGAGCGCGAGAGGGGAGAACCTTTTGCAAAAAGGTTTCCCCCGAGGCGTTGAATCTGCCTCATTCCACCTTGCTGTAGCGCTCTTCCACCACCAGCCAGCGGCCGGCCTGATGCACCAGCCGCGTGGTGAACCGCGCCTGCACCTGCCCTGCCCCTTCCCCCTGGCCTTCGGTTATCCGCACGGTATAGACACACCAGATCTCCCTGCCGTGCAGCGTGGGCTCTTCCACCGCCAGCAACTCGTGCCGCCTGTCGTGTTCGGCCCAGCCCTGGACCTTGCCGGGCAGCAAATCCCGGAACACCGCCAGGGGCGCCAGCACGTCGCGCTCCTGATCAGGAACCCAGGTCATCACCCGGGCCTCAACATCGTAGCAGGCCAGGATGCCCCGCACGTCCCGGGCGTTTTTGGCCTGAACCAACGCTGCAATGGCCTGCCGCACCTCCTGGTGGATGGTACGGGCGTTGATCGGCCCCCCGGACGGGGCAGACAGGCCAGACAGGCCAGACAGGCCAGACGGGCCAGACGGGCCGGGCTCGGCAATCGCATCCGGTCCGGACGCGTGCTTCTCGGCACAGCCGGCCAGCACCGCCGCGGCCAGGCACATCGCCATCAGGCACGCCGCCAAGGCCATGACCCTTCCCCTGCCCTCCTCCGGATTCCGGCCCATAGCCCGATTGCTCTTCACCTGATGCATGCTCCTCTCCTGCCAGAAAATATGCGCAAATTAAGCGGGATACAAACTTATGCCAAAGATTGGACCGCGTGTCCAGCTTCTGGCTGGCAACGACATTCAACATCACCAGGACCGATTGTGCCGGCGGTACATCGCTGCAAGAGGTGTCTGCAGCACAACGGCGCAACACAGTTGCCCCCCGGCATGACGGCGAGTGTTGCGTCCTCAAAATATGTCCATATATAGAAGACGCAACACTGGGCCGCTGCAAGGCGGCCCCGGAGCCNCGGACGGTCCTCCCCGAAATACGATGATGGAAACATCGTCTTATTTCGGGGACGTGACACTGGCAGTCGGACGGCTGCCCCCAGGGCTCCCGTTGTCCCCCCAGTCACAAGCATTCTTTGACTACTCTCCCCAAATGGATGTATAGTGGTTTGCCAGCATGCTACGGGGGGACATTCACACACTGCCCAAGGGACAGACGCCTTACCGCGCCAGATGGCGCGCAGGAGCGGCCGCATCTTCCCCATGCGCCCTGTACTCCCCCTTTGGGCCAGGGTCTGCTGGCGAATTGATAAAAAAACAATTAGTTACAGAGTGTTGAACACTGCCCCCGAGGAGGCCAAGATGCGCAAGAGAATGACAAGCCGCCTGAGCTTCAGACTCATTTCCAGCTATGCGATCATCATCTTGTCCCTGGCCGTCGTCGGGTTCACGGGCTACTACGCGGCAAAGGCCATCAGTGGCGACCTTGGCGCGCTCTATGCCCGCTTCCTGCCTGGCATCATCACCCTCCTCGAAGCAGACCGTGACCTGCACCAGTTGCTGGTGGCCGAGCGGTCCATGGTGTTTTCCGACGCGGGCACCAAGACCTTTGAATCCCTCGTGAAGGCATACGAGACGAACCTGCAGCAGGCACGGGATCGGTTCAACAAATTCAAGACCCTGGCCGAGACGCCAGAGGAAAAGGCCATCATCGACCGGTTCGAAAAGGACTTCGCCATCTGGAAGGAGACCTCCAAACGGGTCATGGAGGCATGCAGGCAAGGCAGCTCCACGGACCGTCTGATGGCGGAGGAGCTGAGCATCGGCGAGGCCAACCGCCAGTTTGAGATCATGCGGGAAGCCATCAACGAGCTGACGGAGCTCAGCCTGAAATACGCCGAGTTGCGGGAAATCGACTCGCGGACCATCTACACGAAATCCATCATCTTGATTGCCGTCCTCTCCGGGGTCATGATCCTGTTCGGGTCCTTCATGGCATGGTTCATCATCCGGGGCATCAACCGCAGCCTGGGCGGCGAGCCGGACGACATCGCCGGCATTGCCCGGCGGGTGGCCATCGGCGATCTTTCCCTGCGGTTCAACGATCAGGCCCCTGAAGGCAGCGTGTATGCGACCATGCGCGATATGGTGGACGCCTCCAAAAAAGTGGAAGGCATCGTCAGCAAGCTGGCGGAAGGCGACCTGAATGTCGAGGCTGTCGCCCGGTCGGACCAGGACGCCATGATCCATTCCCTGCGCAAGCTGGTGGAGGCGGAACGCGGCATCGTGACGCTGGCCCAGGGTCTTGCCATCGGCAGGATCGATCAGACCATTCAGCCCCGCTCGGAAAAGGATGCCTTGATCCTGGCGCTCGCGGGTCTGGTGGAAGCGGAAAAACGCGTGGCGACCATCGCCCAGGAATTGAGCCAGGGCAATCTGCATGTGTCTGTGGTGAAGCGCGATGCCCAGGATACGCTCATGCAGTCCCTGGGTGAAATGGTGAACCGGCTTGCCGATGTGCTCCGGGAAGTCAAGGGCGGTGCGGAAAACGTGGCCGCAGGCAGCCAGGAGATGAGCGCCTCTTCGCAGCAGTTGTCCCAGGGCGCCACGGAGCAGGCAGCCTCGGTGGAGGAATGTTCCGCCTCCATGAACGAGATGAGCGCCTCCATTTCCCAGAACGCGGACAATGCCACCCAGACGGAATCCATCGCCCTCAAGGCCGCCCAGGATGCCCGGGAATCCGGCCAGGCCGTGTGCCAGACCGTGGCGGCGATGAAGGAAATCGTCAGCAAAATCTCCATCATCGAAGAAATCGCCCGACAGACGGACCTGCTGGCCCTCAATGCCGCCATCGAGGCGGCCCGGGCCGGCGACGCCGGCCGCGGCTTTGCCGTGGTGGCCTCGGAAGTGCGCAAGCTGGCGGAGCGCAGCCAGGTGGCAGCCGCCCAGATTACCGAACTGGCCGCGAACAGCACGGGCGTTGCGGAAAAAGCCGGCGTGCTGCTGGACAAGCTGGTGCCGGACATCCAGAAAACCGCCGGTCTGGTGCAGGAAATCGCCGCGGCATGCCAGGAGCAGAACATGGGCGCCCGGCAGGTGGCCGTTGCCCTGGAGCAGCTGGATCAGGTGACCCAGCAGAACACCACCGCCGCGGAAGAATTCGCCTCCACCGCCGAGGAAATGAGCGCCCAGGCCGTGCAGTTGCAGCAGGGCATCGCCTTCTTCTTTGTGGAAGACCAGGACCAGCTTGCCGTGAAGAGCGGCCCTGCGCCCAGGAGCCTGCCGGCGGGCAAGGGGCAGCGCCCCGACTCCAGGGCAGATTCCAAAAACAAGGGCGCCGCCAAGAAAATCGTGCTGGACCTGAGCGACAACGACCCCACGGACGACGCGTTCGAACGTTACTGACGGTGCCGTGCCCGGGCGCGCACCGCGGGAAAGCCTGCAGCGCGCGCCCGGGGATCCGGCGTCATCCTGATCTTCGGTCATATACCCGGGGGGGGTCCATGAGCGTCGTCGCCACGAGCAAATACCTCGCCTTCACCCTCGGTGGTGAACTCTTTGCGGTGGATATCACCAGTGCGCGGGAAATTCTTGATTTTTGCGAAATCACCCGCATTCCGCACATGCCGTCCTTCATCCGGGGCGTGGTCAACCTGCGGGGCAACGCCGTCACCGTGGTGGATCTCAAGCAGCAGTTCGGCATGGGCCGCACGGAGCGCACCATTCTCACGCGCATCATCATTCTGGAGCTGCCCCAGGACAAGCACCCGCTGCTCATCGGCGTCCTGGCGGATTCGGTGAAGGAAGTGCTGGAGCTGGAGGAAAGCCAGATCGAGCCGCCACCGCTCATGGGGGCACAGGTGCGCAGCGACTTCCTGAAAGGGGTGGCCCGGCACAAAGGCGGCTTCCTGCTGCTGCTGGACGAGCACAAGGTGTTTGCGCCCGAGGAGCTGGAGCGCGTCCGCCTCGCCGCGCCGCCCGCACCACGTTGATTGCACGGACATAGGGGGGAGTATGGATATTGTGTTTCCCAAGCGCTGTATCGTGGAGCATGCCCAGGACATCAAGGCCATGCTGCTGGAGGCCCTGGCCCGGGGCGGTGAAATACGCTGCAGCTTCAAGAACGTGGTCGAAGCGGATCTCTCGTTTTTTCAACTGCTGACGGCCCTGAAACGCAGCTGCGAGGAGTCCGGCCGACTCCTGACCCTGACTGCGGATCTGCCGCCCCACCTGTCCCGCGCCGCCTGCGTCACCAACTGGGCCGCCATTGTCGCGGCGCCGGGCGCCAGCTGCTGAGGAGCGCCATATGCCAGCCATGGACCCGTACCAGGCCTACCTCGACGAGGCCCAGGAGCTCCTCGAAAACCTGGAAGATCTGCTCCTGCGCCTGGATCAGAATCCCGAGGATACGGAATGCATTGCCGGCATTTTTCGCACCATGCACACCATCAAGGGCTCCGGCGGCATGTTCGGATATTCGGAGATCGCCCGCTTCACCCATGATATCGAAACGGTGTTCGACAAGGTGCGCAGCCGGGAAATCCAGGCCAACAGCGAGCTGGTGAGCCTGACCTTCCAGGCCAAGGACCACCTGCTGACACTGCTGCGCCAGGACCCCGCCGGCGAACCGGCCGGCATTGCCGCGTCCGACGCCATCATCGCCGCCTTCAGGCCCTTTCTGGGCAGCGCGCCATCATCCGCCGCACCTGCCCCATCCGCCGCACCTGTCGCGCCGCCGCCGGCCGGCCCCAGCCCCACCGGCCAGCCGGGCGTGTGCTGGTTGCGGTACCGTCCCGCAGCCCAGGCGTTCTTTTCCGGCGTGCAGCCGCTCATGCTCCTGGATGAGGTCCAGGCCTTGGGCAAGACGCGCCTGTTCTGCCACGACGACGACGTGCCCCCCCTGGCGGCCCTGGAGCCGGACACCATCCATTGCTGGTGGGATGTGCTGGTGCTCTCCCCTCACGGGATCGACCCCCTGCGCGACATCTTCATTTTCGAGGATGACGCCGTGGCCCAGATCCACCCCGTGGGGCCGGGCCAGGTGCGCGATGCCGACCTGGACGCCTTTGCCGACACCCTGCACAGCCTCTGGCAGCACCCGCCCCGGGAAATCCAGGCCGCCCTGGCCGCCCAGCATCATACCCTGCTGGGCTTCCGTACTGCCGCCGCGCCAGACGCCGCCCCGCCCCCTGCCGCCCCGGCCCGGCAGCAGGAACCCGTCCACAGCGGCATCCGGGTGGATTCCCAACGCCTTGACCATCTGGTGAACATGGTGGGCGAGCTGGTGATCCTGCAATCGCGGCTCACCCAGGCCACCCGGTGGATGGCGGCAGACTCCCCCGTCTACCGCATTGCCGAAGATCTGGAGCGCCTTGCCGACGAACTGCGCGATACCGCCCTGGGCCTGCGCATGCTGCCCATCGGTAGTGTTGTCGGTGCGTTGCGGCGGCTGGTACGCGATGCCGGGAGCCTTACCAACAAGGAAGTGGAGCTGCTCACCGAAGGGGAAGAGACGGAAATGGACAAGACCGTCATCGACCGCCTGAAAGATCCCCTCATGCACATACTGCGCAATGCCGTGGACCATGGCATTGAAGCCGCGGCCATCCGCCACGCAGCCGGCAAGCCCCCCAAGGGCGTGGTGCGTCTGGCGGCCTGGCACGAAAGCGGCGAGGTGGTCATCCAGGTGTCCGACGATGGCGCCGGCGTCAATGCTGCAGCCGTGCACGCCAAGGCGGTGGAGCGGGGCCTGATTGCCCCCGAGGCCGAGCTTTCCTATCCGGAAATCTGCAACCTGCTTTTTCTACCCGGCTTTTCCACCGCAGCCCAGGTCTCCAACCTGTCCGGCCGCGGCGTGGGCATGGACGTGGTCAAGCAGAGCATCGACGCCCTGCGCGGCACCGTGACCATGGACAGCGTCCCCGGTCAGGGCTCCACGTTGCGCATCCGCCTGCCCCTGACCCTGGCCATCATCGACGGCCTGCATGTGGTGGTGGGCAAGGAATCCTACATCATCCCCCTGGCCCATGTGGAAGCCTGTCAGGAACGCACCGTGCAGCCGGATACCGTGCGGGAGGTGGACGCCATCGAGCGCATGGGCCATCTCATCAGCTGCATCAGCCTGCGCGCCCTGCTGGAAATCCCGGGCGATCAGCCGGAATTCGAGCGGGTGATCATCGTCTCCAGCGATGGCAAGCAGGTGGGCCTTGCCGTGGATGCCGTGGTGGGCCGGCAGCAGGCGGTCATCAAACCCCTGGCGGATATCTACAGCCACCTCAAATGGCTTTCCGGAGCCACCGTGAGCGGCGATGGCGGCATCTCCCTGATTCTGGACGTCGCCCAGCTGGTGCGCCACGCCCAGGCCCGCGCCCTTGGCAGCTAGTCTCGGGGGAAAACCTTTCTAGAGCACGTTGTTTTGAAAAGAACTCTCGGGGNCCGAACCCCCTTTCCAAAGACTGTTATTGTGATTCAAGGTCGCTCTCAAATTTTTGGACGGGGAACGCGCGAGAGAGGCGAACCTTTTTGCAAAAAAAGTTCGCCATCGCCCGCTCCATGCAGCGTGATACTTCGCACCCAACGAGCCCGGCGTGGCTGGCGCGTGCCATCATTGACAGCAGGCACCAGCCATGCGAGATTTCGCAGTAGCGCAAAAAATGCGTAATGCTCTCGCAAGATACTGCAACCTTGAACGTACGGGAACGTCATGGGAATCAATCACATTGTACGCGGGATTATGATTGGCGGCTCGCTTGGCGTGTTCGCCTCGCTCCTGGGCATGGTGGACATGGGCCGTGGCGCGGCCTGGGGCATGCTGGGCGGTTTTTTTGCCGGCCTCACCCTGGCCCGGCGGGCGGAGAAACGTGCGGAAAAGAACCGGCAATCCAACCGCAACAAGGACGCCGAGTGAACGAAAACGGCACCGCCCGACGTCCCCGGTGGCGCGCGTTTTACGCCTTCTGGTTTGCCGGGGTGGCAGTGTACGCAGCCTTCTCCCTGGCGCCGTGGCAGTTCCCGTATCAGATCAACCTGTTCGGCAATATCATGCTGGACGAAGCCCTGCACTTTCTGGCCTTTGCCATGCTGGCGGTGGGGCTGCCGTACCAGTTCGCGTCGTGGCTGGATCTGGGCCTGGCCGTCCTGGTGCTGGTACTGCTGGGCGTGGCCACGGAGCTGGCGCAACTGTTCATCCCGTCCAGGGCCTTCGCCCTCCAGGACATGGCCGCCAACATCCTGGGCTGCCTCGCTGGGGTACTGCCCGGCATGGCGCACCGCATGGTACGCGCCCGGCGCTGCCGCTAGAGTACGTTGTTTTTGAAAAGAACTCTCGGGGGAAAACCTNAACCTTTTGCAAAAAGGTTTCCCCTCTCGCAATGTTTTTTCAAAATCAAAATGCTCTAAGGCAGCGCCGGCCTGCCGCTTACTGCGGCGGCGTTGCGCCCGGCTGCAGTCGCGGATCGTTCTGCAACACGAATTCCACCAGCGCCGTGAATTCCTCCAGGCTCAGGGCCCCACTCACGGTCACGCCATTGATGATGAAGGACGGCGTGCCCTGCAGGCCGAAGCGCTGGGCATCCTCCACGTCTTCCTTGATGCGCGTGAGCACCCTGTTGCTGGCGGCGTCCTGATTGAGGCGGTCCACATCCAGCCCCACCTCGCGGGCCTGCCCCAGCAGCCAATCCATGCCGCCGTCCTTGATCTGCTCCTGCCCCTGGAAATAGCGGTGGTACAGCTCCCAGGCCTTGGCTTCGTCCTGCAGGGAAGCCGCCTCGAACAGGGCCGCCGCGCTCTGGGCATGCTGATGGGACGAAAGGGGCATGTGCTTGAAGAACACGCGCATCGAATCGGCATACTTCAACTGCAGCAGCTCCAGTGTCCGGGCGGCCTGGCTGCAGTACGGGCACTGAAAATCGGAAAATTCCACTACCGTAATAGTGGCGTTATCCGGCCCGATGGACGGGCGGGAGTCATCCAGCCTGGGCATGATGCCCTGCTCCAGCTGGTTGAGCCGCTGGGCCAGCTGGGCCTTGTTCTGCGCCACGCGGAAGCCCTCGTCCACAATATGGAACACGGTTTCGTTGTTCGCAGCCAACACATCCATGATCATCGCCGGATCGTCCTTGATGGCGTCGCGCAACCACTCCCTGAAGTCTTCCTTGACGGCCACCTCATCGGCAGCGGCATTCTTGCCCGCGGGGGCGGGGGAGTCGCAGGCGGCAGGCAGGGCGAGCAGACAAAGCAACACGAGGCAGAGCAGACGGCGCATGCAGTCTCCGAAGCAGATGTATGGTTGTTGAACCCGGGAACAGCCGTTCTGTACAATTCCAGCCGACAGTTGACAAGCGCCCAATGCCGCCGCGCAGGACGACGGCTACTGCGGCACCGGCAGCAGGGCGTCGTCGTCCTGTGCGGGCTTGAGCGGCGCATAATAGAACGCAGATTTGGACATCGTTGTTTTATTGTTGAACTTCAGCTTGAACTTCAGCTGCTTGTCCGTAATGTTCCAGGCATAGACGTGCCAGTCGCCTTCCGCATATTCCTTTGCGGGGGTGGCGTCCAGTTCGGCGCTGAGGTTCTTGACGATGAGCGCCTTGTCTGCCTTGGCCTCGGCATTGCTGACAATGGTGATGATCCTGGCGTACAGCTTTTCGTCCACAAAGGCGTAGGCAATGGCCAGATTCAGCTTCTGCTGCTGTTCCAGATGGCAGGGGCCGACATAGTTGTAATAGGCGACTCCCTCTTTCTCCATATACTTGATGAAGTGCTGCTCCGCATTCAGCGTTGCAAGTCGCTCACCAAAGGGGAGATCCACGCAGTTGAAGCCCTTGGCCAGCACGTCGCCCGAACAGGCCAGCAGCAGCGCCAAAGACAACAGCAACGGTTTCATCATGTCGCCCTCCCACAGGCAGGTGCGGTGTGCACCGTTTCGCATCACAATAACACGTTGTCCGTCTGTGGCACACTCCGCGGGAGGGGTCAATCCTGCCGCATCATCGCCTTGCGCCGTGCACAAAAAAACTGCTTGCCACCCGCGACCGAATGCGCTATCAACCCTCTTCCCGCGGAGAGGTGACCGAGCGGCCGAAGGTGCACGACTGGAAATCGTGTGTACCCGAAAGGGTACCGAGAGTTCAAATCTCTCCCTCTCCGCCATCCTGATTTTTCAGGGAGCTGGGCGGCAATGGCGCTGCCAACCCCGTCAGACCCGAAAGGGAGCAGCGGCAACAGACGCTGTTGGGCGCCCGGCTCCCTCAAGGGCGCGCTGTGCACACGCATGGCGCGCCCTTGTTTTTTTGTTCACCGCGTCAAAAAAATCGTTGCTTTCCTCGATTTTTTGGATACGATCCAAGTCATTCCTTGTTGTCCTACAGCACTTTGCGTCGCGTCCTCGTGCAGACGCCAGGAGATTCAGCATGCGCGTGCTCATCGTGGAAGACGACTTTACCAGCCGAAAACTCATGCAAACCATCCTGTCTCCCTACGGTGACTGCGATGCTGCCGTGAACGGGCGCGAGGCGGTGGAAGCCTTTCAGAACGCATTGAACAGCGCCAAGCCGTATGATCTGGTGTGCATGGACATCATGATGCCCGAAATGGACGGCCAGGAAGCCCTCAAGCAGATCCGCGCCATTGAACGCACCATGGGGGTACGCGCTTCCGATGAAGTGAAAGTCGTGATGACCACTGCCCTGGACGACCCCAAAAACGTGGTGGAAGCCTACTACAAAGGCGGCGCCACCTCCTACATTCCCAAACCCATCGATCGGCAGCTCTTCATCCACCTGCTGCGCAATCTGGGCCTGATTCAGTAGGCCGATGCACCCAACCGCCGCCACCTGCAGCTCCCGTGTGACGCCATGGGCGACATAATCTGGATCATCCTGCTGCTCGTCATGGCCTGGTTCCTGTTCGCCAGGCCCCGCGACGACGCCGACGACGGGTCCGGCTCCGACGACAGCACCACGCCGCCCAGGCGCGATGGCCGGCCCTCCCCCGGCGATCTGCGGCCGCCCTCCAGGTATCAGGCGCCGCCTGCTGCGCCCGGCTCGGCGTCCGGGCCTGAGTCCCCAGACACGGAACCCACCCCCCGCGAAGCCAGCGAGGCCTACCGCCGCGCCCAGGCCATGTGGGATTCCCTGCGCTCCGCCCCCTCGCCGCGCAACGGCGACACCGCCGCTGCATCCCGCAAAGCCGGCAGCCAAGGCTTCGATCCCGAAGAATTCCTGCAGGGCGCGCGCATGGTCTATGCCCGCATCCAGGAAAGCTGGGACGCCCGCGACCTGGCAGACATCCGCGAGTTTGTGGACGATCAGGTCTTCAACAACCTGCAGGCACTGGCCGCCAAGGACCCTGCGCCCTCCCATGCCACCATCCTCACCCTGGACGCCGCCTTCCTGGATATTGAGCCGGAACGTGATCGCGAGGTGGCCAGCGTGCGCTTCCGGGTGCGCATGAGCAAGAACGACAAGCCGCCGTACACCATCGAAGAAATCTGGCACTTCGGCCGCGAGCTTTCCGCCGAAGGGGCCCCCCTCGGCATGTGGAAAGTGGTGGGCATCAGCCAAGTGGCCTGATACGGGCCCGGACATCCTTCCTTCGGACACCAGCTTGGCAGGCGGGCGCACCCTTTCCAAAAGGTTTCCCCTCTCGCATATGCTTTTTCAAGAGTAAACTGCTCTAGAGCAAGTTACCTTTGAAAGAAGTTCTCGGGGAAAAACCTTTCTCAAGAAAGGCTCTTCCCCCGACCCCCCTTCTCAAAGACTTTCGTTAGAATGACAAAGTATTATAAAAGTTTTGGAAGGGGAGAGCGCGAGNCTCGCACTGTCCTTTTTCAAGTGTAACCTGCTCTAGCCCTGCGTCGGCAGCGGGCATTTCTGCGCCTGCACATACAGCCGTTTGACCGCAGGGACCTGGGCCTTGATGCTGGCATCCAGCTCGCAGACGATTTCCTCCACGCGGCCGGCGGGGATATCGTCGTGAAAATCCGCGCTGATGGTCACCAGCACCGTGTCCGGCCCCATGTGCATGGTGGAGATCTCCGAGATGCCGGCCAGCTCTGGTCGCGCCGCCGCCAGACGATGCAGCACGGCCACCACGCCGGGATCCGCAGCCTCGCCGATGAGCAGCCCCTTGGTCTCGAAGGCCAGGAACACCGCCGCGCCAGCCAGCAGCAGCCCGATGCACACGGCTGCGATGCCATCGAAATACGGATTGCCCGTGGCATGGCCCAGGGCAATGCCGGCCAGGGCCACCAGCAGGCCAGCCATGGCGGCAACATCCTCAAACAGCACCACAAAAATGGCCGGATCCTTGCTGGCGCGCACGGCCGTGAGCCAGCCGACGCTGCCCTTGGTCTTGCGGAACTCCCGCACGGCCACGCTGCAGGAATAGCCTTCAAAGCCAAGGGACGCCGCCAGCACCAGATAGCTCAGCCAGGGGCTTTCCACCGGTTTGGGGTGCAGCAGATGGTGGATGCCTTCATAGATGGACACCCCGGCGCCAAGGCCGAAAATGGAGATGGCCACCACAAAGCTCCAGAAATACACTTCCTTGCCATAGCCATAGGGGAACTGTGCGTCTGCCGGACGGGCGGCGCGTTTGAGGCCGTGGAGCAGCAGCAACTGGTTGCCGCAGTCCACCAGGGAGTGCACGCCCTCGCTGAGCATGGCCGCGCTGCCGCTGATGCTCGCGGCGATGAACTTGGTCACGGCGATGGCCGTGTTGCCCAGCAACGCCGCGATGATGACCTTTTTGGACCCGTGCGCCATTGCGTTCCTCCAAGGCACAAGACTGGTTCTCCAGGGAGAAAATCCCCCTGGCCCCTTTTTGCCTGCCTGGCGAATGAAAAAAATCGGGGGAACTGCGTTCGATACCGCTGCGTTCCCCCGAACCTGCTTCCGCTTATCCCTCGTAGACCAGCACGCCTTCCTGCCGCAAATCCTGACGCAGCAGTTCGCGCATGCGGCGGGTGATCGGGCCGGGCCGCACGTCGTGCACGGGCTTGTCGTTGTAGCGCACAATGCCGATGGCGTCCCAGGTGGTGCCCACCACCAGCAGCTCCCTGGCCTCCAGCAGCTCATCCTCGTGCACGGGCCGGCGGAGCACCGGAACCTCGTTGCTGATGAGCTCCACGGCACGCACCACCGTGGTGCCGGCCAGGGCACGGTCAAACTCGGGAATCACCAGCTTGCCGTGCCGGTCCACCATGCAGATGTTCTCGGTGGCGCCCTCGGCCAGGTAGCCGTGTTCATCAAAACAGATGGCAAAATCCGCGCCCAGGGCCTTGGCCTCGCGCTTCATCAGGGCGTTGGGCAGGTAGTCCGTGGACTTGATGCGCGCAAACCAGCCCTGCTTGGCCGGCGTGGAGACCTTGGCCGCGGTGACGCCCTTGTCGTAGAAGCTCTCGGGCTTGGGCGTGTACGCATAGGTGATGATGAACAGGGAGGCGACGGGACATTCGGCCATGTCGATGCCAAAGCCGCCCACGCCGCGGCCCAGCAGAATGCGCACGTAGCCATGGGGCCGATTGGCCAGACGGGCGGTTTCCACGGTCAGGGAGGCGATTTCCTCCCACGGGCAGGGCGGATTCAGGTGGATGGCCGCCGCACCGCGGGAGAGCCGGCCCACGTGGGGCTCCAGCTGATAGAGCCGGCCGTCTTCCCACTTGAGGGTTTCAAAGAGCCCGTCGCCCCGGTGGACAAGGTGATCGTCCAGGGGCAGGAGCATGAGGGCCGGATCCGTGGTGCAGGCGCGAACCTGGTGGTTGTAGCAGGCCAGATAGTTCTGGCTGCCGGGCCTGGGCTGGCCGACCAATCGTTCCAGAAACGCCTGACTGTCGAGCACGTCCATGAGACATCTCCGCGAGAACGGAAAAAGCGAGGGGCATCGTGTTGATGTGTTCCCCTCGCGTCTTTCCATCTCAAACTAGGGTTTGATTGCAGCAAGCAAGGCGGGCCGGGGCTGTTTCCCGTGTTGGGGAGCAGCTCGACGCGCCCGGATTACTTCGTTTCGAACACGTTCCTGTCCTGCACGCGCACCAGGCCGCGGGCGGCCAGGGTTTCGGCGATCTGCACGGCGTTCAGGGCCGCGCCCTTGCGCAGGTTGTCCGCCACCACCCAAAGATTGAGGCCGTTTTCGATGGTGTCGTCCTCGCGGATGCGGCCCACGTAGGTGTCGTCCATGCCGCCGGCATTGATGGGCATGGGGTAGATCTTCTCGCCAGGGTTGTCCAGCACGCGCACGCCGGGGGCCTGGGCGAGCACAGCCCGGGCTTCCTTGGCGGTGAGCTTCTTTGCCGTTTCGATGTTCACGGATTCCGAATGGCCGAAGAAGACCGGCACGCGCACAGCCGTGGCAGTGACGCGGATGGAGTCATCCCCCATGATCTTCTTGGTTTCGTGCACCATTTTCATTTCTTCCTTGGTGTATTCATTCTCCAGGAAGACGTCGATCTGCGGCAGGACGTTGAAGGCGATGCGGTGCGGGTAGACCTTGTTCTCCACCTCCTGGCCGCCCATCAGACCGCGCACCTGGCGCTCCAGTTCCTCAATGGCCTTCTGCCCGGTGCCGGACACAGCCTGATACGTGGAGACCACCACGCGGGTGATGGTGGCGGCATCGTGCAGGGGCTTGAGGGCCACCACCATCTGGATGGTGGAGCAGTTGGGATTGGCGATGATGCCGTTGTGCCAGTCCAGGTCGTCCGGATTCACTTCCGGCACCACCAGGGGGCAACGGTCGTCCATGCGCCAGGCGCTGGAGTTATCCACCACCACGCAGCCAGCGGCGGCGGCATACGGCGCAAATTTTTCGGACGTGCTCCCGCCGGCGGAGAACAGGGCGATATCCACTCCCTGGAAGGAGGCTTCGGTGAGCTCTTCCACCAGGAGTTCCGTGTTTTTGAACGGCACGGTGCTGCCCGCGGACCGGGAGGACGCCAAGGCGATGACCTTGGATGCGGGGAAGTCGCGCTCTTCCAGAATCTTGAGCATTTCTCTGCCAACGGCGCCCGTGGCGCCGGCCACGGCCACGACGAATTGCTGTGCGCCCATGCCTGTGTGCTCCTTGAGAGGCGGTTGCGACCGGGACGGCGCCGCCCCGGTCGAAATGACAAGGAAGTCGTTATTGAATGCCTTGCTGATTCAAAAATTTTCCAAACCGGGCGTCAATGCCGGTCACGTGAGTTTTCCACCAGTCGGTCAGGAAGTCCAGCACCTCGGGCGTGAGTTCACCCTGAGGATCGCCGACGTATTCCAGCAGGAAATCCACAATCCTGGTAAAAAACATGGTGTGCTGCTGCAGATGGATGGTCAGCTCACTGTATTGCCCATCAAACCGCCGCATCAAGGATTCTTCCGTGGCGAAATGCGTGTGGGCATAGTCGTGCAGTTCGTTGATGATGCCGGCAAGCACCTCCCGCTCCTGTCCTTGCATGTAGGCCAGCAGCAGGGCATTGATGGTGTCCGTGAGGCGGCCGTGCTGTTCGTCGATGGTGGCAACGCCAATATGAAGGGACTCGTTCCAATCGATGGGGTGCATATGCTCTCCGTGAGGGAAGCGCGGGCATGGCGGCAGGCAGAATGCGCCTCCCGGGGTGGCGGCACCGTACACCAACAGCAGGGGATTTGACAAACTGCAGTTTTTGTTGTGCTGCGCCGGCAAAAAGCTTGCTATTTTCTAGTCTTTTTTTAACAATCCCCCAGTGTCGTCATTCAGGATGTACCCGGGTCGGGGGGTGGATTAATGCGCACGCAGGGATTTCACATCGTCCGGATGGCGCGGGGTGGCTTGGCATGTGCCCTTGGCCTCGGCTGCCTCGCCGTCCTCGCGTGGGCATGGCGGCCCTGCCCCGCCGCAGCGGCCCCGCAAGGCGCGCAGTTCGCCATCATGGCCGAACGGTTCGACCATGAACAACCGGCCCGCGTGCTGGCGGACACCCTGCGCAAACGCGGCCTCAATCCCTACCTTTTCGAGGCCCTGGCCGACAATGGCAGCAGCGTGTTCGCCGTACGGCTGGACATCTTCGATTCCCTGCTGCAGGCCCTGGCAGCGCAGGACGCGCTGGCCCAAAAAAGCAGGATGCCCCTTGTCGTCACTCCTGGCGGCAGCGCCGACCCCGTCAATCTGGCTGTCGTGACCCTGTTCGTGCAGACGGGTGCATATGACACCGAGTCCGCCGCCCGGCAGGCCCTGGCGGAGCTGGTGGCCCGCGGCCGGGAGACTGCCGGCATGATCCCCCTGCACGAGGCTGGCGCGCCGCCACGCATTGTGGTCCATGCCGGCACGTACGACTCCTACCCTGCCGCGGCCAAGGCCGCCGCTGCCCTGGCGAAAAAATGGAAGGTCCAGGCGACTGTCAACGTCATGGACACCGCCCTGTACGTCTCGCGCCAGGTGCCGGCCCGCACGGCCGTGCCCGAAGCCTTTGTGAAAAAGGAGCCGGAACCGCAGAAGACGCCGGCTGCTACCCCGGCTGCTGCCCCGGCCCCGGCCCCGGCTGCCGCCGCTGATCCCGCGGCCAACGCCACGCCGGCACCGTCCGAGCCTGTCCGCCCCGCACCGGCGACCACCAAGGCTGCCGCGCCCAAGGCATCGCCCCCGAAACGCGAGACGCCGAAAGAACCCGCCGCACCAGCCGGGCCCGCCGCACCGGTCACCCCCCTGCCCATCCCGCCCAATGCCTACCCGCCGCCGGAATAGCCAACCCCACACGACCGCAGCAAATAGGGCGAGGCGGCCTGCCCGTGTCAGCAGCACCGCCCCGCATGGCCAGTCAAACCGGCAAGGGTGTCAGCAACTGCCCGTCAAAGGGCAGACATCGGCATCCTTGACGATGCGCAGGCAGGCCGCGGCCTTGTTCAAGGTGTACAGATGCACGCCGGGCGCACCGCCGCGCAGCAGGCCCAGCACCTGTTCCCGGGCATGGGCGATGCCTGCGTCGGGCACGGCCGCGGCCGGTTCGCCGCGCTCCCTGGCCGCCTGATCCAGAGCATCCGCCGCCTGCAGTTCGGCCTGGTATTCCGGGGTGATGGAGGCCCCGCACATGGCCGCCATGCGCTGCACCGAGGCCATGGAGAGGACCGGCAGCACCCCGGGCAGCACCGGCAGGGCAATCCCCATGGCGCGGAGCTGGTCCACATAGGCAAAATACAGGGCGTTGTCGAAAAAGAGCTGGGTGACGATGAAGTCTGCGCCGGCGTCCACCTTGATTTTCAGGGCAGCCAGATCGGTATCCATGCTGGGGGCTTCGGGGTGCTTCTCCGGATAACCGGCCACGCCCACGCACATGTTCGGGTGCCGGGCCTTGATGAATCGCACCAGGTCGCTGGCGTAGCGGAAGCGGGCGTCGCTGGGGATGAAGTTCGCCTCGCCCTTGGGCGGGTCCCCGCGCAGGGCCAGGATGTTTTGCACGCCGGCCGCGGCCAGGGCATCCAGATACCCGGCCAGGGCCTGTTCCTCCGCGCCCACGCAGGTCAGGTGGGCCATGGGCACCAGACCGTGCCCGCCCTTCAGGGTCGTCACCAGCTCCAGGGTGCGATCGCGCGTGGAGCCGCCGGCACCGTAGGTCACGGAGACAAAGAGCGGCCGCAGGGACTTGAGCTGCTCCACTTCCTCATAAAATTCCGGCCACTTTTCCTTCTCCTTGGGCGGGAAGAACTCCAGGGAGACGAACTGCCCGTTGGCCATCAACTCGATAATCCGCATGACTACTCCTTGCCTTCCGCATGCGCGACGGCGAGCCGGGTGCTGTCTGCACGGATGAGGGCGAGCACGCCCTGATCGGCAGGCAGGAACGGCAGGGCCGCCGCGGTATGGCCATCGCACCAGACAAGGGCCTGCCCGTCGTACGGGTGCACCTCGCCTGACCATTGGTCCACATGAAAAAAATGCACCACCACATGCGCGTGAGGGTACACGTGGGTGGTGGCATGAAACAGCGCCCAGGACAAGACCTCCACCCCGAGTTCCTCGCGCAGCTCCCGTACCAGGGCCTGGGCCACGGTTTCGCCCGGTTCCGCCTTGCCCCCGGGAAATTCCCACCAGCCGGCCATGGGCTTGCCTGCGGGACGTTGCACCGCCAGAAACCGGCCCTCCTTCCAGAGAACGCCGGCCGCCACCACCACCGGCGCGGCGGCTGCATCGCAGGGAGACGGATCAGGAGGCATGATCAGATTGCCGGCGGGGCCGCGGCCGGTCTGCCGGGCCGGGCGAGCACAGGCCAGGATTCCAGCCGGCCATCGGGAAACGCCACGGTCAGGTGCTCCGTCAGGTTGGTCACGCTGCAGGCATGCGCCGGCAGAATGCGCACCTTTTCGCCCACGCGGGGGCCGATGCCATGGTGGACCATGAACGCATGTTCTTCGGAAAGTTTGACGATGGGATAGCCCTCGGCATCGCCAGGGCTTTCCGGATGCAGCGGAAAGGCCAGGCCGTGCCGGGGAGCGTCCTCGTCAGGGCTGGGAGCAAGCGCCAGACCGTGCGGGCCGGCATCGGAGGAAAGGGTCTTGGAGCCGGCGTCCAGGATGCAATACTTCCAGTTGCGGCTCACCACCGTGGCCACCACCCACAAGGCGGGGTCGTCCAGGGTGGCCAGCCCCAGGCGCACGGCCTGCAGATCCAGAAAGATGTAATTGCCGGGACGAATTTCCTGCACGCCGGCAAAGGATTCCGCGGCCAGGGCCGTGGGCGTGGCGCCCACACTGACCACCGGCGGGTGAAAGCCGGCGTCCTGCAGCCGCATTCTGGCCAGGGCCATTTTGAGGATTTCATCGCCGGCGATGGCCCGCACGCCCTGTGCATCGCCCGCAGCATAGGCATGGCCGGCATGGGAGAGGATGCCGGCGAAGCGCAGTCCGGCACACCGGGACACGGCCCGGGCCAGCTCCACCAGCACGCCGGATTCCGGCGCCACGCCGCAGCGTCCCAGGCCCACATCCACCTTGAGAAACACGCCCCAGCGGGAGTCGCCGTCGGTCAGGGCCGGGCACGGATGTTTCGCGGCTGCCTCGGCCAGGGCCGTGAGCACGAGCAGGCCATCCACCACAAACAGCAGTTCGGCGGCCTTGGCGGCAGCCAGGGCCATGCAGCGTTCCAGTCTGGCGACTTGGGGTTGCGGATAGGCCATGGTGACGGATGGCACGCCGGCCGCCAGGAACGCACAGGCTTCCTCGACGGTGGCCACGGTGAGGCCCACCGCGCCTGCGGCCAACTGCAGCCGGGCAATCTGCCCCGATTTATGCGACTTGGCATGCGGACGCAATGCAACGCCCTGGGTCTGGGCCTTGCCCTGCATGTGGCGGAGATTCGCGTCCAGACGCGTCTGATCCACCAGCACGGCCGGGGTTTCCAGACGAAGAGCGAGGGGCGTCCAGGGTGGTGTCATGGCGCGACGCGGTGAAAAGGAAGGAACCCGGCCCGGTCACCAAAATGGCCAGGCCGGGGTTCGTACAACGTTGGGGAACAGCGACTTCAGGACCGAATGATCGCTTCGGCAGGGCAGCTGTCGATGGCTTCTTCCACGCAATCCAGATCGGAATCGGGATTGATAACCACAGCCTTGTCGCCTTCTTCGTTCATTTCGAACACGTCGGGGCAGATTTCCACACAGGCTTCACAGGCCATGCAATCGTCATTGACTTCGATAGGCATTGTCCTCTCCTTAAGCTAGGGGTGACCAAGTCAGGTTGTATGAGAGAGTGGCGGTTGCGGGTTGCATGCTGACAGTCGCCAGTCATTGCAACCTGTTCCATTCTTCCAAGACATAGCCGGTTGGAGAGGCCATAGCAAGGGGCCTTCCGCAAGGCAAGCGATTCCACTTAAAAAATATCACGTCGCCTCCGCAACTGGCCCGGCCGGCACGGCGTACAGCAGGCGCGCCGCGCCCCGCAGGCCCAGGACGGCGCCGGCTTCGTCGTCAAAAAAAGCACCCACGCCGCAGGCCCCCCAGCCCAAGGAGGTGGCCGCCAGATAGACCCGCTGGCCCAGCCGCCCGGCAGCCAGCCCCAGCGCCCGGTAACTGCGCGGCCCCCAGCGGCCCTCGCACGCGGCCACATCTGCCACCATGCACACCTGCACCGCCGCCCGCACCATCCACGTCTGCCCAAGACAGGCCAGGGCCAGGGCCTCGTGCGGCGCATCAGGATGCAGTAAGGTCAGGGTCCGGCCCTCCCTGTCCAGGGCGTACAGCCCGTCTGAAAATCCGTCAATATTCCGAAGCCCCAGGGCCAGGCACAGGTTGCGCGCCCCGCGGTCCTGCAGACTGCGGTCGCACAGCAGGTGGCAGAACGCCTGAAACGTGGCCGCCGGCACGGGCTCCGAGACAAACCGACGCTGGCTGCGCCGGCTGAGGATGGTCCGCGAGATGGACGGCCACAGCCGCTCGGCATGCACGGCGGCGGCATCCTGCAAGGGAAGGGGCTCCCGGACGTCTGCCCCGAACAGCGTTTCGACCGCCGGCGGCGAGGCTGCCTCGGACCGACCCACAAAACGCGACTCGATGTTGCCGGCGCGGTGCAGGCCCAACAGTACCGGCCACGGCCGTTCCACCCGGGCGCACCGGCTGGCGTCCTGCACGGCGTTGCGATCGGCAAACTCGGCCAGGGGTCCGGCCGGAGCCGGCATGGCGGCAAAGGCGTCCGGCATCTCGCCGCTGAAAAACGGGATGGCCAGCAGGCAGATCTCGCGTTCGCCATCCAGTCCCAGGAGGGCGTTCATGGCGTCGTCCTTGAAATCCGCCGCCCACATGGCGCCGTAGCCCTCCAGCCACAGGGCCAGCAGCAGATTCTCCGCCAGATGCCCGGCGTCCAGCAGCAGGTAGCGGTAGGCCCGCTCGCCGTATTTCCAGGCCGAGCGGTGCACGATGGCGGTAATGCAGGCCACGCCGGCCAAACGGGAGGGACGCGAAGAAGCCTCCGGCAGCCCCGCCGCCATGGCCGCCACGCCCAGGGCATCGCCGTGCCGCAGCAGGGTCAGGCTGTGGGTTTCGGGCTGATGGTGCCAGAGCCCGGGGACAAGACGGCCTTCGGGGTCCGCATGCTCCCAGGCCCCGCCCAGGGCCAGATACAGTTCGCAGGGGAACAGCCCCCCGGCGGACGCCCAGGTGCGGAAATGATATGCCCCGCCGCCCTGGATGCGAGTCCGGGTGATGCCGGAGGCCAGGCCCAGGATGTTCGATAACTGCTGCAGACTGGGCCGGCCGGTGCGGGCATGGCGTCCCTGCAGGAGCAGGGGCAGGGACTGCGCGGCCGCAACGGCGCACGCAGGCAGGGGCAGTAGCTGTTCCACTGCGCCAGGAGGATATCGTTTGAACACTTCCGGCCGATGCGCCCAGTCCAGTTCCCGGCCGGCAAGCCGTTCGCGCACGTGGCTGGTGGCGTGATGGTACTCCATGGCGGACGTCATGCCAGTCTCCCTGCCGCTGCAGGCTTGCCCAGACAGCGGCTGATGCGGTACGGGAAACCGCCGGCGGCGATTTCCCTCCGGTTTCGTGCTACCATCTTTCGCCCGGCATGACAAAATGATTTCCGCTGCCAATCTCGAATTCGCATATGCAGACGCCCCCCCTGCCCTGCAGGATCTGACGTTCGCCCTGACGGCGGGCTCCATCACCTGTCTGGCCGGGCGCAACGGCAGCGGCAAATCCACCCTGCTGGGGCTCATGGCCGGCCTGTATCCCCCCACCCGCGGCGTCCTGCATCTGGCCGGGCATCAATCGCCAGGAGACGAACGCGCCCTGCGCAGCCGCGCCCGGCTGGTGCTGCAAGAGGCGGATCTGCAATGCCTGGGGGCCACGGTGGGGGAAGATCTGCTCCTGGGAACCGACGACCTCGCCGCCGCCCGGACCCTGGCAGCCCGCATGGGACTGGCCGCGCTCTGGGACGCGCCCATCCATACCCTCTCCCATGGCCAGAAACGCAAATGCGCCATCGCCGCCGCCCTGCTGGCCACGCCGGATGTGCTGCTGCTGGACGAGCCCCTGAGCGGGCTGGACCACCCGGCCGTCCTGGAGCTGCGCGCCATCATCCAGGAAAACCAGACCGCCGGCATGACGCAGGTCATCTCCACCCACGACCTGGAACCGGTGCTTGATCTCTGCGATCATGTGCTGGCCCTGGAAGCCGGCCGGCTGGTCTGTTTCGACACCCCGGCCGCAGCCCTGCCCCGCCTGGCGGCCATGGGCCTGCGCCCGCCATGCTCCTGGCGCTTTGCCGGCCGCGTGGAGCCATATGTCTGAAGCCGGCCCCACTGGACCGGCGGCGACGATTCCGCTACCCTGTTTCGCGCATCATCCCCGTCCCTGCCAACCACGAAGAAGCGACCATGCTCGACATCAAACGCCTGCAGAAAGATCCGGACGCCATCCGTCAGGCCCTGGCCCATCGGCATTCTCCCCTGAATGTGGATGATTTTCTGACCCTGGACGACGAGCGCCGCCGACTCATCCAGGAAACCGACGCCCTGAAGGCTGAACGCAACACCGCGTCCGCCGAAATCGGCAAACGCAAGCGCAGCGGCGAGCCTGCGGAAGCCCTCATGGCCCGCATGGGCGAGGTGAACGCCCGCATCAAGGAACTGGATGTGCTGCTGGCCGAGGCCGACGCCAAGGTGGAAGCCTGGATGCTCGCCTGTCCCAACGCGCCCCATGCCAGCACCCCCGTGGGCGCTTCCGAGGCCGACAATCCCGTGGTGCATGTGTGGGGCGAAAAGCCGGCCTACGACTTCGCCCCCAAGGAACATTGGGAGCTGGGCGCGACCCTGGGCGGACTGGACTTTGAACGCGCGGCCAAGATCTCCGGGGCCCGCTTCGCCGTCTCCTGGGGCTGGGCTGCCAGGCTGGAGCGCGCCCTGGCGGCCTTCATGCTGGACGTGCACACCCAGGAAAACGGCTACACCGAGGTGGCCACGCCGGTCATCGTCACCGCCAAAACCCTCTACGGCACCGGGCAACTGCCCAAGTTCGCCGAGGATCTGTTCAAGCTCGAAGGCACGGACCAGCACCTCATCCCCACGGCAGAGGTGCCCGTGACCAATCTGCACGCCGACGAAACCCTGCCTGAAGAGTCCCTGCCACGGGCCTACTGCGCCCACACGCCCTGCTTCCGCTCCGAGGCGGGCAGCGCAGGCAAGGACACCCGCGGCCTCATCCGCCTGCATCAGTTCAACAAGGTGGAGCTGGTGCGCCTCTGCCGCCCCGAAGACAGCTATGCCGAGCTGGAGACACTGCGCCGCCACGCGGAATCCATCCTCCAGAAGCTGGGCCTGCATTATCGCGTCATCGAATTATGCACCGGTGACATTGGCTTTTCCTCGGCCAAGACATACGACCTGGAAGTCTGGCTGCCCGGCCAGAACGCCTACCGCGAAATCTCCAGCTGCTCCAATTGCGAAGACTTCCAGGCCCGCCGCGCCGGCATCCGCTGCAAGAGCAAGGCGGACAAGAAATCCCGCCTCGTCCACACCCTGAACGGCTCCGGTCTGGCCGTGGGCCGCACCCTGGTGGCTGTGCTGGAAAACGGCCAGCGCGCCGACGGCAGCGTGGTCATTCCCGAGGCCCTGGTGCCGTATATGGGCGGACTGCGGGTCATCACGCCGGCATAACTTCTTGCATCAGTATAAAAACGCGGCGCAGGAGAGAGTCTTCCCCTGCGCCGTGTTGCATTTCAGCGCCGTTTCTTTTTTTTGGACTGCGACCCGCAGCCGGACGCCGGCCCTCAGCCGGACACGCCGGCCTTGGGCAGGATGAACCCGAACAGGGCCACGGCGAGCACCACCAGCACAATCACGCCAAACACATCGCCCATCTGGTCCTCCTTGCATGGTCTCGAAACATGACAACTGTAGCCACGGCCCGGACTTCTGGCAAGATTCTGGCCGTCGTGTCAGCTTTTTTCCCCCAACGCCTTGCGGTTTTAGTGCATATCCCGTAGTCATGAAGCCAGCCATCCGTACGGATATCATCCCCCATGACGAGGGATGACTAATGAATCCAGGCTATTCGCCAACCAGCTTTCGTGGGGGAGCTCATGAAAAATCTTAAACTGGCGTATAAAATCGGTATCGGTTTCGGGCTGCTCATCGTCATTTCGTGCGCCCTGGGGGGGGTAGCCATTTGGAACATGCAAGGCGTGGAGGATCAGTCCACCACGCTCTCCAATGAATTCATCCCGGAAGTCGGTCTGGCCGGGCGCATTGAGCGCGACACCGCCGCCCTCATGTACGCCATGCGCGGCTACGGCTTCAGCGAAGAAGACGCCTTCTGGCAGCAGGCCACCGCCGCGCTGACCGATCTCAAGGAGGCGCTGCGGAACACCAAGGCCCATGCCGAGCACTATCCGCGCCTGGTCAAACTCAAGGAACAGCTCCCGCAGGCCGAAAAAGCGACGGCCGAATACGAGCTGCTGATGACCAAAACCCGCGACAACATCCAGGCCATGGCCAAAATGCGCGCGGCCATGGAAGCGGCGGCCGCGGACTTCATGCAGAACCTCAGCCCCTTCCTGCGGGACCAGCACGAGGCCTTGAAGTCGGAGCTGACTTCCATGGCCGGGTCCAGCGCCACGCTGGAGCGCCAGCAGAAAATTCTCTGGCTTGAAGACATCAACAACCGTGCCTTCACCGCCCGCCTGCTCAACATCAAGGCCATGGCCTGGCGCGACGCGTCCCTTGCCGACGACTCCCTGAAGGCCCTGCAGGCCATCGACCCGATTCTTGATCAGCTCAAGACAGTGACCCGCCAGCAGGCAAACCTGGAGCAGATCGCCAACTGCCGCAAGGCCTCGGCCGCCTATGCCAAGGCCGTGGAAGGATTCCTGGTTGAGTGGAAGCTGCTGCAGCAGCTCAATGCGGACCGCACCCGCGTGGGCGGGGATGCCACCGCCGCGGCCCAGGCCATCGCCACCGCCGGCATGGAGGCCACCACCACCGTGAGCAACGAGGCCGTGGCGTCCATGGCGTCGGCCATCCGCGTGCTCTTCGTGGGCTTGTCTGCTGCGATCATCATCGGCGTGTTCCTGGCATGGGTCATCACGCGCATGATCACCCGGCCCGTGGCCCAGGGCGTGACTTTTGCCGAGGCCATGGCCCAGGGCGATTTCACGCGCACCCTGAACATCGACCAAAAGGACGAAGTGGGCGCGCTGGCCAAGGCCCTCAACGAAATGGTCGCCCGCCTGCGCGAGGTGGTGGGCGAGGTGCAGAGCGCGTCGGACAACGTGGCCTCCGGCTCCGAGGAGCTTTCCGCCTCGGCCCAGAACATGAGCCAGGGCGCCACGGAACAGGCCGCCAGCGTGGAGGAAATCTCCTCTTCCATGGAAGAGATGAGCGCCAACATCCGCCAGAACGCTGAAAACGCCGTGGAGACCGAGCGCATCGCCCTCAAGGCCGCCAAGGACGCCCAATCCGGCGGCGAGGCCGTGGGCAAAACCGTCTCGGCCATGAAGCAGATTGCGGAAAAGATCTCCATCATTGAGGAAATCGCCCGTCAGACCAACCTGCTGGCCCTGAACGCAGCCATTGAGGCCGCCCGGGCCGGCGAACACGGCAAGGGCTTTGCCGTGGTGGCTGCGGAAGTGCGCAAGCTGGCCGAACGCTCCGGCGCGGCAGCCAACGAAATCAGCGACCTCTCCTCCACCAGCGTGGAAATTGCGGAAAAGGCCGGGCAGATGCTCACCGTCATCGTGCCGGATATCCAACGCACCGCGGAACTGGTACAGGAAATCGCCGCTGCCTCCAACGAGCAGAACTCCGGTTCGGATCAGATCAACAAGGCCATCCAGCAGCTGGATCAGGTGGTGCAGCAGAACGCCTCGGCCTCCGAAGAAATGGCCTCCACCTCCGAGGAACTCTCCAGCCAGGCCCAGCAGCTGCAAGCCACCATGTCCTTCTTCCGCGTGGACAGCACCGGCGGCACAGTGCGGCGCACGGCGGCCGTGGTGCGCAAGCCCCTGCCCGCCGCCAAGCCCAAGGCGGCCATCCAGGGCAGAACCCAGCGGCCCGCGCCCAACACCGCCGCCTCAGGCGGCGTGCGGCTGGAGCTCAAGGACGACCTGGCCGACGACGAGTTTGAACGGTATTAGGAGGCTGGCATGAGCGAGACCCTGGCCCAGCTCAATCAGCACCTCACCTTCACCCTGGGCGGCGAGCAGTTCGCCTGCAACATCGCCTCGGTGCGGGAAATCCTTGATGCGGCGGAAACCACCCGCATCCCGATGACGCCGCCGTACATGCGTGGCGTCATCAACGTGCGCGGCCATGCCGTGCCCGTGGTGGATCTGCGGGTGAAGTTCGGCATGGAGACAGCGCCGGACACGGTCAACACCTGCGTTATCATTGCAGAAGTCACTGTCGGCGCCGAGGCGGTGCTGCTGGGAGCCCTGGCGGATTCCGTGCAGGAAGTACTGGAGATTCCGCAGGATACCATCTCCCCGCCCCCCAGGCTGGGGGCCAGCATCGACACCCGGTTCATGACCGGCATGGCCCGCATGGGCGAACGGTTCTGCATTTTGCTGGATCTGAACGCCGTCTTCTCCGTGGATGAACTGGCGGAAGTGGCCGCCTGCAGTCAGGCCGCCTGACGCCTGCCCTCCCCCGCGTGCTTGCGGCCCGGTGCGTGATGCGCCGGGCCGCTTTTTTGTGGTGCAATCCATCGCGCATGGTGTACCCTTCCACGATGTAACCACCCATACGCAAGGAGACGCCATGGAACACTCCTACGACCTCATCGTCATCGGCGGCGGACCAGCCGGCGGCGCCGTGGCCTCACCCTGCAGCGAGGCCGGACTTTCGGTGGCCATGCTGGAAAAGGATGCCTTTGGCGGCGTCTGCCCGTTGCGAGGCTGCAACCCCAAAAAAGTCCTGCTCGGTCCGGCGGAGCTGCGCGCCGCTGTCCGCCATCTGGCCCCGAACGGCCTGGAGGGCGAATTGCGCGTCAACTGGCCGCAGCTCATGGACTTTGTGCACAGCTTCACCCGGCCCGTCCCGGACGCTGCGGAAAACGCCTATCAGATGAAAGGGATCGAAACCTATCACGGCGCGGCCCGGTTCCTGGACGCCCATCGCGTCCAGGTGGGCGAGGACGTGCTGCACGGCAAGTATATCGCCATCTGCACCGGTCGCGTGCCCCGGCCGGTGTCCTTCTCCGAGGTCGGCCCGCTGCCCACCTCCAACGAGTTTCTGGAGCTGGAGGAATTGCCCCGCCGCATCGCCTGCATCGGCGGCGGCGTGGTGGCCCTGGAGTTGGCCAGCCTCGCCCTGCACGCCGGGGCCACGGTGCACCTGCTGCACCGTTCGGAGCGGTTGCTGCGCGGTCTTGATCTGGACTGCGTGACCGCCCTGGTGGAAGCCCTCGGCCAAGCCGGCATGGATATCCGCATTAACACCTCGGTGCTGTCCGTCACCCCCACGGCCGACGGACTGCTGGTGGTGTTCGACCAGGACGGGACCGAACAGGCCGTGATGGTGGACGCCCTCTTCAACTTTGCCGGCCGCGAGGCCGACGTGGCCGGGCTGGATCTGGCCGCCGCCGGCCTGCAGGAAGCGACTCCCGGCGCTTTCCGCGCCGGCCTGCCCGTCACCCCCACCATGCAGACGGCGCAGCCGCACCTCTTTGCCGCGGGCGATTGCGCGGCCACCCCCTTCAACCTCACCCCCAGCGCCAGCCTGGAAGGGGCGGTGACGGCGGCCAACATCATCGCCCTGCACCAGGGACAGCCCCTGCAGACAGTGGACTATCGCGGCATCCCGAGCGTGTGCTTCAGCATCCCGCCCGTGGCCAGCGTGGGGCTTTCCCAGGCCCAGGCAGAGGCGGACGGCGTGCCGCACCGGGTCAAGACATACAATCTGGCCAACTCCTTCCCCTGGAAACGCCTGGGCGAACACGCGGGACTCTCCAAAGTGATTCTGGACGAAGACGGCGACCGTCTGCTGGGCGCGCATCTGGTGGGCCACAACGCCGAGGAGATGATCAATACCCTCGCCCTGGCCATCCGGGCACAGGTGCCCCTCTCCGCCCTGCGGCAGGCGGTCTGGGTCTATCCGACCTGCGGATATTATTTGAAATATCTGTTGTGAGGCCCCGGAGACGGGCGGGCATTCCAGCGCAGCGAATCTGTGAAGCTGGGCCTTGCAAGAGAGAAGGCCTTACAAGCGGTTGCCCCCCCGGCCTTGTCGGGGGGGCATGCACCCTTATTGCTTAAGAAGTTGTCTCACCCTATCCATTTGACTTGGAAACAAATCTCCCGGCACCTTGTCGCGCCCGAGTGTCTTGCATACTTTGTATCGGGCACATTCCTGAAAATCTCCCTTGCAGTATTTTTCTTTCATAAGGTTTGCGGTTCCAGGTTTATTCGCCATTTTATCATTGAAAAAAATACACTTTAACAGCATTTCACAATTAGCCATGGCGTTTCCCCCCTTCAGATTGGATTGCTGAAACATGGTGGATTTCCGGCCAGACACTACTCCATTTTTTAAGTTTTGCAATATCTCCTTGCCGAACCCAGTCGCTTTCGTGCGCCAGCATGCCGAGGGTGACGGCAATATCACGCCCAAGCCGGGCCCCGCTGAAGGTCCGCAGGGCCGGGGCAGCGGCTGTTGAGCGATGCGCCACAGCAGCAGGCACCACCAGACACCTCGCAACTGGCGCATTGCCCTCATGGTGCATCCTCTCCAGGGGACGGCCCCGGCGCAATGGCCTCGCGGCCAATCTCACGGCCGTGCAGATCCAGGCGCAGCAGTTCCGACGGGACCTTGTCCGGACAGGCGGTACGGGCCAGGGCCAAGGCGGATGACAGCGTGCGCACGATCAGCAGCACCGCATCACTGGCGAAGCCATCCAGCAATGGCGCATCGCTCAACAGCCGCTGCCCCTGGACGACCAATTCCACCCGCCGCACGGGCATGGCCACGTCGTCCCAGACAACCCAGGTGGGTTCAGCCGAAGCCCTGAAGGCCGCGAACCGTTGCCGGGCGGCATCGTCCAGGTGAATCCCCACCCGATACAGAACGCCTTCCGTCGAATCCTCCCGCCATAGGGCATCGGGGAGCTTCGCCAGGGTGATGGCGGTCACCTCTGCGCAGGTGACGGGAAATGCCGGACTGCGCGGCGTTGCCGCCTGGCTTTTCAGATCCGCCTGACTCAGGGGGCGGACAAACCGGCGAGATTCCGGCACCGCAGCCCTGAGCACGGCAGGACATCTGGCCCGGACCAGGGACAGGACCGTTTCCAGCGCCGCCGCGTCCAGGGGAATCCGCCCCGTGCGCAGCGGATTGAGAAGATGCATGCGGAGCAACGGCTCCCCGTACAGGGTGACGGCAATATCGCGCCCAAGCCGGGCCTCGCTGAAGGCCAGCAGGGCCTTGGCGCCCTGGGGATTCAACAGGAGGACGGGTTCCGCCTCGCCGCCGGCAGGGAGCAGCACGCCGTGGATGGTGTGGCAGGAGAGGTCGAAGAACGTTGCCGCCCAGGCTGCATGATGAAACAGCAGCATCAGCGTGACCACAATTATCAATTTCATACTATCCATCTATCATATAAAAATAACTACTATTATCGCCAACAGCCACAAGAATGAGTACGTTCCACATCAGTGGCGCCTCACCAAAATGGCTAAACCCGATGGTGCGTTGTTGGCCTACAGAAAGAGGGGCCATCGTATCGCCGCCGAGATTTGTTTTTATCGTTACCCCACCTAGAAATGGTCCAAGGTTCTTGACTGTTACAAAAATCTTCTGCCCTCCTAAAAACTGTTCGCGTACGCCGTCATCATACCCGGAAAAAACTCCGGCACTTTGATAGGCTATATGCCGCGACATGTCTTCTGCAGAGGCATCATTTTTGGGAGCATCTGTTGCGCCGAATTCTTTATTGTTTTGGAAAGTTGGCAACTGACATTTTTGCACCTCCACAGTACAACGGCAATTGGGATGCGGACGGGCGGGGACATCCGGATACAAAAACTTGCGGCCATCCAATGCCTGGCAAGCCAGGCAGGCATTGGGGCTGGCCCGCCAGACCCAACGTGACAATGGCGATTTTTCATACTGTTGTCTATCAAGTTCCGTCAATGGTGCGCGCAAATTCCCCACAGGAAGCTGACGGCGACGGGCCATGTGCGCCCTCCTTCGGTGTTGGTTGCATGCAGGAACACCCCATGCTACCTTTCCACCGTCACCTGCGCAGGACGGAAATGTTGGCACCTTGCCTTCCCGGCCGCCTGCAGGTATGATCAGCCTCTTTTCAAATCAGACTATCCCCCTCACTTGACGAGGCCGCCGCTTTTTCGTAGCCTCCCAGCCTTCGTCACGATTCCCAGAGAGCATTCCCCCGTGCCCCAACATTCCGCCACGCCCCCCGCGACTCCCGCGCCCCCCGTTTCCAAGGCCCCCAAGCCCATCAAGCTGCCTGTCAAGTCTCCCCACGTGGAGGACTTCCAGCCCATGCTCCAGAGCCTGGATGCCCGGGGCGAGCTGAACGAGGTCATCAAAAACCGCGTGGCCAAGGCCTGCACCCTGCTGGACGAAGGCACCCCGCTGTTTCCCAACAGCTTCCGCAAGGATACGGCGGTGGCGGACGTGGAAGCCCGGTTCGGGCAGCAAGACGCCGAGGCCCTGGCCCTGGTGGAGGAAACCTTCACCCTGGCCGGCCGCATCGTGGGCCTGCGCTCCTTCGGCAAGCTGGCCTTCTTCCACCTCCTGGATGCCACGGGCAAGCTGCAGATCTGCGCCCAGCGCGACGTGCTCGGCACCGATCAATACAGCCTGTTCAAAAAATTCGATATCGGCGATATCGTCGGCGTTGCCGGCCGGTTGTTCCGCACCAAGACCGGCGAACTCACCCTGGACGCCACAGCCGTGCAGCTGGTGACCAAGAGCTTCCGCCCCCTGCCGGAAAAGTACCACGGCCTCAAGGACGTGGAGATCCGCTACCGCCAGCGGTACGTGGATCTCATCGTCACCGAGCGCACGCGGGAAATTTTCGCGGCGCGCACCACCATCGTCAAGGAACTGCGGCGTTTCCTGGACGAACGGGGCTTTCTGGAAGTGGAAACGCCCATGATGCAGGCCATTGCCGGCGGCGCCACGGCCAAGCCCTTTCTCACCCATCACAACGCCCTGGACATGCAGCTCTTCCTGCGCATTGCGCCGGAGTTGTACCTCAAGCGGCTGCTGGTGGGCGGGTTCGAAAAGGTCTACGAGATCAACCGCAACTTCCGCAACGAAGGCATCTCCACCCAGCACAATCCGGAATTCACCATGCTGGAGTTCTACTGGGCCTATGCGGATTATCGCAAGCTCATGGACCTGACCGAGGAGATGTTCGCCCGCGTGGCCACAGCCGTGACCGGCTCCCCGGTGATCACCTACCAGGGCCAGCAGGTGGACCTCACCCCCGGCGCCTGGAAGCGGCTCTCCTTCCATGAGTCCCTGGAGCAGGTCGGCGGCTACTCCCCGGAACTGTTCACCAATTACGACAAGCTCAAGGCGTTCATCCGCGAACGCGGCGAAAAGGTCATCGCCGGGGAAAAGCTGGCCAAGCTGCAGGCCAAGCTCTTTGACCTGGGCGTGGAACCCAAGCTCATCCAGCCGCATTTCATTTACGGGTACCCCACGGACATCTCCCCGCTGTCGCGCAAGAGCGAGGCCGATCCCAGCATCACGGACCGTTACGAGCTGTTCATCACCGGTCGGGAGCTGGCAAACGCCTTTTCCGAGCTCAACGACCCCATGGACCAGCGCCAGCGCTTTGCCGAGCAGATGGCCGAAAAGGCCGCCGGCGACGACGAAGCCATGCCCCTGGACGAAGATTACCTGCGCGCGCTGGAATACGGCATGCCGCCGGCCGCCGGACAGGGCGTAGGCATCGACCGCCTGACCATGCTGCTGACGGATTCGCCCTCCATCCGCGAGGTCATCCTCTTCCCCCTGCTCAGACCCGAGGCGGAGGGATAGCTGCCGCCCGGCCCCTGGCTCCTCCGGAACACCAAGGACACCATGTCGTACGAGCTGTTCATCGCCCTGCGGTACCTGCGCGTCCGCCCCAAGCAATCCTTCATTTCCGTCATTTCCCTGGTGGCCATGATCGGCGTGGCCCTGGGCGTGGGCTCCCTGATTGTGGTTATGGGGGTGATGAACGGCTTTTCCACCGAGCTTCGGGACAAGATGCTCGGCATCAACGCCCATGCCGTGGTGCTCTCCACCGAGGGCCGCATTCCGGACTATAAGGAAGCCCAGCGCCTGTTGGGCGAGATGCCCGGCGTGGTGGCCTCCACCCCCTTTGTGTACGCCGAGCTGATGATGTCCTCGCCCCATGGCGTCAAGGGGGTGGTGCTGCGGGCCGTGGATCCCGAATCCGCCGCCAGTGTCCTCACCCTGGACAAGGACATCCGCCAGGGGGGCAAGCTGGCCTCCCTGCAGGCCCAATGGCAGGGCCGGCCGGGCGTGCTCCTGGGCCGGGAACTGGCGGACCGTCTCCGGGTGACCGTGGGCAGCCAGGTGAATCTGCTCTCCCCCACCGGCCGCCGCAGCGCCGCCGGGTACGCCCCCAAGGTGATGATCTTCCAGGTGGCCGGCATCTTCAAAACCGGCATGTTCGAGTACGACAGCTCCCTGGTGTACATCTCCCTGGACGCCGCCAAGGATCTCCTGGGCTTTGCCGAGGTGCAGGCCACGGGCATTGAGGTCAAGGTGGACGACGTGGACAAGGCGGACCAGATCAGCCAGCGCATCCGCAAACTCCTGCCGCCGCCGCTGTACATCCGCCACTGGATCGAGATGAACGCCAACCTCTTCGCAGCCCTCAAGCTGGAAAAAACAGCCATGGCCGTGGTGCTGGCCATGATCGTGCTGGTGGGCTCGTTCTCCATCGTCACCACCCTGGTCATGCTGGTGATGGACAAGACGCGGGACATCGCCGTGCTCATGTCCATCGGCGCGTCCCAGGCGGGCATCCGGCGCATTTTCACCTGGCTGGGGATGATCATCGGGCTGGCCGGCACCACCGGCGGCTTTGTCCTGGGCCTGGGCGTAAGCCTGCTGCTCAAGCGGTACCAGTTCATCAAACTGCCCGAGGACGTTTACCCCATGGACCACCTGCCCGTGCTGCTGGATCCCGTGGATCTGACAGCCATTGCCGTGGTCTCGCTGCTGCTGTGTTACCTGGCCACGGTATACCCGTCCCGCAAAGCTGCCCGGCTGAACCCGGTGGACGCCTTGCGTTTCGAGTAGCCGGGTGGTAGTTCCAGAAAATATCTAGGTTTTAATTCTGGAAAAAAACTGTTCCCACCGCCTCGATTTCAAGCTATTGGGGAGCAAGCCGAATGTTGTATGAGCTTTGTGAGGTCGGCCGGACATTCCCTGGCCCTGGGGACGGGATTACGGTGCTCAATGCCGTGAGCCTGGGGGTCGATACGGGAGAGTCCGTGGCCATTCTGGGGGCCTCCGGCTCGGGCAAAACGACGCTGCTGCACCTGATGGGCGGTCTTGACCGTCCGTCGCGAGGCGTCGTACGCTTTCAGGGGACGGACATGGGGACGCTGGACCCGCCGCGGCTGGCTGCATTGCGCAATCGCGAGTTGGGATTCGTCTTCCAGTTCCATCACTTGTTGCCTGAGTTCAGCACCCTGGAGAATGTGGCCATGCCGGGTCTTGTGGCAGGCCTGCCCAGGCAGGAAGCCCTGGCCCTGGCGGCGGCGGCCCTGGAGCGCATGGGGCTGGGCGCGCGGACAAGCCATCGCGTGACCACCCTTTCCGGCGGCGAGCAGCAGCGCGTGGCCATTGCCCGCGCCATCCTGCTCTCCCCCAAAGCGCTGCTGGCCGACGAACCCACCGGCAACCTGGACGAAAAAACCGGGGCCCTGGTGGGACACCTCCTCAAAGAGCTTAACGAGGAACGGGGCATGGCCCTGGTGGTGGTGACGCACAACCACTGCCTCGCCCGCATGATGCACCGGCAACTGGAACTGTCTTCTGGAGAACTTTATGCGCGTGCGCTTTGATTGGTCCGCCTGGCGTGCACTGGCCCCGGCGCTGTGCCTTGCCCTCACCCTGCTCGTCTGCCCCGCCTGGGCCCAGACATCCGACAACAAAGACATCACCATCGCCGTGCTGCCGTTCGAGGTGAATGCCGAGCCCTCCCTGAGCCACCTGAACCAGGACCTGCCCAAGATGGTGGCAGAACAACTGCGTCAGGCCGGGTTCACGGTGGTGGAGGAATCCGCCCTCAAACGGCACATTGCCAGCCGCAAGGTGCAGTTTTTGGATCTCAAGGCCGCCCGCGAACTGGCCGTGCTCACCAAGGCCAATTACGCCATTTACGGCAGCTTCAGCCAGGCCGGGGAATCCCTGAGCCTGGATGTGCGGCTGGTGGAAGCCTTCGGCCAGGAGCCGGCCCGGCCGCTCTTCGTCAGCAAAAAGGGCCTGACCAACGTGCCCCTCGCCGTGGGCGAGCTGGCCATGCGCGTGCGCTCGGAACTGGCCAAAGCCTCCGCCATCGCAGACATCCAGATTCGCGGCCTGGCCTACCTGGACGACGACGTGGTGCTCATGCGCCTGGGCGTGCAAAAGGGCGACCCCTTTGACCCCAGCAAGATCAACGAGGAACTCAAGCGCGTCTTCGACCTCGGCTACTTCGACGACGTCAAGGTTTCCGTGGAAGACGGCAGCGGCGGCAAAATCCTGATCTTCGACGTCAAGGAAAAGCCCCGCATCCAGGCCATCGGCGTCCTCGGCAACAGCGGCATCGACGCTGACGACATCACCGAGGCCATGTCCACCAAGACCGGCAACGTCCTGAACCTGAAGGTGCTGGCCGAGGATCTCCAGAAAATCCGCGAGCTGTACCGCGGCAAGGGCTATTATCTGGCCCAGGTGGATTACGAACTGGAGCAGACCGGCGCCGCCCAGGCCCGCCTGAACATCGTGGTCAAAGAGTCCAAAAAACTCTACATCAGCAAGATCACCGTGGAAGGCGTCACCACCTTCAGCGAATCCGACCTCAAGGGCGAAATGGCCCTGCAGGAACGCGGCATCCTCTCCTGGATCGCCGGCGGCGGCGTGCTCAAGGAAGAACTCCTGGACCGCGATGCCGCTGTCATCGAAGACTACTACGCCAACCGCGGCTTCATGGACGCCAAGGTCTCCCCGGCCAAGGTGGACTACACCGAAGAAGGCATCGTCATTTCCTACACCGTGGTGGAGGGCGAACGCTACAAGGTGGGCAAACTCGCCTTTGATGGCGACCTGCTGGCCCCCGAAGCCGAGCTGCTCAAAATCGTCAAGCTCGACGACATGGCCGAGCAAGGCGAATGGTTCTCCCGCGAAGTGCTCCGCGAAGACGCCAAACGCCTCACCACCTTCTACAACAACTACGGCTACGCCTTCGCCGAAACCGATGTGACGTTCCAGCGCGACCAGGAAGCCGCCGCCATCGACGTCGGCTTCGCCATGCTCAAGAACCAGAAAGTCACCCTTCGCCGCATCCTCATCGAAGGCAACGACAAGACCCGCGACAACGTCATCCGTCGCGAAATCCTCCTCGCTGACGGCGACGAGTTCCACGGCACCAAGCTGCAGGCCTCCAAGGAAAATCTCAAGCGCGTGGACCTGTTTGAAACCTACGACATCGAAACCGTGCCCACCGAAGACCCCAAGGAACTGGATCTCAAAATCCGGGTCAAGGAAAAATCCACCGGCACCCTGGCCGGCGGCGTGGGCTACGGCTCCTTCGGCGGCGCGTTCGTCTCTGCCAAGATCACGGAAAAGAACCTCTTCGGCAGCGGCTACTTCGTGGGCTTCTCCGGCTCCTTCAGCGGCAAGGCCACCCGCTTCGACTTCACCTTCACCAACCCCCGCGTCTGGGATTCGCACCTGCTCTTTGGCCTGAACGCCTATTACAACGACCAGAGCTATCCTGAATTCGACAAGGAATCCGTGGGGACGATCTTCAAGTTTGCCTATCCCATCGGCTACCACACCGTGCTGGACTGGTCCTACGGCGTGGAACAGTACGAGATTGACGGCGTGAGCTGGTGGTCCTCCTCCGAACTGCTCGAAGAAGTGGGCAAGCACTGGAGCAGCGTGGTCAGCGTGGGCGCCACCCGCAACACCACCAACCGTGACCAGAACCCCAACGACGGCACCAAGACCACTGTCACCCTCTCCATGGGTGGCGGCCCCCTGGGCGGCGACAACGAATTCGTCAAGGCCGTGGCCGAGTACCACCTCTTCTACGGACTGCCCTGGGGCCGGGATCACATCTTCCACTTCCGCACCCAGGCCGGCATTCTCGGCTCCCTGCTCGGGGACGATGTGCCCGTCTTTGAACGCTTCTACCTTGGCGGCATGAACTCCCTGCGCGGCTACGAAGAACTGCACGTCTCCCCGCGCGACGGGCTGACCGGCGACACCATCGGCGGCTACAAGATGTTCTTCGCCAACTTCGAATACCTGTTCCCGCTGTACGAGGAGTTCGGCCTGCAAGGCGTGGCCTTCTTCGATATGGGCGACTCCTGGGGCAATGGGGATTCGGTCAACTTCGACCTCAAGAAGAGCGTGGGCGCCGGGTTGCGCTGGTACTCGCCCTTCGGCCCCCTGCGTGTGGAATACGGCTACGCCCTGGATTCCATCCGCTCCCAGGGCGACAAGTACCGCGTGGAATTCTCCATGGGCCAGAACTTTTAACCAACGGTCCCTCTGCAGCACTCAGGCCGGGCGGCATTGCCGCCCGGCCATTTTTACGCAGAACACACTTGAAGTCCGAACCCTTTTCGCGTAAACATCCCCTGTCTGACGCCTCAAACACCCTGCAACCAGCAGGCGTTTTCCATCACCACTCTCCCCGTTCGCAGTACCGTGCAGCAAGGAGCCCCATTCATGCGCAAAGCCATTCTCCTGGCAGTTCTCTTTTGCTTGACCGCCACGACCCCCGCCTTCGCCCAGGACCCCGTCAAAATCGGTGTGTTCAGCCTGCGTAAGGTCATGCTTGAGTCCGCCCCCGGCAAAAAAGCCTATGCCCAGCTCAAGAACGCCCTGGAACCCGAAAAGAATGCCCTGGCCAAGGAAGAGCAGGAGCTTAAGAAGTTGAGCGAAGACTTCAAGAAGCTCGCCGCCACCCTCTCCCAGGAAGGCAAGGAATCCAAGCAGCGTGAACTGCAAAAGCGCTTTGGCGACTTCCAGATGCGCCTGCAGAGCTTCCAGAAGAAGGCCTCCGAGGAAGAAGCCCGCCTGCTGGAGCCCTTCAAGGAAACCATCTTCAAGACCATCCAGAAGTTCGGCTCCGACAACAGGTACACCCTGATTCTGGTGGACTCCCAGGGCGGCGTGGCCTTTGCCGCCGCCGGCATCGACGTGACCGACGCCATCATGAACGAGCTCAGCAAGGGCGGCAAGTAGCCTGCCGCGTGCGTGCCGCCGCGCTCCCCACCTGTGCGCGGCGGCATGCCTCATCATAACAACTGCTGGCATCAGGGGGAGTCATGCATCAGGAAGCATCCGGCAACGCCATCAATCTGCAAGGAATTTTGGAACTCCTGCCCCACCGTTATCCGTTCCTGCTGGTGGACCGGGTGCTGGATTGGGAAAAAGGCAAGTTCATCAAGGCCCTGAAGAACGTGACGTTCAACGAAGCCTTCTTCCAGGGGCACTTCCCGGGGCAGCCTCTCATGCCCGGCGTGCTCATTCTGGAGGCCATGGCCCAGGCCGGCGGCATTCTGGTGAGCCTTTCCCTGCCGGACATGCCATCCAAGCTGTTCGTGTTCACCGGCATGGACAAAGTCCGCTTCCGCAGGCCCGTGCACCCTGGCGATCAGCTGATCCTCGAAACCACCGAAGTGCGCCAACGTATGCAACTGGTGAAAATGCACTGCCGCGCCTCCGTGGATGGTGATCTCGCCTGCGAAGCGGACCTGAGCGCCGCCATCGTGGACCGAGCCTCCATGTAGCGCCGCCTGCGGAGCGCCTTCGCGCAGTGTGTTGCACCCCCTATGGTCTCGCCATGCAGTTGAACCAAGAACACCTCAAGATCCTCAAGGACATCTCCCTGTTCTCGAGGGTCCATCGCTACCACGGCATGCTGCCGCGAAAACTGGCGCTGTTCTACGATGACCAAGCCATCGACGAGCTGTTGCACGCCGAATACATCGAGCGGGTGCATTTCAAGTACCCCTGTGGGTCCAACACCATGCTGCTGCGGCTCACCACTGCCGGCGCTGCGGCCCTGCAGGCAGATGTGGGCGCGGCAGAGACGTTGCCAGACAATGTGGTGCTTGATGAGCTGACCCAGGAACAGTGGGACGTTCTGTCCGACATCTACCACACCTCCCAGCTGCGCCGCTACGGCGGCATTCTGCCCCTGGAAAAGGTGGAGGATGAGCGGATGGATCCCAAGATCATCAACAAGCTCTACGCGCGGGGATTCCTCATCCGCGTCAAGGCCGAGATGGGCTCCGGCAAAAAGCGCAAAGGCTTCATCATCTCCAACAAGGGCCTGCGCTACCTCAATTTGTATTCGCCCATCATGCAGTAGCTGCCCCGCGCAGCCGCTGCCCGTGCAGCAGCCCGAACGCCCCGGCCAGCATCATGTCTCCGCCCGGGGCGATGAACTGTGCCGCAGCCCCGCCCTCCTCGCTCCCGGCCAGCAGGCTTCGTTGCGGCCCAAGCACCACCAGCCGATCAAACGTCCCGGCCGCAGCCGGCGGTTCCAGCCGCAGGCTGCCATGCCCGCCCGAGGCATGCACCTGGGCCTGCGCCAGCGTTCCCCGCCGGAACTGATCCAGATCCGCCAGCAGTTCTTCCCGGCTGCGCATGCCCGTGTGGTGCTCATACACGCCCCAGATGCGCCCGCCATGCACCAGAAAGGCAATCAGGTGACTGTTGCCGCAGTTCACCACGCACACGCCGGCCTCGCGTTGCAGGGCCTCGATGGCAGGATCGAACAACGCCCCCAACACCGCGGCGGCGCCGGTATCGCCCACCAGCCCCCCGGCGATGCAGCCTTGCAGGGCCGCCAGCCGGGTGTATTCCCGCGGCGGCGTCTCGAACAGCAGCGCCTCGGGCCGGCCCTGGCCCTGCTGCAAAAACGTCTCCCACAACCGGAACCGGCCCAGGCGGTTGCCCCCGTCCGGATGGTGTCCATGATCCTGCACCGCGGCGGCCACCATGGCCGGCATGGGCAGCCCGGCCATGGCCAGCCAGCCCTGCCACCAGGGCCAGGAGAAATCGCCAGTCCAGATGGGCACATGCCCGGCCGGACACTGCTCCTGCACCGTCACGCCCATGGATTCCAGAAAGGCGGGATTGTCGAAGAGCGAGAGCCCGGCGCGACTGGTGGATGAAGCCGGCATCCCGGCAGCCAGGTGTGCCTTGAGCGCCCGGAAGAAGCCCCCGCCCATGATCTCCCCATGCAGATGCACGCCCTGCCCGGCGACGGTGCAGGCGCGGATCTGTCGGGCCACCTGCTGCGCCGGGGATGGCAGCACAAACTTGGGGCAGTTCTCCAGGGGCCAGCGGCCGTCCAGCACCTCATCCGGCACCAGCAGCACATCCTGGGTTCCGCTTCCGATATCCAGCAACAACAGGGCCATGCATCCTCCTTACGCCGCCAGCAGGTAATCCCGACCGGCGACGAATCCTTGCGATTCCAGAAATTCGGCAATCTGCACATGGGCATCGCGGCTGGCCACATAGGAGAGCACCAGGCACTCCCCGGCCGGGGGAAGCCCTGCCCGCGGGATGACCGGCACGCCGCCGTAGCGCTGGCCGATCTTTTTGGGGTCGATGTCCACCCAGGCGACAATGCGCACGCCGTGCGCCAGCAGCAGCCGGGCCCGCTTGCGGCTCACCTGACCCGCACCGATGACGTACACGTCCGGATGATGCGGATTATGCCGGGCCAGCCAGCGGGCCAGGGCCTCGGTTTTAAGGGCATAGAAGGCCTCCGCCGCATAGTTGGCGTGGGTACGGGACAGGCGCGAGGGCGGATCGTTCCACACCACAAGCGTTTCCGGACACTTGGCCATGGCCACGTCCGCATCCAGCCACCGCAGCCAGAGGTCGTAATCCTCGGGAAACGGCCCCTCGCGGTAGCCGCCCAGGCGCTGCACCAGCTCGCGCCGGAACATCACCGAGGGATGGGCCAGGGGGGATTCACGAAAGCGGTTGGCGGCAATGGCTTCTGGCGTCGTCAGGGTGTTGATCCAGTCCACATAGGCCGCATAGCCGGCGCAGTGGTCTCGGCATCCGCCAAAGGCCACCATGCAGGAGGCCAGCCCCAGGGAGGGCTGCGTCTCCAGCAGCTGCCACTGCCGGGCCAGGCGCTCGGGGTGGCTCCAGTCGTCCCCGTCCATGCGGGCAATGTATGGTCCGCGGGCCAGGGTCAGGCCATGGTTGAGGGCGGGCACGATGCCGCCGTGCGGCATGACCACAGGCCGTACGCGGGAGTCCCGGGCGGCATAAGCCTGCAGCAGGGGCAGGGTGGCGTCCTCGGAGCCGTCGTCCACGGCCAGCAGCTCGAAGTCGGCAAAGGTCTGCCCGAGGATGGATTCCACCGCCCCGGCCAGGGTGGCGGCGGCGTTGTACACGGGCATGAGGACGGAAATCTGCACAGCGGCAGGACACTCGGCGGCAGGCATGGCCGTGTGTACCCTGCCGCCGTTCCAGGCGCAAGCGTCGCGCAGGCATCAGAACGCCACGCTGGTGAACTCCTCGAAGGTGGTCAGGCCCTGAAACACCTTGAAGGCGGCATCCATCTTGAGGGTGGAGAGCCGCTTGGCCTGCACCGCCGCCTGCTTGATCTCCACCGAGGACGCCCGCTTGAGGATGAGGGGCTGCACCACATCGTCCACCTCCAGCACCTCATACACCCCCATGCGGCCCTTGAAGCCGGAATTCTCGCACTTGAAGCAGCCCTTGCCCTGGAAGAAATGCATGCGCTGGCTGCCGCTCACGCCCATGGACCGCAGGGCGGCGGCTGGCGCCTCGAAGGGTTCGATACAGTCCGGGCAGATGCGCCGCACCAGGCGCTGGGCCACCACCACCAGGAGGGTGGAGGCGATGAGGAAGGGTTCGATATCCATCTCAATGAAGCGCGTCACCGCACCGGCGGCGTCGTTGGTGTGCAGGGTGGAAAGCACCTTGTGACCGGTCATGGAGGCCTGGATGCCGATGTTGGCTGTTTCCTGATCCCGGATTTCCCCCACCATGACCACATCCGGGTCCTGACGCAGGATGGCCCGCAGGCCGGAGGCAAAGGTCATGCCGGCCTTGACGTTCAACTGTACCTGGGTCACCTCGTCGATGCGGCTTTCCACGGGGTCTTCCAGGGTGATGGTATTGATGGTCGGCTTGCTGATTTTCTTGAGGATGGAGTACAGCAGCGTGGTCTTGCCCGAGCCGGTGGGGCCGGTGGCCAGCATCATGCCGTAGGGCTTGAGGATGGCCTTGTCGATCTTGACGCGTTCCTTGTCGCTCATGCCCAGTTGATCCAGAGACAGGGGCTTGGCGCTCTGCACGTGCAGCCGCATGACCACCTTCTCCCCGTAAATGGTGGGCAGGGTGGAAACGCGGACACTGATTTCCCGATGCTGCACGCGGTACGTGAAGCGGCCGTCCTGGGGCACGCGGGTGACGGAGATATCCAGGTTCGACAACAGCTTGATGCGCGAGATGAGGGGCAGGAACAGCTTTTTCGGCGGCGGCGGGAAGGATTTGAGCTCGCCATCGATGCGGAACTTCAGCTCCAGCTTGTCCTTCTTGCGGCTGAAGTGAATGTCCGAGGCGCGCTTGTTCATGGCCTGCACCAGGATGGAGTTGACGATCTTCACCACCGGCGCATCCTGGGCCATGCTCTGCAGCGAGCCTATGTTGAGCTCGCCGGCATCTTCCCCCTCATCCACGGCGTACTCTCCCCCGTCCTCCTCAATCTCCTCGAAGGTCTCGTGGGCGAGTATGCCGGCATCCAGGCTGCGGCCATAAATGGCATGGGCGATGTCATCAAATTCATGCTTGCTGCAGATGGCGATTTCCACTTCCATCCTGGTCACATGCATGATGGAGTCCAGGGCGGTCAGATCGGTGGGATCCTGCATGGCCACCCAGAGCACGCCGCCCTGCCTGGCCAGGGGCAGCACCATGCACCGTTCGGCCAAATCCGAGCTGATGAGGCTGGCCAGGGAGGGGTCTGGCACAAAAGATTCCACATCCAGGCGCTTGACCTTGAGCTGCCGCGAGAGCACGGCCAGCAGCCGCGCCTCTTCCACGATGCCGTTCTGGATGAGAAACTGTCCCAGCTTGAGGGGGCTGCCCCGCTTGGCCACCAGGGCGTCATCCAGGGCCTGCTGGGTGAGCAGCCCGGCCTCCACGAGCATTTCGCCCAGTCGCTTGCGCGGTCCTTGCCTGTGCTTGCGGGCAATGTCCTTGGCGGCATCGGCATGCCCCGTGGTGGAGGCGGCCTCGTCTGCGTGCGGGTCCTGGCTCAGGTGTTCCATCATCCTTTCCTCATCCCCCAGGTTGGCGGCAGCCATGCGTGCGCCGGCCCTGACCGTACTGCCGGCGTCACCGTGTCATGCCATGGATACCGGTGCGCCAAAACAGCCAGCCTTGCAAGGGGGGGAACCGGGAGGACTCCCCTCCCTTTTCCACTTCAACAGGCCTTTCTTTTTGAAGTGGAGGCGGAATCAGCCCGGACGCAGGCTCAGAGTTCCACGGGCATGTCGCGGCGGGCGATGGCCTCGCGCATGCGGCACACGCTGCAGCATTCGGCATTGGTGGGATGCCCGCACTGGGTGCACGGCACAATGGCGCATGGCGCAGCAGCCTGCGCCTGCCGGAAAGGCTGGCGGCCGAATTCCAGAAATCCAAGATAGAACTGCAGCTTCTGGCCGGGAGACGTCTCCTCCAGACCGGCCAGCAGGGACTTGTGCCCCGTAAAGCTGGCGCCGCGGCTGTAGGGGCATGCGCCCATATGGTACTCAATGCCGGCCAGAAAGCAGTACGCGGCGGTCTCGAACTCAGACAACCGCCACATCGGCTTCACCTTTTTTGCAAACCCGTTGCCTGCCGGCAGCATGGGGCCCTGGTCCGCCAGCTGGGCGGCATCCCACCGGATGACGTTGGCGAACAGCCGGCTGGTCTCATCGTCCAGGTTGTGCCCCGTGGCCAGCACGGTGAAGCCCCCCTGCACGGCCGCGCGGTTGAAGAGCTGCCGTTTGATGGTGCCGCAGGCCGAGCAGATCGGGCGGTTGATGCAGTCCTTCACCAGGGGGATGGCCAGCCCTTCGTCGGCCAGCTGCACCACATCCAAGGGGATGCCGTGCGCGGCGCAGAACCGCTCCACCGCCGCACGCGCCGGTGCGGAGGAATCCGGGATGCCCAGATCCAGATGCACGCCGTGGACGCCATACCCCAGCCGGCGCAGCAAATGCGCCATGGCCAGGGAATCCTTGCCGCCGGAAAGGGCCAGCAGGATGGTGTCTGCATGGGAAAACAACCCCTGGCTGCGGATGGCTTTTTCCACCTGCCGTTCCACAAATTCCAGAAAGCAGGCCTCGCAAAACCCGGTGTGATGGCTGGGCAAGGCCACTGCGGCCCTGGCCCGGCAACGTTTACACTTCATGAAGCTCGTCGATGGTGATGAGTGTGGCGGTAGTATACCGTTTGCAGTGGTCTGCAATCACCCGCGGGAGGTGACGGGCCGGATGCGCAGCCGAGCCCCTTCTTCGAGGATGACATCCCAGGTGACCAGTTGCGGGCCGTCTGCCGTCTCCAGGATGGTCAGCGTCTCATTCTGCCGAAATCCCAGCCGGTTGAGCACGGCGCGCACGGACTTGCAATACTCCACTTCGCGCTCCTTGCCCCCCGGCTCCATGATAACTGTAACCATTAGTCGCCTTTATTTTTTCCGGACTCCGCCATGCGCGCCAGTTCCGAAAGCAGCAGCCTGGCTTCGGCATGCAAGGCGGCCCATGCGGCGTCCAGTGCTGCGAACCCGGCATCGTCCCCGCTGTCGAACCCTGGCGCCCCGGCCAGACGCTCCAGCACGGCCGCCAGTTGCTCGCAGTGTTGCGCCCCGATGATGGCCGCAGCGCCCTTGAGCGCATGGGCCTGCCGCTGCACCTGGGCAGCATCCCGGCCCTGCATGGCCACCGCAAGATGCTCCAGCCGGGCAGGCGCATCCGACGCAAAGGAGGTGAACAGCAGGTGCAGCAGTTCCACATCCCCGCCAAGGCGATGCAACGCGGCAGCATACGCCAGATGCGTGGCTGACGGAAGAGCGGAAGCGGCGACGGCGGGCAATTCGGGGGCGGTATGACTCATGAATCCTCGTGCATTGGAGCAGAATACTCCAGCCGCCCGCAGCAGCGCAAGGAAAATCCCACGCCTGCAATTCCGGCAGGTCAGGCACGCAGCCGTCTTGAAAACGCCTTGTCATTGTCACAGGCATATACTACATGACGAGTATCCCCGAGAGGCCATCTGCTCTGCCCGCGTGCGGCATGGGCAGCATTGAGCCCCGACGTCCGGCAAGGAGCGAGACATGAGCGAGGCCCGAAAGGTCCTGGTAGTGGACGACGAGAAGCACATCCGCATGCTGTACCGTGAAGAGCTGGAAACCGACGGCTATGTCATCGCCACATCCGACGGCCAGGAGGACATCCTGCAGGTCATCGCCCGGGAACAGCCCCTGGTGGTGGTGCTGGATATCAAACTCGGCGCCAACCGGTCCGGCCTGGATCTGCTGCAGGAAATCCGCAGCAAGCACCAGACCCTGCCGGTCATCCTCTCCACGGCGTACGACAGCTTTCAGCACGACCTCAAATCCATCGCCGCTGATTATTATGTGGTGAAATCCGTGGATTTGGCAGAACTCAAAGATAAGGTCAGCCAGGCCCTGAGCAAGGCCGCCCGACTGGCGACATAACCCGGCCAGGCCCGGCCGCGCCCGGCTGTATCGATCTGGCCCACAGGCCCTTCCTGCATTGCCCTTGGCCGGGCTTCGTGCTAGCGCTGAGCAGCTATGAACGACTTCATCTCCGATTTGAACCGGCTGCTCATTTTCTTCCTTCCCTTTGCCCTGGGCATCATCCTGCACGAGGTGGCCCACGGGTACATCGCGTGGCGGCTGGGGGACCCCACCGCCAAAAACCAGGGCAGGCTCACGCTGAACCCCATCAAGCACGTGGACCCCATGGGCCTGGCCGTCTTCGTGCTCACGGCCCTGTTCACCGGCTTTGTCTTTGGCTGGGCCAAACCCGTGCCTGTGGACCCGCGCTACTTCAAGAACCCCCGCCAGGGCCTCATGCTCTCCTCCATGGCCGGGCCGGCCACCAACTTTGCCCTGGCCCTCTGCTTCGCCTTTGCCTTCACGGCGCTGTACGGGCATGCCGCCACAGCCCCCCTGGGCAGCACCGGGGCGTATTTCCTGGATCCCCTGGTGCGCATCTGCCTGGCCGGCGTCAGCGTGAATCTGGTCCTGGGCGTGCTCAATCTCATTCCCATCCCGCCCTTGGACGGTTCCAAGGTGGTGCAATACTTCCTGCCCCGGGACCTGGCCCTCAAGTACCTTTCCCTGGAGCGCCACGGCTTTCTGCTGCTGTTGCTGCTCATTGCCTTCGGCGTGGTCGGCCGGTTCATCCGCTTCATCGTTGAACCCCTGTTCACGGGCGTGATGACCCTTGCCGGCGCCTGATCCTCCCCTTGCACCCTCAGCCTCGCCACCTACCGCCATGACACCCACTCCGCGCATTGTTTCCGGCATGCGGCCCACCGGCCCCCTGCACCTCGGCCATTATTTCGGCGTGCTCAAGCAGTGGCTTGAGCTGCAATCCACCCACCACTGCTACTTCTTTGTGGCAGACTGGCACGCCCTGACCAGCGAATACCACGATCCCCTGCGCATCCGCGGCTTTGTGCCCGAGCTGGTGATGGATTGGGTGGCCGCCGGGCTGGATCCCGCCCGCTGCACCATTTTCCAGCAGTCCATGGTGCCCGAGCACGTGGAACTGCATCTGGTGCTGTCCATGATCACCCCCACCAGCTGGCTGGAACGCAACCCCACGTACAAGGATCAGTTGCAGCAGCTTGCGGAAAAGGATCTGACCACCTACGGCTTTTTGGGCTATCCCGTGCTCCAGGCCGCGGACATCCTGCTGTACAAGCCCCAGGCCGTGCCCGTGGGCCAGGATCAGCTGCCCCACCTGGAACTGACGCGGGAAATCGCCCGCCGCTTCAACTTCCTTTATGGCGAGACCTTCCCCGAGCCCCAGGCCCTGCTAACCCCGGCCGCCAAGTGCCCGGGCCTGGACGGCCGCAAGATGAGCAAAAGCTACGGCAACTCCATCTACCTGCGCGAAGACTTTGTGGACGTGCGCAGCAAGGTGATGCAGATGCTGACCGACGCCAACCGCAAGCGCAAGACCGATCCGGGCGATCCGAACATCTGCAACCTCTTCCCCTATCACGTGCTCATGACCGGCGCCGAGGATCAGGCCGCCATCCGCGACGCCTGCGTCAAGGCCGAAATCGGCTGCGTGGACTGCAAGAAAAAGCTCATCGAATCCATGGAAGCCTTCCTCACCCCGCTGCACGAGCGGCGCCGTCATCTGGTGGAACACCCCGAAGAGGCCTGGGACATCCTGGAACGCGGCTCGGCCGTGGCCCGGGAAGAAGCGCAGCGCACCCAGGACGAAGTGCGCCGGCACATCAATTTCCTCGGGCGGTAGTCACCCGCGGCATGCTGCCGGGGCTGTCCCATTCCAGGCGCACAGCCCCGGCTTCGGCCGTCACATGCAGCGACACCCCTCGGGCCGCCAGGGCCTCGCGGACGGTATCGCTCGGAAACCCCCATTGATTCCACTGCCCGGCGCTGGCCAGGGCCACGGCCGGGGCCACGGTGTCCAGGAAGGTTTCGGAAAGGCTGTTCCCAGAGCCGTGATGCGGCAGCACCAGGGCCGAGGCAGCCAGCCTGTTGCCGAACCGGGCCGCCAATCCCTCCAGGCCCGCCCGTTCCAGATCCCCGGGCAGAATGGCCAGCGCCCTGCCCTGCCACAGCACGCACAGGGTCAGGGACTCCGCATTGCCCGCTCCGGCTGCCTTGCGGCGGGGATTGAGCGCCGCCAGTCGCAGTCCTGCCGCCGGGTCTCCCAGGCGCAACACCTCGCCGGCCAGCAGCGGCTCTTCCTTCAGACCGCCCTGCCGCAATGCCCCAGCCAGACGTGCCTGATCCCAGTCGGCATTGGGCGCACCGCCGTTGGACAGCACCCGCCGCGGTCCCAGGTGACTGATGGGATAGTAGCAGCCGCGCAGATGATCCACATCGTGATGACTGATGAAGACCAATTCCAGAGACGGCCGGCGCAGCCAGGCCAGGGCCGGCAGGATGATGCTGCGGCCGGGATCGAACGTGCGGGACTGAAAGCCGCCGCCGTCGATGAGGGCGCGGCTGCCGTCCGGGCCTTCCAGCACCAGGGCCTGCCCCTGGCCCACGTCCAGGGCCGTGAGCCGCACCTGTCCTGAAGCCGGCAGCAACGTCGGCAGGCATCCCGCAACAAACAACGCGCAGGCTCCCGCCAGACCGGCCGTCTGCCAGGGCGTTGACCGGCCCGCCGCAAGACGGATGGTCGTCCAGCAAATGATCCCCCACCAGCCGACCCACACTGCCCAGTGCGGCCGGATGGCGGCATGGCTCTGCAGCATCCCCCGGGCATCCAGCCAGCCCAGGCCGGCCAGCAAGGCGTCGGCCGAAACACTGGAAAGATCAAGCAGCCACCCGGAAACACTGGCCATCCAGGGCAGCAGGCCCGCCAGGGCCGTGCCCAGCACCCCCAGCAGCGCGCCGGGCACCACCAGCAGCCCCAGCAGCGGCAGCCACACGGCATTACACCAAAAGCTGCTTTGCACCTCGCCGAAGTGCCACAATTGCAGGGGCAGCAATGCCGCCTGTGCCGCCACACTCACGGCCAGCACCTGCACCAGCAGCCCCAGCATGCGCCGCAGGCTGCCATGTGGACCGGGCACGCCGGCCAAACCGGCGGCCGCGCCGCGCAGTCGCCAGCCCAACACACCGGCATAACAGGCGATGCCCGCCACCGCAGCCACGGAAAGCTGCAGCCGCAGATCCACGGCCATGGCCGGCGAAGCCAGCAGCAGCAACGCCACAGCCAGAAACAACCCGTCCAGCACCGCCGCCGGCCGGCCGCGCCAGGTCAGCAGGCACCAGATGGCAAACATCAGCGCCGCCCGCAGCAAGGACGGCGTGGCCCCGCCGAGCCACACATAGCCGGCCACCAGCGCCAGTCCGAACACCACGCCCCACTTGCGGCGCGGCAGGCGCAGGTATGCGGATGGCCAGAGGAACCCCAGCCCCCAGGCAGCGGCCCAGCCCAGGGAAGCCACAAACCCCACATGCGCGCCGGACAGGGCGATGGAGTGCGCCAGGGAGGCCGTGCGCAGGCGATCCACCGTCTCGTGCGACAACCACTGCCGTTCCCCGAAGGCCATCGCCAGCGCCAGGGCCCGGCCCTGATGCGCGGCGAATCGCGGGTCATCCGTGTCGTCCCGGGTCAGACTGTCCAGCGTGCGATGCAGCAACACGGCGCGCAGCCGCTCCGGCCACCACCCCGGCGCAAGCACCTCCGCGGCCACGTCCCGGCCCCGGCTGTACGCCCTGGCCACCACGCCCTGCCGCATCCACCAGCCTTCGCTGGACTGGCTGCCAAAATTGACGAAGCCCCCTGCCGGACTCACGGCCAGCATCGTGCGGATCTCCGCCCCGGGGAGCAATGCAGGCAGCAGGCTGTCCGGCGGATAGTCCCAGGTCCAGGCGAGGCGACCCGGCAACGGGCGTGTGGTGTTGGCCGAATCCGTCAATGTCACATGATCCAGGATGCAGCGCAGCCGGTTCCCGGGCAGGGACTCGCGCTCCAGCATTCGGGCAGTCACCTGATATTCGGCGCGCCGGCTGAGCCAGTCCGGCGCCTGGACGCGTGGCATGTCCAGCCAAGCCAGTCCCACACCCAGCCCCAGACAGGCCACGGCGGCGACCAGACGCACCGGCCCGCGCAAGAGATCGCGGCAGAGCAGGAAGATCAGGCCCCAGGCCGGCAGCCCGGCCCAGGGTGCATCCCAGGCCAGACAGCCGGCGAACAGGGCAAGCAGGCAGGCATGCCACGGCTGCAGCGGGGGCAGCCGGGCGCTTGCGGCGGATCGGACGCCAGCCGGAGCCATGGCGGCACCCCGCGTGCCTGGCCGTCGGCCCGATCTGTCCATCCACTCCTCCGCATGTTCAGGTGCCGATCAATCCATAGATCGGTACACCTTGGCGCCAACGTTTGTCAACTTTATATCGAGTTCTTCATATCCACGATCCAGATGATAGATGCGCTGTACCGTGGTAACGCCCGAGGCGGCCAGCCCGGCCACCACCAGCGAGGCCGAGGCCCGCAGATCCGAGGCCATCACCGGCGCGCCATTCAGGCGCTCCACGCCCCGCACCACCGCCGTACGGCCCGAGAGCTTGATGCGTGCGCCCATGCGCATCAGTTCCTGCACATGCATGAAGCGGTTTTCGAAAATTGTTTCTTCAATAACACCGCTGCCTTCTGCCAGACACATGGCGGCCATCACCTGGGCCTGCATGTCCGTGGGAAAACCCGGGTACGGCAGGGTCATCACATCCACCGCGCGCAGCCGGGCGTCCACACGCACGCGAATCCCCCCGGCCTCGCGGGTGAACTGCACGCCCATCTGCTGCAATACGTCCATCTGGGCATCCATGGCGTCCAGGGGACAATTGGTCAGCAACACGTCACCTCGGGTGGCAGCCACGGCGGCCATGTATGTGCCAGCTTCTATCCTGTCACTCATGATGGCGTAGGGGGTCGGCACGAGTCTGGCCACGCCCTGGATGCGCAGCACGCTGGTACCCTGCCCGGTAATGCGCGCGCCGCAGGCATTGAGAAAGTTGGCCAGATCCGTCACTTCCGGCTCGCGGGCGGCGTTTTCCAGAATGGTTTCACCCTCGGCCAGGGCCGCGGCCATGAGCAGGTTTTCCGTACCGCCCACGGTGGGGAACGGGAACTGGATGTGCGCGCCCTTGAGGCCGCCATCGACGCGGCCGTCGATGTAGCCGGAATCCAGCTCGAAGGTTGCGCCCATTTTTTCCAGGGCCGCCAAGTGCATATCCACGGGACGCGCCCCGATGGCGCAGCCGCCGGGCAGGGCCACCCGGGCCCGGCCCAGCCGTGCCAGGAGCGGCCCCAGACACAGGGCCGAGGCGCGCATGGTCTTCACCAGATCGTAGGGCGCTTCGTGGGCCAGGGCTCCGGGGACAACCTGGAGGACGTCGCCTTCGAGATGCGTTTCACACCCCAGGATTTCCAGCAGCTTGCAGGTGGTGCGGATGTCCTTGAGGCGTGGAACATTGTGGAAGGTCACTGACGAGTCGAACAGCAGGGCGGCAAACAGAATGGGCAGGGCGGCATTCTTGGAGCCGCTGATGGGGATGGTTCCATGCAGCTCGCGGCCGCCGTGAATCACAAGATGTTCCATGGCATCCTTCAGTGGAAAAAAAGGTGGCTTGGTGCTGGCCGTTCTACCAATCAACGCTTGACTTGGGAAGAGTTCGACAGTAAGAGATTTTCTTTCTTACGGCGGGAGTAGCTCAGTAGGTAGAGCACACGGTTGTGGCCCGTGTGGCCGTGGGTTCAAGTCCCATCTCTCGCCCCAGCAAGCCCAAGGCGCAGTTTCGACTGCGCCTTTTTTCATGCCCGACGCAGCCGGCGGCGCAGCATCCGCCCAAGCAGCACGGCTTCCGGCACGCGCAGGAGCAGCGCCCCCAGGCCGAACGCTACCGCCCAGCCAGGAATGCACGCCACCCGCAGCCAGGACGACGCCGGCAGCAGGCCATCCACCCAGACGATGCCGCCGGCCATGGCCAGCCCCAGGCCGATCATCCGGACCAGCCAGCCGGCATCGGCCCGATCCATGTGCCAGGCGCTGCCACGTCCCAGCATGAGGGCCTGGAGCCAGGCCCCAACCCCCAGGGCCATGGCCGGAGCGCGCGGCCCTGCGGTCCATTCAAAAACAAGCTCCGCCAGCACAAAGGCTGCCACGCCGGCTGCGCCGGCCAGCACCGTCAGCCGATGCCGACCCTGGGCATAGGCCGCCGCCAGCAGCGGCCGCGTCATGGCCAGGGCTGGCAACGCCAGGGCGAACCATTGCAGCATGGCTGTGGTGAGGGTCACGCCGTGCGCATCGAATTGCCCCCGGCCGAACAACACCACCACCACCGGACGCGCCAGCAGCAGCAGCCCCACGGCCGCCGGCACCGCCAGGAACAGGCTCGCGCGCAGTGCCCCGCGCAGGGCCGTGACAAAGCCGTGCTGCTCGCCCTGGGCGTGCAGGGCGGCCAGTTCCGGCAGGGCCACCGTGGAAATGGCCACCCCGGCCAGCCCCAGGGGGAACTGCAGCAGCCTGTCGGCATAGTACAGGGCGCTCGTCGTGCCCGTGCCCAGGACCGTGCCGCGGAACGAGGCCAGCATGAGCATGATCTGAAAGGCGGACGCCCCCAGCATGGTCGGCAGCATCTCGCGCCCCACCCGGGCCAGCGCTGCCGGCCGCAGAGGGGTACGGCCGATCCAGACAAATCCTTGCCGCCGCAAGTCCGGCAGTTGCAGCCACACCTGCCCGACGCCGGCCACAAGCAGCCCGGCAGCCAGACACACGGCAACGTCCTGCCCCAGCCCTGCCCCCAGGCCTGCGGCAGCGATGAGCACCACATTGAGCAGGCATGGCGACAGGGCCGGCATCAGAAATCGATCCAGCACATGCAGCATGCTCACGCAGATGCCTGCCGCGGCGGTGGTCAGCAGATAGGGCATGCAGATGGCCAGAAGCACGGCGGCCCTGGCGGCGAGTTCGGGAGCGTCCGCAAATCCCGGCGCAATGGCTTTGACGAGGAGATCGGCATGCAGCATGGCCAGCGCAGTGAGCGGTCCAACCACCAGGCCGCCCCACAGCAGCAGGCACCGGCCCAGCTGGAACATGCGTTCCCGGCCGCCGTCGGTGCGGGCCTGGGCCAGGGCCGGACCCACGGCCATGGAGAAGGTGCCCTCCCCCAGCATCCGGCGCAAGGCCTCGGGGATGCGGAAGGCCACGAAGAAGGCATCGGCCATGGGACCGGCACCCAGGGCCATGGCCACGACCATGTCGCGCACGAATCCGAGCATCCGGCTGACCAGGGTGGCCCCGGCCACCACCCCGGCCTTGCGCAAGCGATGCTGGGCGGCGTCTTCTGCCTGCCGATCCGGCGCGTCAGCCATGGCGTTTCAACGCCGATCCTGGTAGAAATCGCCCATGAGCAAACCAGCCCTGCGCGTGTACGGGACCCTGTTCGGGACACCCCGCCCTGTGTTCGAGGCCCTGAAAGACCGCTTCGGGTTCGATGTGGAAACCTGGAGCGACGGCAAATGCGAGTTGGAATATGAAGGCAATTGGTGTGACGTGGAAGGCCTGGCCGAGGCCCTGCCCGACCACATCACGCCGGAGATGGAGGGCAAGATCGACGCCATCGACCAGCACGCCTGGACGCTGACGCGCATTGCCGTGGCCGGCGGCCGCGTGACCGTCAAAACCATCTCCTGCGACGATCCGCTGGAAAAGTACCGGATGGAATAGGCAACTCCGGCTGCGGCGTCAGGCGGAAACAGCCTGGCGCTTGCCAGCCTTCCAGTCCACCAGGGTGATGGCTTCCTCGGGCAGCATGACCGGGATTTCGTCGCGAATGGGATAGACCATGCCCGTGGCCTCGCAGACCAGTCCATCTTCCTCGGGGGTGAGGGTCAGGGGCTGCTTGGAGACGGGGTCCACCAGGATATCCAGCAATTCCTTATTGAAAGCCATGGGCGTTCCTCCTGTGGGCCGGTGATGACACGCCAGCCCCGGCTTTGCAAGTCCCAACAGAAACGGCCAGGAGCGCAAAGTCTCCTGGCCGTTTAATTTCGTACGACAAGACAGCTTGTTAGAGCATCTTAACCTTGAAAAAGGGCATTGTGAGAAGGGAAACCTTTTGCAAAAGGTTCTCCCTCTCGCGCTCTCCCCTTNCTTTCTTTAGAAAGGTTTTCCCCCGAGAACTTCTTTCAAAGATAATCTGCCCTAGAAGCCGAAGCCGTCGCTGGACGCCCCAGAGGCGCCGAAACCGAAGTCGTCGGGCACGGCAGAGGCTTCCTCGGCCGGAGCAACATCTGCAGCAGCAGCGTCCCCAGCGGCAGCAGCCGCACCGGCCACCGCGCCCAGGGGCACGGATGCCACGGCATCCTTGAGCGCCTTGGTGACGATGTCCTTGATGGTGGCGTTGATGTCGTCTTCGGCCACAGGGACCATGCCCTTGAAGCCGGCCACCTGGGCCTTGAGGTCGGCCACGTCCTTGGTCAGACCGTCCACCTTGCCCTTGAGCTGGGTGGCTTCCTTCTCGAACTTCTCGGCCTTGGCCTTGTAAGGCGCCATTTCCGCCACCTTGGCTTCCATGGCGGCCACCTTGGCCTGGGCGTCGGTCACTGCAGCGTTGCTGGCGGCCACCTTGTCCAGCACCATGACGATGCCGGCCATTTCATCGGCGGGAATGGCTTCCAGGGAGGCGTTTTCGCCGCCCAGGCGCGCGCATTCCTTCTTCAACCAGTCGTCATAGATGGCGGCAGGATTCACCACCGTGTTCATCAGGGCCGGCAGCTGGCTGCCCAGCCAGGCTTTCACCAGCGGACGGACGAGGGTGGCTTCGTATTCGCACAGGCTGCGTCCGGTGAGGAACTCCATGAGCTCCCTCTGTCCCGCGCTGCCTTTGCCCGTCCAGAGGGCCAGGATGGTTTCCATCTTCACCATCATGCGATTCTCAGACATTGTGGGCCTCCAATTGGAACATGCTTGATGATTGCGCGGTTAGACAGCCTTGCGGCCCAGGTAACGAGCGTATGCCAGCGCCGCCGTCCGGTACACCATGTGGCCCAGCTTGGACCAGGGCAGATAGGCGATGAGCATGAACACCGACACCAAGTGCAGGTAGTACACGGGGTACGCCAGGTACTTGATGTTGGCCAGGCGCAGCAACTGGCTGCCCATGCCCGTCAGGAACACCACCCAGATGACGCCCAGCAGGTACCAGTCATAGAAGGTGGATGCATGCTTGGCCTTGTCCTTGAGGACGCGGCTCACGGTGAGGCCCACAAGGCCCACGACGAGCAGCAGCGCGCCGATGTTGGCCAGCAGTTTCACCGGGTTGAACTGAGACATGGGCGTGTGGATGCCGTGGATGTGAATCCCCAGCGGCTCCAGGAACACCGGGCCCCAGTGGCCTGCCGCCACCACGCCGGTGACGGTGGCCAGGGCGATGAAGCCGAAGATCGTGCACAAGTGGCCAATGCGGCGCAGGGTGAAGCCGCCGCAGTCGCTAAACTTCTTGTGCGGCAGAATCTCGTCCAGGAACAGTTCCACCAGCACGCGGATGGGGTTGGGCTTTTTACCGCCCAGGTACACCACCCCGCCTTCCGGGGCAAAGCTCTTGAGGAGCTTTTTCACCCCGCTGTAGAACTTGAAGACCATGAAGAAGAACACCACCATGAAGATGGGGTCGATGGTGTAGTCGCCCGGGAAGAGCGACCCGAACACCACGTCACCGCCTTCCAGGGGGAAGGCGGTGCCTTTGATGGTGGCAACGATAATCCAGATGGCCAGGAACAGCACGGCCGGGATGCCAACAAGCACCGGCAGCCCCTTGGCCGAGCTCATGAGCTTGCCCATGAAGGACGGGCCCACGAGGTTGCGGTACGTCATGTTACGGATGGCGGCCAGGATGTCGCCGGGATTGGCGCCACGGGGGCAGAGGTCCGAGCAGGTGCCGCAGTTGTGGCACAGCCAGACGTCGATATCCGTGAGCAGCCGATCCTTCAGGCCCCACTGCGCCCAGATCATTTCCTTGCGGGGATACGGATTCCCGCTGGGCGAAATGGGGCAGGCCACACTGCACGTGGCGCACTGATAGCACTTCTTGACCGACTCCCCGCCGACGGCCTGCAGTTCTTTGATGAACTCCAGGTCGGGGGTGATGCGAGGCATGGTGGTCATCTCCCCCTCCTCTTAGTAGCCCTTGAAGGGGTTGGGGCCAAGCTTCATGACCAGCTTGAGGAAGTCTTCGATGAGGCCGGGCACCTTGTCGTATTCGTCGATGGCGATTTCGTACTGCTCCACGCGCTCGGGTTCGATGCCGAGCTGCTTCAGCGTCTCGGCGATGTTTTCCTTGCGGCGGTTGCAGATTTCAGAGCCCTTGACGAAGTGGCACTGATAGTCGTCGCCGTATTTGCAGCCCAGGAGCACCACACCATCGGTGCCGCGGCTCATGGCGTCCTTGATCCAGATGGCGTTCACGGAACCCAGGCACCGCACGGGCATAATGCGCACGTAAGGGCTCCAGTGCAGGCCACGACGGGCCGCCATATCCAGGGCGGGGTAGGCGTCGTTTTCGCAGGCCATGATGAGCACGCGAGGACCGCCATTGTTGATGTCGTCCGGGATGGTGTACTGCTTGACCATGTCGGACATCATGCCGATGCCGTAGGTATCGAAGCTGATGACGCGTTCCGGACAGGCGCCCATGCAGGTGCCACAACGGCGGCAGCGGCTGAAGTTGGGCTTGGGCGTGCCTTTTTCGTCGTCATCCAAGGCGCCGAAGGGGCATTCCTCGGTGCAGCGTTTGCACTGGGTGCAGCGCACGAAGTTGAACACCGGGTAGCTCTGGTCGCCAGCCCGGGGATGCACGGCCACGCCGCGGTTGGCGCTTTCGATGGACTGGATGGCCTTGAGGGTGGCGCCGGCGGCGTCTTCCTCGGCGGCGTCCAGCATCATGGGCTGACGCACCGCGCCCGCAGCGTACACGCCGGTGCGGCGGGTTTCGTACGGGAAGCAGATGTAGTTGGAATCGCAGAAGCCTTCGAAGAGGGCCAGATCCGGGAAGGTGGGACCCTGGCGATAATCGAAGTGCAGCACCGGCTCCTTGGCCGTGGTGGGCACCATGCCCGTGGGCACGACCACCAGATCCACCAGCACTTCCAGGTCATGACCCAGCAGGGTGTTGGTGGCCTTGACCACCACGCCGCCGTCTTCTTCCACCACGTCGGCGATTTCGGCCTTGGTCATCATCACGCCGGGATTGTCCTGGGCGGCCTTGTAGAACCGCTCGTGCACGCCCTGGACGATCATGGAGTCATAGAAGACGTAGGCGATGCCGTCCGAGGGGTTGGCGTCGGTCACGTAGCCAGCCTGCTTGAGGGCCACGAGGCTGTTCACGGCAGTGGCCATGGGCAGGTGCTGATAGCCTTCCCACTGCTGTTGCTTGATTTCGGAGACTTCCACTTCGCCCTTGGGGTCGCCACCGGCGGCCGCCTCGGCAGAGAGGTTGCACTCGGCAAGGGTTTTGTAGATGGGGCCGGCAGGCTCGCACTTTTTGGGATTGAGGATGAAGGCCACCTTCTTGGCTGGCGCGCCGTTGCTGGGGCGCTTGAGTGCCCCGGCCTTGGCCATCTTTTCGAACTCGCCGGTGGTCACCACGTCCTTGATCTTGCCGTAGCCCAGGCATTCCACATACTTGGTGTCCTGCGCCACCCAGCCGGTGGCCAGCACCACGGAGCCCACGTTCACCGTGGTTTCCCCGGCCGGGCCCTTGATGGTGGCCACAAAGGCGCCGGGCATGCCGGAGAGCTTGGTCAGCTCGCTCTTGAGCTTGACGGCAATCTTGGCATTGGCTTCCACAGCGGCAACTTTTTCTTCAATGCCGGTGGCATGCGCCGTGGTATGCGGGTACTTGAGGGGGACGGTCTTGAGCATGTTCAAGGCCGCGCCGCCCAGCTTGTCCGCGCGTTCCAGGAGCACCACGTCGTAGCCTGCGGCCGCGCTGTTCAGGGCTGCATGCAGGCCGGTCCAGCCGCCGCCCAGGACCAGGATGGTCTTGGTGGTTTCGAACAGTTCGGGCTGGGGCACCTTCATCTGCTTCAGCTTGACCATGGACATGCTGATGTAGTCCCTGGCCATCTGCATCATCAGCTCGGGGCCTTCCTCGCCAGCAGGGGCATAGGAGCCGTCAGGATTCATGTACGGCAGGATGCAGAGTTCGCGCAGGTTGCAGCGTTCCACCAGCACGTTGGGGCCGAAGCGATAGAATTCCGAGTCGTAGCGGGGGGACGCGCCGCAGACGAGCACGGCGTCCGTCTCGCCATCGTCCAGATCTTTTTGAATGAGGGCGCGACCGGAGTCGCTGGCCAGGATGGCGTGGCTTTCCACCTTGGCCACCACACTGCCCCACTTCTTTTCCACAAACTCGGTCAACGCTTCCACGTCCAGCGCTGCGCCAAGGCAGGATTTGTCAAAGTAGACGCCAATCTTCTCGGGCATGATGCTGCTACCTCCCCTTCACCGAATTGATGGCTTTCATGGCCGCGCCCGTGGCAGACTGGGCGGATTTCATCACATCGAGGGGCTTCTTGGCGCACCCGGCCACAAAGATGCCGCGTTCCTCGCCGCCGATGACAAAGCCGTCCTCGTCCATGGGCACGTCGAAAGGCAGTTTTGCCTCGGCCAGGCTCGGCTGCATGCCCGTGGCCAGCACCACCATGTTGTACGCCAGCTTTTTCTTGATGCCGCTGACGGCGTCTTCCACTTCCACGATCACATCGCCGCCCGGCCCGGCAGCCACACCGGCCACCTTGCCCTTGACGAGATTGATCTTCTCGTCCGCGCGCACGCGGCGCAGGAATTTGTCGTAGCGTTCGGGGGTGCGCATGTCGATGTAGTACACCGTGCATTCGCAGTCAGGGTACTGTTCGCGCAGGTACAGGGCCTGCTTGAGGGAGGCCATGCAGCAGATGTAGGAACAGAAATTCAAGTGGTTCTGATCCCGGGAGCCGGCGCACTGCACAAAGCAGATCTTTTTGGGAGCCTTGCCGTCAGAAGGACGGGTGATGGCGCCGCCCGTGGGGCCGTTGGGGGAGGCCAGCCGCTCAAGCTGCATGTTGGAAACGCAGTTGGGCACGGAGCCGGCACCCAGATTGCTCAGCCGGGTCACGTCGTACGGCTTCCAGCCCGTGGCGATGATGATGGCGCCGACTTCGAGTTCGATGTCTTTGGGGGAGTCGTTCAGATTGATGAACGGGCTCTTGGCGAGCTTCTTGGCGTCATCATCAGAAAGCCCTGTGGAATCGAGCACGTACCGGCTGGGGTAGGCGAAGGGGACATCCATGAACAGGGGCTTGCGGGGAGCCAGGCCCAGGTTGAAGCTGTCCTGCTGCTGGCCGGAGAGGCTCTCTGCCAGATTGGCCAGATCGGCGTTGGCCGCGGCGGTGTGGCGCGGGGTGAGCTTGACCGTGACGGTGTACTTGCCAGGGCCGCCGGCAACCTTGGAGACTTCGGCCTGCGTGAAGAACTTGACCCGGGGATTGTTCTTGATGCGCTGGTACTGGATTTCCAAGCCGCAGGAAGGGGGGCACAGCTTGGGGAAATATTTGTTGAGTTGCATGACGCGCCCGCCGAGATACGGGCCTTTTTCGACGATATAGACGTCGTAGCCGACTTCGGCGGCTTCAAGGGCGGCGGTGATGCCGCTAAAGCCGCCCCCCACTACGAGTATCGCTTGTGACATCGCACTCCTCCGGGCTGTGTTATGGCCAGACGGCAGAAAACGGCCTAGGCCCAGGCTCCGCCCGTGTTGCCGGAACCCAGGCGTAGACCATTTTTTTTGCAAGGCGGCTGCGGGTTGCCCCGCAGCCGCCGAAGGCTCAGATCATCGACGATTTAGGCGTCGGTGGGAATGATCTGGTAGTAGGGCTTCTTGAAGATCTTGGTTTCTTTCTTGGCCGGATCGTACTTCGAGTTCACGAAGCACTTCCACTTGGAGTCGTCCAGGCCCAGGAAGTCCGCACGATAGTAGAAGCCGGGGTAGCGGGATTCTTCACGGAAGGCGATGTGCTGCATGTGCAGGCGCACGGTCCACAGGCGGTGGTAGTTTTCCCAGCAGCGCAGCAGTTCGTGCAGGTCGCGGGCAGCCAGCTTGAGGCTGTCTTCTTCCAGCATTTCCATCAGCCAGAAGCCCGTGTCCAGAAGGGCCTTGGAGGTGTTGTAGTACGTGCCCACACCACCGCCGTATTCGTCCGTGCACTTGATCAGCCGCATCATGAAGTTCTTGGGGCTGATGTACTCGGGGTTCACCACGGGGCAGGTGGAAGCGCCCTTGCCCTTTTCGTAGTTGTAGTAAGGACGGTAGATCAGGGTCTTCAGTTCTTCGGCAGTTTCGACGAATTCGGGCTTGAAGTCCTTATGGTCGAGGTACCAACGAACCATCTGCTTGCCGACGATGCGGCCTTCAGCATGGGAGCCGGAGGAGAACTTGTGGCCGGAAGCGCCAACGCCGTCAGCGCAGGTCCACAGGCCTTCCACGGTGGTCATACGGTTGTAGACCTTGCCGTTGGCAGCGCGCACCTTGTAGTCTTCGGGAACCCAGGCTTCGTCGGGACCGGAAGCCCAGATGCCGCAGCAGCCGGAGTGGGAGCCGAGCAGGTAAGGCTCGGTGGGCATGATTTCGGAACCGCGTTCTTCAGGAGCGCAGTTGGTGGCAGCCCACAGGTTGGCCTGGCCCACGCACATGTCGAGGAAGTCTTCCCAGGCTTCAGCTTCGAGGTGCTTCTGCTGGGCAGGAGACATGGTGGCGAAGGAGGTCTGCAGGGCGGTCTTGGTGTCCATGTAAATGGGACCGCGGCCTTCGCGCATTTCACGCAGCATCATGTGGTTGCGCAGGCAGGTGGGGATGACGTGGCCCTTGGCGTAGCCGCGCTCTTCGTAAGGCTTGAGCATGGCACGGTTGGTGGCGCAGTAGTCTTCACCCTTGCAGTTGGTCGCCTTGGCCTTGAAGAGCAGGAACCAGGCGCCGACCGGACCGTAACCGTCCTTGAAGCGGGCGGGCACGAAGCGGTTTTCCATCATGGTCATTTCAGCGCCGACCTGAGCGCACATGGTGTAGGTGGAGCCGGCGTTCCACACGGGGTACCAGGCGCGACCCATGCCTTCACCAACGGAGCGGGGACGGTACACGTTCACCGCGCCGCCGCAGGCGACGACCATGGCGTTGGCTTTGAAGATGTGCACTTCGTTGGCACGCAGGTTGAAGCCCACGGCGCCAGCGATGCGGTTGGGGGTGTTCTTGTCGAGGAGCAGCTTCACGATGAAGATACGCTCGATGATGCGGTCCTGACCCAGGGCGTTCTTGGCAGCTTCAGCGACGATGACCTTGTAGGATTCGCCGTTGATCATGATCTGCCAGCGGCCGGAACGCACGGGCTTGTCGCCGTTGCGCAGGCTCTTGCCGGCAGCCTTGGCCTGAGCGCCGTCCAGGTTGTGGCCGTGCTCGTCCTTGATCCACACGGGCAGACCCCATTCTTCGAACAGATGCACGGAGTCGTCAACGTGGCGGCCCAGGTCATAGATGAGGTCTTCGCGGACGAGGCCCATCAGGTCGGTGCGGACCATGCGGACGTAGTCGTCGGCGTTGTTGTCGCCAAGGTAGGTGTTGATGGCGGAGAGGCCCTGGGCCACGGCGCCGGAACGCTCGAGGGAGGCTTTGTCCACCAGCAGGATCTTGGCTTCAGGGGCGTACTTGTCAGCCCAGCGCACAGCTTCGAAAGCAGCGCCGCAGTTGCCCATGCCGCCGCCGACCATCAGCAGGTCAACGCTGTGCTCGACGATGATCGGTTCGGCAATAGCCACACCGCGGGGGGTCTCTTTAGACGGAATCTTAGGCATTTCGTGACTCCTGAATGCGTTCTTTATGCATCAAGTTGTGTTGATGACGTGCGTGTTATGCAGTCATGCCCAACCGCGACTAGCGGTTGCCGCCTTCGCAGGGCAGGTCGAACCAGCACTGGGAGGTTTCGGCGTCGGCGATCTGCGCCTTCTGGCCGAGAGCCACCTGGGGAACGGTCAGGGCAGTCTCGGTGAAGAGCAGTTCGTTTTCCAGGTCGCCAGCTTCAGGCTTGCCTTCGAAGGGCTTGATGGAGCCTTCAGGCGTGGTGCGGATGGGGAACTTGAAGCGCTTCACGGAACCATTGCGGAACTTGATGGTCCACATGATGTCTTCGGACCCACGCAGGGGGATACAGGTGCCGCCCATGGGAGCAAAGTCAGCGTAGGGGCGGGCAGTGATGGCGCCCTGGGGGCAGATCTTGATGCAGGAGTAGCACTCCCAGCAAGCTTCGGGCTCCTGGTTGAACGCCTTCATCTCTTCGGGGTCCAGAATCATCAGGTCGTTGGGGCAGATGTACATGCATGCGGTCTTTTCGCCGCCCTTGCAGCCATCGCACTTGGACGGATCCACGAACGTAGGCATATCAAGTCCTCCACAAGTATGGATTGATTGGGAAAATCCTCAAATTCCTCGTCCTGCGCTGCCATGGCGCCAGCACCCGGCCAGCCCAAAAGCCGACCAGCTGCCGACGCGAAAAAAAGCAGGCGGCCTCAACGGAAGCCCCCCGCCTCTTTACAACCAAACACCCCAGCCCCGCGCCACAAGCCTGCAATGCCAGCTCCCCGGCACGCCAGCCCCGCGCAAGCAACCCACCACATGCCAACCCCGCTTGGTGTTTGCGGCACATGCGTGGTATTCTTATTGACTGGGATCATTTTTTGTGAGCCATTCTAGGTGGTTAGAATTCAAGTTCCCGTGACTTGTGAGATTAGTAACAAGGTGCGCGCAGACTGTCAAGACGAATCCGCAATCCTGTCCGCCCTGTCATCTTCCGCATCACCTCTCCAGGAACTCGCCGTCGCCTCTTGCCATGCAGCATTATTAGGGGTAGGGTCCCTTCGACCTCAGGCCCCGCCCCCATGGCCAGCAATGCGATGCACAGGACACTAGCCCCATGCGGCACGCTTGGCAAGGGATTGCGAGACGCTTCACAAAGCATCGGGCCAGACGACGCATTTTTTGTGTTGATTGAGGAATCATGCCCCCTGCTCACCTGTTTTGACAAATTTGCAAACCGCAAAATCTGACCCCCCAGGCATGCCCGCAAAAAACGCCTTGACACCTTGTGGATTTTTTCACTAATGCTGCTTGCAAGATTTCGCTGCAAAACATCCGTGAGCTGCCTGCAGGCGCGCAGGGTCGGGCCTGACGCCATGGCGGCCTCCACGGGAGAACGGCTGCTAACCCACATCCGTAAAAGACAATAGGAGAGACGGCACATGTCCAAACTGGTTCCCCCTCACGGCGGTAAGGGCCTTGTTTGCTGCCTTCTGGAAGGCGCCGAGCTGGAGTCTGAAGTTAAAAAGGCTGCCGGCCTGAAGCAGATCGCCATTTCTGACCGCACCAAGGGCGATTGCATCATGCTCGGCATCGGCGGCTTCAGCCCCCTGAACGGCTTCATGCCCAAGGCCGACTGGAAGAGCGTCTGCGAAAAGATGATGCTCGCCGACGGCACCTTCTGGCCCGTCCCCGTGGTGTGCGACACCGACGACGAAGACTGCAAGGTCGGTGACGAAGTCGCCCTCGTGGGTCAGGACGGCGTGATCTACGCCACCCTGAAGATCGAAGAAAAGTACGCCCTTTCTGACGAAGAAAAGAAGTGGGAATGCGAATCCGTCTTCAAGGGCAATGGCGCCGACTCTCAGAAGTTCTGGGAAGTGGCTCTGGAAGACCACCCCGGCGTGCAGATGGTCATGAAGCAGGGCAAGTACAACCTGGCTGGCGCGGTGAAGGTCCTTTCCGAAGGCGACTACCGCGACAAGTTCCCCGGCGTGTACAAGACCCCCGCTGAAATCCGCGCCGAAATGGAAGCCCGCAACTGGTCCAAGGTGGCCGCCCTCCAGCTGCGCAACCCCATGCACCGCTCCCACGAATACCTGGCCAAGATTGCCGCCGAAGTGTGCGATGGCGTGGTCATCCACTCCCTCATCGGCAACCTGAAGCCCGGCGACATCCCTGCTGACGTGCGCATCGAGTGCATCCAGGCCCTCATCGACGGCTACTTCGTGAAGGAGCACGTCATCAACGCGGGCTACCCGCTGGACATGCGCTACGCTGGTCCCCGCGAAGCCCTGCTGCACGCCACTTTCCGTCAGAACTACGGCATCAGCTTCATGCTGATCGGCCGTGACCATGCCGGCGTGGGCGACTTCTACACCCTCATGGAAGCGCAGGAAATCTTCGACAAGATCCCCTACGCCACCGAAGCCTGCCCCACCCCCGGCCTGGCCCTGATCACCCAGCCGATGAAGATCGACTGGACCTTCTACTGCTTCAAGTGCGACGGCATGGCCTCCATGCGCACCTGCCCCCACACCAAGGATGACCGCGTCATCCTCTCCGGCACCAAGCTGCGCAAGGCCCTCTCCGAAGGCGCTGAAGTGCCCGATCACTTCGGCCGCACCGAAGTCCTGGACATCCTGCGCGCCTACTACGAAGGCCTGACCGAAAAGGTCGAGGTCAAGATGCAGAAGGCCGCCTCCGGTCAGGAAATGAAATAAGTTTCCGACTGGACTGCGAGTTATTGATGGAGCGCCCTTCGGGGCGCTCCTTTTTTGTCGCTGCCTGCAAGATTCGCCTCCCCCCAGCCCCTTGCCCCCCGTCGCGTTTCCGGCTAGATGCTTGTGTTCACCATGCGCCAAAATTCCACTCCTCCCCGCGATGTTGAGCGAGAACTCGCTCGATTGGATCACAAGCTCCTCGATATCCTCGAAGAGCGCGCTGCCATTTTGGCAGCCATGCGAGCCGGCAAGAAAGGCCGGGCCGCCATGGAACAGCACCTCGAACAGCGCCTCTGGCAGGCCTGGGAGGAACGCGCCGGCCGCGCCACGGGCGACAAGTCCCGCTGGCGGACCCTGTTCACCCTCATCCAGGACCTCCCCGCCGCCCGCCATCCCGAGCCCGGCGAATCCACGGCCGGCTTCCAGCTCTTCCCCAAACCGGTCCCCTGCAAGGCCCAGGTCCTTGCCCCGGCCGGCGTCTGGGAATCCCAGTGCTGGGCCGCCCTGGCCGTGCAGTGCTCCCGCCATGCCCAGCTGCGCGGTGTGGCCTTCAACGCCGCCCTGGCCTTTCTGGTCAAGGCCCTGAACCACGCCGGGGCCACCATCCGCTGGAACAACGACATCCTGGCCAGCGAGGGCGGCAGCATCAAACTGGATGGCAAGGCCCTTTTTGTGGGCGATGACGCCCTGGGCTGCTACTTCCTGTTGTTCCTGGCCCTTGGCCAGCACATCCGCCTGCGGGTCACGGGCGATACCGGCCTCAAGCTCCTGGATCTTTCCCCCGTGGGCCGATTCCTCCAGGCCTTCCAGGCCCGGCTCACGCCCGTGGTGCCCGGCTCCAAGGGCCTGCCGGCCCGGCTGGAAAGCGCCGGCCTGCCGCCGGCGGCCATCCAGCTGCCGTCGGACCTGCCCCCCGAAGCCCTGCTGGCCCTGGCCATGGCGGCGCCTTCGTACGAAGAAGGCCTGTCCATCTCCTGGAAAGACAGCAAATTCGAGCCCGTGGCTGCCCGGGCCGCGGCCGTGCTGGCCAGTTTTGTGCCCGATGCGGTGCACGTCCCCGGCACCCTGACGATTCCGCGCGCCGAGCCCACCCTGCCCCCCGTGGCACACCTGCCCATGGACCCCCTGCTGGCCGTCAGCCTGCTGGCCCTGCCCCTGTGCCACCCTGCCGGCGGCGACATGGCCCTGGAGGGTGCGTTCCCGGCCCAGCGGTCCCCGTGGAAGGAAGGTCTGGCCCTGCTGCGGGCGGCCGGCGGCGAACCCGAAGTTGATCCGGACATGGTCCGCGTGGCGGTGGACGGTTCTCGCCGTGGCTCGCTGATCCTGGACACCATGGCCGATCCCGCCTGCTTCCCCCTGTCCTTTGCTCTGGCCGCCGCACGCATGCTGCAGGATGCCGAGGCCACGGCGCAGCTTTCCCTGCCGGCCACGGATCTGGACCGCCAGGCCTGCGAGGAGCTGGCTGCCCGTCTGGGCCTGCGCATGGAGCAGGACGACGCCTGCCTGCGCCTGACCGGCCGCATGGGCGAGGCCGGCGCCACCACCCCCTGGCTGGCCCCCACCGCCGCCTGGGGCCTGGCCTACGCCTGCCTGAGCATGGCCCGCCCCGGTCTGGCCCTGGCCAACCCCGGCGGAGTGACGGAGCTGCTCCCCCGGTTCTGGAATCTGTTCAACACCCTGCCGCAGCCGCCGCGCGATGTGTTGCTGGTGGCCCCGGCGCCCATGGACGAGGAGAACGCCGATGACGGTCGTGGACGAAAACGACGCATCAAGCTTCGCGGAGATATCACGCCTTCGTGAGGAGATTGAGCGTCTGGAATCCGAAAAACGCGCCGCCGAACAGCGGGCGCAGCAGTTGCGCCGTGCGGAGAATCCCGGCGCGGGCGTGTACTATGCCCAGGAAATCTTCCAGGCCCAGCAGGACAAGCTGCGCCTGGACGTGGAAATCCAGCTGCGCAAAAACAAGATCAACCGCCTGCGGCTTGGCTGGGACGGCGGAGAGCTTGCCCAGCCGCCGTCCTTTCTGCAGTAGCCACCCTTCTACCCCTACCCTACCGCCATGCCCAAGAACCTCACGCAAAAGATCATTGCCGCCCACCTGATGGACGGCTCCATGGAACCCGGCGCTGAAATCGGCCTCAAAATCGACCAGACCCTCACGCAGGACGCCACCGGCACCATGGCCTATCTGCAGTTCGAGGCCCTGGGGCTGGATCGCGTCAAAACCGAGCTCTCCGTGAGCTACGTGGACCACAACACCCTGCAGATGGGCTTCCGCAACCCGGACGACCATCGCTACCTGCGGTCCATCGCCAAGAAATACGGCATCATCTTCTCGCCCCCCGGCACCGGCATCTGCCATCAACTGCACCTGGAAAACTTCGCCAAGCCCGGCAAGACCCTCATCGGGTCCGACAGCCACACCCCCACCGCCGGCGGCGTGGGCTCCCTGGCCATGGGCGCGGGCGGCCTCTCCGTGGCCCTGGCCATGGCTGGCGAGCCGTATCACATCCCCATGCCCAAGGTGCTGCGGGTGCATCTGACCGGCACGCTCCAGGGCTGGGCTTCGGCCAAGGATGTCATCCTGCACCTGCTGGGCCGGCTCACGGTCAAGGGCGGGGTGGGCAAGGTGCTGGAATACACCGGCCCCGGCGTGGCCACCCTCTCCGTGCCGGAACGCGCCGTCATCACCAACATGGGCGCGGAGCTGGGCGCCACCACCTCCGTGTTCCCCAGCGACGAGCGCACCCGCGAGTTCCTGGTCAGCATGGGCCGTCCCGAAGACTTCACCCCCCTGGCTGCGGATGAAGACGCCGCCTACGACGACACCATCGAAGTCGATCTCTCCACCCTGGAACCCCTGGCCGCACAGCCCCACATGCCGGACCGCGTGGTGCCCGTGGCCCGGCTGGCCGGCCTCAAGGTGGATCAGGCAGCCATCGGCTCCTGCACCAACTCTTCCTATGCCGACATGAAATCCGTGGCCCTGCTCTTTGCCGGGAAGCAGGTGGCCGAACACACGGATACGATGATCTCCCCCGGCTCCAAGCAGGTCATCAAGCTGCTGGCCCGGGAATCCCTCATTGAGCCCATTGTGGATTCCGGCGCGCGCCTGCTGGAGGCCTCCTGCGGCCCGTGCATCGGCATGGGCGGCTCTCCGGTGTCCCAGGGCGTGAGCGTGCGGACCTTCAACCGCAACTTCGAGGGCCGCAGCGGCACCCAGGACGCCCAGGTGTATCTGGTGAGCCCCCTCACTGCCGCCCAGTGCGCCCTGCGCGGGGAATTCAGCGATCCCGCCACCTGGGGCGAGCCCCCGGCCGTGGACCCCCTGCCCAAGGACGCCCCCTCCATCCGCTCCCTGTTCATCTACCCGCCGGTGGACGGCGCGGCCGTGGAGATTGAGCGCGGCCCGAACATCGTGGCCCTGGAGCAATTCCCCACCCTGCCGGACACCATCGAAACCGCGGTCCAGCTCAAGGTGGAAGACAACATCACCACGGACCACATCCTGCCGGCCGGGGCGCAGATTACGGCCCTGCGGTCCAACATTCCGGCCATCAGCGAATACATTTTCAACCGGGTAGACGCCGGCTTTGTGGGCCGCATGAAGGCGCGCGCCGCCCAGGGCGTGGCCAAGGCCTGCGGCGGCGTCATCGTGGCCGGGGACAACTACGGCCAGGGCTCCTCCCGCGAGCATGCCGCCCTTGGGCCGCGGCACCTGGGCGTGTGCGCCGTGGTGGCCAAGTCCTTCGCGCGTATCCATCGCGCCAACCTCGTCAACTTCGGCATCCTGCCCCTGTTGCTGGTCAACAAGGACGATTACGACACCCTGGCCCAGGATACGCCGCTCTCCATCCCCACGGCGTCCATCCAGCCCGGCGGGGAAGTCTCCCTGCAGGTCAACGGCGTGGGGCTGGTGCCCGTCACCAACGATCTGTCCGCCCATGAGCTGGCCGTGATCCGCGCCGGCGGGCTGCTCAACTTCGTCCGATTCGCCAAGGCCCAGACGGCCTAAGGAGATACGGGTTCCCGCTATGATGGAATTTATCCGTACGTACGCCCATTCGTGGGCCGTGAAGATCCTGTTCGGGATCATCGTCGTTGTCTTTGTCTTTTTCGGCGTGAACAGCTTCAATGCGCCGCGCGCCGATGTGGTGGCCACGGTCAACGACATGCCCATCCTGGCCAAAACCTACACCCGCGCCCTGGAAATCACCGTGGATAACATGCGGCGCTCCGATCCATCCGTGGATGAAGCAGCCCTGATCCGCATGGGCCTGCGCCGTGACGTCCTGATGAAGCTCATCGCGGAAATGCTCATGGAGCAGGACGCCAGGCGCCAGGGCATCACCGTCGCCGACGAAGAGCTGCGCCAGACCATCATTGGCATGAGCCTGTTCCTGAACGAACGCGGCCAGTTCGATTCCCAGCGCTACCGCGCCATCCTGGCCCGCCAGAACCAGAGCGTGCGCGAATTCGAAGACAACGTCCGCAACGAGATGCTGGTCCAGAAACTGGCGGACGCCGTGACCAGCGCCACGTCCATGACCGAGGCCGAAACGCGGGACTTCTTCCTCTTCACCCGCATGCAGGCCGTGCTGGACTATGTGCCCCTGCGCGCTGCGGACTTCCTGGACGCCGTGGAAACCTCCCAGGAAGAGATTGCCGCCTGGTACGCCCAGCGCAACGAGACCTTCCGCACTGCCCCCCGCATGGAGCTGGCGGCCCTGGTGTTCACCCCGGATTCCCTGGCCCGCAACGAAACCGTTTCCGCGGAACAGGTGCAGGCCTTCTACGACAGCAACAAGGACCGTCTCTTCACCCAGGAAGAGCGGGTGCGCGCCCGGCACATCCTGCTGCGCGTGGAACAGAACGCCACCGCAGCCGAGGCCGGCGCCGTGCTGGAGCAGATCCGCGAAATCAAGACCCGCCTGGATAGTGGCGAGGAGTTCGCAGCCCTGGCTCAGGAGCTGTCCGACGATACGTCCAACATCGTCGGCGGGGATCTGGGCTGGTTCGGCCGCGGGCAGATGGTGCCGGCCTTCGAGGCGGCCGCCTTCGCCCTGAATCCCGGCGAAATCAGCGACCCCGTGCGCACGGACTTCGGCTATCACCTCATCAAAAGTGAACTCAAGGAAGAAGCCGGCGTGAAGGCCTTTGACGACGTCAAGGCCGAGATCCTCCAGCGTCTGGCCCGGGAACAGGCCGCCAGCCGCGTGGCCGATACCCTGGATCTGGCCCTGGAACGCGTGCTGGCCGGCGAGGCCTTTGATGTCGTGTCCAAGGACCTGGACGTGCCCCTGCAGACCACGCCCCTGCTGACCCAGGCGGAAGCCGTGGCCCGCTTTGGCCTGGAGCGCGAGGCCGGGGACACCCTGTTCCTGATGGCCGAGGGCGAAGTGTCCGACGCGCCCCTGCCCCTGGAGGACGGCTTCCTGCTGGCCCGCGTGGTGGCCAAGGCGCCGGCCACCATCAAGCCCCTGGCCGAAGTGCAGGACGACGTGACCGCGCGCATCAAAGCCGAAAAAGCCATGCTCAAGGCCAAGGATGCGGCGGATGCCCTGGCCAAGGAACTGCGGGAAACGCCCGATGCCCATGCCGACCGGGTGCAGGCCACCCTGCCCTTCAGCCGCAACGAAGCCATCGCCGGCCTGGGCGCCAACGAGGCCCTGCTGCACGCCGCCTTTGATGCCGAACCCGGCACCTGGATGGACACGCCCTTTGCCCTGGAAGACGGCTACGTGGTGGTCCGCGTGGCCCGGCGCGTCCCGCCGGAAGACGCCCAGTGGCAGACGGAAAAATCCCTGTGGATGGGCCACCTGACCCAGCGCAAGCAGCAGGAACTGCTGGAGTCCTACGTGACGGCGCTGCAGGAGTCGGCCAAGATCAGCATCAGCAATCCCTCGTTCTTCGAATAACGATCTGTGCGAGCGGGGACACCTTTTGCAAAAGGTTCCCCCGCTCGCGCGCTCTTCTTCCAGAACTTTTAGAGTCTCGTATCGCTCTCACCCGTCTTTGCAACAACTGCTCGGGGGGACCTTTTCTGCAGAAAGGGTCCCCCCGAGCAGTCGTTTCAGGGGTATTCTGCCTCGCCCCAGCAGTCTCCGGGGAGACGGCGTTCATCCACATGCATGCGCTTCCCCGTTTTCGTGAGCACGGCATAGGATCGCCGGCCCGACCGCGAGGCGCACAGCGAGCCCGGGTTCACCACCAGCACGCCGCGCATCGTCTGGCACAAAAAGCGGTGCGTGTGACCAAAGCAGACCACGTCCACCCCGCCGCCAAAGGCGTCCAGCACCCGGGCCGGATCGCCGGCCAGCTCGGCATGTCCATGCGCCAGACCGAGCACCAGATCCCCGGCCTGCACCGTGGCGCGCCAGGGCAGCTCACCGTGCATGGTCCAGGGGTCCGAGTTGCCCAGCACGCCATGAAATCCGGGATGCTGCAGCAGGTAGTGGTACATGGCCGGCGCGGCATAGTCGCCGCAATGCAGCAGCAGATCCATGGGAGCCAACTCCGCCTCGTAAAACGCCTCGAACCAGGCGGTGGGCCGCTCCAGATGGGTATCGGAAATAACGGCGATGCGCATCCTTACATCGTATAACAATTTTGCCATTCCTGGCAACAATAAAAGGATGCGGTACTGCAAAGGCGCGCAGCTCAGGCCGCAGCGCGGCTTGAATGCTGCTCCGCGAAGTATCGCGCCGGTGATTTGCCCATGATCTTTTTGAACATGGTGATGAAGGCGCTGGCGCTCTCATAGCCGAGATCCAGGGCCACGGCCTGCACGGAATTGCCCTGGGCCAGCCGCTGCAGGGCGATGAGGATGTGCAGCTGCTGCCGCCAGCGGCCAAAACTCATGCCCGTATCCCGGTGCAGCATGCGGGACAGGGTGCGCTCGGCCATGCCAATGCGTCGCCCCCATTCGGCAATGGTGGAACGGTCCGCCGGGTTGTTCAGCAGGCTGATGGCGATATGCCGCAGCCGCTCTTCGCACGGCATGGGGAAGCTCAGGCGCGCCGCAGGCGAGGCGGCCAGCTGGTCCAGCAGCACCTGCACGATGCGGCCGTCCGGCCCGTCTTCCTCATACAGCATGGGCATCTGCGCGGCGTATAGCAGCAGCTCCTGCAGCAACGGGGAGACCGTCAGGGTGCGGCACTCCTGGGGCAAGGTGGGCACGGCGTCCGGCTCCACGAAAAGCCCATAGATTTGCAACGCGCCGGCACCGCGAAAGGTCAGGGGCATGCCGCTGGGAATCCACAGGGCGCAGCGCGGCGGCACAATCCACACGCCGTGATCCGCCTCCAGCGTCACCACCCCGCGCATGGTCAGCAGCAGATGCGCCTTGCGGTGCGGCAGCACGGACTTCTCCACGCCCTTGGTCACCACGTCGATGCCCACCGCCACCACAGCCCGGGGCACGCCATCCGGATAAAAGCTCTGACAGTCTGGTTGAAGAATTGGCATGCCCCGGATCCTAGTCCCGGACGGGCGTTTTGGCAATCCTTGAATATATCGACCCCAAAATGCTATTTCATGACAATACGCTATCTGTTTAAAATCATAAATGAAACAGCTGCATTTGGCCGAATTGAGATATAATATGGCAAAATTCAGGAATGAGACAAGTCGCAATCGCTGATAGTAGCAAGCGCAACTGTTTATTCCCGCCCACACGCGCCAGTGTTCGCCACGGTGCGGCAACGGGCCATATTCCCGCAGCATGCGCCCTCATACAGCATCGAAACGCCACCTCAACGCAGCAGGATCCCCCATGCGTAGCCGCGTCATTCTTTTTTTGTTGGTCTGTGTTGCCGCCATGGCGGCCCTGAATTCCTACAGTGAACGCTCCCACGCCCAGGGACCGCCGCCGGCCATGGAACCGGAGGTGACGGTTCTTACCCTGGCCCCCAGCGTTGTCACCCTGACCACGGAACTGCCCGGCCGCACCTCGGCCCATCTGGTAAGTGAGGTCCGGCCCCAGGTGAGCGGCATTCTGCAGAAGCGCCTGTTCACGGAAGGCGCGGAAGTGACCGAGGGCGACGTGTTGTACAAAATCGATCCCGCCCACTACCAGGCCGTGTACGACAACGCCAAGGCGGCCCTGGCCAAGGCCGAGGCCAACGTGGTGCCCGTGAAGCTCAGGGCCGAGCGGACGGCCAATCTGGCCCGGCAGGACGCCGTGAGCCGCCAGGACAACGACGATGCCCACGCCGCCCACCGGCAGGCCGAAGCCGAGGTGCTCGCCACCAAGGCAGCCCTGGAGACGGCGCGCATCAATCTGGAATACACCAACGTGCGCGCGCCCATTTCCGGGCGTATCGGCAAGTCCGCCGTCACGCCTGGGGCACTGGTCACGGCCAATCAGGCGGCGGCCCTGTCCACCATCCAGCAGACCGATCCCATTTATGTGGATCTGACGCAATCCAGCGCCGAAGTGATGCGCCTCAGGCGCGATCTGCAGCAGGGCGTGCTCAAGCAGGCGGCGGATGGCGGCGCCACCGTGTCCCTGATCCTGGAGGACGGCACCCCCTACGCCCTGGACGGCGTGCTGAAGTTCGCGGACATCACCGTGGACCAGAGCACGGGCGTCATCACCTTGCGGGCGGAGTTCCCCAACCCTGCCGGCGAGCTGCTGCCGGGCTTGTACGTGCGCGCCGTGCTGACCGAAGGGGTGGACGAGCACGCCATCCTGGCGCCCCAGGCCGCCGTGAGCCGCGACACCAAGGGCAACCCCCTGGTGATGGTGGTGAATGCCGAGGGTGTGGTGGAGGCCCGGCCCATCACCGTGCGCCGCACCATCGGGGATTCCTGGCTGGTGGGCGAAGGGGTGGCTGTCGGGGAGCGCATTGTGGTGGACGGTCTGCAGAAGGCCCGGCCAGGGCGCAAGGTGAAGGTGGTGGAAACCAACGCCACCCGCCCCGGCGCAGTCACCAATGCGGCGGCGGCCGTGGCCGACAAGATCCTCGCCAAAACCGCCGCAGCCGGCACCGACGGCGTCACCGCCCTCGCCACCTCCGCCGCCCCCACCACAACCGCCGCCCAGTAGGGCCCGGGGAGCATCAGCATCATGGCCAAGTTTTTCATCGATCGCCCGGTCTTCGCCTGGGTCATCGCCATCATCATCATGCTGGCCGGCGCGTTGTCCATCCTGCGCCTGCCCATCTCGCAATATCCGAACATCGCGCCCACGGCCATCACCATCACGGCCACGTACCCTGGCGCCTCGTCCCAGACCATCGAAAACACGGTGACCCAGATCATCGAACAGAAGATGAAGGGCATCGACAACCTCAAATACATGTCCTCCACCAGCGAATCCACGGGACAGGCGGAGATCGAACTGACCTTCGACTCCTCCACCGATCCGGATATCGCCCAGGTGCAGGTGCAGAACAAGCTGGCCCTGGCCACGCCGCTACTGCCGCAGGAAGTGCAGCGCCAGGGCATTGCCGTGAACAAGAGCTCGTCCAGCTTCCTCATGGTCATCGGCCTGATGAGCGACGACGGCTCCATGACCGGCGCAGACTTGAGCGACTACGCCTCCTCCAACCTGCTGGACGCCATCAGCCGTGTGGACGGCGTGGGCGAGGCCAACATCTTCGGCGCGCAGTACGCCATGCGCATCTGGCTCGATCCGGACAAGCTCAACAAATACAAGCTGAATCCGACGGATGTACTGGCCGCCATCGAGGCCCAGAACACCCAGACCAGCGCCGGGCAGATTGGCGGCGCGCCGGCCGTGTCTGGTCAGCAGATGAGCTACACCATCCTCTCCCAGACCCAGTTCACCAATGCCCACGAATTCGAGCAGGTGCTGCTGCGCGTGAACGAGGACGGCTCCGCCGTGCGCATTGCCGACGTGGCCCGGGTGCAGCTGGGCAGCGAGAGCTACGACACGATCTCGCGCTTCAACGGCAAGCCTGCCGCTGGCTTGTCCGTCAAGCTGGCCACCGGCGCCAACGCCCTGGATACGGTGGAGCGCGTACGCGAGACCCTGGACCAGCTCGCCGTGAACTTCCCGCAGGGCGTGCGCTGTGTGTTCCCGTACGACACCACGCCCTTCGTGAGTGCCAGCCTGGAGGAAGTGGTCAAGACGCTGTTTGAGGCCATCTTCCTGGTCTTCCTCATCATGTACCTGTTTCTGCAGAACTTCCGGGCCACGCTCATTCCCACCATCGCCGTGCCCGTGGTGCTGCTGGGCACCTTCGGGGCCCTGGCGGCCTTTGGGTATTCCATCAACACGCTGACCATGTTCGGCGTGGTACTGGCCATCGGCCTTTTGGTGGATGACGCCATCGTGGTGGTGGAAAACGTGGAACGCATCATGACCCAGGAGGGCCTGTCGCCCCGGGAAGCCACCCGCAAGTCCATGGATCAGATTACCGGCGCGCTGGTGGGCATTGCCCTGGTGCTCTCGGCGGTGTTCATCCCCATGGCGTTCATCGACGGGTCCACGGGCGTTATTTACCGGCAGTTCTCCCTGACCATCGTCTCGGCCATGCTGCTGTCCGTGGTGGTGGCCGTGGTGCTCACGCCGGCCTTGTGCGCCACCATGCTCAAGCCGCACCACACGCTGCACAGCACGCCCCAGCGCGGGTTCTTCGGCTGGTTCAACCGCATGTTCGACCGCGGCAACGCCGGCTACCAGCGCGGCGTGCATGGGCTGCTCAAGCGCAAAAAACGCGTGATGCTCGTCTATGTGGCCATTGTCGCCGCCCTGGCCGTGCTGTTCCTGCGGCTGCCCACATCCTTTTTGCCGGATGAGGACCAGGGCATCATCTTCGCCCTCATCCAGTTGCCCGTGGGCGCGCCCCAGGAACGCACCCTGGACGTGCTTGCCCAAGTGGAACAGCACTTTCTGGAAGACGAAGCCGCGGTGGTGAAATCCATCTTCACCGTGGCCGGATTCAGTTTTGCCGGCAAGGGGCAGAACACGGGCATCGCCTTTGTGCAGCTCAAGGATTGGGCCGAGCGCAAGGGCGAAGGCATGAGCGCCCAGGACGTGGCCATGCGGGCCATGGGGGCATTCATGCGGATCAAATCCGCACAGATCTTCGCCTTCACCCCGCCGGCGGTGCTGGAACTGGGCGACGCCACCGGCTTTGACCTGTATCTGCAAGACCGCGCCGGCCTGGGCCACGCCGCCCTGATGCAGGCCCGCAATCAGATCCTGGGCATGGCCGCGCAAAACCCCGAGGTGGTGGCCGTACGGCCCAACGGGCAGGACGACACGCCCCAGTATCAGATCGACATCGACCTGGCCAAGGCCGGTGCGCTGTCCCTGTCCATGGGTGACATCACCAACACCATGTCCATCGCCCTGGGCGGCGCCTATGTGAACGACTTCATCGACCGCGGCCGCGTGAAAAAGGTCTATGTGCAGGGAGATGCGCCCTATCGCATGATGCCCCAGGACATCGAGCGCTGGTTCGTTCGCAACGGCCTGGGCGAGATGGTGCCCTTCCAGACCTTCTCCGCGGGCCGCTGGACCTACGGCTCCCCCCGCCTGGAGCGCTACAACGGCGTGCCGGCCGTGGAAATCATGGGCTCCGCCGCCCCGGGCAAAAGCTCCGGCGACGCCATGCGCGTCATGGAAGACATGGTGGCCAAACTCCCGGCCGGGTTCGGCCTGGAATGGACCGGCCTGTCCTACCAGGAACGCATGAGCGGCTCCCAGGCGCCGGCGCTGTACGCCATTTCCGTCCTGGTGGTCTTCCTCTGCCTGGCCGCGCTGTACGAAAGCTGGACCGTGCCCACGGCGGTGATGCTCGTGGTGCCCCTGGGCATCATCGGCTCGGTGCTGGCCACCATGGGCCGCGGCCTGTCCAACGACGTGTACTTCCAGGTGGGCCTGCTCACCACCATCGGCCTCTCGGCCAAAAACGCCATCCTCATCGTGGAATTCGCCAAGGATCTGGTGGAAGAAGGCTGGGACATCACCAAGGCCGTGCTGGAGGCAGCCCGCCTGCGACTCCGGCCCATCCTGATGACCTCCTTCGCCTTCATCCTTGGGGTGCTGCCCCTGGCCCTGGCCACGGGCGCGGGCTCCGGCAGCCAGCGGGCCATCGGCACGGGCGTCATCGGCGGCATGCTCGCGGCCACGGTGCTGGGCTGCTACTTCGTGCCCGTATTCTTCCTGCTGGTGTACCGACGGTCGCGGGCTGTCCAGTCGCATCGCGGCGAATCCCCGTCCTCCATGGAGACACAACCCGCCGACGGCCCGGCCTGATCCAACCGCCACAACAGCAAGACGCCCCAGCCAGACCGGCCAGGGCGTCTTGCCGTCCTTGCATCCCTTGACGCTCCACGCCATTGCGGGCTATACTTACCAATTCAATCCATGCCCCCGTAGCTCAGTCGGATAGAGCACAGGATTCCTAATCCTGGTGCCACAGGTTCGATTCCTGTCGGGGGCACCAGAAAATTCAGGGACTTATGAGATACTCATAGGTCCCTTTGCCGTTTCCGGGACCAGCTGGTCCCGGAATGGTCCCGGATATGATGAATCCTCGATAATTTTCCGGGACCGGCCTTGACGGGCAACCGCTGCGGCCACGATCCGCGTGCGCCGAAGCTACAGCCGGCTCAGCCCATTCGCACGGGCAAGGGCGGGCTGCCGCGCATCCTCCCCCTGGCCGCCGAGCGGGCACGGGCCTGGTATGACCGGCCTCGCAGGTGCCCTCCCTTGCAGACACGCCCGGGCAGGCAAACTCGCAGCGAGCGTCGCGAGGCGGTGATCGTCGTCCTGGAGACGCTCCTCTCCCACCTCGACTTAGCGTCCCTCTGCTGCGGCACACCGACGTTGGCCGAGGGCTTCATCGACATCGACATGAAAATGCTCGTCCGCGACTCCGGCCTAGGCCAGCGGCGCATCGAGCGGGCCATCGCTCAGCTCAAGGACGCCGGGTTCATGGAAGTCACCCAGCCCCGTGGCCAGAACGAGGAAGGCAAGTATTTCGGATGCCGAGCCATCCGCGTCGTTCACGAGGCCCTCTTCGAATGGCTGGGCCTGGGGCCGATGCTCCGCCGCGAGCGCGAGCGGGCCTCGCAGCGCCTGAGCCGCAAGGCCAGGCAGGCCAATCGCAAGCTGGCCGACTTCATGCGCCGCGCCGCATCGGGTTTCCGGCCGCCTGCCAAACGTCCAAGCGTGCTCACCCAGGCGCAGCGCATCGCCTGGAGCCAGGAATGGGGCCGGCAGGTCAAGGCCGGCTACGACCTCCGCGAGGCCCAGCGACGGACCAACACCGCCTTCGGTCTGCCCCCCGACTATCAGCCCGGCCTGGACGCGTAGCGTAGATTCCCGAACTGTGTCCATCGTCCGGCCAGCATCCAGATTTCTTCCTTCCAAGACGCTATTCCACTGCATTCCGTTGCCCCTGGTTCCTCCCAAGGGCGACTTGCCACCCCGCCCGGCCTGGTCCTGCGCCTCTGGAGAAAAATAGCTGTCGCTAGGTTGGGTCGCAGGTGTCGGGCATTAACCCAAGAGACAAGAAACCAAGACCGCGACAACGCCGTCCTCTTCCGTTTCGAGCTTCGAGAAGGAAAGAATCGGCTTTTGTGAGGGCAACGGCGGGACGCTGTTCGTCCATGTGCCTGCCATATTCGATTCATCTTGCTTCGTATGCCTTACGTATTGGAAGCAGTAGCCCGCAAAAACTTTCACAAATGGCGATCTGTTCAATCATATTCAAACTATTTCAAATCCGTGACAGCTCCTTGCAGCGAACCGAACTGCGTGGAATAAGATCGACCAGACGCTGAAGGCAGGACAGGTGAAGTAGGCCCACCTTTGGTGGCCGCCTTCACGATACGAATTTGCTTATTCGCCCTTCGGGCTCAACGCGGATACGCCAGCAAGGAAAGAATGGATGCCCTCGAAAAAGCCCATCATGAAGGTCTACGTCACCCCCGAGGAGTACCGGCAGGTCATTGACCAGGCCGACCGTCACGGGCTGAGCATCTCGGCCTTTGCCCGCCGGGTCTGTCTGGGCCAGCCCCTGCCCGCCCGCGACCATCAGCAAGCCCGCCGCGAGCTGGCCCGGATCAACGCCGATCTTGGCCGATTGGGCGGGCTCTTCAAGCTTTGGCTCTGCGACGAGCGCCGCGCGGCCCCGGAGCTGACGTACCAGGTCCGCCGCCTGCTGCGGGAAATCGAGGCCCGGCAGCGCGAGTTGTGCGCCGCCGTGGGCAGGATCGCCTGATGATCAGCCGCCGCATCACCTGCAAGCCAGCCAATGACAACTACCGCCGCCTGGCCAACTACATTGCCGGTGTCGGCCCCCACCCGGACCAGGACAAGGTCCTGTTCTGCTGGACCGAGGGCTGCTGGGCCGGCGACGACTACGAATGGGGCATCCAGGAGGCCATGGACACGCAGGATCTCAACCTGCGGTCGAAAAAGGAAAAGAGCTATCACCTCATCGTCAGCTTCCGGCCGGAAGACGACGACAAGCTGACGCCGGAAATGTTCAAGGAAATCGAGCAGTCCTTCGCCGCGTCCCTGGGCTTTGCCGAGCACCAACGCCACTGCGGCGTGCACCAGAACACCGGCAACATCCACCTGCACATCGCCTACAACATGATTCACCCCGAGAAGCTGACTAGGCACGAGCCGTTTCGGGACTTTCACACCCGTGACCGCGTCTGCCGGGAGCTGGAGCGGCGCTTCGACCTTGCCGTGGACAACGGCCGCGGCCAGAGCCAGACGCCAGAAGCCGAGCGCCTGGGCGACAAGCCCGCCACCATGGAAGCCCATTCCGGCCTGGAGTCCTTCGAGAGTTACGCCAAGTCCAAGCGCGAGGCGCTGCTGCGCGCCATGCAGGACGCCACGTCATGGCGGGATGTGCATGTCACCCTGGCCGCCCACGGCCTGGCCATCGTCCTGCATGGCAACGGCCTCGCCATCATGAGCCGCCACGGCAAACAGGCCTGCAAGGCGAGTGCTGTGGACCGTAATCTCTCAAAGTCCAGGTTGGAAGCCCGCTTTGGGCCATACCAGCCTCCTGGACCAGAGGTCGCAGCGATCCCGTCTCTGGAATACTACCAGCCACGCCCCAATGTCCGCCACCGTGATGCCGGTAACGGGGAACTCTTCAAAGCTTGGCAGACCGCCATGGACGCCCGCAAGGCCGAGCTGCTGAGTATCCGTGATCAGGCCCGGACCGAGGTCGCAGCCATCACGACCTACTGGCAGAAGACCCGCCAGGAGATTGAGCAGATGCCCGCCTCCCGACGTGACCGCGCCACCTTGCTGCACCGGGCGAGGCAGAACGAGCGCCAAGTCAAACGGACCCTTTACGACCGGGCAATCGAGCAGCGCGATCAATTTCGCCGGGAGAAGCACTTCCTGACTTGGGCAGCGTTCCGGAAGATTGCACAAAATCAGCAACAGCAGCAGGCGCGGGAGCAAAGTCAGGGCCTCGAGCGCTGAACCCAGGCCCACCGCTCAAAATTCCTCATTCCCCGCCTTGTTCACCCCCATACCCACCGCCTCCTGCCGCATGCCCTCGGCCGGGAAGGGGGCCAGCAGAGGTGCGAGCGCCGCTGCGTCTGCGGCCGGGTCCAGCCACTGCGCCCACGAGTCCGGCGGCAGGATCACCGGCATGCGGTCGTGGATAGGCGCGACCAGGGCGTTGGCCTCGGTGGTCAGGATGGTGGCTGAGTGCAGCGGCGTTCCGGAATCAGGATCGTCCCAGACCTCCCACAGCCCGGCCATGGCAAAGGGCGCGCCGTCGGCCATCATCAGCGCGAACGGCTGCTTGCGTCTGGCGTCCAGCTTCTGCCATTCATAAAAGCACGTCGCCGGGATCAGGCAGCGGCGCTTTTTGAACGCCGCGCGAAAAGCCGGCTTCCCTGCCACGGTCTCGCTGCGCGCGTTGATCATCTTCGCGGCCATCTTGCGATCCTTGGCCCAAAAAGGGACCAGCCCCCAGTGGAAGCGCCGCAACACGCGGCCGGCGTCAGTCTGCACAATGCCGGGAATGTCCATGGTGGGCGCGAGGTTGCGCCGGGGCTCGTAGTCTGCGTCAACCAGCTGAAAATACTCTACTGCCTGGGCCTTGGGGATGACAAAGCCGAATCGTCCGCACATGCCGACCTCCTTGCGAGCCGTCTGCGGGCACGATACACTGGTTTGACCATGACTGCACGACGCATCCTCCCCCTTCCGCGCCCGCAGCGGCCGGCACTCGAGATTCTCGGCGTTCGCACCGAGACCCGGCTGGAGCTGCCGCTGTACCTGGCCACCGTGGCCGCGGGCTTCCCCTCGCCGGCCGACGACTACATCGACCAGAGCCTGGACCTCAACGAGCACTGCATCGCCCACCCCGCGGCGACCTTCTTCGTTCGCGTGCATGGCGATTCCATGCGCGATGCCGGCGTGCACGACGGCGACCTCCTCGTCGTGGACCGCGCCCTGGAGCCGGTCAGCGGGCGCATCGTCATCGCCGCCCTTGATGGCGAACTGACCGTGAAACGCATCAAGAAAACGCCCGACGCGCTCTATCTCCTGCCCGAAAATCCGGACTACGTGCCCATCCGCGTGGAGCCGGACTCCAGCTTCGAAGTCTGGGGCGTGGTCGCCTACGTCATTCATAAGGTGTAGACCATGTCGCACGTCTTCTGCATGGTCAACTGCAACAACTTCTACGTCTCTTGCGAGCGTGTGTTCAATCCCACGCTACAGCATGTGCCCGTGGTGGTGCTGTCCAACAACGACGGCTGCGTCATCGCCCGTTCCAACGAGGCCAAGGCCCTGGGCATTGCCATGGGCGAGCCGGCCTTTCTGCGCGAGCAATTCTTCCGCAAGCATGGCGTGCGCGTCTTTTCGTCCAATTATGCCTTGTACGGGGACATGAGCCGCCGTGTGATGCAGACCCTGGCGCAGTTCTGCCCGTCCATGGAGGTCTATTCCATCGACGAAACCTTCCTGGCCTTTGAGAATCCACGGCCGGGCGAGCTGACGGCCCTGGGCCGGCAGATGCGGGCCACGGTCAGGCAGTGGACGGGCATTCCGGTCTCCATCGGGCTGGCTCCCACCAAGACCCTGGCCAAGATCGCCAATCGGTTCGCCAAGAAGCATCCGCAATACGAGGGCGTGCTGGACCTCACGGCCATGACGCCGGCCGAGGTGGAGTCCCTGCTGGACCGGGTGGAGGTGGCGGACATCTGGGGCGTGGGGCGCAAGCATACAAGGATGCTGAAGAGTTTCGGCATCCACACCGCCCGGCACCTGCGCGACGCCCCGGCGGACTGGGTCCGCAAGCGCATGACCGTGACCGGCCTGCACACGCTGCTGGAGCTGCGGGGCCGGCCGTGCATCGAGCTGGAGGACGTCGCCCCGGACAAAAAGGCCATCTGCGCCTCGCGGTCCTTTGGCAAATCGGTCACCACCCTGTTCGAACTGCGCGAGGCCGTGGCGGCCTACGTCAGCCGCGTGGCCGAGAAACTGCGCGCCCAGCAGAGCCGGGCCGGCCGGCTCCAGGTCTACATCCTGACCAACCCGCACAAGGACGTGCCCCAGTACAGCAACGCCATGCAGGTGGCCCTGCCGCGGCCCACCGCGCACACGCCGGAGCTCATCGCCGCGGCCCTGGGCCTGCTGGAGCGGCTCTACCGCCCCGGCTATGTCTACAAGAAAGCCGGCGTCATGGCCACGCAGCTCGAGCCTGAGACCCCACGCCAGCTCTCGCTCTTGGATCCTCCCGAGGAAGAGGATGCCCGACGCATGGCCCTCATGACCGTGCTGGACCGGGCCAACGCCAAATGGGGCCGCGGCACCCTCAGCTACGCCGCCGCCGGCCTGGACCGGCCGTGGCGGATGCGCCAAGCGTCCAAGTCGCCCCGGTACACGACGTGCTGGGGGGAGTTGCCGGTGGTGGGGTAGGAGGTGCCTCATCCGAAATCGCGCCCAGCAGTCCTCACCACCTTAATACGGGATGTTCGAATGACCGGGAACGCCAACTCTTCCAGGCCCCGTCGCCATCGCGGGGATTTCCTGTCACCTGCCACCCGCAGCGCCGTGATGTCGCGCATCAGGGGGAAGGGCACCGGGCCGGAGAAGACCCTTGCCGCAGCGCTCGCGGAGCTGGGGCTGGCCTGGGAGGAGCATGCCCGCGACCTGCCTGGCCGGCCGGACTTCGTCTTCCGGGAGGCCATGGTCGCGGTCTTCGTGGATGGCGACTTCTGGCATGGCTGGAAGTTCAACGAATGGCGGGACAAGCTCTCCGAGAAGTGGGAGGCGAAGATCGCCGAGACGAGGCGGCGCGACTCCAGAAACCAAAGGGCGTTGAAAAAAATGGGCTGGCGCGTGTTGCGGATATGGGAGCACCAGCTCCAGAAATCCCCGGCCCGCTGCGCCAAGCGGGTTTACAGACTCTTGGAGAAAGCATCATTGTCGGACAAAAACGGTAAAGCGCCACGACCATGAGCATACGGACCCTTGGTATGTTCAGCGAGGTCGGAGGTATCTCTCACTCAACAAGCCAAAAAAGACGGCCATGCTCAAAGAGACGTTCAGGGAATGGAACGCCGTGTCGATCCCAGGCATGCGGCACTTTCCGAGCGTATCAAAGACTCGTTCCTCGGCTTGGCTCCTGAAGTCGTAGACTATCCGCGGAATCATTTTCATGCGGATGCCGTGCCCTTCGGCCTGCATAGGCAGGAAAGAAGGGCACGGGATGGCGGCCTCCACCAGTGAACAGTTAATGCCATTCTTCTATTTTTGCATGAAATTTAGCAAATCAAGTGAATCGCTGTCGGAAGCCAGCGCTTGATTGCATTTATTAGCAAATTTCTTGTAATTTGCTGCAGCAAGTCGACTGGTCTCGGCAATGTTAATTTCAGAATAGTCGTTGTTGATTATCTGGCATAGCTTTGAAAAACACAAGAATGCTTGCTGGATTTGATTGAAGCATGCACTGACTTGTATAGCTGAAGTAAATGGACAATACCCGCCTTGAGCAGTATTAAAACAATCCCCGTATGAAAGCGACGCCTGCCAATGTTCGTACAAGGCATCCACAGCTTTCTTCAGGTTTTCGTCGTATAAATAGAAGGCCGGTGACTCGTAGACGGCTTTGAAGCCTTCCCAATAATGAAAAATGTCGTCAACAATAAGCCCACGAAGCGATTCATTATAAAAATGTTGGAATGTATCAGCGTCGACCTCAGCCAGCAACTTTTTCATTGAGTTCACATCTCTGTCTTTTTTGATCTTCTTATCTGGATCGTCAACGTAGTCAGGGGGTATGCACTTGAAATCTGGCCTTTCAACTATCAGCTTGACAGTTGAAATAATACTTTTTGATATTTTCCTAATCGCATCCTTTTTCATTTCGGAATTGGTTTTTTTATTTTTTTCAGAAATTAGTTTAGAATTCGACTGGTTGCAAGAGCATGTACCCCTAGGAAGGGCCTCTGTTCTGCATTTACAGGCATCGCGGGGTAGCTTCGATGCTGTTTGCTTCAAATACGAAACAATTAAAGTTATTATTTGCGAGGCCTTATTGATTCTTGTGCCTGTCAATATTGATTCAATATGATTGTTCCTATCGCCGATGATTTTATAGCATTGAGGCCTGTGTGAGCGTATATCGAAAGGAAGGTCCTCAATTCTACCATTGCATGTATTGTAAACCAGTATAATTCGCTCCCATCCAAGTCGCTTGACTGCATACCCAAGTTCAAACATGACGTTAGGATTAGGCATCTTCCTTCCGCTTGAGTCTGGATTGACCAGAGTTACATCGCAAACAAAAAACTGACAGCTGGATATATTTTGAAGAATTTTTTCTTTGAGATCTGGTGAGCCAGGCTCTTCCCGAGCGTCCTGAACCAGTTTCAAAGCATACCCCCCTTCGTCACCCCATTCTCGGACCGCGTTTTTTATAGACTCTTCAATTAAATACCTATTCCAGGCTCCATCCGTGTCGCTTTGCCAGCTATAAAAATGTCCAATTCAGATTTGTCGATCATGTGATTGCCAATCATTAGGCCATTAAGGTTGCTGGATTCCTGTTGGGCACCCTGCGCAGAAAGTGATTATAATTTTAGAAAAAATTCGCTCTTCGCGCAAGGAAGGATGATGCTGCAATCAGAGTGTCCGACTCATACCTGCCACCGCCACCATCCCACTCACCCTTTGACGTCCAGCGACCGATGGAAGTATATCTGACCGGCCGGCCGGAGGGTGGTCCCACCGCCAGGCACCCTCTTGTTGCGGCATCCATTTGGCATGACTCAATATCACGGACTTCGCTTCAGGGTTCGGCAGGTCAATTCAGACAGGTATCACCGTCTCCGCTTTTTCATTGTCCAGGGCAGGCAAATGTCAGGCAAATCTTCATCCCGCATCATCGAAAAGAAGACCCGACGTCTGCTGGATGGCGGTTCACCCAGGTTCATGGACCTGTTCGCGGGGTGCGGCGGGATCTCGCTGGGGTTTCTCACGGCCGGCTTCACACCGGTGGCATCGGTGGAGTTCGACAGGTGGGCCGCCGCGAGCCACGGGGCGAACTTCGCGGCCGCCAGCGCTGGTGCCAACCCCGGCCGGCACCATCTGGCACGGGACATCACGGAGGAGGATCCGGCATCGATCCTCGCCGACCTCGGGGTTTCCGGCAAGGTCGAGGACCAGGTCGACGTGCTGGTCGGCGGTCCTCCCTGCCAGGCCTTCGCCCACGTAGGCCGGGCCAAGCTCAGGCACGAGGCACGACGCCTGCAGCTCGTTGACGCTGAGAACGCCTTCCTTGTGGATGGCAGGGTGAACCTGTGGCAGCGCTACATGCACTACGTGCGCCAGACGAGGCCCGTGGCACTGCTGATGGAGAACGTGCCCGACATTCTCAACCATGGCGGCACGAACGTGGCCGAGATGGTCGCGGGAAGCCTGCGTGCCGAGGGGTATCTGGTCGCGTATACCCTTCTCAACGCGGCATGGTACGGCGTGCCGCAGACCAGGGAGCGCATGTTCCTGATCGGCATCCATGAATCGCTCGGGATCCAGCCCGTCTTCCCGGCTCCCACCCACCATGCGGTCCTTCCGCCGGGGTATGAGGGCACCAGGGCGACGGCCAGGAAGCATCTCGCAGCCACCGAGGGACACAGCCACCTCTGGATTGACGACCCCGCTGCCGGCGCAGGCTTTCCGGCAGCGACGAGCGCCTGGGAGGCGCTGGCTGACCTGCCGCCGATTTTCGCCCTGCGGGACCTGGAGGCAGGTATCCTGAAACGGGGGCGCAAGGATCCGGAGGAGCCGTGTCCGTACACGACAGCGGCTCCCGGCAGCGCCTGGTCGCGCCTGATGCGCCACTGGCCGGGATTCGGGACGGAAGACCGCACCACCGGCCACGTCATCCGGTATCTTCCACGGGACTACAAGATCTTCAGGGTGATGGAGGAAGGCTGGCAGTATCCCGAGGTGTGGCACTACATCGAGGAAAAGCGGAGGGCACTCGAGCTGGAACGCCTGAAAAACCGCCTTCCGACAGACAGAAGAACGGCCGAGGGGAAGGCGTTCCACCGCGACTGGACGCTGCCCTATGATCCGAGGAAGTTCCCGAACAAGTGGTGGAAGCTCTGCCGGGACCGGCCGGTCAGGACCCTGATGGCCCACCTGGGCAAGGATTCCTACAGCCACATCCACTTCGATAGCGAGCAGGCCAGAACCATCTCCGTCCGCGAGGCCGCGAGGCTGCAGTCATTTCCGGACGGATTCGTCTTCAAAGGCTCCATGAACCCCGCGTTGCGCCAGATCGGGAACGCCGTACCGCCACTTCTGGCATACGCCATCGCCATGGCCATGCGGGAATCGATCGGCTGCCAGGCCATCGAGGACATCCGCGTCGGGCTGCTGGGGCTCGACCCCGCGCTTGTCCGGACAACGGCAGGGAGAAAATGATGCGCTTCGTCATCCTGAGACTTCTCAGGCACAACGAGCTGGGGATGTTCCATTCGTATCGACGCCTGAACAAGGAAGGATCAAAGCAACGCGCCATCAACTTCGACGGCGACGTGGTGGATCGCGTCTTCCCCGCGGCCAGGGATGACGACGCCATCGAGCTCGACCTGAAATACGAGACGGATCACGGCGTCGAGCTGAAGTCGCATCGCATCAAGCGCCAGGAGAAGAACTGGCGGCTGGAGGGAAACTGCCCCCAAGACAGCCTCTATGATTTCGTCGATCCGGGATGCCTGTTCGCCATGGTGGTGGATGCGGGGACGAAACCGGCAACGGGAGCCTGGGCCGTCTACCCAGCCGATCACGAGGTGACGCTGGCCATCACCTCGCACGCGGAAAGCAGCCAGCTGACTGCGCAATCGATGATAGCCCTCTACGGCAGCGAGGGCGGGTACACCCTGGACCTGCTCTGCGCCTCCAAGCCGGAGCTATTCGGTGCGCCGGTATCGGTACTGGCAACGCCGGCAGCGGCGGGCAGGACAGCCGATTCGGGGCCGGTGCATCTTCCCCCCAACCCCAGACGACTGGTCAGGATCCTGGCCTCGGTAGGCCATTCGCTGCCAAGCGCCGTGGCCGACATCGTGGACAACTCGATCAGCGCCGATGCAACGGAGATAGACATTGTCTTCCGCGAGCCGGACCAGGGCCACGGACGATGGATGGCGATCACCGACAACGGCCGGGGGATGGACCGGCAACAGCTTGCCGAGGCCATGCGAATCGGCAGCATCACCGAGTACGAGGAACGGGATCTCGGGAAGTACGGATACGGGCTCAAGGGAGCATCCTGGTCGCAGGCCGAGAGCTTCACCGTCGTGACCAGACAGCAGGGCGAGGCTCCCCATCACCTTTCCTGGGATGCCGAGACGATGGACAACTGGGAGGCGAGCAGGGCCGATCTGGAGTCGTGGATCGCCCGGGTGATTTCGCTGGGAGACCATGGGACCTGCGTCTTCTGGCGGGACATGCGTCCCCCGCGGCACACCTCCGCAAGCCGCGGGGTTGAGCCGTATACTGCCGAGATTCGCGACCTGAGCCGTCACCTCGGCCTGGTATTCCACCGCTTCCTGAATGGGCATGCCAGGGGCCGGAAGGCCGTGACGATCCGGATCAACGGCAACGCCGTGGCCCCGAACGATCCCGTCGGCCACAGTCTGGCCACGGCCTACGACAGGAAGCCGATCAGGGTTCCCACCGCCACCGAGGACGCTTACGTCGACGTGCAGGCATTCCTCCTGCCTTCCGAACAGGAGGTCAAGGAGCTTCACGAGGTCGATGCCGAGGCAGCCAGGAGGGATCTCGACCGGCTGGGCATGTTCGGCCGGCGCAACGAATCCCAGGGCCTCTATCTCTACCGCAACGACCGGCTCATCCAGTGGGGCGGGTGGCACGAGATGTGGACAACGAACGACGAGAAGACGAAACTCGCGCGGGTTGTCGTCGACTTCGGCAGCGCCCTGGATGACCAGTTTTCCGTGAACATCAGCAAGCAGAAGGTGGTGCTCCCCCAGCAGGTTCAGGAGCACATCAAAAGGCTTGCCGACGATGCCCGCAAGGCCAGCCGCCGGAAATACCTTGACGACAGTCCCGTCAAAAATGGCCGCCCCAAGACACCGAAAGGGAACGGAAAGCCTGCTGGGCCTCAGCCTGCAAATCCTGGCAACGCGAATCCTGGCGGCACAATGTCGCCGACCGTCGTGGTTGCCGGCGGAAACCAACCCCGACCCGAGCCGGTGATGCCGGTGCGCAAGGTGCGCAATGCGGACTTTTCCTGGAAGATATCGAGAAGCATGACCGGCCAGGAAGAGATTCAGGTCAGCGAGAGCGAGACCGACCTGCAGGCCCTTTTCGATTCCGTGAGCGCCAACGAGGAGGCCCTCGCCCGCCTGGCCGGCTTTCTGAGACGGCTGGACAAGGCCGGCGTGCAGGGTCTGCTCTCGAAAGGGAACACGGCCTGATGCGCACGGTCAGAATCACCGGAACCGTGCCTTCGAGCCGTCGTTGGACCGACCGGATCGGGGCCGGGGAATGGTATCACTGGTCCAGGCACGAGCGGATGCTCCGGACCAAGCCGAACTGGCGTCCCGAACAGGTCGATTCGGTCGCCGCGGAATCGTTGCGAATCCTCGGGAAACTGCCCGATCCCTGGCGCGAGCACCCGTTCCAGGCCCGCGGGCTGGTCGTTGGCTATGTCCAGAGCGGGAAGACCGCGAACTACACCGCGCTGGCAGCACGCGCCGCCGATGCCGGCTACCGGATCGTCATTGTCCTGTCCGGCATCCACGACTCCCTCCGCAACCAGACGCAGAATCGCCTGGAACGCGAGCTCACCGGTCACCAGGACGGCGGGGTCGGCCCGGCTGAAATCGGTCGCGAGTGGATCGCCCTGACCACGCCGGTATCCGATTTCCAGAACCAGGACGTTCGCATCCTGCAGGGTACGGCCCCCTTTCTGATCGTCGCCAAGAAGCACATCAGGGTCCTCATGAAGATCGACGCCTGGCTGCAGGATGCGGGGCGGTTCCTGGAAACCATGCCCGTCCTGGTCATCGACGACGAGGCGGACCAGGCCTCGATCAATACCGGCGGCAACCGGGATCCCGGACTGTGGGACGATGACGAGGCGGAGGACGACGACAGCGCCCCCTCGCGGACGAACGCGCTGATCCGGTCCATTCTCGGCCGGGCACCCATGGCCGCCTATGTCGCGTACACGGCAACCCCCTTCGCGAACATCCTCGTCAACCCCTCGGCAAGCGACCGGGAGTTCGGCATCGACCTCTTCCCCAGGGACTTCGTGATCCAGCTTCCGCGTCCCGCCGGCTACACGGGCACGGAGGAGCTCTTCGGCGTGTCGGCCCAGGAACGGGACGTGCTGCGGATCATACCGGAATCCGACGTCAGGATGCTGAAGGGAGCCCCGCGGCGAAGACGCCGGTCGCGGTCGGAGATCGTGGTGACCGGGGAGGAGGCGACCCTGCCGGCCAGCCTGACCGATGCCCTCCTTGCCTTCTGCCTCGCCGGTGCCATCCGCGAGCTTCGCTGCCGGCAGGACGGGCGGACGCTCCCGGCTCATACCATGCTGGTCCATGTTTCCATGCGGAAGGACGACCAGGCGCGGGTCGCCGATCTGATCACCGAGCAGATCGACCTCTGGCGATCGGCCCTGGAACAGGGCCAGAGCCTTCATGGGACCATGCGGGAGGCCTGGGTCAGACAGCGGCCCGGGATCGAACCGCCGGATGACGATGACGTCATCATCAATGACGCCATTGCCGTCCTCGGGAGGCTGGCGGTATCGGTTCTCAACAGCGACACCGGGGAGGAGCTCGACTACGAGGAGAATCCCGGCCGCCATCTGATTGCCGTCGGCGGCAACAGGCTCTCGCGGGGCCTGACGCTGGAGGGGCTGACTGTCAGCTACTTCCTGCGAACGGCCTCTATGTGCGACACCCTGCTGCAGATGGCGAGATGGTACGGCTTCAGGCTCGGATACGAGGACCTGATCCGCATCTGGACCACCGATGGCATCGCGAGGTGGTTCGGCGAGCTGGCCCTGGTCGAGCAGTCCATGCGCGATTCCATCCAGGCCCTGGAGCTTGCCGGCCGCCGGCCTGACCAGATGGCCATCCGCATCCGCGCCCACAGCGACCTTCTCCTGACGGCCAGGAACAAGTCAGCCATGGCCACCAGCATGTGGGACTCCTGGTCGGGTGATCACCCCCAGACCGTTCTTTTTCCGCTGGATGAGCCCTCCCGGCTGCAGCACAACGTTGAGATCACCGACGCACTCCTCGGTCGGGTTGCCCCTTCGATAGCCGCCCATGGCGGGTGGATGGCCCACGATGTCTCACCCGGGATCATCGCCGGCTACCTGTCGGGCTACCAGGTGCACGACGAGGCCGTGGCCTTCCGCCCGGCCGACCTGGCGCGCTGGATCCTTTCGCGGGCAGCCAACAGGGAACTTGCCGACTGGACCGTCTTCGTGGCCAGCCCCATGGATCGCAGGACCGTGACCCTGGGTTCGCTGGAGCTGGGGCTGGTCGAGCGCCGTCGCATCAGTTCGCACTCGATCGGCACCCTGCTTGATCCGAGGCATGAGGGGGTTGACCTTCCTGAGGGGCCGTCGGCCTATCGCCGGCCCGGCGGCTCCCTTGACGCGGAAGCCATGCGCAGAGCCCGTCCCGTCACCAGGGGCCTGATGATCGTTTACCCCCTCGATCCCGTGCCGCTGGGAGTCGCGGACAGGGTTCCCGCCGTCATCGGTCTGGCCCTGAGCCTGCCGTTCACCACGGATGCGGGGACGGAATGGGTGGTCAACGCGGGGGTTGCGGATGTCTGACGCCCCGACCCCATCCATCTGGGCCGGGCTGCGTGCCGAGAGGCCGGCGCATGACGATGCCCTGGCCACGGCACCTGCCGGAACCATGCCCGATGGCCGCGAGATTCTCTACGGCATCGACCGCCGTTCCGATCTTCACCTGCTGATCCCGGTCGACGGCGGCCCTCCCGGAGACATGCCGCAGGACCTGCAGGGGCTTCGGGGCCGCCACCGTCTCGTCGAGGGCCAGCGCCACTGCTTGGATCTCGTGGCCGCTGCCGCCCACGAGCGTCTCTTCTCCCCCCTGGTCGGCGAGGTGCTGACCGCCGTGCTCGACCAGAACCGCTCGCGATGGAAGGCGGTCAACTCCATCATCCGTGCCTGGCAGTCGGCCTGGAAGCCCACCATCCCCGAGATGAGCAAGGCGGTCCAGGTCGGCCTGTTCGGCGAGCTGCTGACCCTCAAGGAGATCATGATCCCGGCGCTCGGCCCGGAGTCGATCCACAGCTGGAGCGGCCCGGATTCTGAGCGGCACGATTTCGTCGGCCCCGCGGTGCACCTGGAGGTGAAGACCACGCGCAAGGACCGGCATGTGCATGAGATCTCACGGGTCGACCAGCTCGATGTCCCCGAGGGCAGGAGGCTCATCCTCGTCTCGATCCTCCTCGAGGAATCCGCCGCGGGGACAGAGTCGGTTGCCTCGAAGATGGACGAGATCATCGACCTAGTCCGCGGAGATCCCGCCGCGTCCGACGAGTTCATGGCCAGGATGATCCGGCTCGGCTGGAACGAGGAGCTGCGGCGCTCGGGCCAGCTGCTGCACTTCCACCTCCGCGGGTCGCACATCTACGAGGTCAACGACCTGTTCCCCCGCCTGCCAGCCGGGTTCGTCCCTCCCGAGGGCGTGGTGGCAATCCGCTATACCATCGATTTGACCAATCTGCCGTTTCTTGGGGTTGATGATGCGATCGAGGTTGTGCGAGGCGGATGCTGCCAGGATTAGCAAGCTTACCTCGCGGGTATTCATGAAGTTGCAGTCTGCCTTAAGGAATCAACTCTTGTCCCCTAATGCGAAGCAGACCGACTGGTTGCAGCAGTCGCTCAATCCAATCCACCGGTTGGCCACGTCCCGAACAGAACGTGAAAAAGGCTCTCTGTCGAGCTCTCGTGAACGCGACAAAAAATGAACTCAGCTCCTCCTTGCGGTTTTGTCTTAGACTCCACCATGTTTGATTGTCGAGACCGTAGAAAATCATCGTATGGAATTCCAGCCCTTTGCTCTTATGAATTGTCATCAGCACAACCTGGCCAAGACCTTCGAATTCGTCGAGCAATGTCGGCCAGTCCGTGCCAACTGACGCACATTCCTTAAGCAATGTAATAATTCCGCCCCATACTCGATCAAAGTCCTGTTGGCGATTGTATTGCGGGAAGGCATTCCGAATTGATTCAGGTCGAATAGAACCAAGAACAGTAAGCGCCACGGCCTCGGCGATGACATCCGTTGGCTGGCAATTTTGCATGGTTGCCCGCAAAGTGCGAACCATGGCGTCCAAGCGCCGATGCAGTTTCTGCAATGCCTTATCGTCTTCTGAGCCTATTGCCTCCAAGAACTGAAGGTTTCGTACGGTGGCCTCCCAATTTTCGGGGCTGCGAGTGGTGCTTCCCAGGCGCAAAATTGGAAGCAAAATTTGTGTGAGCTCCTCGCTCAACACGTCCTGTATGGAAATACCACCGATATCCCGCGCGAGGTTTCTCAGTCGGAGGCCTTTCTGAATAAATGCCAGAGAGAGCTTTGCTTCGATCTCCTTGGCGCGCATTCGAACAAGAACTGCTGTTTTGTGCGGTTCCACGACGTTATTCTCTACTTCCCGGGCAAGCCATGATGCCAGCATCTCGGCCTCTTGAGCCTCCGTGTCAAATTGCCAGATGGCGGCGATTTCGCCCCCCACCGTACGCTTGGCTCGCGCAACAGGAGTTACGACATTCTGATCAATTTGCCTTGCAATCACATGCTGAATGCGGACAAGCTCTTTATGAGAACGCCAGTTGCAGAGCAATTGGATACGGCATGCATCATGGTCCGTCGAAAACCTCTGAAAGGCATCGGGCATGGCTCCTGCCCATCCCATAATGCGTTGCTTGTCATCTCCAACAGCTGTCATGTTCGGGCTTGCTCCATGAAATGCTGCTCGGAGCAACTCATACTGTGGCCCGGTGATGTCCTGAAATTCATCGAGAAAAATAACTGGGTAGGTTATCTGCAAGGCACGTCGAATAAATACGTTCTCCTTCAAGAGCAACAACACAAGCCGCTTGATCATAGGAAATGAAAGTAGGACCTCGCGCTGGTATTGCGACTGCCAGTACGAGCGTACCGCTCGCACATTGAGGTCATCACCTTCGAGTGGCAAATCTGTTGTAATGACCAGTGACTCAAGCTGCTGTGCATTGACATACGGGATATTGTGTTCCTTTATTGCTTCCTGATAATCTTTCTGACCCGGCATTACGATGCGATAGTCAGAAGGAGGCTGGAATTCTCCCGGAATGGCTGCCCTGAAGCGATCAAGCAGCCCCTTTGCAAACGCGTCGAACGTAAATGAATGGAAACGCCTCGCCTGCTCGGGAGTACAACGCTTCTCCAAACGCATTGTAAGGTTTCGAGCGGCATCGCGCTTGAAACTGATCGCCAGAATCCGCTTTGGGGAGGGGCAAATTCCAGTTTGCAAGAGGTAGGCCGCTTTCTGGGCCAGGAATTCCGTCTTGCCGGCTCCCGCTCCTGCGGTAACCAGAACGCACCGAGAGGTCTCCCTAAGGGCCTCCCAGGCTCCCGGCTCAAGGTCTTCTACGCCCTGAGGCCTCCAGTCAGCAGGATAAACGAGGCTCATGGGATTATTCCGGAAGGCTGAGCGCCTGACGGATAGTGGCAATCAATCGTTTGAGTTCCTGAGGCGCATTGCGTGCAAGCTCCTTGGGGGAAATTCGGGTAAGGGCTGCAATGTGGGTCTCAGGCTTGCTTCTGCTTAGGAACAGATACGGGTACCAGGAGAATTTTTCATCGTAGCTATCGTCATAGAGGTCCGGGTTGCCATTCTCCTTCAGTGACATCTTTATCTTATTAGCTACCGCCTTTTCGCCCATGCGCGGCCCTCCCCCACCAGGGTTTGGAACCCGGTAGGCTTCTGGAAAGGCGGAGAGCATCGCAAAATCGAGGTCAAGGGGATGGGAGAAAAAAACGTTCTCCTCGGCGAGCGCCTTGATCCAGTCATGGCCGTTGTCTAGCAGCTCTTGATCATGCAATGTGCCTAGGGCGTCAGGGTCTGCCGACCCAAAGAGCACATGATCATTTTTCGACAAATCAACCCCATTTTCTTGCAGGGCAGCTACGATGCGTTGCACCGTTTTTGCGCCGCCATGCTGACGCCCAAGGTCCAGATCAAGAAGCGTTGCGTATGGTATGCCTAGCTTCGAAAGCAGTTTCCAGAAATGATCGACAAAACGACCACCGAGCGGAACTATTGGAACGAATGATGGATCAAGTGGTACCCCCATGGCCTCGGCAATTTTGGGAATCACAAGTCTCTCCGAATCTCCCTCGCCCAGCACCACGAATCGTGCAAAATAGAGCTCCGGGTAGGCTTTGACTGCGAGTCTGACATACTTGCTTGCCTCCTGATTATCTTTCGGGAGACTTAGCTTGCGCACGACAGCCTGCCGTTTATGGCGATTGAGACGGAAGTAGCGAACCTCTTCAGGCTCGATGCGACTCATGATCGCTGGCGAGTGACTCGAAAGCATGACCTGGGCGTTTGGCATTGAGCCGATCTCTCTGCTCTGTGCAACAATGCGGGAAAGGAAAAACGGAGAAAGGTTGTTCTCAGGCTCCTCGATGGCCAGAAGCGTCAACTGAGTCCGGTGCAGTTTGTCGTGCTCAAAGGCGCATTCATCAGCAAGCTGGCTACAGGCCTCCTTTTCAGCTTCCAGTGCGGCGGCAGTCAAGGCAATGTGGAACAGCGACCGCTGGCCGTCGCTTAGATCAGCCATTTTGCGCTCGCGCCCTTCCTCGTCTGGCATAAAAATGAACTCGACCTTTCGCACCAGCTCCTCAAGTTTGCTGTCTACAAGTCTGAGGCCTGGCGTGGTGTCGGTGTCAGCCTCGTGGAGTTGTCGCCACCGTTCCGTGAGGTGGTGTATTATGAACCGCAATGGCTTTTCTTTTTCAAATAACCATTGTATCTTTTCAGCATACCACGAACTCTGTTTCCGGAACTTCTCGGACCAGCGGGCTGCCTGCCAAAGACGGCCCTTCAACAAATTCGCTACCTGACTTGATGCATCACGTGTCGCTGGAACATATATAAGCTGGATGGCTCCCCGATCGAAAGCCTGAACTCTGGGGCAATCTTCCCACTTATACTCGTCGCTGAGGGTCGTTATCCATCGCACGTCTGTATCAACATTACCATCATAGGTGCCGTCATCAATCCAGGTTGCGCGGAGTTGCATTCGCAACTTGAGCGGCTCGCCAGGGGCTGAAGCCACCATTTGTTGGAAATATTCCGGAACAGCATCAGCTCGTTCATCGGGGTTGCCTTCTTCAAGTTCCGGAAAACCAAAGATCGCCTCAATGGACAGAGTTGCATCAGACTCCAATTCTGTGCAATTTTTGCCGATATGAAAATCGCGCCGCTGCACGGTTCGTTGGGCTTGTGTCACCCCAAACAGCCTGGAAAGAGCCAAAAAGCACGCGGTTTTTCCAGAACCGTTGCCGCCGACAAACGCGGTAACACCATCCTCAAAATGTATGGCTTTCGGCTTTGGCCCGAAGCACCGGAAGTTACATATGCGAATTTTTTCAAGCTTCATCAGTTTCTCACCGCAATGAAATGATGGCACCGAACAACCAAGCCAGCCAGCATTTCCCTCTATGCTTAGAGAATAAAGTAAAGATTGACAAATTCCAACAGGCCTCAGGGAGGAATTCCCCTTCATTCTCTATGAGTTTCATCGGTATACTCCAGTCCGGCGTATGTCTCGTTTGGTCTTACTTCCCAGGCAGCTCCGTCCCCCGCCCCATAATCTCCACATACTTTCCATAGCTGAACACCCTGTTCCGCCTCTGCGCCGTGAGTTCGCGCACGATGCCGAGGCTTTGCAGGTGGGCAAGGGATTTGTTGACCGTGGCTGCGGTGAGGCCGGTCTGCGCCACCAGCCAGCCAGCCGTGGCGATGGGGTGCGCCAACAGCGTCTGGTGCACCTGAAGGGCGGAAGGTGCGGCACGACCGAGGGTGGCGATCTCCAGGCGGTCCGCAGTGGCGAGACCGTTGATCTGCCGGGCTGTCTCCACCGCCTGCGAGGACGTGACGATGACCGCCTCGGCGAAAAAGTCCAGCCACGCCTCCCAGTCTCCGGTCAGGCGCACGCCATTGAGCAGCTCGTAGTAGTACTGCCGGTGCGTCTTGAAATAGAGACTGAGGTACAGCATTGGCAGCTGCAATACCTGCTGCTCGCAGAGGAGCAAGGTAATGAGCAGGCGGCCGAGGCGACCGTTGCCATCGAGGAACGGGTGGATGGTCTCGAACTGGACATGCGCCAAGGCGGCCTTGAGCAGCACCGGCGTCGGCTCGGGCTGGTCATGCAGGAAGAGTTCAAGCTGGCCCATGCACTCCAGGACGCGCTCGGCTGGTGGAGGCACGAAGGCGGCGTTGCCAGGCCGCGTGCCACCAATCCAGTTCTGGCTGCGCCGGAATTCGCCCGGAGACTGCGCCGCCCCGCGCCCTTTGGCAAGCAACACCCCGTGAATTTCCTTGAGCAGTCGCAGGGAGAGCGGGAAACCCTCGGCCAGGCGGCGCAAGCCATGATCAAGCGCGGCGACGTAGTTGCTGACCTCGCGGACGTCGTCGAGAGGGACGCCCGGCTCCTGATCCAGCTCGAAGAGCAGCAGGTCCGAGAGCGACGACTGCGTGCCCTCAATCATGGACGAGAGCACCGCCTCCTTGCGGACATACATATACAGAAAGAGGGAGGTGTCGGGCAGCAACGTGGAGACGCTATCCAGCCGGCCCAGCGCCAATAGCGCCTGGTCGAACTTGTCGCGCAGCTGCGGAGCCCAGTCGATGGGCGGCCGCGGCGGCAAGGGCGCGGGTACAAAGGCCTGGACCTTCTCGCCGGCGGTGGTGGTCGTCTCGTAGTGGCCCTGGAGGTTGCGTTTCATAAAGGCGGCGCGAGGGTAAAATAAGGATCAAGACTGTTTCAGGAAGACTGCGGTATCTAAAATAGCGTGCTGGCTTGTTTTAGGCAAGGCTCCCCGTGCCGAGCAACATTATTTCTGCCGGGTCAATCTCTTCCCATTGGTCAGCAACGAGTCGTCGGCCTTCACGTGCGAGAACTGGACTGTACCGACACCGTTGGAGACGTGAAGGACGTCTCCGCTGAGGGTGGCGGGGAATTCCTTGGGCTGCTCCTTGCCGCGAAGCATGACGAGAATGAAGGAGTCGCCATTGCGCTTGATTTCAATCGAGTAGACCTTGCTGCGCCACGAGCCGATGAATTCTGAACCTTTTCTTGCAGTCAGGTTGTCTTCACTGCATCCGCTCATGAAAATGAGGCAAAGCACCAGCATGATCGGTATGAATTGCCGCATCGTTCACTCCTTGCAACTGACATGAAGTTACAGTTTCACGCCATTCTCTTGCGTCTTCGCCCGCGGAGCCTTTGCCTTTGCAATCCCTTGCTGCAGATCCCTCCTCACGGCCTCCAGTCCCCTCGCTTGGTGCAGGTCGTTCCAGTCCGTCAGCCCCCTGGCCTTTTCCTGCGCCGAGGATTCCGGCGCGATGACCTTACCACCCACGGCCTTGGCGGCGCGGGTGGCTTTTTCGAGGCCCACGTTTGACGACAGAGCGTGGTCATTGTCGGCCATGAGCAGGATGGGTGCGGTGGGGTGCCTGTCGCGCAGAGCCTGAGCCACGGGGGTGAGGTTGCCGGCGTCGAAAGCGGCGACTGTGGGCAGACCGGTAGATTGGTGGATGCTGGCGGCCGTGGCAAACCCCTCGGCGATGCAGATGGGGGAACTCGGGTCCTTGCTCAGCATCCCGTCGGGGTCAATGAGGAAGAACGCGCCCTGTTTGCGGCTGCCGGGCTCGAAGCGCTTTCCTTCGGGGCCGATGGTCTGGATGGTTTGGATAGTGCCGTCGATGTCGCAGCCGGGGACGAGGAGACGGCCCTGCTCGTCCATGCGCGTGCCCAGGGGCGGGATGCCCTTGGCCTCCAGATAGGCCTGTTCCGGCGAGGCCGGGGCAGCGCGGTCGAAGGTCTCGCGCGCACGGGTCGCGGCCCTGGCGTGCTGTTCCTGCAAGGCGACCTGCCGGGCCTCGCGGCGCTGGGCGGCCTCGGTCTGGAGAGCTGCCTTTTGCTCGGGCGTCAGGACATGGCCCGTGGCCTTCCAAATCTGTTTCTCGCCGGTCTTGTGGTTCTGGATGAAGCCGGCCGGGACGCCGTCCAGGTGGCCCTGATAGGCCCCGTCCGGTTTATGAGACGGGCCGTTGAAGAGCGGAACGCGATGGATCTGGCCGTCCATGATCGGATCGCGCCCGCCAAGATCCAGGCCGGCCTCCCGCAGGGCCTGGCCGAATTCCGCATGCGGCGACAAGGTCGGCTCTACCGCCGGGACTTGCTCCGGCAGCCAAGGCTTCAGGGGCGCGAGATCAACGCCAGCCGGGGCAAACCAGAGCTTGGCCGCAGGATCCCACTTCGCGCCCAGGGCCTTGGCCTGGTTCTTCTGACGATAGGGCACCGCCAGGAAGGTCTTTTCCACTGCGAGCTCCGCCTGTTTGGACTTCTCTGGGATGTTGGACTCCAATGAGACATCCGGCGCGGGCCGGTCCTGCTGGCGTGTCTCGATGTGCTTCTGCTGCTCCAGTTCCATGACGAAGTGCTTGATTTTCTCCGCATCCCGACAGGCGCGGACGATTTCGAAGGAGTCCTCCTTGAGGATCGAGACCCAGGAATCGACGTAGGACAGGTGCTGGCCGGGATCGTGGCCGATGCCCAGGTCCTGACCGAGCATCCAGGAGGCGATTTCCGCGCGCAGCTCCTCGCGGGCGTAGGTCTGGGAGCCGAAGGGGCCGTATTCCCGGTCCAGGCGCGAGGGATGGCCCGTCCAGTGGCCAAGCTCGTGCAAAGCGGTGGCGTAGTAGCCGTCTGCGGCGGGGAACTGCTCTCGGGGTGGCAGTTCGATGCGGTCCTTCAGGGGGCTGTAAAAGGCCCGGTTGCGCTGATTGTGCAGGATTTGCGCGCCGGAATTGGCCAGGATTGCCTCGGCCTTCTGGTGCGGATCCCAGGCATGGGCCACGGTCTTGGGGTCGAAGGGCGGCACGTCGCCGTCCAGCTGGCTGGCGTGGAAGACCGAGGAGAACCGGATGATGGGTCGCGCCAGCTCGACTTCCTGCGTCAGGGGTGCGCCGTTGTCGCCGAGCACCGGCTTGCCGTCGCCATCCAACACCCTTTCTTCCTTGGAGAACTGCCAAAAGACGATGGCCTGGCTTTTCTCGCCCTTGTGCACGCGGCAGTCCAGGGTATTGGCCTGATTGAGGGTCATCCAACGTGGGTCCTCGAAGCCACGGCGGGAGAGCATGACCCGGTTGATGCCCTTGTAAATCGTGCCCGAGACGGGATTGAAGGGCGCGTGCAGCGTGCCGGCCTGCCAGGGCCGGACCCAGGGCGCGGTGCCCTTCTGCAGGTCCTCGATGATCTGGGCGGCGAAGGTCTCGTGGAAGGGCGGCTTGTCAGCTTTCGCCATGGTCCCCACCTTCCTCGCTCATGACCTCATCACTATCATCCAAGTCCTCCAGAGCCACTGCGTCTTCGACGAACGCGCCCATGCAATCGGCGACGTCGGGATCCACGGGCACGCCCATGGCCGGGTCGGCCGAGGCCTGGCGGTCCACCATGCGGGCCGCGGCGAGAAGGCGATCTCTTTCCTGTTTTTCTTCACGATGCTGCATGCTTCCTCCTAGGGAATGGTCCAGAGGGGTTCGACGGTGCGCAGGGAGTCGAGGGGCACAAGGCCGAGGTAGCGGCCATCGAAGCCGCCGGAATGGTGGTTTGAGAGGGTCAGGGCCTGACCCTGCGGGATGATGCCGGAGTGCAGGGCTTGCTGCGGCAGCTCCCGGCCTTGGCGGTCAGCCTGGCGAGAGCGGGAATCCGGCTGGAGAACTCCATTGATGTGAATGCCCTCCTGGTCGACCTGGACGAAATCGCCCGGCAGGCCAGCCAGGCGTTTGAGCAGTGGCTGTGCGCCTGAGGGGCAACCGCCAGGACGCAGGTAGCCGCGGGCCAGAGCCAGGGCGGCAGTTTCGCCTTCCAGGCAGCAGGCCACCACATCGCCGCGCTGCGGGACCTCGCTTGTCAAACGGTAAAGACCTCGGGGCATGGAGGGCGTCCCATTCCAGCGCACGTCGGCCAGCCACCCGACCAGCAGCGCCGCGGTCAGGACGCTACAGGCGAGAACAATAGTCCGCATGATCATCATGCCTTGCTGCAGGAGGCGTCTTGATGAGGGAATCCGACGTCGCCGGGGCCGGGATCGTCGCTCGCTCGGCAAAGACCGGGTCCAGGAAGTACAGGATCTGTCGGCCGTAGATGGGCGGACGTCCGGCCGTGAACAGGAGCATGTCGCCGGGCGCGACGACCTGGCCGGCAGCGTCCTTGCGGGCCGCGGGCAGGCGCATGCACTCGTCTTCGGTCAAGAGCGGACGGGCAGTCTCGGAGACGCTCACCGAGGCCGTCTTCAGGCCGCCGGAACGCGCGCCGGACAGGGAGGTCCGTTCCTCCACCACCGTGGTCTTGCCAGTCATTTCCGAGAGCAGGCGGGCGGTTTCGATGGTGTTAGGCGCGTAGGCCGCGCGCAGGTGGCAGTTGGCCATGATGGCGTTGTCTTTTCCATAAATGGCGTTGAGTTGCGTGATATCCTGGACGATGAAGTAGCCCTTGACGCGGTAGCCGGCCATGAAGGCGATGGCCCGTTCTACGGCGTCCAGGCGGCCCAGGGCCGTGAACTCGTCCAGCATGAGCAGCAGGCGATGGGGCGGCGTCTCCAGCGTGGCCGTGCTCCTGTTGAGGAGCAATGTGACCACGATGCGCACGAGGGGCCGCAGGCGGTCGATGTCCGCGGGACTGATCACCAGATAGAGACTCACGGGGCGCTCGTGGTGCATGAGGTCCCGAATACGGAAGTCGCAGCGGCTGGTGTTCCGGGCCACCACGGGATCGCGGTACAAGGCCAGGGTGGCCAGGGCGGTGGAGACCACGCCGGAGAATTCCTTGTCGGCCTTGTTGAGGAGCTCGCGAGCGGCGGCCTTGACGAAGAGATCGATCTCCCGGCCTGGATCGCCGTGCACGGCCGCGGCATGGTCCAGGGCCAGCATGCCCTCCACCACCTCGCGGATGGGTCGCTCGGGATCGGCCAGAAGATGGGCCAGGCCGTGCAGGGTGCCGGTACGGCCATGGTTTTTCCGGGTCATGACCAGACAATGCAGGATGGCCCCGCCCAGAAAGGCGAAGGCCGCCTTGGACCAGTAGTCCTCCAGGCCCTTGCCTTGGGGATCCATGAGCATCTGGGCCAGGTTCTGGGCGTCCGGAATGGCCTGATGCGTCTCCAGGCGGATTTCTTCCAGGGGATTGAAGCGCGCCGAGGCTCCGGAGGCGTCGGAGGGGTCGAAGCGCAGGACGTTTTGTCCCAATTCCCGACGAAACCCTGCCGTGAGCGCCCAGTTTTCGCCCTTGATGTCGAAAATGACCGCCGAATCCGGCCACGAGAGCAGCGTGGGGATGATCAGCCCCACGCCCTTGCCCGAGCGCGTGGGCGCGAAGCACAGGACGTGTTCAGGGCCATTGTGGCGCAGGTACAGTTGCGTTTCGGCGCGCCCCCGGCGCTGCACCCAGCCGCCGACATAGACGCCGCGACCGTCCATCAGTCCCATCCCCCGGATCTCGTCTTCCGTGGCCCAGCGGGCCGAGCCGTGCAGATCCGGCCGGCCCTTGCTCAGGGAGCGCCGCTTGCTCAGGGCCACGGCTCCCAGCAGGGGAAACAGGAAGCAGGCCTGGGCCAGGGTGATGGACTGATCGATGAAGCCATCGGCATCGGGCAGGGTCTGCTGCCAGACGATGACCTGCCAGGGCGCATGCCAGGCCATGCCGCCGGAACGAAACAGTGGCGTGCCCAGGGCAGGATGCTCGCCATAATGCGCCGCCACGCGTTGCGTGGCCAGGCCCAGGGACGCCAGGGCCAGCAGGATCGCAAAGACCAGCCAGCCCCAGGGATTCTTGCGCGGAATGGGGCGGGAGCCGCCGAGGCCGTAGGAGGTCATGGTCGAGGCCCCACACTCTGCCGCCTCGGGCCTTGACGCAGGCCGTGAACGCGGTACCCTGCCGGCCAGGGAGCAATCTTATGGAACGCATGCACTGCGACGGTTTCGAAGGCCGCTACGAATTCGATCCTGAGGCCGACATTTTCCATGGCGAACTCGTCTTGCCCCAGGACGTCGTGACCTTCCAGGGCCAGACCCTGCAGGAGCTGCGGCAGGCCATGGCCGATTCCGTAGCCGACTACCTGGAATTCAAGGCTACTGCCACGGCGCATAAGGCTCCTCAAACACCAGATCCTTCGTGACCACGATGTTGAAGCGGTAGCCGGGCCTGATGGCTAACGTCGGCTTGACGCTGAGGTTTTTCTCCAGGAGTTTCGCGGTGGTCTGGCCGAGCTGGCTGGCCAGGGCCGAGGCCATCTGGTCCTGCATGGAGGGGTTGTCCGAGTCGCCGTTCGCGCCAAACTCATCCAGGGCGTAGGCCGAGGCCCCGGACACCAGAGACATGAGGGCGGCCGTGCCGAAGGTCCGCCAGAAGTGCGTTTCCACCTGATCAGTGAACCCGGCGTAGCCGGCCGTGTCCGCGCCGGGCATGGCTCCCAGCGTCATGGCTGAGCCGTCGGGAAAGATGATCCGATTCCAGGCGACCAATACCCGCGCCTGGCCGTAGACGACGCGCGAGTCATACACACCGTAGAGCTTCGCGCCCTGGGGAATGAGCAGATGACGGCCGCTGGCCGTGTCGAAGACGTTCTGCCCCTAGGGCCTGTTTCCAAATCATCGCAGCCAGATGAGGCATGAGGCGATGGCGACCATGGCCAGGAAGGTAACTTTGAGTTTCTCGTAGCGTGTGGCAATTCTTCGAAACTCTTTGAGTTTACAGAAGAAACACTCAACAAGATGTCACTCTTTGTACATATGGGGGTCGTAGGGACGCGGCTCGCGCCGGTTGCGTTTGGACGGAATGACCGCGACCGCCCCACGCTGCTCGATAAAATCGATTAACGAATTGCAATCGTAGGCTTTATCGCCAAAGTAGTTGGTTGCATTCAGGCCCTGGAGCAGTTCAGCTGCCGGGACGCTATCGTGCGTGTGACCGCCGGTGAGAAGCAGGCGTACCGGGTTGCCCAAGGCGTCCACAGCGGCATGGATTTTGGTCGTCAGGCCACCGCGACTGCGGCCGATGGCCTGGACTTCGCGCCCCCCTTTCCCCCGGCGGCATGTTGATGCGCACGGACGTAGGAGCCATCGAACAGAACGGATTCGAGGTCTGCATCCTGGGCGAGCAGGGCAAGGATATCCTGCCAAATCGAGAGCTTGGCCCAGGCGTTGAATCGTTTGTATACGGTTTACCAGGGGCCGAATTCGGCGGGCAGATCGCGCCATGGGGCACCGGTGCGCAGGATCCACAAGACGCCATTGAACATGAGGCGGGCATCTTTTGCGGGCCTGCCCCGCGGGTCTTTGCGGGGCAGGCAGACCAGGGGTTCGAGACGTTGCCAAAGCGCGTCGGGAATGTTGTGGCGGCTCATGCGGCGATTGTGCCATAACAGCTTTCGGTGTCTAGGAAAAAAACCTTTGTCCGGGATTACTAGATGGTTTTGGCTCAGGGAGATGGGCTGAACTGGATGCGCAGGAGCCTGCGTTTTTGGCGTTAAAGAGCATTCTCAATGGATTTACGGTATTCTTGAATATCCTGTTCGGTCACCATAATATGTTTCAACTCACCATCGACTTCAACGACAAGAGGCGTGTTCGTCTGAAAAGCGACTTCACGCGCCTTTAATGCAGATCGCTTCAGGGCTTTTTCAATCAATTCCTGCATCTCTTCTCTGCTTTTGACTGCCATGCTACTTGCCTCCAGAATCTATCAGTCGAGGAGTTTTGCCCATGTTGTCATATAAAAACCAACTGTCGACGATGCCTTGATACAGTGCCTTGAAATTGCTAAGTCCGTTATAAAATCTTCGTTTAATCACCTCAGGAGGGATGTTGTGCCCTCCTTGAGAGACTCTGTAGGCAACTCGTTCCTGAGCAGCTTTTGCATCTCGCAATGAAAGGAAAATGAGACAGACAGAATATCCAAGACTCCGCCACCCTGGAATCTTTTTTGCGTAACTTCTTCCTGCCAAGGTCGTCTCGAAAGAGAAGCTCAGACCCTCTGAGACGTATTTATCGATCTGCTTCAGCATCAGTTTACCAGCTTGGATTGCTTCACTTTCAGGAGAAAATGGCGCCAGTCCACTGGCAATCATATCCGCATTGACAAAAAGAGGAACTGTGAAAAGACTAGGCAAAAATACTTCCACGAAAGTAGTTTTGCCAGCCCCATTGGGACCTGCTACAATGACAATTTGCTTATCTTTCATGGATATTTTCTATATAACCATGTAAAAAAAACAAGAAAATTAAATCGTTGCCGCCACATCGCCCTCTCGACTCTCCCGTGACCAGCCTTCCTCCCCCAAAACACACTACCCAAAGAAGCAACAGCACTCATCTGCCTTGACTACAGTCAAAAACTCTTCAACAGTCCTGACCTCAGAAACAATATCATACTGGTGCCACTTCAAATCACTTCGCATCCAGTACACCTTCCACGTCTTGCTGCTTTTGACATACCGCGCTTTTGCTACTCCGTGTTCGATTTCCAAGTCATTGTACATAAAATGAGGGCGGACTTCAAAAAGTTCTATGGTCTGCTTTGCCTGGTCCACCCTGAATCCCCATCTGAGTTGGTCACGAATATGGGCCGGTGGTCCCTGCGTCTCACAAAACTGCTGGAGAAGCTTCTCCAGGCGAACTTTTTCGAATTCGCTGCGTGGCATAGCAACGCTCATTTACGCTTTTCAAGATATCGCTGTCCATGCATGTGTTGATCGTCCTTCCCCGTCGTGTCAAGCCTCTGCCGCACGCCGCGCTCCTGTCGGCGGGGTCACGATTGTGCGCCATCTCCCGCGGCAAGGGCGGCCGGGGCTTGATGACGCCGCCTTCGCCGTATTCCAGCAGGGCGTCGTACACCAGCTCCTGGCCGTACATCTGGTTGGGAGAATAGGCGTGGGGATTCAGCGGGCCGCAATTGGACGGCCCGGAAGAGACCAGGGTGCCCACGTCCACATGGCGGACGACGGCATGCGCAGGTGTGTGATCACAAAAACCCTCTGATAGTATGCAATGTACACACCTTTTATTGATGACACAGCCTTATTATATTATTAAAAATAATTTCGTAGCACGACTAGCCTATTTATTTGTCTTTCGTCAAGCGATCCCGTCAAATATCCAAAACCTCCCCGCCCACCCCAAACTCCGCTTTTGGGGCGGCATTGACCTGCCCTGCAATGCCCTGTACGACGGGCACCGTTGCATTCACCATCGTCCATCCCATGAGAAGTCAGGGTGCTGGCCACCACACCCGGGGAGAAGCAGCCATGAAGAACCTGCGCTTGGCGTATAAAATCGGTATAGGGTTTGCGCTAATACTGGCAATTGCCTGTCTGCTGGGCATTGTATCCATCATATATATGGGCGAAGCCCAGCATTACTCCGACCGCATGCGGCACGAATACGTGCCGGAAGTGGCCATCGCCAACCGGCTTGAACGGCACCTGCTGCAGACCATGTTCGACATGCGCGGCTATACCCAGAGCGGCGACAATGCCTATTTATCCCAGGCGCAGGGGAGCCTTGCACAGGCGCGCACGGCCTTGAGCGAGGCAGCCGCCCTGGTCCGGGCGTATCCCAGCCTGGAAAAATTGCGCGCGGAGATGGAAGAAACCACGACCCTGCTTGCCGACTACGAACGCATGGTCAAGGAGACCAAGGCTGCCGTGGATGCGCAGCTGGCCGTGCGCAAGCAGCGGGTCAAGGTGGCCGGCGAAGTGATGGGCTTCATCAATGAATATGAGCAGGGCCAGGGCGCGGCCCTGGCGAAGGACATTGAGCAGGACGCCCCACGGGAGCAGCTGTCCGACCGGCGGGAAAAGCTCCAGACCATCGCCGAGATTGCCGAATACATCGCCGAGATCCGCATCAAAACCCTCACCGGCGACGTCACCAACGACATTGCCCTGTTCCAGCAGGCCAATGCCATCTTCCCCAAGGTCACCATCCTGCTGACGGCTCTGGCCAGCACCACCCACGAGCCTGATCGGCTCAAGGCCCTGCAGGGCATCGAGGCCGGCGTGGCCCAGTATGCCGCCATGATGAACAAGCTCATCGAGGCGACCAACAGCCTGCATACCCTGGCGGAGTCGCGGACCGCCACCGGGCAGGAACTGCTGGAGCACGCCCAGACCATCGCCCAGGCCGGCATGGACAACGTGGCCCATCTGGCCGAGGAAACCGACACCCTGCTTGCCCAGTCTGGCCGTATCATGCAGTTCGGCCTGGTGGGCGCGGTGGTCCTGGCCGCCATCATCGCCGTGCTCATCACCAAAGCCATCGTGGGGCCGGTGCGGCGCGGGGTGGAGTTTGCCGGGCTGGTCTCCCGCGGCGAGTACAACCGCACCCTGGACATCGACCAGAAAGACGAAATCGGCGAGCTGGCCGTGAGTCTGAACACCATGGTGGGCAGCCTTCGGGAGAAAATTGCCGAAGCCAATACCCAGTCCGCCGCCGCCGCGGAGCAGGCCGCCAAGGCCCAGGTGGCCACGACCGAGGCCGAGCAGGCCCGTCAGCGTACGGATCAGGCCATGCAGCGCATGATGCGCGTGGCCGTCCAGTTGCAGCAGGTGGCCGAGGTGCTGACCACGGCGTCGGAAGATCTGTCCGCCCAGGTGGAGCAGTCCAGCCGAGGCGCGGAGGAGCAGGCCCGGCGCGTGGCCGAAACCGCCACCGCCATGGAGGAAATGAACGCCACCGTGCTGGAGGTGGCCCGCAACGCCTCCCAGGCCGCCGAGACCTCCGATCATGCCAAGGGCAAGGCCCTGGACGGCGAGCAGGTGGTCGGCCGCGTGGTGCAGAGCATCAAGGATGTGGAAACCAAGGCCCTGGCCCTCAAGCGGGACATGGGCGACCTGGGCGCCCGGGCGGAGAGCATCGGGCAGATCATGAACGTCATTTCCGACATTGCCGATCAGACCAACCTCCTGGCCCTGAACGCGGCCATCGAAGCCGCGCGCGCGGGCGATGCAGGACGCGGCTTTGCCGTGGTGGCCGACGAGGTGCGCAAGCTGGCCGAAAAGACCATGCAGGCCACCAAAGAGGTGGGCGCAGCCATCACCGGCATCCAGCAGGGCACCCGCGCCAACATGGACAATGTGGATCGCGCCGCCCGCGGCATCGAGGAAGCCACCACCCTGGCCAACAATTCCGGCGAATCCCTGGCCCGCATCGTCCAGCTGGTGGATGCCGCCTCGGATCAGGTGCGGTCCATCGCCACGGCCTCCGAGGAGCAGTCCTCGGCCAGCGAGGAAATCAACCGCTCCATCGAACAGGTGAACACCATCTCCACGGAAACCTCCCAGGCCATGCGTCAGGCTGCCCAGGCCGTGTCCCAGCTGACCCGTCAGGCTGCGGTGCTCCGGGAACTCATCGGCGAGATGCAGCGCACCGATGCCTGATCGTCCTGCCCTTCCTGATCGACGCAGTGCGGTGCGTTGCCGCACTGCGTCTTCATGCCTTCCGTCCGCATTTGCCATCCGTACGTGCCGCCCGCACTTGACGTCTGGGGCAATTCCGTCAACAAGAGCGCCATGAACACGGCAGCACTCCACCCCGTGGCCGCGGCAGGGCGTCGGATTTTCGGCGCCATCTGGCTGTACCGCATCATCCGCTGCGCCATCGGCGGCTTGTTCATTCTTGCGGGCGCAAACAAGCTCGCCGACCTTGAGGCCTTCGCCTATACCATCTGGGAATACGATCTCCTGGCCGAAGAATACATCGATTACGTGGCCTACTCCCTGCCCGTGCTGGAGGTGCTGGCCGGCCTGGGGCTCATCGCCAACGTGCGCGGCAGCCTCACGGCGGTGACTGCCATGCTGGTATTTTTCATTGCCGTGCTGTGGTGGGGGATTCTGGGCGGATTATCCATCGATTGCGGCTGCTTCGGCACCGGCGACGAAGCCTCGCCCGAGAGCCTCAAGGCCGCCCTGATCCGGGACCTCTGGATGCTGGCCGGCTGTGCGTATTGCTACGGGTGGCGCTGGCTGCGGCCGGCGGCGTCCCGCCATGCATAAATCGGTTGCATCGATACTATCTATTACTTCGCGCCGTAATCCTTGCATCAAACGATTTGCCTGCGCCCGCAACTCCCGGCTAGGACTGGTGAAATCGTTCACCATCCATCAAGGAGTGCCCTCATGCGCCTGGCCTGCCGCGCCCATTTCTCCCGTCTGGCTGTCGCCGCTCTGTTCATGCTGTGTCTGGTCGTTCCTGCCCATGCCGATCTGGTGAAGAAGGAACTGGATCTCGAAACCAAGGCCGTGAACCTGGTGCGGGAAACCGACCGCGGCGGCTATGCCCTGGTGACCACTGAAGAGTTGCACGGCAAGCTCGGCACCGTGAAAGACCTGCTGGTGGTGGACACCATGCCCCTGGAAGATTCCTATGTGAAGAACCACGTGCCCGGCGCTGCGCAGTTCCTGTTTCCCATCGAGGAATTGACCGAGTGGGACGCCGCCAAGACCGACGGCAAGACTGTGGAGCAGTTCAAGGCCCTGCTCGGCCCGGATCTGAACCGGCCCATCGTGTTCTACTGCGGCTTCGTCAAGTGCACCCGCAGCCACAACGGCGCCATGTGGGCCGTGAAGCTGGGCTATACCAACGTCTCCCGCCATCCCGGCGGCATCGTGGGCTGGCAGGAAGCCGGATACCCCATCGAAACGGGCAAGTAGAGCATTTTATCTTTGAGAAGAGTTCCTGGGGGAACCCCTTTCTGTAGANTTTGCAAAAAGGTTTCCCCTCTCGCAAAGTCCTTTTTCAAAATTAAAATGCTTTAGCTCCCACTTCTCGCTTTTTTCGGCCGGCGTCCCCCTGCGGCGTCGGCCGTTTTTTGTTGCCCATGGATTGCGCCAAGGTCCTGACGGTGTTACGTCTTGTCCAACACGGAGGGTGCGGCCATGAATGCGTGTTGCGGGCGATCGCTGGCGGAACTGCCGCCGCGGGTGCAGTGTCTGGGCGTGTTTCTGGGCAGCGGCATGCTCTTCTCCCTGGCCGCCCTGCTGGTGCATCGGGAAGATCCCACCTTTGCCGCCTCCTGGCTGCAGTTCCTCCTGGGCGCGCTGCTGGTCCATGCCCTGACATTCCTGTTCTTCGTCGATGCCGTGGAGCGGCAGGCCGCGCTGTTTGTCCAGTATGTGCTGCGTCCGAATCCCCTGCAGTCCCACCTGCGCCGCAGCGCCATGACCGCCGCCGAGGTGGAGGCCGTGCTGCTGGCCGATCCGCTGGAGCCCGAGCCGGCCCTGCCCGCCCCGCCGCCAGACGCCGCCGTGTGGCGCACCATCTCGGGCAAGGCCGTGCTGGCGGTGTTCGGTATCCTGTCGTTGGGATTGACCTTGACCGCAGCCGTGGTCGCCTTTCCGGCGGCGCGGGATCTGGCGCATGATGCCGTGACCATGCCCGGCGCCCTGGCGGTGCTGGCCCTGCTGGGCGGAGGCGCGCTGGCGGCCCAGCGCCTGCGGACCGGGCAGACCATGGACGCCAACCGCACGGCCGCCCTGCGCGAGGCCCTGGCTGCCGTGTTCGGCACCCTGGACTGGCAGGCCCCGGCCACGGCCACCCATGTGACCGGCCGCACCGTCATGGTGCGCAAGGAGCGGCAGGAGGTCGAAGGGCGCGCGGTGCGTGGCGTGGTGGTGAGTCGGGAGGAAGTCATCCAGGGCCGCTCGGAGCGTCTGGCCCGGGTGGAACTGCTGCTGGATCCTGCGTCGCGGTCGCATCGAACCTTGCTGGCCCTGCTGCGTCTGGCCTGCGGGGTGCGCGGGCTGCCGCAGGACGCCGTGGTGCTGGATCCCCTGGGCATCGGCTGCACTGCCGCGGGCGACTGCCACCACCGCGGCCGGGAATTGTCGCACCAGGCGATCCTGGGCATGACCATGCGCCTGGCCCAGCATCTGCTGCGCGAGGACGGCTAGGACAAGGTATCTTTGAACGGAGTTCTCGGGGGAAAACCTTTCTAAAGAAAGGTTTTCCCCCGAACCCCCTTTCCAAAGACTTTTATTATAATTGCAAAGTACTATACATGTTTTGGAAGGGGAGCGCGCGAGAGGGGAGAACCTTNGGTTTCCCCTCTCGCAACGTCCTTTTTCAAGGATACGGTACCCTACTGCGCCGCCAGCTTGCCCAGGGCCGCGAAGCTCTGCTCCAGGGGGCTCTGCTCGGCCACGGGCTGCTGCAGGAACTGCCGGATGGGGCCGATCATCTGCAGGGCCTTGTCGATGTCCGCATTGGCTCCGGGGGTGTAGGCGCCGATGTTGACCATGTCTTCCACACGTTTGTAGGTGGCCATGTGCCGCAGCACCGTCTGGCCGGCGCTGCACATCTCCGCGGAGATGATGTCATTTTTCAGACGGGAAATGGACTTGAGGATGTCAATACACGGGTAGTGGCCCTGGTCCGCCAGTTCGCGGGTAAGCACGAGGTGGCCGTCCAGGATGGAACGCACGGCGTCGGCAATGGGTTCGTTGAAGTCGTCGCCGTCCACCAGCACGGTATAAATACCGGTAATGGTGCCTTTTTCGTTGGTCCCGGCCCGCTCCAGCAGCTTGGGAAGCTGGGCGAACACCGAGGGGGTGTAGCCCTTGGTGGTGGGCGGTTCGCCCACGGCCAGCCCGACTTCCCGGGCGGCCATGGCAAAGCGGGTCACGGAATCCATCATCAGCAGCACGTCCTTGCCCTGATCCCGGAAGTGTTCGGCCAGGGCCGTGGCGGCATAGGCGGCGCGCAGACGCACCAGGGGGCTTTGGTCCGAGGTGGCCACCACCAGACAGGACCGGGCCAGCCCCTCGGGGCCGAGGTCCTTTTCCATGAACTCCACCACCTCGCGGCCGCGTTCGCCGATGAGGCCGATGACGTTCACATCCGCCTTGGTGTAGCGGGCCATCATGCCCATGAGGGTGGACTTGCCCACGCCAGACCCGGCCATGATGCCCACACGCTGGCCCTTGCCCAGGGTGAGCAGGCTGTTGATGGCGCGCACGCCCACGTCCAGGGGGGTCAGAATGCGCGGCCGGGCCAGGGGATTGGGCGGGGAGGCGAACAGCGGGCGGTGCTGCCCGGTATGCATGGGCACGCAGGCCCCCTGGGGGGCGTCCAGGGGCACGCCGAAGGCGTCCACCGCCCGGCCCAGCAGGGAGTCGCCCACGGGAAAATGCGGGGGCATGGAAGAATTCTGGATGAGGGAGCCGGGCTGGATGCCGCGCATGTCACCATAGGGCATGAAGAGCAGCGCACCGTCTCGAAAGCCCACCACCTCGGCGGCAATGTGCCCGGACCGGCAGGCCGGGGCGTTGCGGCCGCGGTGGCTCTCGGGAATGAGGTGGCACACCGCGCCCAGGGGGGCCTTGACGCCGCGGCCTTCCACAATCATCCCCACCACTTTGGTCACCTTGCCATAGCTCAGGCAGGGGTCCAGCTCGGCGAGTTCGGCAAGGCAGGCGGCGGGATCCATGGGCTACCCCTCCTGATCAAGGAGCGTCTCGCGCTCCGTGGGGGGCAGCGCCAGGCCGTCCAGCACCTGGAGCACGGCCTGCAGGCGGCCGTCCACGGTGTTGTGGACCATGCCCTGCCCGCTTTCCAGCACAATGCTGCCCTGGCCCAGGGCGGCATCCGTGCGCACGCGCCAACTGACGAGATCGGGATACCGGGGCCGGGCCAGCTCCAGGATGTGGGCCATGAGGGGTTCGTCGTCGGGATGCACGGCCACGGTCAGGGCTGTCAATCCGTCCAGGCGTTCCAGGGCTTCCTCCAGGTAGGCGGTCAGGAAAATGGCGCGCCGCGTCTCCAGTTCCTGGGCCAGCACTTTTTCCAGGCTGGCGCGCAGCAGCAGGGCCAGATCCTCCCGGCTGGCGGCGAAAATTTCCCGGCATCCCTGGCGCACGGCGGCCAGGGCCTGGGCCAGGGAATCGGCCATGGCGGCATGGGCCTGCCCCAGCTCCTCCTCGGCCTGGGCCAGACCGGCCTGGTAGCCTTCCTCATGCGCCTGCTGCTTGAGGGTCAGCGCCTCGGCCTGGGCATCGCGGATGATCTGCACGGCCATTTCCTGGGCCCGCGTCTTGACGGCGGCCATGTAATCCGTCTCTTCCTTGTCCGTGAGCCCGGCCCGGCGTCCGCCCTGCTCTTCCAGGGAGAGCCCCCCTGCGAGGGTGCGCCCGCTGGACAGGATGACCTTGCCGTACCGCAAGGGTTCTGCGCTAGATAAAGACATCTCCCGACCCCCTGCTGATCTGGATGCGGTTTTCCACTTCAAGGCGGCGCACCGTCTTGACGATATTCTGCTGTGAGCCTTCCACATCGGAGAGGCGGACCGGCCCCATGATTTCCAGGTCTTCCTTGATCATGGCGGAGGCACGCTCGGAGAGGTTGCCGAAGAACTTCTGCTGCAGGTCGTCCGAGGCGCCCTTGAGGGCCAGGGTGAGGTCCTCGTTGGAGATTTCCTTGAGCAGCTCGCGGATGTGGCGGTCGTCCAGGCTCTTGATGTCCTCGAACACGAACATGAGGTTGCGGATTTCCTCGGCCATCTGGGAGCTTTCCTCTTCGATTTCGGAGAGCACCTCTTCCTCGGTGGCGCGGTCCACGGCGTTGAGGATTTCCGCCACGGCCTGCACGCCGCCCACCTTCTTGCCTTCCTTGCCACCCATGGCAATGAGCTGCGCCTGGAGCACCTTGTCCACCTCCACCAGCATTTCTTCGGGCACGGCCTCCAGCCTGGCCAGCCGCATGAGGATTTCCGGCCGCACGCCTGCCGGCAGGTTGGAGATGAGCTGGGCCGCCTGATCCGAGGACAGATGCCCCAGGATGAGGGCCAGCGTCTGCGGGTGTTCGTTGCGCAGGATCTGGGCCAGGATGCGCGGGGAGACGTTCTCCAGCTCCCGGAAGGGCGCGGGGCCGTGGTCCAGATTGAGATGGTCCATGATGTACTTGGCGGTATCCGGATCCAGGGCCTTGGTGAGCATGCGCTTGACGGCGTCTTCCCCGCCGGTGATCATCTCCTGTCCGGTGATGAGCGCCCGGTGGTATTCCCGCACCACCTCGTCCACCTGCTCCTTGGGCACGGTGGCAAGATCCACCATGGCCCTGGAGACTGAGGAGATCTCGTGGCGGTCCATCCGCTTGAAGATCTCGGTGGTGAACTTGTCGCCCATGGCGAGCAGGAGGATGGCGGTTTTGGTGGAGCCTTTGAGACGTTCGGCCATCGTGGCAGCTTCCTTTGGCTGGTGCGCAAGGGGCCGGGCCCGCTAGATGCGGGCCGGCTCGTTGTCCTTGATCCAGTTGCGCAAAATGTTCACGGCCTGTTCCATGTGCTGCTCGGTGAGCTGCATGGCATGGGCTTTGATGTCCTCGATCTTGCGCATGGCGTCCATGGCCTCCAGCTCTTCCGAGTCGCCTTCCATCAGGGCCAGGCGCTGCTCGCCTTCGGGCAGGCCTTCCAGACCCTCCACGGCTTCGCCGGTGACGCTGGGGCGGATGAGGGCCAGAATGACCGGCCGCACCACCACCATCACGAAGATCACCAGTGCCACGAAGCTAAGGATTGTCTTCATGTTGCGCAAGAGCAAATCAAGGGCCATCTTGGTGAAGGACGGCTTTTCCTCGATTTCCGGACCGCCAAAGGAAATATTGTTCACCTGCACGGTGTCGCCACGGGAGGATTCGTAGCCCACGGCACCCTTGACCAGCTCTTGGAAGCGCGCCATCTCTTCCTCTGAACGTGGCACAAAGGTGTATGTTTCCGCGCCTTCCCCCTTTTCGTACATCCCGTCCACGATAACAGCCACGGTGAGCCGGCTCAGCTCGCCCACGGGCGCCACGATGCTCTGCTCTTCCTTGTTGATTTCGTAGTTGGTAGTCCGGGTTTCCCGGTTGGATTCCTGGGTGGAGAGGGCGCCGGTGATGCCGTCGCCGCGGAAATTGGCCTCGGGCACGCCGGATTCCGTGTTGGCACGGCCCTGGGTGCTTTCTTCGCTGCGCTGCTCGCTGCGGATGACGGCCTTTTCCGGATCCCACGACTCCTTGCGGATGGTGCGCTGGGAGAAATCCAGATCCGCATTGACCTTGGCGATGACCTTGCCGGTACCCACCACCGGGGCCAGCATCTCTTCGATGCGGCGCTCGTAGCTGCGCTCCATGGTCTGCTTGTAGGAAAGCTGCGTGGTGGTCAGGCCTTCCAGGGTGCCGTCCTGGCTGGGGGCAAACAGGGACTGCCCGCGGGTGTCCGTGACGGTGATCTTATCCTTGTCCAAACCTTCCACAGCCATGGCCACCAGATTGACCACGGACTGCACCTGCTTCTGGTCCAGCTTCTTGCCGTCGCGCACCTGCAGTACGATGGAGGCTGAGGGCCTGGCTTCTTCCTCGATGAACAGGCTCTTTTTGGGGATGACCAAATGGACCCGGGCTTTTTCGATTTCCGGGAACTCCATGATGGTGCGGGCCAGTTCGCCCTGCAGGGCGCGCTGGTAGTTGATCTTCTGCACGAAGTCCGTCTGGCCCATCTTGAGTTCATCAAAAATCTCAAAGCCCACCCCCTGGCCCACCATGGCGCCTTCCCCGGCGATGCGCAGCCGCAGGTCGTACACCAGGGCCTCGGGCACCATCACGGTGGCGCCGTTGTCCACCAGGGAGTACTTCACCTTTTCCGCCTTGAGGATTTCCACAATGCGGTTGGCGTCTTCCGGGGCCAGCTGGGTGTAGAGCACCTTCATGTTGGGCTGGTTGAGCATGACCAGCATGAACATAAAGGCGGCGACCACCGCCACAGTCAGCCCGGCCAGAAAGACCCGCTGGGTCACGTTGGTCCTGGCCCAGAATCCTTTGAACCGTTCGATGGTGGTGGTGATCATGTTGGCCATGGTCGCTCCTGCTCAGGCACCGGCCGCCTGGTTAGAAAGTGATCTTCGAGAGTTCGCGGTACGCTTCCAGCACCTTGCCGCGCACGGCCGTGGTCATGCTCATGGCCAGGCCAGCTTTCTGCAAGGAAATCATCAGTTCATGCACGTTTTCGTTTTCGCCGGCGGCAAAGGCTTCGATCATGGTGTTCTTTTCGGTCTGCATCTGATTCACGTCGCCGAGGGCCTTGCTCACGGTTTCCGAAAAGGTCCGGCCGTTGGCGGTCGATCTGTCGTCGGGCCCGGCGAAGTTGGGCTTGGTCGCTTCCTGGCGCAGCTTGAGACCTTCGGTCAGGGCGCTCTGGTAGGCATCGAGGGCGAGTTTGTTGATGGCCATGGAAATGCTCCTTCAAAAAAAACTGTTATTGCCCCAGCAACAGGGCTTTCTGGAACATGCTCTTGGCGGTCTCAATGGAGGCGGTATTGGCCTCGTAGGACCTGGAAACGGTCATCAGATTGGCCATTTCCTCCACCACGTTGATGTCCGGATAGTTGACGTACCCTTCCTTGTCGGCATCGGGATGGCCGGGCTCGTACACGCGCTTGAAGGGCCGGTTGTCCCGGGCGACGTCCATCACCCGCACGCCTTGCAGCTCGCGATCCAGGGCGTTTTTCATGGCCTTGGAAAAGGGCGACTGCACCGGCGTGGCTGCCAGGGTGACGCTGCGGCGCTGGTAGGGCCCGCCCTCGGCCGTGCGCGTGGTCTTGGCGTTGGCTAGGTTCATGGAGATGATGTTCATGTGGGTGCGCTCTGCAGAGAGCGCGGACGCACCGATATCGAATGCAGTCATGAAGTCCATTTACTTGCTCCCTTCCTGAATCGCGGTCTTCATGCCTTCAAAATGCTTCTTGAGCACGGTGGCAAGCGCGTTGTACATCATGTTGTTCTTGCTCATGACGGCCATTTCCTTGTCCAGATCCACCCGGTCCCGGCCGTGCACCACGTGCGGTTGGAACTCTTTATTGTATGTATCCTGGAATGTGTTGGGGTCGAATTTGCGGGCCAAATGCTCGCCACTGGTTCTGGAGAGCTTTCCCCTTGCGTCGAGATTGAGAGCTGCCTGCAAATCTTCCTCGAACTCCAATCGCATGGCCTTGTAGCCAGGGGTACGCATGTTTGCCAGATTCGCCATGACGACATTCTGACGTTCCATGCGCATGTCCATTACTTTGCCTACCAGTTCGGCATGGTCAGGAAACAAGGTCCGCATTGCACCACTCCTTAAGTACTACAGTGCCCGCTGCATTGCCGGGCCGTGATCAAAACGTAACGCCCGGTTTTCTGCAAAGGGTGTTCCACGCCGAAGACAATACTCTAACAGTCTAATTTTATTTTACTTATTACGTCAGGCGCGCCACAATCCCGCAGTGGAATGTCCAAAAAGCCGTCGCCTGGAGGCAGGGCGGGCGGGTGCGCCGACAGTCAACACAAGGTGGGCGCTACGGCGGCTGTCCTTGGCACGGCTGTTGCTTAAAAACCAGCGTCGGCACGGGCAGGCAGTTCCTGCCCCCCTGCCCCGGTTTTCAGCAAGCGTCTCTCGCCATGAGGACTGCAACACAACGCGGGGACACACGAAGCCAGTGGGAACCCAACCACCCCGCCGGAGGGGAGTCATGAGCGATCATCTCGAATACGAAATCAACAAAGAATTGGGCGAGTGCTATCTGTTCATGGGCGACCTGGACAAAGCGGAAGAGTACTACTGCAAGGCTGCCAGCTCCAACGGCATCCATCCGGACCCGTACATGGGCCTGGCCACCATCGCCGTGCAGCGGGGCAACCTGGCCGTGGCCATGACCCACTATCAGAAAGCGGCCTCCATCGGCCCCAGCGACAAGGCCGAGGCCGGCATCGGACTCATCGCCATGGAGCATGGGCAGTATGGCGAAGCCTTTGCCCGCTTCCACACGTCCCTGACCTTGAATCCGGAAAACATGGTGGCTGTGTTCGGCCTCATTCAGACCGGGTACGTGCTGGACCGTCTGGCCGAAGTGACGCCGCACCTGGAAAATTTCCTGGCTGTCAATCCGCTCAAGGACGACATCCGCTTTGCCCTGGCCGGCTGCCTGACCAGCCTGGGCCGTCATGCGGACGCCGGCCGGCATCTGGAAACCCTCATGACCCGCGATCCCGGCAACACGGCCGCCCGCGAGCTGTACGAGCACCTTGCCCTGGCGTCCTGAATTGCAAACGCCAGTCCGCATATGATCTCTCCCCTCCCCATGCGCACATTCCCTGTCCGGTAGCTGGCGCGCCGGACAGGGAATGCGCTGCGCCGCCCACTGCCGCCTTGCCTGCGGGCCGGAAGTGTGGCAGTTGCCAGGGAAATACCCTTGCGTGAGGAGAGGTCATGGAGCTGTTGCCGATCAAACGCGCGTTGTTGAGCGTGTCCGACAAGACCGGGCTTGTGGAGTTCGCGTCCTTCCTGCATTCCGCTGGCGTGGAGCTGGTTTCCACTGGCGGCACGTGGAAAACCCTGTCCGAGGCCGGCCTGCCCGTGGCGCCCGTGAGCCAGGTGACAGGATTCCCAGAAATCCTGGGCGGTCGCGTGAAAACCTTGCATCCGCACATCCATGCCGGGGTGCTGGCGGACAAGGACAACCCCGAGCATCTGAAGACCCTGGGCGAGCTGCACATTTTGCCCTTCGACTGCATCTGCGTGAACTTGTACAACTTTGCCAAGGCGGTGCGCGAGGGCCAGGCCCTCAAGGACGCCGTGGAGCAGGTGGACATCGGCGGCCCCACCCTGCTGCGCGCCGCAGCCAAGAACTTCCATTCCATGCTCGTGGCGCCGGACCCGGCGGATTATCCCGCCATCATGACGGAACTCAAGGCCAATGACGGGCAAGTCGGCTTGTCCCTGCGTCGGAAGCTGGCCTCCAAGACGTTCCAGGCCACGTCCGCCTACGATGCCATGATTGCCGACTACTTCGCCAGCCCCAGCGTCGGCTAGCCGTTTTCGCACGTCGCCCGGGGAACGGTGTTTCCTCGGGCGATCTTCTGCATTGGCGCATCACATTCCATCAGGAGCGTCCACCATCGCCTCCAAGTTGCAAGGCAATCTCCAGGGCCTGAAGCCCAGTCAGCAAAAGGCCCTCTCCCGGCTGTACACCCGCCGCTATCCCAACCAGAGCGGCTACACCACGGAACAGGCCCGCGAGCTGGCCATCCTCTCCCGCGGCGTGGGCCGGCAGCTCGGCCTGCTCATCGACCGCCAGGGCCGGCCGCAGATGGTCATCGTGGGCGAACCTGGGTCCATCTACATTCCGGAACTGCCCCGCGCCCGCCTGGGCGCAGGCCGCTTGCGCGGCCTCAGGCTCCTGCACACGCACCTGACGCCGGACCTGCTCTCCCGCGAAGACCTGATGGACATGCTCTTCCTGCGGCTGGACTCCCTGGCCGTGCTCACCGTGGACGATCAGGGCGAGCCCCGACGGTTGCAATACGCCAACCTGCTGCCCGCGACCCCTGCCCCCCGCGAGGAGGACGACGAGCCCCGGGCCGAACAGCCGGCCTATCAGGTCCATGACGTGGTGCCCTGGGATCATGTGGAGGTGGATTTTGCCGAGCTGGCCCAGGCCCTGGAAGACGAGTGGGCCAGATTGGCGCCTGCGCCGTCGGAATCCCGACGTCAGGTCACCTCGCCGACACCGGGAGCAGGCACGGGCGAGGCGGCGCGCGCCGTGCTGGTGAGCATCTCCACCGCGCCCAAGTCTGCCCAGGAACGCGAGCTGGACGAGCTGGAAGCCCTGGCCGAGACCGCCGGCGTGGTGCCGGCCGGGCGCATGATTCAGCGCGTGCACAGCCTGAACAGCGCCACCATCCTCAGCAAGGAAAAACTGGCCGAGCTGGAAACCCAGGCCCTGCAGGCCGGGGCCGGGCTGGTGCTCTTTGCCGGGGATCTCTCGCCCTCGCAGCTTTCCAACCTGGCCGACGCCACCGAGCGCAAGGTGCTGGACCGCACCATGCTCATCCTGGATATTTTTGCCCAGCACGCCACCAGCCGCGCCGGCAAGCTGCAGGTGGAGCTGGCCCAGCTGCGCTACACCCTGCCCCGGCTGGTGGGCAAGAACAAGGCGCTTTCCCGCCTTACCGGGGGCATCGGCGGCCGCGGTCCTGGCGAACAGAAGCTGGAGATGGACCGCCGCAAGATCCGCGAGCGCGAAACCCGCCTCAAGAAGCAGCTGGAAGAGCTGCGCCGCCACCGCGCCGCGGCCCGCCGCCGTCGGGCCCGGGCCGGCGTGCCCGTGGCCGCCCTGGTGGGCTACACCAACGCCGGCAAGTCCACCCTGCTCAACGTGCTGACCCAGGCCAGCGTGCTGGCGGAAAACAAGCTCTTCGCCACCCTGGATCCCACCACCCGCCGCCTGCGGGTGCCCGAGGAACGCGAACTCATCCTGACCGATACCGTCGGCTTCATCCGCCACCTGCCCGAGGAGCTCAAGGAGGCCTTCCGGGCCACCCTGGAGGAGCTGGAAAGCGCCGACCTGCTGCTACATGTGGCCGACGCCTCGCATCCGGAACTCGATCTCCACAATCAGGCCGTGGAAGACATCCTGCGCGAAATGCAGTTGCAGGACGTGCCGCGGCTGCTGATCCTCAACAAGTGGGACCTGCTGGACGAAGAATCCCAGGCCGCCCTGCGCTTCCGCTTTCCGGACGCCGTGCCCATTGCCGCCAGGGCCGGCCAGGGCCTGGAGGCGCTGAGTCAGGAGATCGTCCGCCGCATCGACTGGGAACGTGATGTGCGTCTGCCGCCCGAACCCGTGGCGACGGCAGGCGACGAGGCCGCGACAGAAGACATGGCCGACGACGAGTCCTTGTTTCCAAAAGACTGATCACCTCATCCGAGACGCTCATGCATACCCCATCCATCAAGACCCTGCTTGCCAGCCTGTCCCCCCTGCCGTCCGTCCTGGTCCGCGGCTGGGTGCGCACCCGGCGCGATGCCAAAGGCTTTTCCTTCCTGGAACTCAACGACGGCTCCTGTCTGGCCAACCTGCAATGCGTGGTGGACGAGACCGTGCCCGGCGGCGACCGGCTCAAGGAGATTCTCACCGGCGCGGCCGTGGCCGTGCAGGGGGAGCTGATCCCCTCCCCGGCCAAGGGCCAGCAGTGGGAGCTCAAGGCCGTGTCCCTGGAGTTGATCGGCCCTGCGCCGGAGGACTACCCGCTGCAGAAGAAGCGCCATTCCGATGAGTTTCTGCGCAGCATCGCCCACTTGCGGCCACGCACCAACAAGTTCGGCGCGCTGTTCCGCATCCGGTCCGAGGCCAGCTTCGCCGTGCACGACTTCTTCCGCAATCAGGGCTTCACCTATGTGCACACGCCCATCCTGACGGGATCGGACTGCGAGGGCGCGGGCGAGCTGTTCCGCGTCACCGCCCTGCCGCGCGGCAGCAAGGAGGACGCCGCGGCGGACTTCTTCGGGCGCGACGCCTTCCTCACCGTGTCCGGGCAGTTGGAGGCCGAACCGTTGGCGCTCTCCCTGGGCAAGGTGTACACGTTCGGTCCCACCTTCCGGGCCGAGAACTCCAACACCGCGCGGCATGCGGCGGAGTTCTGGATGATCGAGCCGGAGATGGCCTTCTTCGACCTCACGGCGAACATGGATCTGGCCGAAGCCTTCGTGAAGGCCGTGGCCCGGCATCTGCTGGACCACTGCGCCGCGGATCTGGCCCTCTTCAACCAGTGGGTGGACAAGGAGTGCCTGGCCCGGCTGACCCAGGTGGCCGACGCGCCCTTCGAGCGCCTGGAATACCGCGAGGCCGTGCGCCTGCTGCAGGCCGCCTGCGACGCCGGCGAGTCCTTCCAGTACCCCGTCGCCTTTGGCACGGATCTGCAGACCGAGCACGAACGATATCTGGCCGAGAAGAAATTCGGCAAGCCCGTGTTCCTGTGCAACTATCCCGCCAGCATCAAACCGTTTTACATGCGGGTGAATGACGATCAGGAAACCGTGGCGGCCATGGATCTGCTGGTGCCCACCGTGGGCGAGCTCATCGGCGGCAGCCAGCGCGAGGAACGGCTGGAGGTGCTCCAGGCCCGCATGCAGGCCCAGGGGCTGGATCCGGCCCCCTACTGGTGGTACCTGGAGTTGCGCCAATACGGCAGCGCCCCCCACGCCGGCTTCGGCCTGGGCTTCGAGCGCCTGCTGATGTTCGCCACGGGCATCCCGAACATCCGGGATGTCATCGCCTACCCCAGAACACCGGGAAGCCTGGAGTTTTAAGGCATTTTAATTTTGAAAAGGGACTTTGCGAGAGGGGAAACCTNTATACCAAAAAAAGTCTTTGGGGAGGGGGTCTGGGGGAACTCTTCTCAAAGACAAAATGCTCTGGCGCACGTTGCGTTTGAAAAGAACTCTCGGGGGAAAACCTTTCTTGCGAACGGTCTTCCCCCGAGAAATTTTAAACCATGGGACGCGGTGCTATTCGGCGGATTCCGCCAGCTGCTGCTCGTGCAGATAGATCTTGGCCGGGTACCGGCTGTCTGGCTGGGGGACTTGCAGGCCCAGGCGGGCGCCCTGGTTCACCAGGATGGGGCCGGAGAGGTTGAGGGCTGTCTTTTCCGGCGCGCCGGGGGGAATGGTCACGGTGACGAGGACCACCATCTGCTCCACGTCGTCCAGCTGCAGCAGCTTTTGTTCCGCCTCGCCCAGCTTGACGTCGTACTCGCCCAGAAAGCTGTACGGGTCCGCCACCAGCAGGCCGACTCTGGGGTCTTCCAGACTTTGCAGAATGAGAAAGGGCGATTCGTCCCGCATCTGCAGCAGCACGAAATCGCGGCTTGTCTCCAATCCCACCAACCCGCGGGGGAAGGTGAGGATCTTGTCCATCTCGATGGTCCGCTCGCCCAGGCGGGTCTGGATCACTTTTTCTTGGTGCCTTGCCATAATTGCGTCGCCGCCAGCAGGTCCTCGTCTTTGGAGGCCAGGGCCAGTTGATTCTGTTCTTGCACGCGAAGATAGATCTCCTCGCGATACACGGTCATGTCCTTGGGGACCTCCAGGCCAAGCTTGATCTGCTTGCCCTGAACGCCCAGGACCGTGATGCGAATGTCGTCTCCCAGGTAGAGCGCTTCGCCTGGCCGCCGCGTCAAAATGAGCATGGCCTCGCCTGCCGTTGCGCCGGACAATGCCGGCTGGTTGAACGCGCATGCTGCACGCCCGGGCGAGATGCACCGGGTTGGATGTTCCTCGCATATCCGGCCTGATGCGTCCAGTGCTGCAGCGGCGAAATCTGTGTTCGCCCGCACGCAATGCCGGGATGTCGCCTTAGATGTAGTTCATCAGGCTCATCTGCATGATTTGCGAGGACGTCTTGAGCACGGCCTCGTACACCAGCTGCTGCTGGGCCACCTTGGTCAGCAGGTCGGCCACGTCGGCGTCTTCCACGGTGCTCAGCCGGGATTCCTTGTTGAGCTTGAGGGAGGTAAGCACGTTGGCCGAGACTTCCAGCCGGTTTTCCCGGCCGCCCACCCGGGCCGCCTGGGTCAGCACGTGCTCGCTGGCCCCGCGCAATTCCTCCAGCGACTGGGAAATGCCCGCCTCGTTGTTCGATTCGATGAACCCCACCAGCCGCCCCACCACCTCGAACATGTTGCGCTGGTCCCCGTCGTAGGCTGCCGTGGGCGAGTTGGAATACGGCTCGTAGTAGATGCCGCCGAAGATGTCCTTGCCGATGGCATTGACGGTAATGGATTCGCTGGCCGAAATCTGGAACGACATCTCCGCCTGCCGGGGCCGGATGACGAACTGTTCGCCGGGCTCCAGGGTGTTGCCGCCATTGTCGGAGAGTTCCAGATAGCCGCCGGGCACCACCAGCGAGGCGGGCGAACCGGGCGTATTGTTGACGAAGGTATTGCCTGTGGTCCAGGTGTTGCCGTTGTCCGTGCTGTAAGAATACTCGATGGGTCCATCCAGCGTGGTGGTGGCGGTATTGTCGATGCGGACCATGACATCCTGGGAAAAGAGGCCCTGCGCCCTGCCCGCCACGGTATTGTTGCCGCCGTAGTTGTCCACGGCAACGGCGTCCTGATCGTCGCCCTGATAGACGGCCGCAGGCCGCACCCAGAGCCAGGTGCCGTTGTCTTCCGAGGTGTCCTGCACGTCCGGGTCCACGGCGCTCACCACGCTGCCGGCCTGCATGGTCACGCGCACCCCGTTCATCACCAGGGTGGTATCCCCGGCGGCCAGGGTGGCGGTGGTCCAGTTCTGGCCGCCGTCGTTGGAATAGCGGTACTCCAGGCTGTCCGTGCCCACGGTGCCGTCGCTCAGGAACTGCACCACCTGCGTGGCGTCGGAGGCCCCGGTGATATTGAAGGACGAGGTGGGGAGCGCGGCATCGTTGGACGTAACCGCCAGCCCCTGCACAAAGGCGTTTGTCCCGGTTTTCTGGCCGGCGAAGAGGTGCTTGCCTTCGTACTCGGTGTTGGACAGCTGGATGAGCTGCTCGAACTGCTCGCGCACTTCGAAGCCGATCTGTTCCCGGTTGCTGGCATCGTAGGTGCCGCTGGCGGCCTGTTCCGCCAGTTCCTTGATGCGGGTGAGCACGGTGTTCACCTGCGTCAAGGCATTGTCCTGCAGACCGAGCCAGCCCCGGGCGGTGTCGATATTTTCCTGATACTGATCGATCTGGCTCAACTGATTGCGATACGCCAGCACCTGGGAGGTGCCGGCGGGGTCGTCCGAGGGCTTGTTGATGCGCTTCTGGCTCGCCGTCTGGATATTGAGTTCCATCAACGTCGAAAGCGACGAGTTCATGTTGCTGATGTGATGCCTGAACAGCGACTGCTGGGATACGCGCACATATGCCATGACCGCCCCTCCTTACTGCTTGAGCCCGAGGACGATCTGCAACATCTCGTCCGCCGTGGTAATGAGTTTTGCCGCGGCCTGGTAGGAGCTTTGGTACTTCACCAAGGCTGCCATTTCTTCATCCAGGTTCACGCCGGCCACGGACTGCTGCCGTTCATCCAATGAGTCTGCCAGGGATTTGCTGTAGCTCCAGCCGAACTGGGCTCCGGCGGTATCCGTACCGGCAGCGGAGACCAGGGTGGCGTAATAGTCGCCCAGGGTCTGGTTGGAGCTGGTCCCGAAGGAGCTGATGATGGTCACATTCTGCGTCTGCAGTTTGGCGATGGCCTGCGCGACGGAGTTGTCCCCGAAGTTGACTTCCCCGGCGCCGTTGATGTGCCCGGCGTTGACGCGATCCGCGCTGGCGAGCACGGCGGGGTTGATGGCCAGATCCGACACCCCCTCGCCCGTGAAGTACGTGTTCAGGCCAAGGGCGGCGGTGAGTCCCACGGTATCCGACCCCAGGGCGAAGGAATAGCCGCTCTGGGCGCGAATGCGCAGCTGGTTGTTGACGATGTCCGCTGTCAAATAGTCGCCGTAGGTGTTGTTGACGGCGTCGCGGACGTCCTCCATCGAATGGATGCTGGGATCGAAATTCTGCACGCCCGGGGTGGCAGAATCGAAGTCCAGCGGGCCGAAGGAGGTGGGCGCGGCGTTGGACACCAGTTCCCCGTTGGCGATGTCGTACACGTACACGCTGACGTTGCCGGGCGTCTTGTTCATGTATTCCGCAAAGGCCAGCCCCGAGGAGTTGGAGCCCAGGGCCAGGCTGGTGGAATTCACGGAATAGGTGCCCAGCATTTCCGTCACCGCCACCAGGCCGGCACCCTGGCTGTGCTGACGGTTGACGTTCCAGATGAGGCTCTTGGCCACGGCGTCCAGCTTGTCGCGGTAGCCGCCCACGGTGGGGCCGGAGAAGTTCATGAGCGCCGAGAGAGAACCGGTGGTGAGCCGGGAACTGTCCACGGTGCCGTCGCCGCGCAGCACGGGCGTGATGTTCATCTTGCTGGCGGTGTTCTCGTACCAGTACAGGCCGTTGCGGGGCATGACGGAAAACTTGTCGCCCACGGCCATGGGCTGAGTGGCGTCATCAAACCAGATTTCGAGGTCGCGCACCTGCACCTTGCCGGATTCCGGCCGGGCATCAAACCGCAGTTCCTGGCCGTTTGCGTCGGTCAGCCAGGTGCTGCCGCCATCCAGGGAGACGCGGAACTGCGCGGCGCTGCCGTCCGTGGCGTTGGTGACTGCGCCGGCCTTGACCACCTCGATGGTGTATTCGAAATCATCAGACCCGGAGAAATTGACCATGCCGTCGAACGTGGACTGCGTGGTGAGCGCCTTGGACGCCTGCGGGCCTTCATAGGCGATGCGGTAGGCTTCGCCGCCCTGGACCAGCGTATGCCCGGCTGTGGTGGTGACGACAATATCCCCGCCAAGGCCGGTGGTGCCCAGGCCGCGGTTGACGATCTTGATATCCATCAGCTCGGAGAGCTGGCGCAGGGCCTGGTCGCGCTGATCGTACAGGGCGTTGGCGTTGTTGGAGCCGGGGATATCGTAGTTGTTGATCTGGCTGTTCAGGTCGGCAATGGTATCGAGCAGGGTGTTGGCGATGTCCACCTGCTGGAGGGCCTGCTCGTCCGCAAGCTGCTGGAGCTGTTGCAGGTCGCCGTCCATGTTCTGAAACAGGCTGATGAGCCCCTGGGTATCGCCCAGCAGTTGTTCGCGGGTGGCGTAATCTTCGGGGCGCAGGGCCAGATCGTTCCAGTCCGCAAAGAACTTGTTCAGGGAAGCGGCAAGGCCGTCCGTGTTGGATTCGTTGAACAGCCCGTCCACGGAGCTGAGGTTGTCGTACAGGGTCTGGTAGTAGAGCTCGCGGGAGTGCTTGTCCAGGTACTGGGATTCCACGAATTCATCGTAATTGCGGACCACCTCCTTGGCCACCACGCCCGTGCCGAGCTGGCCCGGGATGTTGTTCAGGGAGATGTTTTCTTGGAACACCACCGAGCGCCGGCTGTACCCGACGGTGTTGACGTTGGAAATATTGGACCCGGTGGTCTCAATGGCGGCCTGGGCCCCAAAGAGCGCCCACTTGCCCATATCGAGAATGGAACTGACACCTGGCATACTGCCTCCCTTCTGCGCTCGGCACGGCGCGACGGCGTGTTACAGACGACCCTGCACCAGGGCAGCAGCGCCCCGGGATTTGCGCATGGCTCCCTTGCGCGAATACACCTCGCCGTTTTCGGGCTGGATTTCCTTGTGCATGAAATCCAGGAGGCTCTTGCTCTGATCGTACAATCCAAGGGCCAGGGCGGTGTTTTTCTCCGCCTGTCTGGCGCAGTGCTGCTCGGCATCGTCCACCAGTTTCAGAAGTGTTTCGTACACCTCCACCAGCGCCACTTCCGGCGCAAAGACCGGCAGGCCCTGGATGTGATCGAAATCCGACAGCAGGGTCCTGGCGCCCAGTTCCGGCGGCAGGTCGGCCATCAAGGCCCTGAGCCGACGGCCCTGCAGCATGGCTCGCACGGCGTGCCGCTCGTCCACAATCTGGCGCATCAGTTCGTGAATGGAAAACTCGATGGTGGCCACAGCCTGCGGCTGACGCTCCGCGAGCAGGGAAAACTCTTCCTGCTGCAAATGATCCAGGACCAGCAGCGCTTTCCACTGGCGAAGAAGACGTTCGATGAGGGCGCGATGCATGGCGACTCCTGCGTGTATAATTTATCTGCTCGTGTTTTCAGCTTCTGTTGGCCTTGTCTGTCCCGGCCAGCAGGTGTTCCTTGACCTGCTGGGGGTCCCAGGCCAAGCCACCTTGCCGGATTTCAAAATGCAGGTGCGGTCCCGTGGTGCGGCCAGACTGCCCCACCGTTGCAATTTGCTGGCCAGCCTTGACCACCTGGCCCGGCTTCACTGCCAAGTCCCTGGCATGCCCGTAAAAAGTTCTCCAGCCCCCGGCGTGTTCCAGCACCACGGTGTTGCCGTATTGCCCGCCGCTGCCGGCAAAAACGACCGTCCCATCCCAGCATGCGCCCACTGGCGCGCCTTCCGCGGCCTTGATGTCCACCCCGGAGTGCCAGGCCCGCTTGCCGGTGAACGGATCGTCGCGCCAGCCAAAGGTGGAGGTGACTTCACCCTGCACGGGATCCGTGATGAGCGGCATGTTGGAGCGGCGTCCTTCGCGGGCAGTGCGAGCGGGACGGGCGGCTTGCGAGGTTTGCGAAGCCTGCGGATTCTGGGCGTCCTGCGGGATCTGGGCGGTGCGATCCGCCCGGGTGTAGGCCTCGGCGGCCCGGCTCTGGGCTGCGTTGGAAGCGGCTGGCATCAACTGTTCCGCCCCGGACGATTCCAGCCCGGACGCAGGCGGCATGTTCCCGGCCTGGGCGATGGGCGCACTGGCCAGGCGTTCACCCAGGGTTTGCCCCCCGGCCTGCATGGCCTGCATATCCAGCGAGGTAAGCTCGCGACCGTCCACGGGCATGTTCGGGTCGAACAGCACGTTCTGCAACGGCGCGGGCTTTTGCAGGTCGATGGCGGGGGCAGGAATGGGCCTGAGTTCCGGCCGCAGCAGCGCTCCCGGCTGCACATCGAAGCCTTCGTCCAGCGGGCCGCCCTGGGCGTCGGCCTGCCCATAAGGCGCATAGGCCACCATGGCCAGACCGGGATCGCTTTCGGCCTGGGGCTGGGCGTCGCGAGTCTGGGCCGCCCCTTCCGCGCTCCATCCATCCCGCGTCCCCCGCACCTGGCTGGCCAGCCGCAACGTATCTGCAACCGCCAGGGGCAAGGGGTTCGTGGGCTTGGAGGGCGAGGTGGCCTTGGAGACTCGCTCCGAGGATTCCTTGAGGTGTTTGTAGAGCATGTCCCCCAGGCCCAGGCCGCCATTGCTGGCCATCTTGTCCATCAGCTCCTTGTCGAACATCTGCTGATAGAAATCCTCCTCCTTGCTGTGGAGGTAGCCTTCCTTGGGCAGGCTCTGGCGCATCTGGGTCCAGATCTTGTTCAGAAAGATGGACTCGAACCCCTGGCACGCCTCCTTGAGCTTGGCGTCCTTGCGTCGGGCCGCGGCCTCGTCGCCGCCGGCGATTTCGTGGCGGATCTGATCCACCTGCCGTCTGCGTGTCAGCAGATCGGCCTGATCCAGGGAGGAAAGGGAGGCGTCCATGATGGCCGCGGTGGGCGTGGTGGTCATGTCAAATCACCTCCAGTTCCGCATGCAGCGCTCCGGCACTCTTGAGGGTGCGCAGGATGGAAATCAGGTCGCGCGGGGTGGCGCCGATGGCGTTGAGCCCGTCCACGATTTCCTGCAGGGTGGCGCCTTCCAGCATGACCAGCCGACGGTTTTCTTCGGTGACGCCGATGTTCGTCTCGGGCGTGACCACTGTTTGCCCGCCGCTGAAGGGACCCGGCTGGGAGACGTTGGCGTTTTCCTGCACCACGATCTGCAGGTTGCCATGCGCCACGGCCACCCGGGACAGCCGCACGTTGCGGCCCAGCACCACGGTGCCGGTCTTTTCGTCCACCACCACCTTTGCCTTGGAATCCGGAGAAATTTCAATGTTTTCCAGGGAGGCCATCAGGGGCACCAGATTGCCCTGGGCCGAGGGCGGCAGGGTGAGCTGGATGGTGGTGATGTCCTTGGGATGGGCGAATTCGCCGCCCATGGTCTGATTGATGCGCTCCACCGCATGCATGGTGGTGGAAAAATCCGCCACGTTCATGTGGATGGAGAGCTCTTCCTGCTGGTTGTATTCGAAGGGGATGGCGCGTTCCACCATGGCCCCGTTGGGGATGCGGCCCACGGTGACCACGTTCTTGGTGGCGCTGGCGGCCGCGCCTTCCACGCTGTAGCCGCCCAGGGCCAGGGACCCCTGGGCCAGACCGTAGACCTTGCCGTCCACGCCTTTCATGGGCGTCATCAGGAGCACGCCGCCCAACAGACTGGAGGAGTCCCCCAGCGACGAGACGGTAACGTCCAGGGTCGTGCCGGGCTTGGCCGAGACGGGCATCTTGGCGGTGACCATCACCGCCGCCACGTTCTTGGGCTTGAGGCTCTTCTTGTCCACAGCCACGCCCAGCTGTTCCAGCATGTTGACCAGGGACTGGATGGTGAATTCGCTCTTGTTGGTGTCACCCGTGCCCGAAAGCCCCACCACCAGACCGTAGCCCACCAGATCGTTGTGGCGCACGCCGCCAAACGTGGCGATGTCCTTGAGGCGCACCGCGCCTGCCGGGGGGACAGCCAGGATCAGCAGCAGAAAGGTGGCGGTAAGCACCACGAACTGGCGAGACAATTTCATGACGGCGCTCCTTGCTTGGAATACGGATGAGCAGACACCATGCCATCCTGAAAAAAACTTAGAATGGCCAAGCGTTGTCCAGCAAACGGGTGAGCCATCCAGCCTTTTGCTTGTCCGCGAGCACGCCCTTGCCGTAGTATTCGATGCGCGCATCAGCCAGGTGGGTGGAGAGCACGGAGTTGTCCGAGGAGATGTCCCGCGGCCGCACCAGCCCGCGCACCACCATGATCTGCGTTTCGTCGTTGATGCGCACTTCCCGTGCGCCTTCCACCTGCATGAGCCCGCCAGGAAGGATCTTTGTCACCCGGGCGGCCACGGTGGCGCTCACGTCTGCCGTGCGCTCGGTGGAGCCTTCGCCCTTGAAGTCACTGGAATCGCCGTACTTCACCAGCGGCGTGGTGCCGGTGGAACCGCTGAGTTTCAAGGGATCGAAGCCCAGCAGCTTGCCGATGCCCACGCTGGTGGCCCCAAAGGCGTTTTCCACACCCAGCTCCTTGGTGCTCTCCTTGGAGGTGTCCGTATTGGCCTCCAGCTTGGAGGTGGAGCTTTCCGTGATGTGCACCAGCACAATATCGCCGATACGGCGGGCGCGGTTGTCGGAGAAGAGGTACTGGGCGTCCCCGGGATTGAACAGCGAGCCGGGATTGCCGGCAGCCTGGGGTTCCATGTCCTCGGCCGGCGGCGGCGTGAGGGTGGGCATGGTTTCCACCTGATTCTTGGACGTGACGCAGCCCGAGGCCAAAAGACCCATGAGCGTCAGGGAAACGAGGCGACGATGCATGGCGTCCTCCTTGTAGTGCTTATTGGACGGTGACCGTACGGGCGTCCCGAACGGTGGCGAAGACGTCGCGGTTGCTTTGCGTGTTCTTGACGAGAATGCGATCGCCCACGGCGCCATCGCCCATGGCCAGGGCCGGCACCCGCAGGGTGACGTAGCGGCCCTGGAAGAGCATTTCCACGGCAGCGCCCTTGGCCACGGCCGGCAACGGTTCCACATCCCCCCGGGTCAGGGGCTGGCCCTGGCCCACGCTGCGGGCCAACCGCCAGGGGCCGGCCTGCAGATTGGCATCCCACAGTTCAGTCTTGGCGTAGGAGGCGTTCTTGCGGGCTGCAGTCAGCATATCCGCAGTGATGGGCTCGCCCTTGGAAAGGGGCCGGGCCGCCACCACCATCTCCTGCCACACATCCAGAAACACGCTGCCCGTGTAGCCCTTGGCCACGCGGCCATCCAGGGTCATTTCCTGAATGCGAAAGCCGATGCGCCCTGGCTGGCAGGTGGCCTGGCTGGGCTGGATGTCCAGACGGTGGGAGGAGTCTTCCACAAAGATGAACTCCGGTCCCTTGAGCTCACGAAATTCCACATCCGTGTTCATGGCGGCGCAGAAGTCCGTCAAGGTTCTGACCACCACGTCCTTGAGGGTCTCCTGATCCAGCACGTGCCCGCCGCGCTGCAGCACCAGGCGCTTGTTCACCAGCACCATGGAGGCCGCCGCCCCAAGATTTTTGGCCACCGCCTGACGGATGGCATCCGGCTGCACGAACATGGGCTTGCCCCGTTCCGACGGCGACTGGAACAGCGGCGTGACGGCCAGTTGCCGCCAGATCTCCTGATCCACCAACCCGATGGGCTTGCCGATGTCGCCCAGGGTGACGACTTCGCCCTCCACCACGGCGGCATCCTTGATGACGACGCGCCAGGTGTCCCCGCCCACGGGCTGGGACGCTCCCACGGCGCACAGGCCCAGGACCAGCATGAGGATGAAGATGCAGATGGACGAACGCATGGCGCCTCCTCGTTACCGCTTGAGGTTGGTGGCGGTCTGCAGCATGGAATCTGAGGTCTGAATGGCCTTGGAGTTGATTTCGTAAGCGCGCTGGCCCACGATCATGTTGACCATTTCATCCACGATTTCCACGTTGCTCATTTCCAGGAATCCCTGGGAAATGGTGCCCACGTTGTTTTCCCCGGGCGTGCCTTCCACGGCGTCGCCGGAGGCTTCCGTGGGCACAAAGAGGTTGCGCCCCGTGGCCTTGAGCCCGGCCGGGTTGACGAAGGTGTACAGGGGGATGTTTGCGGCGGCGAGTTCGTCGCCGTTCTTGTCCAGGGCGGTGATGGCGCCGTCCTGGGTGATCACCACGTTCACCGTCTCTGCCGGCACGGTGAATTCCGGCTGCAGGGTGTAGCCGTTGGCAGTGACAATGGTGCCTTCGTTATCCAGCTTGAACGCGCCGGCGCGGGTGTAGGCTTCCTCGCCGTTGGCATCCACCAGGAAAAAGCCGTCGCCTTCGATGGCCATGTCCAGGGGGTTTTCGGTGTTCTGGTAATCGCCCTGGGAGAAGAACTTGTGCACCGTGGTGGGGCGCACGCCCATGCCTACCTGGATGCCCGTGGGAATGCGGCGACCGCCTTCTGTTTCCGTGCCGGCGATTTTCTGGTCCTGATACAGCAGGTCCTCGAACTCGGCGCGGCTTTTCTTGAAGCCGGTGGTATTCACGTTGGCCAGGTTGTTGGAGATGACGTCGATATTGAGCTGCTGGGCGATCATGCCCGTGGCGGACGTCCAAAGGGAACGCATCATGGCGTGTTTCCTCCTCGGAAAAGCGCGTTATTTTTTAGGAGGTGGACTTGCCCACCTTGGCAATGCTCTTCAAGCAGGTATCGTTGGAGTTGGACATGACCTTTGAATAGGCCTCGAAGGCCCGCTGGGTCTCGATCATGTTGACCATCTCCTCGATGATGTTGATGTTGGCTGCCTCAAGAAAGCCCTGATTGACGGTGGATTGCTGCGCCTCCTGTTCCACCACGGCGCCTTCCTCCCGCGGGCGGTACAGATTCTGGCCGTACTTCTCCAGGGCCACATCCGGGTCCTGGACCTCCACCACATCCAGCTGGGCCGTCAACGCGCCGTCGGCGAAGATCTGCCCGCTTTCGTTGATGTCCACGCGGGTATTGGGTGGCAGCACGATGGCGCCGCCGTCGCCCTGCACCTCAAAGCCATCGGCATTTACCAACGTGCCGTCAGCAGTGAGGTGAAAATTGCCGTTTCTGGTGTAGAGCAGGCCGTCGTCAGTCTGCAGCTTGAAGAATCCCGGGCCGGAAATGGCCACGTCCAAGGGGTTTTCGCTGTTCTTGAAGGAGCCCTGGGAGAAGTCCGTCTTCGTGCCGGCCAGGCGCACCTGCGCCAGGTTCACCGCCTCGGGGAAGAGTTCCTTTTCCCGTACGCTGAGCACGGGCTGGCGAATCTCGTCGTGCGCGTACGAGACAAAGACGTCCTCAAAGGCGAGCTTCTCCTGCTTGAAGCCGGTGGTGTGGGCATTCGCCAAATTGTTGGCGATGATATTCATGCGGTACTCGCACGTCATGGCGCCAAACAATCCGGAAATCATGTCGTTGCGCATGGTTGCGTCTCCTTTTAGTCAGCGGGACGCAGGGATTCTTGCACGGGCCGTGCCAGCGCCCCTCCCCTGCCCTCCTGCATCCCTGAACAGACCTTGCCAGACGCGCGCAAACCAAGTGAACAAGATTGGCAAATTCTAGCCAATCAACCAGATTGCAGCGCTGGATATTTGCTAAAATTGTAAATTAATTTTTGCCCCTGACAATGCGCTATTATGACAACTACCTTGATTATCACGCTATTATGTTACGGCATGGGGATTGCTTTCTGACTGTGGCCTGCCTTGACTCTGCGCAACCAGATGAGGCCATTGAACATGCCTGTTTTCGTATAGTCTGGGTTGTGCAGCGGCATGCGGTTTCTTCATGGACGCGCTGAAGCGCGCAACTCGCAAAGGAGTGGGACGATGGAAAGACGTGATTTTCTCAAGAAAGCCGGCGTCGGCGCCACGGCTGCCGCAGCTGCCACCGTGGTCAACGCGCCGTATGTCCACTGCCAATCCAAAACCGCCATCAAGTGGCGGCTGCAGACATACGCCGGCCCGGCCCTGGCCGAACACGTCATCAAGCCGCAGATCGATGCGTTCAACAAGGCGGCCAAGGGCGAGATGATCATCGAGCTGTACAACTCCGACCAGCTCGTGCCCACCAGCGAACTGTTCCGCGCCATGCAGCGTGGCACCATTGATGCCGTACAAAGTGATGACGATTCCATCGGCGCGCCCGTGGATGTGGCCGTGTTTGCGGCCTATTTCCCCTTTGCCTCGCGCTATTCCCTGGATGTGCCCACCCTGTTCAACCACTACGGGCTCAAGGAAATCTGGGAAGAGGCGTACAAGGAAGTCCAGGGCGTGACCTGGCTTGGCGCCGGCGCCTGGGACCCCTGCAACTTCGCCACCCGCGAGCCCATCCGCAGCATGAAGGATTTGTCCGGCAAGCGGGTGTTTACCTTCCCCACTGGCGGCCGCTTCCTGCAGCGCTTTGGCGTGGTGCCCGTGACCCTGCCCTGGGAAGATGTGCAGGTGGCCCTGCAGACGGGCGAGCTGGACGGCATTGCCTGGTCCGGCATTACCGAATGCTACACCGTGGGCTGGGCCGATGTGACCAAGTACTACCTGACCAACAACATTTCCGGCGCCTGGGCCGGCTCCTATTTCGCCAATTCCGAAAAATGGGAAGCCCTGCCCGAGCATCTCAAGACGCTCTTCCAGCTCAGCATGGACAGCTCCAACTACTACCGCCTGCACTGGTACTGGTGGGGCGAGGCTCACTACCGCACCGCCGGCGGCAAGCTGGAACTGACGTCCATTCCCGACGCCGAATGGCAGACCGTGGAAGACGAAGCCTTCAAGTTCTGGGATGAAATTGCGGCCAAGAGCCCCCGCAACGCCAAGGTGGTGGGCATCCTCAAGCAGTATGTCGATGTCATGCGCCGGGCGGGCAAGCCGTACCGCTACTAGGGCACGATATCTTTAAAAAGAGTCCGTGGGGGAAAACCTTTCTATAGAAAGGTTCTTCCCCCAAGCCCCCTTTCCAAAGACTTTTATGGTGATTCAAGATCACTCTCAAAGTGTTGAAAGGGGAACGCGAGAGAAGGGGAGCACCTTTTTCAACTGGTTTCCCCATCGCAATGGTCTTTTCAACAGTCATTTGTGCTGACGCGACGTTGCTTCAGGCGGCCCTGCCAGGTGCACGGCCGCATGGATTGCTTTTTCGAGGAGGAACTGCCTTGCTCCGGCCAATTCGAGCCTATGTACGGTTTGTGGACGCGCTGAACACCATCGTGGGCAAGTTCGCCATGCTGCTGATCTTCCTCATGATGGGGATCCTGCTGTGCGAATCCATTTCCCGGACCTTTTTCAACGCCCCGCACATCTGGACCATGGAATCCGCCCAATACACCATGGCGGCCTATTACATGCTCGGCGGCGGCTTTTCCATGCTCTTGCGGGCGCATGTGCGCATGGACGTGCTGTACGGCCGCTGGTTCACCAAAACCAAGGCCAAGGTGGACCGCTTCACCATCTTCTGCATGATCTTCTATCTGATTGTCCTGCTGTACGGCGGCATCTCCAGCACGGCGTATTCCCTGGAATACGGCCAGCACAGCCGCACGGCCTGGGCGCCGCCCCTGGCTCCTGTCAAAATCGTCATGTGCATCGGCATCATCCTGATGCTCCTGCAGGCCATCGCCACCTTTTTCAAGGATCTGGCCAAAGCGCGCGGTGAGGAGTTGTGATGAGTTATGAAATGATTGCGCTGATGATGTTCTCCTCCCTCGTGATGCTGCTGCTCACGGGGCAGCGCTTCTTCGGGGCCGTGGGCTGCGTGGCCGCGGCGGCCTCCATGCTGCTATGGGGCGATGGCGGGGCGGAAATGCCCTTCAACGCCGCCATTGTGCTGCTGAACTGGTACCCGCTGCTCACCCTGCCGCTGTTCATCTTCATGGGGTACATCCTCTCGGAATCCGGCATCGCCAGCGACCTGTACAAGATGTTCCACGTGTTCATGGGACCCATTCCCGGCGGCCTGGCCCTGGGGACCATCATCCTCATGGTGGCCATCTCGGCCATGAACGGGCTCTCCGTGGCCGGCATGGCCATTGGCAGCAGCATCGCCCTGCCGGAAATGCTCAAACGCGGCTACGACAAACGGATGGTCTCCGGCGTCATCCAGGCCGGCAGCTCGTTGGGGATCATGATTCCCCCCAGCATCGTGCTGGTGCTCTACGGGATGATCGCCCGACAGCCCGTGGGCCAACTGTGGCTGGCTGGCGTGTTCCCCGGCCTGCTGCTGGCCACCCTGTTCGCCCTGTACATCATCATTCGCTGCAAGCTGCAGCCGCAGATGGGCCCGGCCTTGAGTGCCGAAGATCGCCAGATGCCCCGCAAGGAGAAGCTCAAGCTGCTGGGTGCAGGCGTGATGCCGCTGTTCATCATCTTTTCGGTGACGGGCCTGTTCATGATGGGCGTGACCAACCTGGTGGAAAGCTCCGCCGTAGGCGCGGCCGCCGCCATGATTGCCGCCGGAGCCAAGCGCCGGCTGAGCCGCAAGGTGATGATGAGTTCCTTGTACAGCACCCTGGGCGTGAGCTGCATGTTCATGTGGATCATCATGGCGGCCCTGAGCTTCGGCGCGGTGTTCGACGGCCTGGGCGCGGTGAACGCCATCAAGTCCGTCTTCCTGGAGCAGTGGGGGCTTTCGCCCTGGGGCGTGCTGATCATGATGCAGATCTCCTACATCATCATGGGCATGTTCCTGGACGACACGGCCATGCTGGTCATCGTGGCGCCGCTGTACATCCCGCTCATCATCCAGCTGGGCTTCAACCCGGTCTGGTACGGCGTGCTGTACACCATCACCTGCCAGATCGCCTACATGACCCCGCCCTTCGGCTACAACCTGTTCCTGATGAAAGCCATGGCCCCGCCACAAATCACCCTGGTGGACATCTACGCCTCCATCGTGCCATTCGTCATTGTCATGGCCACCGGGCTGGGGCTGATCATGGCGTTCCCCGAAATCGCCACCTTCCTGCCCGACCTGTTCTACGCCAAATAGAGCATTTTACTCTTGAAAAAGGATATTGCGAGAGGGGAAANGAGAACTCCTTTCAAAGATACCTTGCTCTAGCATGCCCAGTAATCGGCCGGGAGGCGCGCCCTCCCGGCCATACCACCACCGCCGCCCCATGACAGCATCCTCCCGAACTTCCCTGAAGGAACTGCTGGCCAAGGCCACGCCCCTGCGATCCGGGGACGTGCTGGCCGGCGTGGCCGCGCAGACCGAGGAAGAACGCGTCCGGGCCCAGATGGCCCTGGCCGACGTGCCGCTGACGCGATTTCTCAACGAATGCGTTGTCCCGTATGAAGCGGACGAGGTCACCCGGCTGATCATCGACACCCACGACGCAGACGCCTTCGCCCCGGTGCGATCTTTCACCGTGGGCCAGCTGCGTGACTGGCTGCTGACAGAGGCCGCCGACGCGCCCACCCTGGTCGCCCTGGCCCCGGGCCTGACCCCGGAAATGGTGGCCGCCGTGAGCAAGCTCATGCGGCTGCAGGATCTCATCCTGGTGGCCTCCAAGTGCCGGGTGGTGACGCGTTTTCGCAATACCATCGGCCTGTCCGGCACCTTTTCCGTGCGCCTGCAGCCCAATCACCCCACGGACGACCTCAAAGGCATCGCCGCCTCCACCCTGGACGGGCTGTGCTATGGCTGCGGCGATGCCGTGATCGGCATCAACCCCGCCACGGACAGTCTGGACAACATCATCCGCATCTCCGAGCTGCTGGACGGGCTCATCACCCGGTTTGCCATCCCGGCCCAGACCTGCGTGCTCACCCACGTCACCACCACCATGGAGGCCATCGCCCGCGGCGCGCCCGTGGATCTCTGCTTCCAGTCCATCGCCGGCACGCAGCAGGCCAATGCCAGTTTCGGCATCAGCCTGGCCCTGCTGCAGGAGGCCCTGGAAGCCACGCGATCCCTGCAGCGCGGCACGGTGGGCAACAACGTCATGTACTTCGAAACCGGCCAGGGCAGCGCCCTGTCTGCCGGGGCGCATCATGGGGTGGATCAGCAGACCCTGGAAGTCCGGGCCTATGCCGTGGCCCGGCGCTTTGAACCGCTGCTGGTGAACACCGTGGTGGGCTTCATCGGGCCGGAATATCTGTACAACGGCAAGCAGATTCTGCGCGCCGGCCTGGAGGACCACTGCTGCGGCAAGCTCCTGGGCCTGCCCATGGGCGTGGATGTCTGCTACACCAACCACGCCGAGGCCGACCAGGACGACATGGACGCCCTGCTGACCCTCCTGGGCACGGCCGGCTGCACATTCGTCATGGGCATTCCCGGCGCCGACGACATCATGCTCAATTACCAGTCCACCTCCTTTCACGATGCCGCCTACCTGCGCCGGCTCCTGGGCCGGACGCCTGCGCCGGAGTTCGCCGCCTGGCTGGAAACCGTGGGCGTGCTCGATCCCGACGGCCGGCTGCTGCCCGTGGCCGCCGGCAACCGGCTGCTGGCCTTGTCCGACGGCATCCGCTGACACAGGGGAGACAGATCATGGACGACACCAAGCACCCTGCTCCTGCCGTCGCGCCCGTTACGGCAGACCCCTGGGCCGGCCTCCGGCAGTTCACCGACGCCCGCATCGCCCTGGGCCGTTGCGGATCCAGCCTGCCCCTGGCCGAGAGCCTGCGCTTCCGGCTGGACCATGCCCGGGCCCGGGATGCCGTGCTGGCGCCCTTCCGCCGCGAGGAGATCGCCGCCCGGCTGGCCGGGGCCGGCATCCCCTGTCTGGAACTGGATTCGGCCGTCGCCGACCGCAACGAATACCTGACCCGCCCGGACAAGGGCCGGACCCTGCGTCCCGACTCCGCAACGCTGCTGCAGGCGCAGCCGGCCGGCTTCGACCTGTGTCTGGTCATCGCCGACGGGCTCTCGTCCCTGGCCATCCACGAAAACGCCGTGCCCTTCGCCCGGGCCTTCCTGACCGCCCTGGCGCCCTCGGGGCTGACGGTGGGGCCGGTCTGCGTGGTACGGCATGGCCGCGTGGCCGTGGCCGACGACATCGGCGCGCTGCTTCAGGCCAGGCTGTCGGTGATCCTCATCGGCGAGCGGCCCGGCCTGAGTTCGCCGGACTCCATGGGCGTCTACCTCACCTGGAATCCGCGCCCCGGCACCACGGACGAAGCCCGCAACTGCATTTCCAACGTCCGCCGCGGCGGCCTGCCCCTCATCGAGGGCGTGCGCAAACTCTGCTATCTGGTGGAAGAAGCCTTCCGCATGCACGGCAGCGGCGTGGGCCTCAAGGACCGCATGCCCGCCGGCCACCTGCCCTTCGGGCGGGAGCTGCAATTGCCGGAATAGCGTCATTGCGCCAGCTGGGGCATGCTCATTGCCCAGGCCGCCCTGGTGGCCGCCCTGGTCAAGCTGTTCTGATCCACACCATACGCTGCCGCTTCACTGCCCCGCTGCCCACCTTCCGGGCGGCGGGGTTTTTCGCGTCGGCGCGCAATCAAACCACCGGAAGTCGTTATACATCCATCTTAAAAAAGCTTGGTACCCGATATCATTATCAGCCGTGGCGAATTCCGCCAATCTGGCGATGGCCAGGAAACGCTGGCCATGCTGAAATAGCATTGACAAGCATATTACTACCCTGGCACTCGTCGGAGGACAATAACTCCATCCTGTTATTATCCGAGGCGGGCCATGCGATACACGGTGTCAAGGCATTGTCGCGTTGTGGTATTCTTGTGCTGTACGCTGGCCTGTCTGCTGCCTGGCATGGCCTTGTCGCAACAAATCCCTGCCTTTGTCGGGCACTGGGGTAACGACGGGCAGTTCTCCGCCCCCTGGGGCATCGCCGTGGGGGCGGACGGCTCGGTCTACGTGGCAGACACGTGGAATCACCGCATCCAGAAGTTCTCCGCATCCGGTGTGCTCCAGGCCAAGTGGGGCAGTCAAGGCAGCGACGACGGGCAGTTCGACCTCCCCTCTGGCATCGCCGTGGATGCAGACGGCTCAGTCTACGTGGCAGACACAGCCAACAACCGCATCCAGAAGTTCTCCTCGTCCGGCGTGTTCCAGGACAAGTGGGGCGGTGAGGGCAGCGAAGACGGACAACTCTCCGCCCCCTCCGGCATCGCCGTGAGTCCGAACGGCTCGGTCTACGTGGCGGACTTGGGCAACCACCGCATCCAGAAATTCTCCTCGTCGGGGGTGTTCCAGACCAAGTGGGGCGACGAGGGCAGCGGCGACGCACAATTCTCCTCCCCCGCTGGCATCGCGGTGGGGCCGGAGGGTTCGGTCTACGTGACGGACAAAATCAACAACTGTGTCCAGAAGTTCTCCTCGTCCGGGGAGCTCCAGGCCAAGTGGGGCAGCAATGGTTGGGGGGACGGGCAACTCTCCTACGTCGCTGGCATCGCCGTGGGTGCGGACGGCTCGGTCTACGTGGCGGACCAGGGCAACCATCGCATTCAGAAGTTCTCCCCATCTGGTGTCTTTCGGGCCAAATGGGGCAACAATGGCAACGGCGACGGACAATTCTCCTCCCCCTATGGCCTCGCTGTGGGTCCAGACGGCTCGATCTACGTGACGGATTCTGGCAATGACCGCATCCAGAAATTCGCCTCGTCCGGGGTGTTCCTGGCCAAGTGGGGCAGCGATGGCAGCGTCGCCGGACAGTTGTCCGCCCCCTATGGCCTCGCTGTGGGTGCGGATGGCTCTGTCTACGTAGCGGATTCCAGCAATCACCGCATCCAGAAGTTCTCCGCATCCGGGGTGTTCCTGGCCAAATGGGGCAGCATCGGCTCCGGCGCCGTGCAGTTCTACACCCCCGATGGCCTCGCCGTGGGGCCGGACGGCTCGATCTACGTGGTGGATTCTGGCAACCACCGCATCCAAAAGTTCTCGGCGTCCGGTGCGTTCCTGACCAGATGGGGCAGCGCGGGCGTTGGCGACGGGCAGTTCTCCTCCCCCTCCGGCATCGCCATAGGGCCGGACGGCTCGGTCTACGTGGTGGATTCTGGCAACCACCGCATCCAGCAGTTTTCCGCGTCCGGTGCGTTCCTGGCCAAGTGGGGCAGTGAGGGCTACAGCACCGGGCAGTTCTCCTCCCCCTCCGGCATCGCCATGGGGCCGGACGGTGCGGTCTATGTGGTGGATCGTGGCCATTTTAGCGTCCAGAAGTTCTCCTCGTCCGGCGTGTTCCTGGCCAAATGGGGCAACTGGGGCAGCGGCGACGGGCAGTTCAACAGGCCCTCCGGCATCGCCGTGGGTGCGGATGGCTCAGTGTACGTGGCAGACACCGAGAATCACCGCATCCAGCAGTTTTCCGCGTCCGGTGAGTTCCTGGACAAATGGGGCAGCGAGGGCGTGGGGGCTGGGCAATTCGCTTCCCCAACCAACCTCGCCGTGGGGACGGACGGTTCGGTCTACGTGGCGGATACTGGCAATGATCGCATTTCCGTCTTCAAATATGACGAGACATCTGGTGTGAGCGCCTTCCTCCCGTCGCTGCACCTGCTGCTTTTGCAATAAGGGCACCCGACACACATGAAACACCCCGCTCCGGCGGGGTTTTTTCATGGCGAAAAATCAACCTATCTGAAATCACGTGGTACCCGGGGCGGGACTTGAACCCGCATAGCCTTGCGGCCCAGGGATTTTAAGTCCCTTGCGTCTACCATTTCGCCACCCGGGCACAGCATCGTCGCGCGGAGCGCCGGCGGTGCAGCCTCAGCGTCCCAACAGTTCGCGCAAATCCACCGCCTCCTGGCGGACCACGCCGGGCCACAGCCCGAACACCGCCACCTGCTTCAGGTTCTTGTCGATGCCCAGCACGCGGGCCGAGACGCCGTCCGGCAGGAACGCGGCCAGTTCCCGGCAACAGTCCGCCAGGGCTTCGGGATCGAACTGCTCCAGCCCGCATTCCAGCCGCAGCAAATCGCCATAGCCCCAGAAATCCAGGTGCACGGCGTCGTATTGCGCCAGCACATCCTGAATCTGCGCCATGAGCGCCTGCTCCACTTCCTGCAACTCGTGGTAGGAAATGGACTGGCTATACACAAGCGTTCCGAATACATGACAATTATGCGTTGACATATCTGCTTCTCCGACCGGGCGACCCGCCCGTTGCACCGCGCTGGTTGTACACAGGCAGGCAGGCTGCGTCAAATCGATGGCCAATTTGTCAACCCCGGCCAAGACTGCTACACAGCCGCCATGCATGCCATGCCTGTTGTTGCACCGCGCCCCTGCGCCCGTGTGGCGCTCCTGGGGCTGGACGGTCTTTCCCTGGACATTGCCCGCGCCATCGCCGCCTTTGGCAGAACGCCGCACCTGGCCGCCCTGTGCCAGGATCCGCGCACCACCACCGTGGATGCCGAGCTGCCGGAGCTCTCCCCGGTCAACTGGACATCCCTGGCCACGGGCGAGGGGCCGGAGGTCCATGGCGTATACGGTTTCACCCGCATCAATCCCGCCACCTACGCCATCACCATCGGCGACTCGCGCCAGGTGCGCCTGCCCACGATCTTCGACCAACTGACCCGGCACGGCCGCGTCTGCCGGGTGCTGAACCTGCCGGGGTTGTGGCCTGTGCGGCCTCGTTCCGGCATGCCGGACACGCCAAGCACGCTCATTGCCGGGTTCATCGCCCCCAGCCTGGAAGACGCCGTGCATCCGCCGGCCCTGGTCGGGGAACTCCGTCGCGCCGGCTACCGCATCGAGGCCGACACCCTGCGCGGGGCGGCGGATCCCGCCTATCTTCTGGCCCAGCTGCGCGAGACCCTGCGCGGCCGGCGGCTGCTGCTGCAGCGGTTCCTCGCGCCCGGAGATTTCCATTGCCTGTGCTGCGTGTTCACGGAAACGGACCGCCTCTTCCATTTCCTGCTGCCGGCCGTGCTGGAGGCGGACCACCCCTGGCACCCGGCCTGCCTGGCGTTTCTGGAGGAATGGGATGCCGCCGTGGGATTGTTCTTCCGCATGGCCAAGGCCCTGCCGGGGGAGACGCGCATACTGGTGATGGCCGACCACGGCTTCGCCCCCCTGCACACGGAGTTTGATGTCAACGCCTGGCTGCGCAGCCAGGGTCTGTTGCTGCAGGAGGAGCGCCCGGCGGCCTCGTCGGGCAACGGCCTGGACGCAGGCACCATCCGCCACGGCGCCGCGGCCTTTGCCCTGGATCCCGGCCGCATCCACCTGCACCGGCGTGATATCTATGCCAGGGGCAGCGTGACTCCGACCCAGGAACCGGCCCTGCTGGAGCGCATCCGCACCGGGCTGCTGGCCCTGCGCTGGAACGGCCAGCCGGTCATGGAGGACGTGTTTCTGGGACGAGACCTCTACCCCGGCGACCACTCCCCCGACCGGCCCGACCTTGTGTGCCTGAGCCGGCCCGGCGTGGACCTCAAGGCCAAATGGGACCGTCGGGAGCTCTTCGGCCTGTACGGCCGTCACGGTATGCACACCGCACGAGGGGCCATCTTTTACGATTCCCTGGGGCAGACGCCTCCCCGCCGCATGCGGGAGGTGGGCCGGCTGCTGCTGGAAAGCGGCCAAGCCGGCGGGCTGCTCACATGATGGCCGATGGCATCGCGGCGGATGCGCCCGACCGGGACAACGCCCGTTCCAGTGCGCGCAGCAGGGTGTCCACATCCATGGGCTTGGCGATGTAGTCGTCCATGCCCGCGGCAAGGAAGCGGTCCTTGTCCCCGGTCATGGCATAGGCGGTCATGGCGATGATGGGAATCCGGGACTGCATCCGGAACCGCGATGCCGTGCGGATCGCCCTGGTGGTTGCCATGCCGTCCAACACCGGCATCTGCACGTCCATGAGCACGACATCAAAACGGTGCGCGGCCAGCAGTTCCAGGGCTTCCTGACCGTTCATGGCCGCGGTGGGCGTGTAACCCAGCTTTTCCAGGAGCTTGACGCCAGCCAGGGAATTGACTTCGTCGTCCTCCACAAACAACACGCGCGGCGGGCCGTTATAGGCGTCTTCCTGGGCCTGCGTCCGCACAGTGGCGGCCCCTGTCTGGAAATCCCGGAGAGGCAGCCTGGCAAAGGGCAATACCAGATACGCCGTGGTGCCGCGGCCGTCATCGGAATCAATGCACAGCTCGCCCTCCATCAATGTCACCAGCTTGCGCACGATGGACAGGCCCAGCCCTGCACCTTGAAACCGTCGGGTGTAGGCGGCCTCGGCCTGGGAAAAGGGCTCGAAAATGGTCTTGAGCAGGCTTTCCGCCATGCCAATGCCCGTATCGCGGATGCAGAAGAGCACCCGCAGGGTGTCGTCCGTCCTGCCCGGCAGGGGGCGCATGTCCAACTGCACGCTGCCGGTCTGGGTAAACTTGACGGCATTGCCCACGAGATTGAACAGAATCTGCCGCAACCGGGCCTCGTCGCCCACCACCACGGCCGGCAGGTCCGGGGCCATGTGGCATTCCAGGGCCACGCCCTTTTCACTGGCCGCCAGGGCAAACAGTTCCCGCACCGCGTCCTCCAGCCCGGAGACTTCAAAGGCCGCAGGCTGCAGGCTCAACTTGCCGGATTCGATGCGCGAAAGATCCAGGATGTCGGCCAGGAGCCGCGTCAACCGTCGGGAGGACTGCAGGGCCGTGGTCACGTACTCTTGCTGCTCTGCCGTGAGCGAGGTGGTGCCCATGAGCTGCAGCATGCCCAGCACACCGTTGAGGGGGGTACGGATTTCGTGGCTCATGTTGGCCAGGAATTCGGACTTGGCCAGGCTGGCGGACTCTGCCGCCTCCTTGGCCTGGCGCATGGCCTCGGCGGCGCGCTTGAGGCTGCCGACCTCATGGAAGAATACCAGCGCCCCATTGCGGCCGGCCAGGGAGAATGGCACCGCCGCGACCTCCACGTCCAGGGAGCTGCCGTCCAGGCGCAGGATGACTTCCTCGGCCGGCGGCACCTGTTTCTGCCCCTGATTCAACGTACGGATGCGGTCGCAGACCTGCTCCCGGCAATTGGGATGGAACAGCTCGGGCACATGCCCGCCCAGCAGCTCTTCCTGCTCCCTGGCGCCGAACAGCCGGGTGGCGACTTCGTTGACGTACGCAAACCGTCCGTCAATCTGGATGAAGATACCCTCTGGAGCGCTGTCGGCCAGAGTGCGAAAGCGTTCCTCGCTCTCCCGCAGGGCGGCCTCGGCCTCCCGACGCTCGGAAATGTCCAGGCAGAAGCCGAGATATCCCAGGAACTCGCCCTGGGTATCGTACCGGGGACCGCCGCTGTCCACAATCCAGCGATATTCGCCACTGGCATGCATGAGGCGATATTCCATACTGAAGGGCTCGCGGTGATCGAACGCCTCCGCGTAGATGGCGATGCAGCGGTCCAGATCTTCGGGGTGCACGCCTTCGACCCAGCCATAGCCCAGCTCCTCTTCCAGGGTGCGGCCGGTGAAGCGTAGCCAGGGGTCGTTGAAATAGGTGCAGAGCTTTTCCGTGTCCGAAGCCCAGATGAGGGCCGTGCCACTGTTGGCCAGGGTGCGATAGTGCTGTTCGCTTTCGGCCAGGGCCTGCTGGAACTGCCGCTCCTCGGTCCGGTCCCGCAGCACGAGCACGGATCCCACGGGACGGCCTCGCCCGTCCCTGATGGGCGCCACGGAATGGATGACCGGCCTGCGCGTGCCGTCCCTGGACGCCAGCAACATTGGCGCCAAGACCGACACCGACCGGCCGCGCGCCAGCATGTCCCGGATGGTCGCAACCGTCTGTCCATTGGTCTCGGGGACGATGTTGGCCACGTCGGCGAGGGGCCTGCCGCGGGCTTCGGCATCGGTCCAGCCGGTGAGTGTTTCCGCCATGGGATTGAGCAGCTCCACGCGGCCATCGGCGTCAGCCACAATGACGCCATCGCCAATGCTGCGCAGGGTGATCTCATGCCGCCGGGCCATGTCCCGCCGGGCGGATTCGGCATGCCGCCGGGCACGGCCGGCCAGAATGGCCAATCCCACCACTCCCACCAGCAGCCCCCCCGAAATGCCCAGGGCTGTCCGGAATTCCCTGTTGAGCGACAAGGCCAGGGCGGCGATGTCCTCTCGCCCCTGAACATCCAAGGCCTCGGCCTGGCGATCCAGGGCATGATAGGCGATATTCAGACCGGTTTGCTTCTCCCTTTGGGGCACGGACGGATCCTGCAAGGCTGCCAGGCTACCCTGCAACTGGGCCAAACTGAAACGCAAGGTGGCAGAAGATTGGGGAGCATTGATACTTGAGCGTTCCAACGCCTGGACGGCTTGCCGCAACTGGGCCATCCCCTGCTCCAGCTGAAACGGCGAGTCTGCGCTGTCTGCCAGGGCCACGGCCAGCATGCCGCGCGCCAGCTCCATCCGCGCCAGGCGTATGGATTGCAACCCCTGCGTGGCCCGGGCCAGGGAGTTCAAGTGCAGCATGTGCAGCCAGGCGATGGAGACGCAGACCAGCGCGCACAACACCACAGTGCCCCAGACTTCCAGCTTGTGGTGCAGCAGCCTGTCATGCAGCCAGGCCAGCCATGTGCCTGGGCCGGCGGTCATCGGGACAGAATCTCCCTGGTGCGCACCGGGCCGGGCAATTCATTGCGAGTGAAGCCGAATTCCTCAATGAGCATCTGAAAATCCCGGCCATACAACAACTCGCCCTGCGCCGCGTTCCAGGCTTCCAACAGGGCGCGATCTTCCTTGCGAAAGGCAAAGGCGCCGTAGCCGTGGCCGCTCTCTTGCCCAAGGATCGTTTGCCTAAAGGGGGCAGCGCGCGCTGTTTTGCCGGTATAGTCGTGGCGAACCATCCATTCGATGGTGGGCGACGTGAGGGCCAGCCCGTCCGCCAGGCCGGTTTCCACGGCCGCGCGGCCAGTGGCGACATCCGGCAGCAGCACGCGCTGGGCATCCGGCACACCAAGCCGTTGGAGCAGCTCGGCCTCCACCGCCCCGGAGAGGACGGCGAGTTTCACATCCGGCCGGGTCAGGGCATCCGCATAGGAGTGCAGCCCCTTGGGATTGCCTTTGGCCACCAGCAGGGCCTGTTCCACACGGAAAATGGGTTCCGAGAACTGCACGCGGCGGGCGCGTTCCTGGGTGATGAACATCCCGGCAGCAATGACGTCGATGTGCCCGTCTTCCAGCTCGGCAATGAGCGCGCTGAAGTCCGTCACCCGCCATTCCACCCGTTCGATGCCCAGGTGTTCCACAATGCGCCGGGCCAATTCCGGGCCATGCCCGCTGACCTCGCCATCAGGACGCAGGAAGGCATAGGGGGCTTCGTTGGCGTACCCGATACGGATGACGCCGGCATCCACCAGACGGGCCAGGGAGCGATCCCACGGCCGCCCCGAGAGCAGCCACACGGCCGCCCCCACGGCGGCCACGGCGCACAGCATAAGCCCGGCCCAGCCGGTCAGACTGCGCCAGGGAAAGATTGAGGGCTGCGCGGCTCGTCTGAACGTATCCAAGACAAAAATCTCCCCACGGCGCTGCGGCGCTGCGCGACGGGAGGCGGGCAACGGGTTCGCCCGTGCGCCGCCTTCGCCGCAACCAGCGCGCCCATTCCACGACGCTGCCTGACTCCCTGTTCCCGCCATCTTGCCCTCCTCGCACACGGTGCGGCCGCTGTACGGCATGGAGTCTACCCTGTTGAACAATTCCGCTACCCTGCAGCGCACGTGCACACGTGGTCCAGCCATGCGTCTACAGGATGCGCCATGTAACGGGGGGCAGGGCTTATTCCAGTTGTGCCGCAATATCCACCAAAGATCAAGAAAAATACTTGCGGGACTATATACCACAGTTTTATCAGCAGAATTCTTGACCCCATGCTCCGCAGCTGGCATCCAGAAGACCCGGGGCGGGCCTTGCGCCCGGCTGCCCCCGGCCATCCCCACAAGAAAGGCTGTATTCCCCTTGATCGATTACCAATCCCATCTCAATCCCGCCCAGTGGGAGGCCGTGCGCACCGTGGACGGCCCGGTGCTGGTGCTGGCCGGCGCAGGCAGCGGCAAAACGCGCACCATCGTCTATCGTCTGGCGTACATGACCCAGCAAGGCGTCCCGCCGCAGCGCATCCTGCTGCTCACCTTCACCCGCAAGGCCGCCCAGGAGATGCTCCACCGCGCCGGCCAGCTCATGGGTCATGGCCCCGCGGCACTGCACGGTGTGCAGGGCGGCACCTTTCACGCCTTTGCCTACAGTGTGCTGCGCCGCACGCCGCCGCCAGGCTTTCCGGACCGCTGCACCCTCATGGACCGCAGCGACGCCGAAACCGTGATGCGGGAGATCAAATCCACCGCCGGCCTGGGCAAGGGCGACCGCTCCTTCCCCAAAACCGGCACCATCCTGGACCACTATTCCAAGGCCCGGAACAAGGAACTGCCCCTGGACGAAGTGGTCAAGCAGGAGAGCTTCCACCTCATCCCCTATGCAGGGGCCATGCAGCAGTTGTGCGACGCCTATGCCGTTTTCCGCCGTGAAAAGGGGCTCCTGGATTATGACGACCTGCTCTTTGGCCTGGAATCCCTCTTTCGCCACGATCCCGAGACCCTGGCCCGCTGCCGGGAGCGCTTCAGCCATGTGATGGTGGATGAGTATCAGGACACGAACCTGGTGCAGGATCGGCTGGTGACGCTCCTGGTCGGCACGGGAGAGCCAGGATCCATGGGCGGCAACGTGATGGCCGTGGGGGACGACGCCCAGTCCATCTATGCCTTCCGCGGAGCAAACATCTCGAACATCCTCACCTTTCCAGATCGCCACCACGGCACGCGGCTCATCAAGCTGGAGCAGAACTACCGTTCCACCCAGCCCATCCTGGATCTGACCAACGCCATCCTGTCCCAGGCCCAGGCCCAGTTCCGCAAGCAGTTGTTCAGCGACCGCACCGACGGTCCCGTGCCGCGGCTGGTGCGCCCGCTTTCGGACCGCACCCAGGCCCAGATCGTCTGCGAGGAGATCATCCGCCAATGCGCTGCCTACGGGCCGGAGCAGGTGGCCGTGCTCTTCCGCGCCGGCTACCACTCCTATCACCTGGAAGTGGCGCTCAACCGCGCCGGCGTGCGCTTTCGGAAGTACGGCGGCCTCAAGTACACCGAAGCCGCGCACATCAAGGACGCCATGGCCTACCTGCGCGTGGCCGTGAATCCCGCAGACATGCCTTCCATGCATCGCATCCTGGCGCAGGTGGAGGGCATCGGCCCCAAGACGGCCGCCAGCCTGTTCAACGCCCTGATGGCCGGGGACGCCAAGACCGTGGCCAAACTCACCAAAAAGCACCCCCAGGCCGCGGACATGCTGGCCCTGCTGGACCGCCTGCGCGCCGCCCCGCCCAGGCCGGTGCCGCTGCTGGAACAGATTCTCGAATTCTACCAGCCGATTCTGGAACGCCTGCACCCTGACGACCATCCCCGCCGCCGCACCGGCCTGGAAGAGCTGGTGCAGATTGCCGCGGGCTACGAGGACGCCGGACAGTTCCTGGCCGATCTGCACCTGGAGAACCCCGAGCAGCCCGAGGCCGAAGGCGGGCCCGCGGTCTGCCTCTCCACCATCCATTCGGCCAAGGGCCTGGAATGGCGGGCGGTGCACATCATCGATCTGGTGGAAGACCGCTTCCCCTCCCGCCAAGCCCTGCTCAAGGCCGAGGACTTCGAGGAGGAACGCCGGCTGCTGTACGTGGCCTGCACCCGGGCCCGGGACGAGTTGTCCCTGTATGTGCCCACGTCCATTTACAAGCGCGGGCAGAACATCTCCGAACCGGCCACCGCCAGCCCGTTCCTGCGGGAAATGGGCGTGCACGTGTTCGAGGAATGGCGCGAGGGCTACAACGGCATGCTCTCCAAATGGGGCGGCATGGCCCGGGAACCGGGATCGACGCCAGCGGCCCCGGCCAAGGCCCAGGCCTCGCCACCCTGGCAACCGTCTGCGGCCGTGCCCAAGGCGCCGCCGCCGGTCTCCCAGGCGGCCCAGCCCGCACCGGGGGATCTGGGCTGGTGCCGGCACAAGGTCTTCGGCCGCGGCAAACTGGTGCAGCATCTGCCCCCGGACAAATACCGCGTGAACTTCCCCAGCTTCGGCCTCAAGGTGATCCTGGCGGAATACCTGGAGCGGGAGGAATAGGAAAAATTTCCCTTGAGAGGGACCCTCGGGGGAAAACCTTTCTAAAGAAAGGTTCTTCCCCCGAACCCCCTTTNAAGGTTTCCCCTCTCGCAAAAAACATTTTCTCAAAATCAGCATGCTCCGGCCCGGCGCGGGCGGCCCGTGGTTGGCGGATGACGCCGCTGCCCGGCCGGTGTACCATGCCGGCAGGAGGAATGCGCATGGTCCCCTGCTACATCTGCCGCACCCCCGTCGTTGCCGGCTGGATCTGCGGCCCGCCCCCGGCGGCGGATCGCTACAAGCTCGGCCTGTGCCGGGCCCACGACACCCCGGTCAACCGCGAAACCGTGCTCGCCGCCTGGGAGCGCACCATCCAGGAAGAGCTGCGCGCGGCCACGGCCGGTTTGGCCCAGGCCAGCGCCTGGCACGACGTGACCGTGCAGTTTCTGGACGGCGGTCACCTGACGTTCACATGCACCAGCTATCATATTGACCGGGACCAGGACACCCTGGTGTGCCGGGTGAACGATGCGCTGGAGTTCATCCCCCTGCAGCACGTGCGACGCATCCGGGCCGTGCCCAGGCAGGAGGGACCGGAAGGAGCGCCGGAGCGCACGACCACCACCACCACTCCCCCGGCGGCCCCCATTGCACCTGCGGCGTCGCCTCCCGTCGCCCTGCCCTCGCGTTGAGCCGCGCCCAAGGAGTTTCGCCGTGTTGCCCCTCATTCAGTCGTCCTATTTTCAGAACCTCATCAACGGCTTTCCCGACGGAGTGATCATCTTCAACATCGACGGCGTGGCCTACGTGGCCAACGCCACGGCCCAGCGCCTGCTCGGGCTGGAGGAGCGCCACATCCTCGGGGCCCATTGGGATGCGCTGTTTGCCGCCCAGTCTGGCAGCGCGCCCCTGGCTGCGGCCCTGCATGCCTCGCGCGACGCCGCACGGGACATGGCCATGCATGGAGCGGATGAGCCGGCGCAGCAGCCCCCCGCCCATGCCGACTGGACCCGCCCGGACGGCCAGATCCGTCATCTTTCCGCCACCACCTCGCATATTGTGGAATACGGCAAGCTCTTCGGCATCCTCCTGGCCCTGACCGACGTGACCCATATTTTCGAGATGCACGCCCGCGAACGCCGCATGCTGAAGGAGCACCACGCCCTGGAACAGGAGCGCGCCCGCAGTCTGGAGCACTTTTCCATGGCCGTGGCGCATCAGATCCGCAACCCGGTGATGACCATCGCCGGGTTCTCCCGCCTGCTCCTGCGCAAGGCAGCGCCGGAATCCAGCCAGCACGAGCAGTTGCAGGCCATTCTGGACGGCGGCGTGCGGCTGCATGCCATCGTCCAGGCCGTCAGCGACTTCACCGCCCTGCAGGTCCGGGACATGCAGCCCGTGGAGCTGGGCCAGTGCTGCCGGGCAGCGCTGGAGCTGGCGCGCGGGGAGTGCCCGGCGCCGGTGGAATGGATGGTCGAGCTGCCCGAACACGCCTGCCCTGCCGCGGGGGATTCCGCCCTGCTGACCCAGGCGGTCCTGGAACTGCTGCACAACGCCGCCGAAGCTGCGGCCCAGGGTGCCCAGGGTGCCCAGGACGCCCAGGACGCCCAGGACGCCCAGGACGCCCAGGGCGCTGCGCCGAGGGTCCGGCTGCGGCTGGGCTCGGTTCTCGATGGGCATGTGGTGGAGATCGAAGATACCGGCCCAGGCATCGCCGCCGAGAACCTGCCGTATCTGTTCGATCCGTTCTTCACCACCAAGCCCGTGGGCGTGGGCATGGGCCTGTGCAAGGTCCAGCGCATCATCCGCGAGCATAACGGCACGGTGACGCTGGAAAACCTGGACGCGCAGCCGGGAGCCAGGGCGCGGGTGGTGCTGGTACGAATGGGTTAAAGCAACATTGCATAATCTCTACACGTGCGGTATAAATATCGCCACCATGAAAACGAAAATGCAGCGTTGCAAAAATCAACACTATCTTCCCTGCTTCCTCATGCGCGGTTTTTTGACGAACAATGCACAGAAGAAGGGGGAGTTGACCCACGCCTTCTTTAAGGATGACAAATACTCCTTCAGACATGCCAGAAGTATACGCAGCATTGGCCACGATGAATTTTTTTATGATACAGAAGAAAAATCTGCTGACGAACACATCACCAGGCTTGAGAACACTTGGGCAACGCAACTAGATAACGCCAGAAAAACAGCATCTATTGCCACTGATGACATTCAGTGGATTTCTAGCTTTATCTCTCACCTTGTAATGAGAACGGAAAACACCAGAAATACTTTCCGCGATATGCAGCAAAATGTGGCCACAGAAGCCGACAAGCATCTTAACAATATGCAAAGCATTACAGAAATCACCAACCTCTACTTGGCAGAATCTGAAAAGATGAGGGAAATAAAACGGCTGCTCAGTATACTACAAAAATCAAAAGTCACAAGTAAAAAAAAGATCCCCACGGCTCACCAGTTAGCGTCCACCATGGCCCAGCATATACATAAACAATTTCAACCTATTTTCCAAAGCATGCCAACTGAAATCAACAATTCAACCAAATCCGCGCATATTGACGCTCTAACAACAGATCCAGACACACTTGGCCGCACACAACAATACCGCAATATGTTCTGGACAATTCGAAACTACACCGCTGATACATTAATACTTGGCGATATAGGCCCTGTCGCAATTGAGCAGCACGGCAACCATACCCTGGCCGTATTGTGCTCGCAACCAAGCGTAATATTGCTGCCAATTAGCTCAAAATCTCTTCTCCTCGGGACAAAAGAAACGTTGCCACCAAATTTTTCTCCAGAAGAAATCAATGCCATGTCAGCTTCACTATCTAGCAATTTTTTCATTGCAGCATCTGTCACCCCAGAAAATGAAGCGCTACGAACTCACATAAACTCCAAAAGAACAGTACACATCACGTCTTCCTTTAACAAAGCTGTCGCCACATCGCCTTTCAGTACAAGTTCCATCATCAGCATAATGAAAACACAAAAAAAACGCCGCTAGCCCGCCCTACTTCACCCGCTTCAGCAGCTCCACCACCTTGGGGAGGATGCGTTCCGCAATCTGCTCAATGCCCTGCTGGTTGGGATGCAGGCCGTCAGGCAGGTTGAGGGCCGGATCCCCGGCCACGCCCTCCAGGAAGAAGGGGTACGCCACGGCGTCGAACTCCTCGGCCAGGCGCGGGTAGATGCCGTTGAACTCGCGCGTGTAGTCCTCGCCGAAGTTGGCCAGGGAGAGCATGCCGGCCAGGAGCACGGGCACGCCCTTCTGGCGGAAAAGCTCCAGCATGGACGCAAGATTGGCCTCCACGATGGCCGGATCCTCGCCGCGCAGCATGTCGTTGGCGCCCAGTTCCAGGATGGCGGCGTCCCAACGCTCCTCCAGCAGCCAGGGCAGCCGGTTCAGGCCGCCGGTGGTGGTGTCTCCGGAGACGCCGGCATTGACCACGGCCACGTCCCAGCCGGCAGCACGCAGCTGCCGTTCCAGCACCACGGGAAAGGCCGCCTCTGGCGGCAGGCCCCAGCCGGCAGTCAGGCTGTCGCCAAAGGCCAGCAGCCGCAGGGGCCGGGCCACGGGGGGTGTAAAATCGTTCATGTCGGCCATCGCGGGTTGCACTGTGGGCAAAAGAAGGTAGAGTGCCAGAAGCAGCACCCCGAAGCATTTCCAAGGATTAGACCACATGCTTGCAGACTCCCTCGGCGGATCCGCAGATCCGACGGCAGCAACGTCCCTGGCGGCCATGCGGGCCGTCTCCCTCACCGTACAGGGGGGCAGCGGCGCGGTCAACGTGTTGCGCGATCTCTCCATGGATCTGTACCACGGCGAAACCGTGGCCGTCACCGGGCCGTCGGGCTCGGGCAAGACCACCATGCTCATGGTCCTGGCCGGGCTGGAGCGCCCCACCTCGGGCCGCATCGTGGTGGACGGGCAGGATCTCTCCACGCTGGACGAAGACGGCCTGGCCCGCTTCCGGCGCGGCCGCGTGGGCATCGTCTTCCAGGGATTCCACCTCGTGCCGACCATGACCGCCCTGGAAAACGCCGCCCTGCCCCTGGAACTGGCCGGGGACGCCCAGGCCGGCATCAAGGCCGCGGCCGCCCTGGACGCCGTGGGCCTGGGCGCACGACTGCGGAACTATCCCGCCCAGCTCTCCGGCGGGGAACAACAACGCGTGGCCATTGCCCGGGCCTTCACGCCCCGGCCCCGGCTGCTGCTGGCGGACGAGCCCACCGGCAATCTGGACGCCGCCACCGGCGAACGCGTCATGGAACTGCTCTTTTCCCTGCAGCGCGAGTATGGCGCCACCCTGCTGCTCATCACCCACGATATGGCCCTGGCCCGGCGCTGCGGCCGCATCCTCCAGATGCACGACGGCCGACTGCTGACCCCGCAGCCAGATGGAGCCCCCCAGCCATGACCGCCCTGCAGCAACTCCTCCTGGCCGTGCGCCTGGCCCGACGGGAACTGCGCTCCGGGCTGGCCGGCTTTGGCGTGTTTCTGGCCTGCCTGGCCCTGGGCGTGGGCGCGGTGGCCACGGTGGGCGTGGTCTCCGCCTCGGTGGACGCCACCCTGCAACGCGACGCCCGCATTCTCTTCGGCGGCGACCTGGGGATCTCCCAGACGCACCTGCCCATCGCAGCCAATGCCACCGAATTTCTGCGGCAGGAAGGCGAAGTCACCACCTTCGTCGCCATGCGCACCATGCTGCGGCCCGAGACGGGCCAGCCCGGGCAGCCGGCGGGCGGCCGACGTTCCCTGCTGGTGGAACTCAAGGCCGTGGAGCCGAGCTATCCGCTGGTGGGCGAGGTGGAGATGGAAGGCGGCGGCAGCCTGGCCGACGCCCTGGCGGCCACAGCCGGCGTGCCCGGCATGGTCAAAGACGGCGTGCCCGGCATGGCCGTGGAACGCAGCGTGCTCCAGCGGCTCAAGCTCCAGGTGGGCGATACCGTGCGCCTGGGCCGCAGCGTGCTGCGCATCGGCGGCGTCATCCGCAAGGAGCCGGACCGCCCGGCCGGGTTCCTGGGGCTGGGACCGCGGGTCATGCTGGCAGCGCAGGATCTGCCCGCCACGGGCCTTGTCCAGCCCGGCAGCGTCGTCACGCACACCACCCTGGTCCGGCTGGACGATCCTGCCCGCCGCAGCCCCGTGCGCGAGGGCCTGCAACGAGACTTCGCCGAACCGGGCTGGCGGCTGCGCACCCTGGACGACGCCAGTCCGGGCCTCTCCCGCTTCTTCGACAACTTCGCCAACTACCTCACCCTGGTGGGCCTGGCCTCCCTGCTGGTGGGCGGCATCGGGGTGGCCAACGGCGTGCAGGGGTATCTGGCCCGCAAGGACACCACCATCGCCACCCTCAAATGCCTGGGAGCCTCGCGGCGGCTGGTCACGACCACGTATTTGCTGCAGATTACCGCCCTGGCCCTGCTGGGCAGCGGGCTGGGCAGCGGGCTGGGCGTGGGCGCGGCGGCGGCGGTCATTCCGGCGTTGTCCGACGCCCTGGGCATTGAAGTGACCTTGTCCGTGCAGCCGCTCTCCCTGTGCACGGCCATGGCCTATGGCTTGCTGACCAGCCTGGCCTTTGGCCTGTGGCCGCTTTCCGCCGCCGGGAGCATCTCCCCGGCCCGGCTCTTCCGCGGCTATGCGGACGCCGCCCCCCGCCGTCCTTCCTGGCCGGCCCGGCTGGGCAGCCTGGCCTGCGCCGCGCTGCTGGTGGCCCTGACGGTGCTGGGGGCGCATCACGGCGGCGCCACCCGGGTCATCCTCGGCTTCTACGGCGGCGTGCTGGCCACCATGATCGTCTTCCGCCTCTTCGCCTGGCTGCTCATGCATGCCGCGGCCCGGCTGCCGCATCCATCCAGCCCGCGGCTGCGCATGGCCCTGGCCAACCTGCACCGGCCCGGCGCGGCCACGCCGGCGGTAGTCTTTTCCCTGGGGCTGGGCCTGACCATCCTGGCGGCCATTTCCCTGGTGGACGGCAACCTGCAGCACGCCATCGCCACGCAGTTCCCCAGCCGGGCGCCGTCCTATTTCTTCATCGACATCCAGCATACGCAGATCGAACAGTTCCGCGCCCTGGCCGCCGCCGTGCCCGGCGTGACCCGCCTGGAGGACGAGCCATCCCTGCGCGGCCGCATCGTCAATATCGACGGCGTGCCCGTGAGCCAGCGGAACATCGGCGAGAATGCCCAATGGGCTGTCCGGGGCGACCGGGGGCTGACCTTTGCCGCCACGCCGCCCAAGGGATCGCGCATCACCGCCGGGCAATGGTGGCCGCCGGACTATGACGGCCCGCCGCTGATCTGCCTGGAGGCAAACATCGCCCGCGGCTTCGGCGTCGGCGTGGGGGATACGCTGACCGTGAGCGTGCTGGGCCGCGAGGTGACGGGAACCATCGCCGTGCTGCGCAGCATCGACTGGTCCTCCCTGGCCCTGAATCACGCCATCGTCTTCACGCCCAACGCCCTGGCCGGCGCACCGCATGCGTACATCGCCACGGCGTATGCCGAGGCCGAGGCCGAAGGGCAGCTTTTCGAGGCCGTCGCCGACGCCATGCCCAGCGTGGTGGCCGTGGGGGTCAAGGAAGTGCTGGCCGACGTGCAACGCATCGCCGAAACCATCGGGCTGGCCGTACGGGCTGCCGGGCTGGTGACGGTGGCCGCAGGGATTCTCGTGCTGGCCGAGAGCCTGCGCGCCAACCTGACCCGCCGGCGCTATGAGGCCGTGGTGTTCAAGGTGCTGGGCGCCACGCGGCTGGATGTGCTGCGGGTGCTGCTGTGGGAATTCCTGCTCCTGGGCGCAGCGTCGGCCGTGGTGGCCGCCGGCCTGGGGGCGGCCCTGGCCTGGGCCTTTACGGACGCCATCCTGCGCACGGAGTATGTGCTGCTGCCTGTGCCCCTGGCCGCCAGCCTGGCGGCCGGCGTGGCCGCCACCGTGGTGCTGGGGCTGTGGGCCGTGCGCAGCGTGCTTTCCCGCAGTGCGTGGGAGTTTTTGCGCAATGAATGACGCATGCCCTGCTGACTGGGCACGTCATCTTTGAATGGAGTTCTCGGGGAAACCCTTTCCAAAGGCTTTTTAGGACGTTGTGAGAGGGAGTTTCGGGGGAACCCCGTTCTGAAGAACAGTTTTCCCCCGAAACGCATTTCAAAAACGGCTGTTACTTGCCGGTGCGGTCCTTGAGACCGTCGTCGATCATGGATTCGTCGGCGCTGTCGAAGTCGCCGGCTTCGGCAAAGGCCGCGGCCACCATCATGCCTTCGAGCTTTTTCTGATAGGCATTGGTGATGGAGAAGATCAAGGCGTCGATGTCCACAGGCTTCTTCATGTATTCAAAGCAGCCGATGCGGGTGGCTTCTTCCTTGTCCTTTTCCGTGCCGTGGCCGGTGAGGATGATGACCTGGACCTTGGGATTGGCCTTGCGCACCTGGCGCAGCACTTCCATGCCATCGATGCCGGGCATGCGCAGGTCCAGCACCATGACATCGGGCACGCTCTTTGCGATCATGGCCAGGCCATCCTCGCCAGAGAGGGCCACCTGGGGATTGAACTCCCGCAAGCGGAGCCGCTCGGCAAGGGTGTTCACAAAGCTTTCTTCATCATCCACGAGCAGCAGCTTGATTTTCTTGGCAGGCATCGTTCTCTCTCCTTGGAGTTGTTCACATGGTACAATGGCAGGAAGCGTCGCAGGTGGGGACCGAGACGCAGCAGACACGCTGCCCGCCCCGATCCTGACACGTCACCTGGAAGCCGGGCAGCCGGTCCCTGAACGCCGCGTCCACAGCGTGCAAGGGCAAGGCTCCCTCCGGAGCATGCTTCCAGGACCATTCCACCGCCAGCGCCCCTGCACTGTGGTACGGCCGCACGAGGACGGTGGCCCCGGCGGGTGCGGCTGCAAGGCAGGCCTCCATGCCTTCCAGGCAGGCGAAGGCCAGTTCACGAGCAGAGACCCCGGCGCGCTCGGGGGCTTTGCGTTCATCCATTTCAAACACCAATCGCCGCGCCCTGGCCCTGCGCCGCGCCAGCTGCATGAGCTGACGGAGCATGGGCAGGCAGGATGCGCCGGACTCCTGGGCCTCCAGCAAGGCACCGTAACGCTTGACGGCTTCGGCCAGGGCGCTGCCCAGGGCCACCTGGTCCTGGATGGTCGTGGCAATGCCGGCAAAGCGGGCCTTGGTGTTGGCGTCCAGCTTTTTGTCCAGGCGCAGCAAATCTGCCAAAAGGCCCGCGTTTTCCTGCACTGCAGCCAGCACGTTGAGCATGTCGTGCATGGCTGTGGCGCACACGCCGGTCATCAGGCGCAGTTCCCGGCAGGCGTCGTCGCCCGCGGTGCTATTCGGTAAATCCTGCGGCATCCATGGCCTCGGTAATTTTCTTAAGCAGGTCGTCGATATTGATAGGCTTAACCATGTAATCGAACGCCCCGAGCCGCATGCCCTCCATGGCATCCCGCGTGGCGCCGTGGCCCGTGAGCAGGACCACCTGCACCTGTGGATGGCTGAAGCGCAGGGTTCTGAGCACGTCCAGCCCCTTCATGCCGGGCATGAACATGTCCAGAATCACCACATGCGGCGTGCGGGCATGGATTCGGGCCAGAGCCTCCTGCCCATCGTGCACCACCTCGGGTTCAATGTCGCGAAGGCTCAGGCGCTCCGCCAGGGTGGAGACGAACTCCACCTCGTCGTCCACCAGCAAAATCCGCCATTTGTCTCGGTCGAGAGTCATGATCTCTCCCCTCCCTGGCCGTGCGCCACTGGAAGCAAAATGGTGAAGGTGGTGCCAAGGTTGGGCTTGGACGCGAGGGCGATATCGCCGCCCAGGCGCTTGATGATGCCATAGCTGATGCTCAGGCCAAGCCCGGTGCCGGTGCCCTTTTTGGTGGTGAAGAACGGCTCGAACACGTGACGCTGCACGTCCTCGCTCATGCCGCAGCCGTTGTCCTTGATGGAGATGCCCACGGTCTCGTCGTCCTGCCGCCAGGTGGCCACAGCAATGACTCCGCCATCACTTACGGCGGCGAAGGCATTGTTGAGCATGTTCAGGAACACCTGCTGCAACTGGCCACGGTCGGACTCGATGGTCGGCAGGCCTTCGGCCAGATCGAGGGAGAGCTCAATGTTGCGGTAGGCGCCTTCACGTTCCAGGAAGGAGGCCGTTTCCTTGAGCACCTCATTCACGTGGATGGACTCGATGTTCACGTCCATCTGCCGGGCAAAGCCGAGCATGCGGTGGGTGATGTTGCGGCAGCGGGCCACGGCGGCGGCGATGGCGTCGATCTGCTTGATGAAGCGGTCCTTTTTGGGGAACTCCGCCTCCAGGGCCAGCAGATCCTTCATCAGGCCGGCCTTTTCGTTGATGATGGCCAGGGGGTTGTTGATCTCGTGAGCCACCCCGGCAGCCAGCCGGCCGATGGACGACAGCTTCTGGGAATGCTCCACATGGCGGAAGGCCAGTTCACGGCGTTCGTCGCTCTGCTTGAGGCGATCCACCAGATCCCCGGTGAGCTTGTAGGCCACCAGCAGGATGAGCAGCACGCTGGCCACCAGCAGGATGGCCAGATCCGCCCGGAACAGCCCCTTGGTGGAAAAAGCCGCGCCCTTGGGCTTGATGGCCATGAGCACGTATTCGCTGTCCGGAATGTAGACGTAGGCCATAAGGGCGGCCCGGCCGTCCGGGGCTTTGAACTCCACCACCTGGGTCTCGTAGCTGGTGCGCGGCATGGGGAAGGGAATGGGCTGCAGCAGCGCGCCGTAGTAGGTGGAATCCGTCTGCAGAATGCCGTGCTTGTTCAGCAAAAACCCGTCGCTGTCCGGGGAGATGCCCATGGCGGCAATGAGGCGTTCGTACTGCCTGGTGTCCACGGTGGCGCGCAAGGTCCACCACTTGCCGTCGTTGCCCAGCTGCCGGACCACGATGACAATATGCGGAAACCTGCGCAAGCCGGTGAAGACATCCGTGATGTAGCTGCCATGCAGGGCGGCCTCGCGGAACCAGGGCTGATCGGCATATTCCTTGCCCTTGAGATCGTACGGCCCCACATAGCTTACCTGCCGGCCGTGCTCATCGATGAAGCCCATGTCCACAAAGCCGCTGAACTTCTGGCGCATGACCTCGAAGATGTCCGCCAGGGCTTTGTCGTCGCTGAGTTTTTCCACCGGATACGCCGAGGCGATGAAGCTGACGGCCGAAGTGCGCTCGGCAAAGAACAATTCAAAGGAATTCTTGGTCTTGCTCACCAGCGCCCGCAAGGGGGCCTCAAACTCCTTGGCCACGATGGTCTGATAAATCTGATAATTGATGACCGTCAGCACGCACAGCGGCGCCACGGCCACGCCCAGCAGCAGCGCCACGATCTTGCGGCGCAGCATGCGGTAGCGCGTGGGGGACACCCCGTCGTGCAGATCAGCCCGATGCCGGGCCGCAGCCTGGGCCGGGGCGCTGTGCGGACCGGATGCAGTCTGCGTGGACACGCTGGCAGAAGGGTCCGTGTGGCTCATGCTCCGCCTCCTTGCGTTCCAGTGGGCCTCGCCGCCCCCATGGCGGCGGGATACAGCATGGCCCCGGCCTGCAGGGTGCCGGCCACATACCGCCGCACGGCCTCGTCCGCAGGTCCCATGATGTCATCAATGACATCCACCCGCTTCCATCGCAAGTAGTGGTAATGGTCCTCAGGAATGCCGTTGACCACCACCACCGCCACGCCGTGGGCGAGGATGAACTCGCACAGCTCGTCGGCCGAGGCGCGCGGCAGGACAATGGTTTCCGTGACGCATTCCCCGCCGGGTGCGGACGCATCGGCAACCTCCGGCACATCCACCAGCAGCACGGCCAGGGCGGCATCGAATCGCGGGGCAACGTCCCGCCCGGCCAGGGGAATCAGCATGCGGCGGCTAGCCATGGCCTTGCTCCGTGGACCTGCCCGCCGTGGCGGCCAGGGCCAGATGCGGCGGCAGGTGTTCGGCCAGGATCTGCCCGCCCTGACAGACCATGACGGCGTATTCCACGATGTTTTTCAACTCCCGGATGTTGCCCGGGAAGACGTATTGCGTCAACGCCGTCTGCGCATCGCGGGAAAAGCCGTCGATCTTGCGGCGCAGGGAGGCGGCGCTATGCTCCAGGAAGCGTTGGGCGAGGTACAGGACATCCCCTTCGCGCTCACGCAGGGGCGGGATGACGATGCGGAAGGTATCCAGCCGCTTGGCCAGATCCACCCGCAGCCTTCCCTGGCGGATGAGGAGTTCAGGATCGGCATTGGTGGCAGCCAGCAGCCGGCAACTGACCGAAACCGGCGCCTTGCCGCCCACGGGCGTCACCGTGCCCTGCTCCAGCATGTGCAGCAACCGCGCCTGATGCGGCAGGGGCAGGTCGCCCAGTTCCGCCAGATACACGGTGCCGCCGCCGGCCTTCCGGAACGCGCCCGGCAATTCATGCTCCACCCAGGGCAGGCCGCCTTCGGCCGCGCCAAACAGCTCCACATCCAGCAGCGTGTCCGGCATGGGGCTGACGTTGACGCGGACAAACGGCTCCCTGGACCTGAGCGAGAGGGCGTGCGCCACCTCGGCGAAGACGTCCTTGCCCACGCCCGTCTCCCCGCAAAAGAAGAGCGGCGCATCGCTGCGGGCCAGGGCCGGCAGCACCTCCAGCAGTTTTTCAATCTGCGCCGAGCGGCCCAGAATTCGGGCGCTGCCGCCGGGACTGCGAAAGCCCCGGGCGCAACGGGCGCATTCGTCCCCACTGGAGGCCATTTCCTCCACAATCTCGATGCGGAACGGCCCGGCCCCGGAATCCGGGAGCAAGGGCATGCCCGTGAGCCGCACTGGCAGCAGCCGGCGACCGGCAGCCAGGAGATCGGTTTCCACGTTAATAAGCTTGCCCGGCGTCTGCGGCGGGGTGCAGCCGTGCATGCACAGCCGGGTGCGCACCACCTGGGCGCAGGGCAGTCCCAGACACGTCGCCCTGGAACGGCCGGTGAGTTCTTCCATGCGCCGGTTCAGGTACAGCACGCGGCGGCAGGCATCCATCACCACCACCCCATGCGGGTAGCCGTCGAAGGCATCCAGGAAGTCCCTGGCGCAGGTGGCCTGCGCCAGGTCCTCCAGGGGGGGAAGGCTTGTGGCATGCGGTGCGGTCATCTTTGCATCCTGCCCCACGGGGTGTGTCCGGTTGCGTCCGTATGCGGCGAGTATGCCCCGCCGGTTCCCGATGCTGCTTAATGCGCCCCGCCGCCCACGATGCCGGAAGCGGCAAAGATGAGCACCAGCACCTCGCCCAGGGCGATGAGCGCCATGATCTTTTCGCCCTTCTTGAGGAAGGCAGGCACAAGCGGGATATACGCGACGATGGTCATGCCGGCCAAGAGGGCGATGCCAAGGAAGTTGACGAAATCGCCGGTGCCCAGCAGGGCGGTCCAGCCCCAGCCGTGGGGCACGTTGCCTTCGTGCAGGTAGGTGCCCGCCGTGCCGGACCACAGATGCATCAGCTTCTGCAGGGGGACATGCGGTTCCAGAATGCCGGTCACATACAACGCAAACGTGAGCACCATGAGCGCCAGGCCGGCGATGTTGCCGTAATACAGCATGTTGGCGTAGGTGATCTGCTCTTGGGGCGTCTTGATGTCAGACATGATGTTCTCTCCTGAATGTGGTCGCGTCTTGCGGGGTTAGATGCCCAGGCCCTTCAGCAGCGCCTTGGCGCCGGCGAACAGCAGCACGCCGATAACCATGTACCGGATGAACTTGGGCTTGGCTTTGGCCAGCAGGTTCACGCCCACAAAGGAACCGCACATCAACCCGATGATGGACGGAATGGTGATGAGCGGAATCACGCAGCCCTGGTTCAGGTACACCCAGGCGGCGGAAGTGTCCGTGATGGACAGCAGGAACTTGGAGGTGCCCACGGCAATCTTGAGCGGCGCGCCCATGAGCAGGTTCAGCACCGGCACGTTGGCCCAGCCCGCGCCCAGGCCGAACATGCCAGCCATGACGCCAATGACGATGAACAGCAGCAGCCCCTGCAAGGTGCGGTGGGTCTTCCACTCAATATTCTCGCCCGTGGCGACGTCGTGATAGACGCCAGACATGCCCAGGGCCGCGCCCAGCCAGTCCTGCTTTTCCACGTGCGGCCGGGTGACGTTCTTGGAAGTCAGCAGCAAAATGGCGATGAACAAAATGGTGCCGCCCAGGCAGAGCTGCACCACGTTCGTGGGCAGGGCCAGCCCCATGAACGCACCCACAATGGAACAGCTGGACGCGATGAGCGCCACAGGCAAAGCCAGCCGCAGGCTGGCCAGGTTGCGGCGCAAGAGGCCAGGCCCGGCAGCCAGCGCCCCGGCCAAGGCCACCATGAGGCCCGTGCCGCGCACGAAATCCAAATGGAAGGGAAAGAAGCCGCTCACCAGGGGCACAAACAGCACGCCGCCGCCTACGCCAGCCAGCACGGCAATCACGCCCAGCACAAAGCTGAACAGCACCAGGGCAATGGGCCACACCCACCACGGCGTGGCGCTTTGCGCCCCAGCCTCGGCCTGGGCCAGGGTTTCATGCGGCAGAAAAGCCAGCATGCAGGCCACCGACACCGCCAACAGGAGCGCCAGCAGCACTCCCTTTCTTTTATCCCGCAAACTCATGGTTGCCACGTTCCCTCCGGGTACTCATTGGGGTTGTTGGTGTGGGTCCGGCTCGGCGTTCCTGCGGACAGCGCGCGTCCGCAGGAACGGCTGCAGGCTGGACGACCTGCAGGAACCGCAGCCCCGGCCATGCACATGCATGGCTTGTTAAAACCCTCACAAGCAACCATTGTGCCATGAGGGAAATCGAGGCCTGACGCGGGTTTTGCTGGACAAGCTCCGCACAAATCGGCAAATTATTTCCGGAGAGCGGCACACAGATGCCGATACGCCTCCCAAGCCTTGTCCTCCTGGAGACACCACAGGGGCAGAATCGAGCTTGTCCGCCATCGCACATGCCTTTGGAGGCCAGCAACATGGAAACCCGCACCACACAAACCGGCATTTCTTTTCCGGTTCCGCCACATCCCTTACTGGCAGACGTCCCCGAGACCCTCATTGAGGGCATGGACCTCATCATCTGCTCCCCGGCCATGCAGGCCACCCACCGTGTGGCCTGTCAGGTGGCCGCCTCGGATGCGCCAGTGCTCATCCAGGGCGAATCTGGCACCGGCAAGGAGCTCTTCGCCCGGCTCATCCACGGGCATTCCGGCCGGCACACCAAGCCGTACGTGGCGGTGAATTGCGGTGTGCTCAAGGGCGAACTCTTTGCCGACAAGTTCTTCGGCCACGAAGCCGGCGCCTTCACCGGCGCATTGCGGCTGCAGAAAGGCAGCTTTGAACTGGCCGAAGACGGCTCCTTATTTCTTGATGAAGTAGGTGAAATTCCACCACAAAACCAGGTGGACTTTCTGCGCGTGCTGGAGGAGCGGCGCTACAAGCGCCTGGGCGGCGAAAAGCTGTTGCCCTTCAAGGCCCGCATCATCGCCGCCACCAACCGGGATCTGACGGCCATGGTGCGCCAGGGCGACTTCCGGGCGGATCTGTTCTACCGGCTCAACGTCATTCCCATTGTCCTGCCGCCACTGCGCATGCGCCGCGAGGAGATCCCGCCCCTGGCCACCTTCTTTCTGGAACGATTCTGCCACCGCTACCACAAGCGCGACCTGGACTTCACCCCGGAAACCATGGAGCGCCTCACCACCTACCACTGGCCCGGCAATGTCCGCGAACTCAAGAATCTGGTGGAACGGCTGGTGCTGCTGGCGCCGGGCGGCAAAATTCTTCCGGATGACCTTCCCCTGGACATGGAACCCGGCCTGCAGACCGGCGAGGCCCACACGCCGCCGGCATGCCTGAGCCTGGACGCCGCCGTACGGGAGGCGGAATTACGCGCCATCCGCCGGGCGTTGCACGCCACCAAGGGCCGCAAGGCCGAGGCGGCCCGGCTGCTGCAAATCAGCGACCGCGCCCTGCGCTACAAAATGCGCGAGCACGGGATGTGAGGGGACGAAGGCGCTGCGACGTTTGAAAAAGAACACTGCGAGAGGGGAAACCTTTTGAAAAAGGTTCTCCCCTCTNGGGGGAACCCCTTTCTACAGAAAGGGGTTCCCCCAGGAACTCTTTTCAAACGCAACGTGCCTTAATGCGTGCTCTTCGTCTCCGGCGCATCCACCGGCTGTTTCTTGCCGGATCGCTTGGTCACGGCCACGAAGAGGGCTGGAATCACGAACACCCCGCAGATGGTGGCCATGAGCATGCCCGCAGCCACGCTGACCCCCAGGGCCACGCGGGAGTTGGCCCCTGCCCCGCTGGCCAGCACCAGGGGCAGCACGCCCAGGATGAAGGCGAAGGACGTCATCAGGATGGGCCGGAACCGCAGCCGCGCCGCGTGCATGGCCGCGTCCATGACGCTTTGCCCCTGTTTGTGCAGGTCTGAGGCGAATTCCACAATGAGAATGGCGTTCTTGGCGGCCAGGCCCACGAGCATGACCAGGCCTATCTGTGCATAGACGTTCAGATCCAACCCGTGCATCCACTGGCCCATGAACGCCCCCAGGGCGGCCAGGGGCACGGAGAGCATGACGGCAAAGGGCAGGGACCAGCTTTCATACTGCGCTGCCAGCACCAGGAAGCAGAACAGGATGGCCAGGGCAAAGATGATGCCCGTCTGTCCGGAGGCCTTGACCTCCTGATAAGCCGAGCCGCCCCAGTCGTAGGCATAGCCCTGGGGCAGGGCGGTGGCGGCCAGTTCCTTCAGGCGGGCAATGGCCTGACCGGTACTGACTCCTGGCGCAGGCACGATGTTGATTTCCGCCGTGCGGTACAGGTTGTGCCGCTTGGTGAACTGCGGCCCCGTGAGGCTTTTGGAATCCACCAGAGTGGCGAGGGGAATCATCTCGCCGGCCACGCTTTTCACGTAGAAGCGGCCCATGTCTTCCGGGGTGACGCGGAAATCCGGCATGGACTGCAGCATCACGCGGTAACTGCGGCCGAACATGTTGAAGTCGTTCACATACAGCCCGCCCAGGTAGATCTGCAGCGTCTGGAAGATCTCGTTCACCGGCACGCCCAGGCCCTTGGCCTTTTCGCGATCCACCAGGGCCTCGATCTGCGGCGTATCCACGTTGTAGGCCGTGAAGGCAGCGGCGAACATCGGCTCCTTGCGGCATTCAGCCAGGAAATCCCCTGAAATCTTGGCCAAATCTTCCGGAGTGTTGCCGCTGGTATCCTGCAGCAGGAACTGGATGCCGCCCACGGTGCCCACCCCGGGGATGGGGGGCTTGATGAAGATGAAGGTGTCCGCCTCGGCCAGATCCTTGAGGGATTGCCGGGCCTTGGCCACGATGGCCCCCAGCTGCAGTTCCGGCGTCTTGCGCTCGCTCCAGTTCTTCAGGGTCACGATGGCGCAGACCACGTTGGGGGAGTTGATGTTGGTGGTCATGGAGAACGCCCCCAGCAGGATGACCTCGCCCACCCCATCCAGGGCCAGGAGACGATCTTCCACCACATCCGCCACTTTCTGGGCGCGTTCCTGGGAGGCCCCCTGCGGCAGGGTGATTTCCGCAAAGAACACGCCTTCGTCTTCATCCGGCACCAGCCCCGTGGGCAGGGACGTGCCCAGCAGCCCGGCCGCGACGTAGGTTGCTACCAGCAGCGCGAACATCAGCACGAGCTTGCGGGCGAACAGGCCGGCAAAGCTCACGTAGCCGTTGGTGGTGCGGTCGAACACGGCATTGAACTGCCGGAAGAACCAGCCCAGCGGGCCGCCGCCTCCCCCCTGCTTGCCCGGCTTGAGCAGCAGCGCGCACAAGGCCGGCGACAGCGACAGCGCATTGATGGCCGAGATGAGCACCGAGCCGGCCAGGGTCAGGGCGAACTGCTGATAGAGCTGGCCCGTGAGCCCGGTCATGAACGCCAGGGGGATGAACACGGAGTTCAGCGCAAATGTCACGCCGATGATGGCTCCGGTGATCTCCCGCATGGCCTGCCGGGTGGCCTCCTTGGGCGTCATCCCGTGTTCGATGTGATGCATGGCTGCTTCCACCACCACGATGGCGTCGTCCACCACAATGCCGATGGCCAGCACCAAGCCGAACAGCGTCAGGGTATTGATGGAGAAGCCCAGCGGCCCGAACAACGCAAACGTCCCGATGATGGACACGGGCACGGTGATGAGCGGGATGATCGTCGCCCGCCAGTTCTGCAAAAAGATGTACACCACCAGAAACACCAGGATGACCGCCTCCACAAAGGTGTGGATCACTTCCTCAATGGAGACGGTGACAAACTTGGTGGCGTCGTACGGGATGGAATACGCCAGGCCCGCGGGAAAACGCGAGGACAGCTCTTCCAGCGTGGCCGTCACCTGTTTGGCCACATCCAGGGCGTTGGCGCTGGGCAGCTGATACACAAGGAGCAGGGCGGAAGGCTTTTTGTTCAGATGGCCGTAGGAGGTGTAATCCTTGGCGCCGAGTTCCACGGTGGCAACATCTTTGATGCGTACTGAGGTGCCGTCCGAGCGGGCCACAAGGATGATGTCCTGGAACTCTTCCGGCGTCACCAGCCGGCCCTTGACGCGGATGGGCAACTGGAACTGCGTGCCGGCGGGCGCGGGCGGCATGCCCAGCTGTCCGGCCGGCGCCTGGACGTTCTGCTCCTGGATGGCGTTGTACACGTCGGAGGCGGAGAGGCCCAGGCGCTGCAGCTTGTCCGGGTCCACCCAGATGCGCATGCCGTAATCGCCCGCGCCCACCAGATTGATGGCGCCCACGCCGGGGATGCGGGCCAGGGTATCCTGAATGTTGATGGTGACGTAGTTGGAGAGGAAGAGATCATCCAGGGAGCCGTCGGGCGAATAGACGCTCACGACCATGACCATGTCCGGCGACTTCTTCTGGATGTTCAGCCCTTCTTTAATGACGTCCGACGGCAGCTTGGAATTGGCCAGGCTGACGCGGTTCTGCACATCCACGTTGGCCAGGTCCAGATCGCGGCCAATCTCGAAGGTGGTGGTCAGGGTCATTTTACCGTCATTGGAGCTGATGGAATCCATGTACAGCATGGCTTCCGCGCCGTTGACCTGCTGCTCGATGGGCGTAGCCACGGTTTCTTCCACCACCGTGGCCGTGGCCCCGGGGTAGGTGGCGGTCACGCTCACCGTGGGCGGGGCAATCTGCGGGAACTGCGCGATGGGCAGGCGGAAGATGGACAGCACCCCCACCAGCACCATGATGATGGCAATGACCCCAGCCAGCACCGGCCTGTCGATGAACAAATTTCCCTTGCTGCCTTCAGACATGAGGGCTCCCCTTCACACACGCCCCGACGCGGGGCGCAGGCGTTGAATGCGCACGGGCAAGATGCCAGAGCATGACCCCAACCTTTCGGGAAAAGCCCTGCAAGGCGCAAGGAGCTTTCGCCAGAAAGGTGTCCCCCTGAAAACGACTAAAAAACAGCCTGTTAGCTTGACGCCGGCTTGGGAGCGACCTTCATCCCCGGCCGGAGCTTCTGGACGCCGTCCACCACCACCGTCTCCCCGGCGTTCAGGCCTTCCTTGATGACCATCCTGGCCCCCACGCGGTCGCTGGTTTTGACTTTGCGCTCTTCCACCGTGCTGTCGCTTTTGACCACGTAGACAAAGTTCATGCCTTGCAGTTGCTGCACGGCCTTTTGCGGGATGGTGACGGCATTTTCCAGCGAATCGGCCTCGGCGCGGATGCGGGCGAACTGGCCGTCGCGCAGCAGCGTGTCCGGATTGGGGAACGCGGCACGGATGGTCAGTGCGCCGGTGGAGGCGTCCACGGTGCTGCCCACCATGTTCAGGGTGCCGCCGTGCTCGTACAGGCTGCCGTCGGCCAGGGTCAGCTGGAAGGTCGGCGGCATGCCTTCCTGCCCGACCTGTTTTGCGCGCTCGGCGTTGCGGCGGGCCACCTGGATGTAGTCCTTTTCATCGATCTGAAAGACCACATAGATGGGATCGATGGTGGTGATGGTGGCCAGGAGCGTGCTTTCGCTGCGGCCCACCAGCCCGCCGGGCTTCACCTGGGCCGTGCCGATGCGGCCGGAGACCGGCGCATACAGCTTGGTATACGAAAGATTGAGCTGGGCCTGCGCCAATTGGGCTTCCGCGGATTCCACGGCGGCCTGGTTGCGGGCGATTTCCGCATCCTGATTGACCTCGGCCTGGGTCAGCAGCGCCTTGTTGGCCTCCACCACGGCAGCGGACTCCCGTTCCGTGGTTACGGCCTGGTCGTATTCCTGCTTGCTGACAAAATCGTTCACCACCAGCGTCTTGTAGCGTTTGGCGTCCTGCTGGGCATTGATCCAGGTGGCCATGCTCTTGGCCAGATCGGCCCGGGCCTTGAGCACTTCCACGCCACGCTTGGCGGCTTCCAGGTCGGTCTTGGCCTTGTTGAGCGCGGCCTGGGCGTTGCGCACGGACTCGTCGAACTGGGAAGGGTCGATGGTGAAGAGCAGATCGCCCTTTTTCACGGTGCTGCCTTCCGCAAACTCAATGGTGGCCAGAAAGCCTTCCACCCGGGCGCGGATCTCCACGCTCTCGGCAGCCTCAATGCGCGACGGGAACTCACGAAAAAGCGGCACAGTTTCCGATGCCGCCTGAACCACCCCCACCTCCACCGCCGCCGGCGCAGCAGGAGACGCATTCTGCGCGTGGGCCACCCCTGTGCCCATGAACACGGTCACAGCCAGGAGGCCTGCCACGGAAAGACACTGGACAAATACCCCCAGCAACCATATGCCCAACACAAGGCCACGCCCATCCCAGCCACGCATTACCATTGCGATTCCCATGCCATGAGTGTTCGCGAGCCGCATTGTATTCCCCTGGAATTCCAGCATTCAGGCTGCACACCCCAGCGTGCCGCCGCCATTTTTTCCAGTGGCATCAATAGCATGTTTCCCCCCCCAGGGGAACAGTTTTTCTCAACGGCCCGGCAATTTTCCATCCTGGCCACGGCGCTGCTCTGGCTCCTGCTGTCCGTGGCGAACGTTCAGGCAGAGCCCGAGCTGCCGTTGCAGCTGCAGCGCGACCCCCTCTGGCGGCATGTGCTCTATCTGAACTCGTATCAAAACGGCTACAGCTGGTCCGACACCATCCTGGTAGGCGCGCGGGAGGCCTTCCAGAACGCCACCTACAGCGTGGACCTGCAGGTGGAATACCTGGACGCCAAGAAGTACTCCCTGGAGACAACGCAAAACATCTATACGGAACTCTTCAAGAAAAAATTCGAGGGCCAGACGTTCCACGCCGTCATGGTCTCGGACAACAACGCCTACGATTACATCCTCACCCACGGCGACGAGCTGTTCCCGGGCGTGCCTGTGGTCTTTTCCGGCATCAACGATTTCAAGGCCGAAGACCTGATCGGAAAACCGAACATCACCGGCGTGCTCGAATACGTGCCGGCCCGGGAAACCCTGGAAGTGGCCAGAAAGCTGCATCCGTACCGCCCCATCGTGCATGTGCTGGGCGACACCTCCCTCACCTCCCGCGCCATCACGGCCCAGGTGCGCGAGGCTGCCACGCACTTTTCCCATGTGATGCGCTTTTCCTACCACGAAATCACGTCCTTTGCCGATCTCAACCAGGTGCTCAAACAGCTGGACGATCAATGCATGATCTTCTTCATCCCCTTTTACATTGCCGAGGGGGGACACAGCCACACTGTGGAAGACGTGCTGGAGTACATTTACAACAACACCAGCGCGCCCATTTACACAAGCTGGCTGTTCTTTCTTGGGCATGGCGCACTGGGCGGACGCCTGCTGGACGGCAGGCAACAGGGCCATGCCGCCGCCGAAATGGTGGTGCGCATCTTCGACGGCGAGCGCCCCCGGGACATCCCCGTGCTCGCCGGCACGCCCAACGAGTTCATCTTCGACTACAACGTCATGAAGAAGCTGCACATCCGGGAAAACATGCTCCCCAAGGGCAGCCTGCTCATCAATGAGCCCTCGCCGTTTTACGAACTGGACAAGCAGGTCTTCTGGACCCTCATGGGCAGCATGGCCGCCATGGGCACGGTGCTGGTGCTGCTGGCCCGCACCATCGTGCAGCGCCGCCGGGTGGAGCAGCAGGTGGTGGATCAGCTCTCGTTCATGCGCCTGCTCATGGACAACATCCCCCAGCTCGTCTACTGGAAAGACAATGAATGCCGGTATGTTGGCGCAAACAAGTCCTTTGTGGAATTCTTCCACCTGGGCGATCCGGAATCCGTGGTGGGTCTGACCAACCGCGACCTCATGTCCAGCGATCATTACGCCGTGCGCGGCGAGGCTGAAGACCGGCAGGTGATGGCCGTTAATCAGCCGAAATACAAGATGATCTGGAACGTGGACCGCCGCGACGACGTGCCCGTGACCCTGGAAGTGAGCAAGGTGCCCCTGCACGACAAAAGCGGCGCCGTGGTGGGCGTGCTCTCCTCTGCCGAGGACATCACCCGCCGCGTGAGCCTGGAGCGCCAGTTGCTGCAATCGCAAAAAATGGAGGCCATTGGCGCCTTCGCCAGCGGCATTGCGCATGATTTCAACAATCTACTCACCACCATCACCAACTCCATCGAGCTGGCCATGCTGGACATCCCCCCCGAGGCCGAAGCGGCGGACGATTCTGCCCGGGCCCTCAAGGCTGCCCGGCAAGGGCGGGATCTGGTCCGGCAGTTGCTCACCTACACCCGTCCCACCCGCGAGGGGCTGGAGCCCACGGACGTGGCCCGGGTGGTGCGCGACGCCGTCAGTCTGGTCCGCGCCAGTCTGCCGGCAGCCATCCGTCTGGAAGAGGATTTGCCGGACGAGTTGCCCCTGTGTCTGGTGAACCCGGCGCAGATCCGGCAGATTGTCATGAACCTGTGCTCCAACGCCTACCAGGCCATGCGCCAGTCCGGCGGAATCATCACCGTGACGCTGGATCTGGTGGATATTTTCGACGACCGCGCCGACGTGCTGCGCGTGGCCCCGGGCCCCTACCTCCGGCTGGCCGTGCAGGATACCGGGCCTGGCATTCCGCCGGAAATACTCAATAAAATATTCGACCCCTTCTTCACGACCAAAGACAAGGGCGAAGGCACCGGCCTGGGCCTGGCCGTGGTGCAGGGCATTGTGGCGGCCCACAAAGGCACGGTGACGCTCTCCAGCACCCCCCACGTGCGCACGGTGTTCGACATCTTTTTGCCGTTTCTGGAAGAAGACGCCGTGCTCGGCCCGGTGGAGGAAACCCGGGCCGTACCGGGCACGCAGTCCATCCTGTTCCTGGAAGACAACCAGGACCAGCTGCGCACCATCCCCCGGGCCCTTGCCCGCCTGGGGTACACCGTGCAGGCCTTCCCGGCCGCGGCCGAGGCCCTGGAGGCCATGGCCGGCATCGTGGGCGGGCGCATCGGCTATGATGTGGTGGTGACGGACTATGACATGCCGGACATCAACGGGGCGGAATTCGCCCGCGCCCTGGAGCAGCTCTTCCCGGACATCCCGGTAATCATGGTCTCGGGCCGCGGCACCGCCCTGGAGGCCGCCCGCAACGTGCCTGCCATCAAGCATGTGCTGCTCAAACCGTACAACGTGGCCGACCTGACGCGGGTGATTCAGGAGGTGGTGGGGAAGGCGACATCCGGCGCTGCGAAGGACGCCTGATTGCTCACTTACTCGTCATCACCCACACCCCGGTCCAGTCGTCTGGCGCAGGGGACGGCGTGACGGCGAGCAGGTCGCGGCATTTCTCGGCGTAGGCGGCGGCGGCAGGATCCTGGTCGGCAATGGCCTCGAAGATCCGGCTGGCCGCCTGCAACGTGCCGGCATAAAAGGCGTCCAGGCCCTGGCGGAACTGCGTCAGCACACCTGCCCGGGCCTGGGCGCAGGCCTGCCCCAGCAGCTCATGCACCACCACCGGCCGGGCCTTGCCCTTCACCTGCACGCGGCCCAGTTCGCGAAAACAGGCATCGGCCTCCAGCGCGGTCCCGCACGCCTCCTTGGACGCCGCCGAGCACATGGTGTAGGTTCCGAATTGCTTATTCAATGATTCCAGACGCGCCGCCAGGTTCACGGCATCGGAGATCATGGTGTAGTCGAACCGCGTGCTGGACCCAAGATTCCCCACGATGGCCTCCCCCGTGTTCACGCCGATGCGCATGCGCGGCGCAGCGCCCAGCCGGGCCTGATACCCCGGCCGCAGGGCCTCCAGCCGCTGCTGGCAGCGCAGGGCGGCCCGCAGGGCGCGGGCGGCATGATCCGGCTGATCCAGGGGCGCGTTCCAGAAGGCGATGATGGCGTCGCCTTCGTATTTGTCCACGGTGCCGCCTTCCTCCAGAATGATATCCGTCATGGCTGAAAGGTAGTTGTTCAGAAACCGGGTGACGGTTTCGGCGTCCAGATTCTCCGACAGCGTGGTGAAGCCCTCCAGATCGGAAAAGAAAATGGAGAGCATGCGCCGTTCCCCGCCCAGGGTGAGCTTTTCCGGATGCTGGATCAACTGCTCGATGACCGCCGGGTGCAGGTACTGCTGGAAGGCATTTTTGATGAAGCGCTTCTGCTGCCCTTCCATGGCGTAATTCATCAGGGAACTCATGGTAAAGGCTCCCAGTGCTCCGGCCACGGGCCCCACCATGGGCAGCCACAGTCCCTGCTGATACGCCACAAAGCTGCCGACCACCGGCAGCGGCGCCACCACGGCCAGGGCCGCGGCCTGGCTCCAGGCGGAGACGAACACATTGCCCGCCAGGGCCGCCAACAGGCAACAGCCCAGCACCGTCGCCCAGGCCAGCAGGGGATCGGCCTTGCGCAGGGCATCGCCGGAAAGCAGGTTGTCCAGCAGGGTGGCCCAGAATTCCACGCCGGGATAGGCTCCGCCCACGGGGGCCGTGCGCAAATCCATCAGCCCTGGCGCAGAAAATCCAAAAAAGACATAGCGATTGCGGAAGGCGTCGGGATCGGCGATGGCGGGCGTCTGGTCCGTGGCGGTGGAGGGGTCCATGCTCTGCAGCACCTGGGCGGCGCTGTACGCCGTGTGCGTGCCGGCCGGCCCGCGGAACCGCAGCAAGGCTTCGGCGGAATGGTCGATGGGGATGCGCACCCCGTCCACCTCGAAAAAGCGATCCTGGAAATTCAGGCTGATCCACCGCTGTTGCGCCCCCACCAGCAGGGGGGCAAGGCCCAGCGAAGGCACCACATGCCCGCCGAACAGGGAGATGAGGGGCACCTGCCGCACCACGCCGTCTTCCCCGCCCTGGGCCTGCACCGTGCCCAGCATGGCCAGGGCATTGCCCAGTTCCGGAAAAGGAAATGCCGCGCGGGGATACGCCAGCCGTTCCGCCAGGGCGGCGGGCATGTCGGCCAGCCCCTGGATGGTCAGCTGCGGCCGGCGCACCCCCTCGGGCCAGGTCACGGCGTCGCCGCTGTCGCGTCCCAGAAACAGCGCGCCCACCACGGTGCCGGCCGTCGCAACGGCCTGGACCAGGGCGGCGTCGTCTTCGGGGCGGTCGCGGGCCTGATTTTCGGTGAAGAGTACGTCAAAGGCCACGGCGCGCGCGCCCTGCCCATGCAGCCAGGAGACGATGGCGGCGTAGAACTCCCGGGGCCAGGGCCAGGCCACGCCATAGACGGCTTCGGCCCACGCCAGGCTGTCCTGATCCAGCAGCACCAGACGAATCTGGTCCGTGGCTGCGCCAGGGGCAGCCAGCAACCGCACCCGCCAGTCCCAGGTGCGGTCTTCCCAGGTGTGATAGAACCATTGCTGCTGCAGCAGAGCCACCAGGGCCACCCCGGCCAGGGCGGCCAGGATCACGCGCCGCCACCGCGAGGAGAGCACCCCGACTGCGTTCACGGGCCGACGGAACCGCCGAGAATCTGACCCAGCGCCGCCTGAAAACGCTGCTGCCGGGCCGGCAGGGACTGCACCGGGCGGTACTCGAAGGCGATTTTCTGCTTGATGAACTTGTAGCGCTCCACCGGGGACGGATGGGTGCGGGAGAAATCCTTGCGGGCCGGATCCAGCCGGTCTTCCATGGCCAGCAGCATATCCACCATGCCCGAGGGCGGATACCCCACGCGGCGCAGGATCTCCATGGCCGCCAGATCCGCCTCGGCCTCGGCCTGACGGGAATAGCCAGCCACCACCAAGGCGTTGAACACATCGGTGATGGAGCCTTCAAAGTTGGACACCAGCTGGGCCAGTTCCTGGCCGCCCTGCTCCTTGAGGCCCTGCATGGCCAGACCGGTCAGGGCGCTCTGGATGCGGGCCTGCTTGATGGCCTGCAGGCCGTGGCGCTTTTCGATGTGGCCGATCTCGTGAGCCAGCACCGCGGCCAGGGCTTCTTCATGCGGGCAGCAGCGGATAAGGCCCTTGGTGACAAAGATGAAGCCGCCGGGCGCGGCCAGGGCGTTGATGTCGTCGGAATCGAGAATCAGAAACCGATAGCCGGTGAAGGTCTCGGGCATGCCGGAGGCCGTGGCCAGGGACCGGCCCAGCAGGTTGATATATGCATTGGCCTTCTCGTCAGGATAGGGCCGGTAGTTGCCCAGGATGAGCGCCCCGACGGAGCGGCCCAGCCAGTATTCCTGCTCGGGAGAAAGGGCCTTGTAATTGGCCATCACCTCCCGGGTGGCGTTGAGATTCGGCAGCGCCGGGACCCCGGTGACGGGATCGCCGGCCGGCAGGCCCATGTTTCCCGAAAGCCCCTGGTCTTTTTGCATTTGTTGCAGCATCTGATCCATGCTTGGCACCTGGGCCGGTGCAAGGCCTGCCACAAGCATGGTGGCCGCCACGGCGGCGCACACCGCGAGCACTCGCACGCGCATTAGCTGTCCCTCCCGGGCAGGGACAGGTCGCCCTCCGTCACAAAGGCCTGGAGCTGCTGGGGCGCCACGGCGAGGGCCTCCATCTTGTCCAGCCAGGAATAGTCCAGATTGCCGCGCTGCTCGCGAAATTTGTCTTCCACGCTCTTGGAAAAGCCCTTGCCGGCCAGGGCCAGTTCGCCCGTGCTGGCTCCTGTGGCCTGCTGCTGGGCCCGGGCAAGCAGGGCGCTTTCCGGAGCGGCAATGGCCGTCTTGTGCATCCAGCCCTGGCCGGCGGCGCAGGCCACGCGACGCCAGTCCCCCTGCGATTCGAGCACGGTCACCGCCTGCCCGTAGGGGGCTTCGGCCAGCACCAGACTCAGAAAGGACGGCTTCTCCCGCAACTGGCCCACCTTCACCTGCACGGCCATTTCGGCGGCGGCCATGGCCACAGCAGCAGCGCCAACCATCGCGATCAAGGCGACAACAATGCGTTTCATGACAACGGCTCCTTGCATGCGTCCGTCTATACACCAGCCGGCCGCTACTGAATAGTGGCTGCCGCCCATCATGAAAGAATAGCAATGAATTCCGCGCACTCTTTCGGTTCCGCTTTCTGGCGCTCTGTGGCATGGTGCGCAAAACAGGAGGCACGACCATGGGCGCGGGAGGCACCAGCGGCGGCGTGGGCCGCTTTTTCATCGGGTTGGCCATGATGGTGGCCGGGGGGTATTTGTTTTTCGACGCCATTTCCGTGCACACCGGCTTCGGCTGGGGCCGGCCGCTGTTGCGTGTGGGCGGCTACGGCCTCACGGGCGGCATGGTCCTCATCCCGTTCCTGTTCGGCATCGGCCTTATTTTCTACAATGCCGACAAGATCCTGGGCTGGCTGCTGGCTGCGGCCTCGTTGATCATGCTGGGGGTGGGCGTCATCGCTTCCATCGAATTCCGGCTCAAATCCATGAGCTCCTTTGAACTGCTGACCATCCTGGCCCTGCTCTTCGGCGGTCTCGGCCTGTTCCTCAGCTCCCTGAAAGCCAGGGACCCCGGACGGTTGACATGAGACACGCCCTGCTCTCGCCCCTGCTCACCTTCCTGCTTCTGGCCGGATTGACCGGCGGATGCAGCAACCAGGCTGCCCCGCTGGAATCGCTGACCATCCTCGCCTGTCCCGAAGTCAAGCGCATCGAGCCCGTCATCATGCAGGCTGCCCAGGCCCAGCACCTGGATATCCAGGTGTGGTACAAAACGCCCGTGGACATCCTGCTCGATCTCCAGTCTCCGGGCTTTCCCTGCGACGCCGTGCTGACGGGCAACACCCCCTGGCTGGCCCTGGGAGACACCGCCCGCCGCGTGCGGGAGGGCGCCTCCATCATGCATTCGCCCGTGGCCCTGGGCCTGCGGCGCAGCCTGGCCGAGTCCCTGGGCTGGACGGGCCGCGAGGTGCACATGGCCGAACTGCTGGGCGCCATACGCGCCGGCACCTTCACCATCGCCATGGCCTCGGCCACGCAATCCAGTTCCGGGGCAGCGGCGTACATGGGCATGCTGTTCGCCCTGGCCGGACGACCGGAGATGCTGACGCCGCAGCACCTGCAGGATCCCGCCCTGCAGGACCAGGTGCGCCAGCTCCTGGCCGGCGTCAGCCGCACCGCCGGCGGCTCCCAGCTGCTCTCGGACCTCTTCCTTGGCAGTCCGTCGCCGCCCCAGGCCATCATCAACGACGAACTCCAGCTCCTGGCCATCAATCAGGCCCTCACCGCCCAGGGCGGCGAGCCGTTGCACATCGTCTACTTTGCGGACGGGCTGGCCGTGGCTGATTTCACGCTGGGATTCGTGGAAAAGCCGGACAACAAGCACAAACTCGAACGCTTCATCGAATTGCGCAATCGTCTGCTGGAGCCGGACTCCCAGCAGGCACTGGCCGCGGCGGGCGGGCGCACCTCGCTGCTGGGCATGAACCCGAAGCTGGCCGACGCCACCCTGTTCCGGTCGGAATGGGGCGTGGATCTTGCCCGCTCCCTCGCCTTCATCCGCTGGCCTGCCCCCGACACCCTGCGGGACGCCCTGACCCTGTACCAGACCACCCTGCGCAAGCCCTCCTGCACCGTCTACCTGCTGGATGCCCGCGCCTCCTCCCTGCAGCAGCGCAAGGATGCCCTGGCTGCCATGCTGGACCCGATCCGCGCCGAACGCGTGATGCTGCAGCCCTCGGCCGGGGACATCACCATAATCCTGCCCTTCGGGCATCCCACCGAGACCACCCCCTGGATCGTCCACGGCAACGACCCGCAATCCCTGCTCGCCCTGCAGCAGCGCCTGGACTCCCTGAACGCCATGGAGACCCCGGACCAGACCGGAGACACCGCCAGCGCAGATCTGGCCCCGCCACTCCGAAACGCCCTGGAGTTGCTGCGCGATGCAGACGGGGCCCGGCTGCCGGCCGTCATCCTGCTCACCGGCGGCAATATCCGCCTGGAGGAGCCGCTTCCCGAAATCCAGCGCCGGGCCTGGGACAATTCGCCCCTGCCGCCAGTGTATGTGGTGATCACGGGCACGGGCGACGCCGAGCCGAACCAGTTCACCGCCCTGGGCACCCTGACTACCCAGACCGGCGGCCGCCTGCTGGATGGCCGGCTCCTGGGCCCCACGGCGGCGCTGCGGCTGGCCACGGCCGGCAATTAGGGCGTTTTACTTTTGAAAAAGGACGTTGCGAGAGGGGAGAACCTTTTGAAAAAGGTTNCCTTTCTTCAGAAAGGTTTTCCCCCGACAGTTCTTTTCAAAAGTACATTGCGCTAACTTTTACCGCGTGGCCAGCAGCAGGCCGGCCTGGGCCAGACCCACCAGCACGCCCAGCACGCCGCCGCTGATTTCAATGAACTTGAACTCCTTCTTCATGAGCGTCACCAGCACGCCCTCCAGCTGTTCCATGGAGAAGGCCTCGATCTTGGCCCGCACCGTCTCCTTGACGCTCATGCTCTCCTCCAGCTCCTGGGCCAGGGATTCGATGAGCCGGGGAGTAAGCCGCTCGAACTGCTCGGCCAACAATTCCTTGACCTTGGGAGCCAGATTCTCATTGAGAAACATGGCCAGCATGGGGATGCGCGTGGGCAGGACGTCCTTGATCAGGGAATCCAGGTACTCATCCATGAGCGCATGCATCCGGGCCTGAAAGGCCGGCTGCTGCAGGTAGGCCTGCACGTCCTTGTGGGAGAAGAGCTGTGTTTCCACCAGGTGCGCCAGCCGTTCGGCCAGGGCCTTGTGCCGCTTGGGGAACACGCCCTGGATGGTGAATCCGAGCACGCGGACGGGTTGGCGCGGCCGAAACAGCATCTTCACCGCAAGCCAGTTGGTGCCCCAGCCGATGGCCCCGCACAAAATCGGGGAAGCATATATCGCGAGATCGTTCATGCCACTTCTGGACCTTTGCCGGCAAAGACCGTACAGTTTGGACGCTTCAGAACCAAGGAGCGTCAGATGAAATACATCCTTTTCGAGGATTTCCAGGGCCGTCCCCTGCCCATCATTTTCCCGGACCGCATCGATCACCTGGAGATGCGCGAACAAATGCCGTACGCCACGGTGCTCTCCGCAGGCTATGTGGACGTGGAGGGCGAGGCGTTGTTCCGCTGCCACGGCAAGGCCGTGGAGCTGGGCGTGGCCGCGCGCGCCGAGGATGCCGCCGTCCTGTTGCGGTCCTTCACCGCGGAAAACGGCGCGGACGCCGGAGGCGAATGCCGATGATCGACGACGCCGCCCTGGCCGGCCTCAAAACACAGCTGGACGCCGCGCATCGCTGGCCCTGCCTGTTTATGTTCAAATTCATTGTCCCGCAAGAGCAGGTCTCCCGGTTGCTGGCCCTGCTGGCCCCGGAACGCCACAGCAGCCGCGCCTCCCGCGGCGGCAAATACCTGGCCCTGACCATGGAAATGGAAATGCGCTGCAGCGAGGAAGTCTGCATGCTCTACCAGAAGGCGTCCCAGGTGGAAGGCGTTATCGCGCTCTAGCATGTCTCGGGAGCGCATCTCCCCTGCAACGATTCTTAGCGTTACACCAGCATGCTGTCAAAAAAGTCAGGAGCGGGAGGGATGCCACCAGACTCTCCCGGTGCCCCGGCGTCCCTCCCTCCCCTGCTGGTGGTGGCGGGCACGCATTCCGGCTGCGGCAAGACCTCCGTCGCCCTGGGCCTGTTGCGCGCCCTGACCCGCCGCGGCCTCACGGTGCAGCCCTTCAAGGCCGGGCCGGATTTCATCGATCCCGCCCTGCATGCCCTGGCTGCGGGCCGTCCCTCCTGGAACCTGGACAGCTGGATGTGCCCGCCGGACGCCCTGTTTCGGGCCCAGGCCATGGCCAGCGGCAATGCCGATCTGTGTCTGCTGGAAGGCGTGATGGGCCTGCACGACGGCGCGTCCCCCCGCAGCGCCCGCGGCAGCACGGCCGAGCTGGCCCGCCTGCTGGACGGGCGCGTGCTCCTGGTGGCGGACGTGCGGGCCATGGCGCGATCCGCCGCCGCCCTCATCCAGGGCTATGTGCAGTTCGAACCGGGGCTGGACGTGGCCGGCGTGGTCCTGAACCGTGTCGGATCCGCCAGGCATCGCACCCTGCTGGCCGAGGTCCTGGCGACGTATTGCCCGGGCCTGCCCGTGGCCGGCATGCTCGGCCGGGACGCCGCCATCGAACTGCCCTCCCGCCACCTGGGCCTCCATTTGGATGCCGATGCCGACGCCTTTGCCGCCACCCTGGACCGGCTGGCGGACTGGGTGGAACTGGGCCTGGATCTGGACGACCTGCTGGCCCGGCTGCCGCGCCGGCCCGGTGGCGTTGCCCTGTCACGGGAGGTGCCGCCTGCTCCCGGCATCCGTCTGGCCGTGGCCCGGGACGCCGCCTTCTGCTTCGTCTATGCGGAAAATCTCCGCCGCCTGGAGCAGGCCGGGGCAACGCTGGTCTTCTTCTCCCCCCTGCGGGACCAGCGCCTGCCCGAGGGAATCCATGGCCTCTACCTCCCCGGCGGCTATCCCGAACTGCACGCCCGGACCCTGGCGGCCAACGCGGCCATGCGCGCGGCGGTACAGGCGTTCGCCCAAAGCGGCCGCCCGGTGTATGCCGAGTGCGGCGGCTTCATGTACCTGCTGGAGCGACTGGAGACAGGAGAGGAGGCCTTTCCCATGGCCGGCGTGTTCCCCGGCGCGGCCCGCATGGGGGAGCGCTTCGCAGCCCTGGGCTACCGGGAGGTGACCACCACCGCGGCCACGCTCCTGGGACCGGCCGGCACCCGCTGTCGCGGCCACGAGTTCCACTATTCCTTTCTGACGGCCCCGCAGGCACTGGACGTCGCCGCCCGACAGATCTATCATGCGGCAGATCGAAACGCCGCCGCCACCACATCCGGCGGCTGGCAACGCGGCAACGTCCTCGGCAGTTACATCCATATCCATTTCGGCAGCAATCCCCGGCTCGCCCCCGCCCTGGTGGCGGCCTGCGCCCATGCCTGACCAGTGGTGCCCCATCGCATGAACATCCTGCCCATTGCAGATCCCGCGGCCATCGAGACCGCGTCCATGGCCATCATCGACCAGGAAGCCGGCGTCCACCCCTGGACCGGCCCGGCCTGGGCCGTGGTGCGCCGGCTCATCCATACGTCCGCGGATTTCGACATGCTCGACCTCGTCCGCATGCATCCCCAGGCCATCGAAGCCGGGGTGACCCTGCTGCGGCAGGGCGCGCCCATCATCACCGACACCCAGATGTGCCGCGCCGGCGTGCCAGTCCGGCGGCTGGGGCGCTTCGGCAACACCGTGCACTGCCTCATGGATGATCCGGAGGTGGCGGACGTGGTCCGGCAGACTGGCGGCACCCGGGCCCGGGCCGCCGTGGCCGTGGCCTGCCGACGATTCAACGGCCTGGCCGGCGCGGTGATGGCCGTGGGCAACGCCCCCACTGCCCTGCTGGCCCTGCAGGAGGCCATGGACCGCGGCGAGGCGGCCCCGGGGCTGGTGGTGGCCATGCCCGTGGGCTTTGTGAACGCCGCAGAATCCAAGGATCTGGTGATGACGCGTTCGACTGCGCCATGGATCGCCATCGCCGGCCGCAAGGGCGGCTCGGCCCTGGCAGCGGCCACGGTGAACGCCCTGCTGGAACTTGCGTTTGCCGAGTCGCATTAGCGTCTTTTTTTCAAAAGTACAGTACGTTACCCATGCACACGCTGTTGCGGCTGCTGCCGCGTCTGGATCCCATCATGGCCCGCCATGCCCTGCGCACGGCCCTGGCCAGCGTCGTCACCCTGGTGCTGGTGGATGTGCTCTCCCTGGCCCAGGGATACTGGGCGGTCATCTCGACCATCATCGTCATGCAGGCCAACCTGGGCCGGGCGCTCCTGGCCGGGCTGTCCCGGATACAGGGAACATTCGTCGGCGCGCTGCTCGGGTCCCTGACGCTTTCGGTCATGGGCACGGGCACCGTCTCCCTGGGGCTGGGCGTGTTCCTGACCATCTTTGTCTGCGCCTATTTCATGGGCCTGCACGAGAGCTTCCGTCTGGCGGCGGTCACGGCGTCCATCGTCATCCTACTGGGCCGGGGCACGGAACAACCCTTCCTGCTTGGGCTGGATCGCTTTCTGGAAATCTCCCTGGGCGTGGGGGTGGCCATGGCCGTGTCCATATTCGTGCTGCCTTTCCACGCCCGCACGTCGTTGCGGCTGGGCATCCGGGCCGCCCTGGAAGCCTCGGGGCAGTTCGTCGCCGTGCTGGTGGGGCAATGTCTGGAGAACCGCTATGACGAATCCGCCATCGTCGCCCTGAAAAACGCCTGCATCCGCCATGTGATGCAACTGCGGCCGGCCCTGGCCGATGCCTCCCGCGAGCCCGGCGGCCTGGGCGAAGGCGGCCAGGTGCTGGGCAGTCTGGCCACCTCCCTGGACCGGTTGATGGAAGATTTCCAGTCCATGGACCACGCCGCCCGCGAGCTGGCCGAGGAAGCCCTACACCTGGAGCTGCGGCCGGATCTGGCCGCCCTGGCCCGGGCCATGCAAGCCGGTCTAGAAGCCGCCGCCGCCTGCCTGGGCGAGCACGGCGTCAAGCGCACGGACATGCGGTTGCTCATCGAGGCCCTGGAAAACACCCTGCATTCCGTGGATCGCGGCATGGAGGGCATCCGCGCCCGGCAGATCGCCCGGCAGCATCCCCTCTCCGAGGTCACGCACTTCTTTTCCCTGGTCTTCAGCATGCGTGAGGCAGCCCTGGAGCTGATGGAGATGCTGGCCGCCCTGCACGAGGTCAGGCGGTGAGCAGGCGTCCCGGCTCCGGCGGCCGCGAAGGCGTGACCACCGGCTCCTGCGCCGCCGCCGCCGCCAAGGCCGCCGCCCTGGCCCTGTGCCTGGGGGAGCGGCCGGACGTGGTGTCCATCTCCTGTCCGCCCACGCCCCACGCCCATCCCGGGCGTCTGTCCATCCCCCTGGCCTGCATCCGGCAGGAAGGCCAGGCCGTGCGCGCCGAGGTGCTCAAAAACGCCGGCGACGATCCCGACATCACCCACGGCTGCGCCATCCAGGCGGTGGTGTGGATCGACCCTGCCCTGCCCCCTGGCGATGTGATCCTCGACGGCGGCGAAGGCGTGGGCCGCGTCACCCTGCCGGGCCTGCCCGTACCCGTGGGCCGGGCAGCCATCAATCCCGCGCCCCTGGCCCAGATCCACGCCGCAGTGCAGGAGGTGCTGGCGCGCCTGCCCGCGCCGCCGGGCCTGCAGGTGCGCATCGAGGCGCCCGAGGGACGCCGGCTGGCCGAACGCACCCTGAATCCCCGTCTGGGTGTGGTCGGCGGCATTTCCATCCTTGGCACCCGCGGCACGGTCAAGCCGTTCAGTCATGGATCATGGAAGGAGACCATCCGCCGTCAACTGGACGTGCTGGCCAATGCCGGCGGCGGGCATGTGGTCCTGAGCACCGGCGGACAGAGCGAACACCTCTGCCGCCTGGCGCTGCCGGCGCTGCCGGCGACGGCCTTTGTGCAGGCCGGGGATTTTGCGGCATTCGCCTTGCGGCAAGCCGCCCGCCATGGCATGCAGGGAGTGACGCTTGGCCTGTACTTCGGCAAATGCTGCAAACTGGCCCAGGGCATCGGCTTCACCCATGCCCGGGCCGGAGCGCTGGATCTGACGCCGCTGGTCCGCTGGGCGCAGACAGCCGGTTTGGACCGCGCCGCCGCCGCCCTGGCCCAGGCACGCACGGCCCGGCATGCTGTGGAATTGCTGACCCATGGGGACGCCGGCGGTTCGCCGTCCCAGGGGGAGGCGGCACTGCATCTGACAGCCCGCCGCGCCCTGGCCTGGGCCGAGCGCATGGCCGGCTGCACCCCGCAGGGCCGCCCCGTACCCGTGACCCTGCTGTTGTTCGACACCACCAACGCGCTGCGGCTGCAGCGTTCCAGTCAGGACGGTTAGATGCCCATCACCCTCGTTGGCCTCGGCCTTTCCCCGGACGCCCTGTCCGAACAGCATGAAGACGCCATCGACATGGCCCAGGTCCTGGTGGCCGGCAAGCGCCACCTGGCCCTGCACGCCAGCCATCCGGCCCAAAAGATCGAACTGACGGCGGATCTGGACGCCGCCTTCGCCGCCATCCGCGACGCCCTCAAGGCGCATCTGGAAGTGGTGGTCCTGGCCAGCGGCGATCCGTTTTTCTACGGCATCGGCCCGCGCCTGGCCGAGGCCTTTTCCGGCGAAGATCTGGTGTGCCTGCCCAACGTGACCACCCTGCAGACGGCCGCCAACCGGCTCAAGATTCCCTGGCAGGACATCGCCAGCGTGTCCCTGCACGGTCGCGACGACCTTTCGCCCCTGCTGACCGCCTGCATGCAGCACCGCTGGGTGGCCGTGCATACGGACCCGCGACACATCCCGGCCGGCATCGCCCAGGCCCTGCTGGATCGCGGGGCAGACTGGTTCGTCATGTGGGTGCTGGCCGCCCTGGAGACGGACAAGGAGGAAATCGCCCGCCTTTCCCTGGTCCAGGCCAGCGGGACCCGCTTTCCCCAGCCCAATTTCGTGCTCCTGGAGCGCGTGGGCACATCCAAAAAACCGCTGGCCCTGGGCACGGCCGATGACGACTTTGCCTGCGTGGATAATGTGCTCACCAAGCAGCCCGTGCGGGCCACCGGCGTGGCCGCCCTCTCCCCCCGGCCGGGGGACGTGATCTGGGACGTGGGCGCGGGCTGCGGCTCCGTGGCCATCGAGGCGGCGGCGGTGATGCGGCAGGGCCGGGTCTATGCCATCGAGAAACGCGGCGACCGCCTGGCCGCCATCCGCACCAATGCCCGGGACTTTGGCGCGCTCATCGTGGAGCCGGTGCATGCCTCGGCCCCGGCCTGCTTCGGCGAGCTGCCAGACCCGGACGCCGTGTTCATCGGCGGCGGCCTGAGCGAGGACCCCGGCCTGCTGGACGCCGTGTGCGCCCGGCTCAGACCCGGTGGCAGGCTGGCCGTGCATTGCGTGCTGCTGAACACCCTGGAAGAGCTGCGCCGCCGCCTGGATGCCCTGCGCATGCGGCCGGAAATCCAGCTGGTGCAGGTGTCCCAGGCCAAGGTACTCGGCAAGGATCTGCACTTCGAGGCATTGAATCCGGTGTTTGTGGTGCACGGAGTCAAGCGGGCATGAGCGATGCTTCCGCCACCGCACCCACCGTCTGGTTTGTCGGCGCCGGACCAGGGGATCCGGATCTGCTCACGGTCAAGGCCCTGCGCCTCATCCAGCACGCGGACCTGCTGCTGTATCCCGGCTCCCTCACGCCGCCGGCCATCGTCGCCCTGGCGCGGCGAGACGCCCACACCCGGGACACCGCTCCCATGACCCTGGAGCAGACCCACGCCGCCATCCTCGACGCCGTGCAGCGCGGGCAGCATGTGGTGCGCCTGCAGGCCGGGGATCCCTGTCTCTATGGCACCATCCGGGAACAATCCCGCCTGCTGGACGCCGACGGCATCCCCTGGGCCGTGTGCCCGGGGGTGACGTCCGCCTCGGCCGCGGCGGCGGCGGCGGGAGTTTCCGTCACCATTCCCGAAGTCTCCCAATCCCTTGTCCTGACGCGCCTGTCCGGCCGCACCCCGGTGCCCGAGGCGCAGTCCCTGGCCGCCTTTGCCGCGCACCGGTGCGCCATGGCGGTGTATCTGTCTGGCGACAATCCCGAGGCCGTGGCCGAGGCCTGCCGCGCCGGTGGCCTGCCGGAGCACACGCCCGTGGTGATGGCGCATCGCCTGGGCTGGAAGGGAGAACGTGTCCTGCGCACCAGCGTGGCCGGCATGGCCGAGTGTGTGCGCGCCGAGGGCCTGACACGGCAGACGCTGTTCCTGATTCTGCCAGGACACGAGGACGCCCCGGCCACGCGCTCCAGGCTGTATGCCCCCGACTTTTCCCACGGTTTTCGCACCCAGGAGGACGGCTGATGCACACCCTCGCCCTGGCTACCGGTTCCCGGCAACAGATGCTCTCCATCACCGACCGCGTGCAGGCCCTGGTGACGGACCAGGGCTGGCGGGATGGCGTCCTGGTGCTGTTCTGCCCGCACACCACCGCCGCCCTGACCGTGAACGAAGACGCCGACCCCACGGTGACGCGGGACATCCTCACTCATCTGGCCGCAGCCATCCCCCACCGCGGCGACTACCGGCACGCCGAAGGCAATTCGGACGCGCACATCAAGACGGCCCTGGTGGGCCCGTCCCTCAGCCTCATTGTGGCCGGCGGTCGCGTGCAGCTCGGCACATGGCAGGGAATTTTCCTGTGCGAGTTCGACGGCCCGCGACAACGCACCCTCTGGGCGCAGTGGCTGGGGGCATAGCCGTCGGCACTCAGGATGAGGGAGGAGGATTGATTCCGTCCTCCATGCGCCAGCAGGCCTCCACGCCTGCCGCCGCCGCCAGGGCCGTGCCCACGTCCTGCAGCAGGGACAGCCGCTCCAGGGAGATGGCATCCGCCGCAAACAGGATGGCCCCGGCAAGCTGCAGTCCCCAGAACATCCCAAAGAAGCGCCACCCGGCCCGTTCGCGCCCCTGGAGGAACTGGCCGGCCCCAGGGCACAGCCAGCCCAGCAGCAGATGCCCGAAGAGCCGGGCCAGGGAGGCGGACTCCCACCCCGACTGCGCCGAACGGGAAAGGCCCGGCACGGCCAGGAGGGCGCAGGCGTCGGCCATGGCGAAGGCCCGGAGCAGCTCGTGCAGTTTCCAGGGCAGGCTGAAGACGGCCTCCAGCCGCAGGGCCATGACCAGATGCTGGATCTTGGACGCCAGCACCAGCGGCGGATCGCCGTGCCAGGCACCCAGGGCCGAGGCCGCCCCGGCCGCCGAGGCCAGGGTGTGCTGCAGCACGGGGATGATCGTCAGGTAGCCCAGCAGGTACGCCGCCAGCAGCCCCAGCCCAAAGCGCACGCGGCCGGCATAGATCTGCCCTGTTCCCGGGGCGCACCAGCTGACCAGCACGGCGAACCATGGAGCCTGCGGCACCTGTGGAGCCTGCACGCCTGGAGTCGATGCGCCATCCTCCTCCCGGCAGCGCTCCCGGGCCGCCAGGATGGCCGTGGCGATGCCCAGATGCCAGATCCACACCAGTCCCAGGAAGGCGGCGGCCAGTTGCAGCAGCGGGTCCACGGTCCACTGACGAGGGGACGGCGGCTCCGGCAACGGCATCACCAACAGCTGATCCAGCAGCAGCACGCCGCCCACCACTGCCAGCCAGGAGAGGCACGCCATGCAGGCCAGGGCCAGCAGCGTGCCCCGTCCGCGCCGGCCGGCATGCCAGTCGCCCCAACCGGGCAGGAGCACGGCCAGCACGCCGGCACGATGGATGCTCACAGGACAGCGCACAGGACCTCCGACGGCGCAACACCGTCGCCGAATGTAGTGTTACGAAAATACGTGAAGCGCTGGGGACTCACGGAGCCTTCGGCGTCGGGACCGCCTGCAAGGCAGGCTGCGTTGTTATGGGGACGTATGCCGAAGGTGCAACGCAGCGCAGTGCGCCTCGAAACAGCGCTGTCGGGACACCCCCCAAACGGTCTCTCGCTATTTGGCAAAGTTCGCGGGCAGGCTGGCCCGGCGGTAGCCTTCGGGAACCTGGAACAGCTCCATGGATTGTGGACCAGGGATGATGTCGGCAAGGGTCATGGTGGCATTGCCCGGCCCCTCGCGCCTGAGCAGCACGCCCAGTTCCGGGGAGTGCCAGACGGTCATCTCCACCTGCCGGGCTTCGTCTGCGGGGCGCAGCAGCTCCGGCTCGTAAAAGCGGTTCGGCATGCGCACGTGGTATTTGAGACTGCGCCGGCCGTCCACCATCTCCTCGCCCTGGGGCGTGATGGTGCATTCCTGGCGCAGCAGCGCCGGCGACGCCAGGGTGTCCCGGCTCAGGGGCAGATCCAGAAAGGTCTGCTTTTTTACATCAAACAGCCAGAGCCGGCCCAGATCCTGCCGCTCCACCTGCGCTGTTGCGCCGTGCTGCACGCGAACCTTGGGGCCGTCCACATGCAGCGCCATGGTCCGGACGACGCCGTCGCGGGCCAGGTGCAGGGTGGCGTTGAAGGGCTGGGGCGCACGGGCGGATTCCTGCAGGGCCGCAGCCAGCAGCAGTTCCACGGGCAGGCCGGGAGCGTCCTGCGCCAAGGCATCGCCCGCAGCAGCCAGCAGGCAGCACAGCATCACCACCAGTGCGCGCACGCTCCGGAACCGGTCACCTGGGAGCATGGCTGGCTACTTGCTGACGCGGCTGGTGTCCGTGAAATGGATTTCCAGAACATCCGTGCCCAGGATGAACCCGACCTCGTTCTTGCCGGTCAGGGCATTGAAGTACTCCATTTCGAAGTGATCCATGCCCGTCAGGCTGCCTGCAAGATCCTGGGGGATCTTGACGGCATGACTCGGCGTGTTCGTCGTGGTCACCGTGCCGAAATCCGTGTTGGGATCGCGCTTGACCGTAAGGATGTCGCGCACGGGCACCTGCGTCTCCAGCCCGTCCAGGGTGCAGAAGAAGTACCCTGTTTTTTTGGGCATGTCGTCAAAGAGAACGTCGGCGTAGCGGACAAAATCCTTGCGGACCACATCCCCCCGGTCATTCTTGAAGAGCACGTAGCCCGCGGCGTCCACCCAGATTTTTTCTGCGCACAGCCCCTGGGCGGCCACGCCCAACAGACAGGCAAGCACAACCATGTGGGCCAGGGCCAGGCGCGCCAGGGAAACACCCATCTTCATGCACTCCTCCTCGGCAGGCTGCAGCACCCTGGCAGGGCCTGCAGGTGATGGCACGGTGCATTGCCGATGCAATGCGCATTCTATCGCTCATCCTGCGTGTACTTCAATTCACTGCGGCTGGCAAGCCGTTCCGTGATGTGCGCCAGCGGGTCGCAACATCTCGCAGTGCAACGGCCGGTCATCGGGCTGCAACGGGCCACCGTGCGCGCAGGCGTGCGCGCAATTGGCAATACAACGCACTGCAATGCCAACAACGCGCCATTGCAGCAGCCGGCGGCGCAGCATGGCGCTGTCTGGCGTCAGCCGGTTGCACATGGAACAGCCCCTCAGGAGGCCTGACGCAACAGGTCGTCATGAGGGCGTCGGGGTTCCGCGCGGCTCCCGGCCGTCCTGCTTGACGGCGTACATGGCGCCGTCTGCAGCGTTGAGCAGGGCTTCCAGGTCCATGCCCTGGCTGTGACAGGCCATGCCGATGGACGCCCGGACCACGAACGGCGCCCGGCCCTCGCACTCCAGCCCCAGGGATTCCGGCGTAATGGCTGCCAGCGCCGCATGCAGCCGTTTGGCATAGCTCGATGCCTCTTCGGTGGAGGCGTCCGGCAGCAGGATGATGAATTCGTCGCCCCCGATACGGCAGACCACATCCCCGCGGCGCGACACGCGGTCCAGGGTGCGCGCCACCTCCCGCAGCACCAGATCCCCGGTCTCGTGTCCCCAGGCATCGTTGACGGGTTTGAAATGGTCCAGATCCAGAAACAGCAGGCACACGGGGATGTCCAGAATGCCAGCCTGCTCCAGCAACTGGCGACCGTAGTGTTCCAGGTAGGTCCGGTTGCGGATGCCCGTGAGGGGATCCAGATACTGCCGGCCGCTCACGGATTCCTTTTCCAGCATGGAAAAGATGATGGCCTCGAACACGGCGCAAAAATGCTCCAGATAATCCGTGGCCATGTCGGTGGTGTAGCGACCGGGGTCGGCATCCAGCAGGCTCAAAAAGCCCAGGGGCATTCTGGAATTGCCACGGTGGAACGGAAAGACGAAACAGGACCCGCGCAGGATGCCGTCCGCACTGGCGCGGGTTGCGACGGGGAAAAACGCAGCCGGATGCTCCAGGGCGGTGGCCGGACCGATGTAGCACCGCGGGGTGCCCACCTCCTGCAGGGCGGTCCAGGCCTCGGCGAGGGTGTCGGCATCCAACTGCACAGGGCAGGCGGCGTCTGCCTCCTGCAGCGTCGGCGGGGGGCAGACATCTGCCGGGAGCACCTGCTGCGCCATCACCAGCTCCACGGCGGCCAGGCTGAACAGGTGGGCAATGTGCTCGCACAGGGCGGGCAGCTCCTGCACCGTGCGCACCTGCTGCACCACATCCAGCCCCTCGCGGAAGGTCTGGAAGGCGGTGATGGTGGATTCGTAGGCCACGGCCAGGGCCTTGTTGGCGACCTTGAGGCGCATGAGCTGCAACCGGGCCTGTTCTGTGGTGAGGCCGGACGTGGCGGCAGTCCTGCCCACTCGCACCCCCGGCGCCACTGGCAGTGCATCCGGCCCCGGGACGGAAACCGGGGCGGCCATGGCATGCAGGGCAATCTCCGACACGGCTTCCAGCGCGGCAAGTGCCTGCTCGGGCCGGCCAGCCCGAAAGCCCTCCCGCCCCTGGCGGCACAAGTCCATGATGCGGGTGAAAGTGGACGCGTCCGACATCATCCCAGCCTTTTCTTCAGTAATGGCGTATGCAGGTATGGTTAGGGAAGTTGCCGGACAACGTCAAGCAAGGCCGGCCGTTCTGCCGCCTTACTTGACACAGGAGAAACCCCCCGCGTAAAGCTAAGCGAATCAAACAAGAAGACGGACATGCAGCCTGCGAGGTGGTCTGTGGCAGCTCTCCCTGATATGCGCATCAAACAGTACGAATCCACGGTGGTGGATTTTGTCCGCAAGGAAAGTGGACATTTTCTGGTGGCCACCACGGACAACACCTTTATGGCTGTCCTGCGCAACACCATTTACAAGCAACTCGCCGTCTCGGAAGAATGCATCACCCCGATTTCCGACGAAAACCACATCCTGCGAAGCATCAAGGAAATCTCAGCGCGGCGCAAGAAGGTCGTGCTGTTTGTCGAACGGGTGTTCAACAACCGGGAGACATTCTTTCTGGTCCGTCAGGTGAAGAATGCCTACAGCAACATCAAGGTCATCATCCTGACGGGCGAGGCCGACCGGCAACGTCTGGTGCTGCTGCATGAAATCGGAGCCGACAACTTCATCGCCAAGCCCATTTCCATCAATGTGCTCATCGAGAAGATCGCCTTCACCATCAAGCCGCAAGGCAAAATCGGCAAACTCATCGACAAGGCCCGCCAGCTCCTGGCTGCCGGCAACTACGACGACACGCTCAAGGTCTGCCAGCTCATCCTGGAGGAAAAACCCAACTCCGCCGCAGGGCTGCTCATCATGGGAGACGCCTTCAAGGGGCTGGGCTACAAGGATAAAGCCATGGAGTGCTTCCTGGAAGCCTCCAACGCCGCCCAGCTGTTCCTGGAGCCGCTCAAGAAGCTGGCCGAGTTCTTCCGGGAGGAAGGGCAGCTGGAAGAACAGCTCAAATACCTTGAAAAGCTGGACAAGCTCTCACCGCTAAATGTGGATCGCAAGGTGGAGATGGGCAGCGTGCATGTGGAACTGGGCAACATGGAAGAAGCTGAACAGCTCTTCGACACCGCCCTGGAGCAGGCCAAGCGCGAGGCCCTGAATTATCTGGAAGACATCACCAGCCGCGTGGCAGACACCTACAATCAGAAGGACCCTGCCCGGGCCGTGAAGTATTACCGCAAGGCGCTGGAGCTCAAGGGCGACATGCTGGACTCCAGCGACCTGGGCACCTTCAACTCCCTGGGCATCGCCCTGCGCCGGCAAGGCCGCTGGATGGAGGCGGTGGACGAATACAAAAAAGCCCAGCGCATTGCCCCGGACGATGAAAACCTGCATTATAACATCGCCATGGCCTATGCCGAGGGCAAGGACTTCCTGCGCGCCATCAAGCACCTGGAAGAGGCCCTCGCGCTGAACCCGAAGTGTTTCCGGCAGGATCCAGTCATGTCGTACAACTTCGCCCTCATCCATTCCCGCGGCCGGCGCAACCAGGAAGCCGCCCGCTTCGCCCGCGCCTCCCTGGAGCTCAACCCGAACTTCGAGAAGGCCCAGAAGCTGCTGGCCTCGCTGGAAGGAAAATAACCGGGGACCCGCCGACAACACGCATCCCGCGCCGAAAATGTCCGGGGCGTGTCCGGGGCGTGTCCGGGGCGTGTCCGGGGCAGACGGGCTCCCCCGCTGCTACTGCTCCGGATTCACTTCCAGCTCAAACTTGTACACCTCGTCATCGTAATCCTTCCAGACCTGGAAGCCCAGCCGCTCGGCCAGGCCGGCCATGGCGTTGTTCATGAACAGCGCCTGGCCGATGATGCGGTGCGTGCCGCGGGAGCGGCAATAGCGGATGATCTTGTCCATGAGAATCCGGCCCAGGCCCAGGCGTTTGCAGTCCGACCGGATGAGAATGGCGAACTCGGCATCGCGGTTCTCGGGATCAGTCATGGCCCGCACCACGCCCAGCGTCTTGATTTCGCAGGACTCTCCGGGCGCGCAGAGCCGGTCCGGCCCCTTGGCGATGAAGGCCATCTCCCGGTCGTAATCGATCTGCGTCAGCTTGGTCATCTCCATGCGCGGCAGCTCGCCGATGTTGGAGAAGAAGCGGAAGCGCTTGTCGTCTGCGGAAACGTGCTCCAGGAAGTCGTAATGCGCCGGCTCGTCCTCGGGGCGGATGGGCCGCAGCGTCACCTGCCGGCCGTCGCGCAGGGTGGTGCACTCCTCCAGCTCCCGCGGGTACGGGCGGATGGAGAGCAGGTCCGCGCCGGTGGCATGGTCTGCCCGGGCGGCGGAGCAGTGGGCGTCCAGGGCAAAGACGCCGCGGGAATCCGCAAACAGGGGGTTGATTTCCAGCTCGAAGATTTCCGGAATATCGATGATGAGTTGCGAAATCTTGCACAGGGTGAGGCAGATGGCGTCGATGTCTGCCCCGGGGAAATCCCGCGAGCCCTTGAGCAGGGTATGGACCTTGGTGCGGGAGACGAGTTCGCGCGCCAGATGCATGTTCAGCGGCGGCAGGGCCACTTGCCGGTCCCCGGCCAGATCCGTGCGGCTGCCGCCCTGGCCAAAGCGGATGACCGGCCCAAACACGGGATCGTTCACCACCTCCACCAGCAGCTCATGGGCCGCGGCCCGGCGCATCATGCGCTGCACGGCAAAGCTCGTCAGCCGCGCCTCAGGCAGCACGGCCCGGATGCGCTCGCGCATGGTCCTGGCGGCGTGGCGCACGGCCTCGGGGGTGTCCAGATCCAGGGCCACGGCGCCCATGTGGCTCTTGCGCATGATGTCCGGCGAGTCCAGCTTCAGGGCCACGGGGAAGCCCAGATCCTGCGCCGCACGCACCACGGTTTCGTCGTCGTCCACGGGCAGGTCCACCCGCATGTCCACCACGGGGATGGAATAGGCCTTGAGCACCTCCATGGTTTCCGGCCCGGTGAGCAGCGGCCCCTGGGCCTCGATGGCGGTGCGCACCACCTCGCGGGCGTGGAAGGTGTCCGGATTGTACGTCTCGGGCAGGGAGGTGGGCGTTTCCATGAGCAGTTCCTGGTTGCGACGGTACTGCACCATGGAGAGGAAGCCGCGGATGGCTTTTTCCGGCGTGTCATAGGTGGCCAGACCGGCTTCGGCGAAAAACTCCCGGGACTCCAGGGCATCGTCGATGCCCAGCCAGCTGGTAAGCACGTTGCGCTTGGTCTTGCGGCTCACGGCGGCCACGGCCTTGGCGATTTCCAGGCCGGGAATCTTGGAGGTGGGCACGCGCATCACCAGGACGGCATCCACCTCCGGCGCATTGAGCAGCAGCTTGAGGGCGGTGGCATACTTGTCCGCATCCGCATCGCTGCGCAGCACCAGGGGATTGGCCGAGGACCAGTCGCACCCCAGTGCATCGGTAAGATGCCGGCTGGTTTCCGCAGACAGGCGGGCCAGCTGCCCGCCGCCCAGGAGCAGCGCATCCGCAGCCATGAAGCCCGGGGACCCGCCATTGGTGAGGATGGCCAGCCGCTCCCCGCGCAGGGGCCGGGTGCGGGCCAGGGTTTCCACGGTGTCGAACAGCGTGTCGATGTCGAACACCCGGAGCATGCCGGCGCGGCGGAAGGCGGCGTCGTACACGTCGTCCGCACCCAGGAAGGAACCGGAATGCGCCGCCGCAGCCCTGGCGCCCTCGGTGGAGCGGCCGGACTTGACCACCAGCACCGGCTTGTTGCGGGCCGTGGCGCGCGCGGCAGACATGAACGCCCGGGCGTGGGTGATGGTTTCCAGATACAGCAGGATGGCGCGGGTGTTGGGATCCCGGGCCAGAAAGTCCAGCAGGTGCCCGAAGTGGATCTGGTAGCGATCGCCCAGGGTGATGCAGTGGGAAAAGCCGATGCCCTTGGAGGACGCCCAGTCCAGCACCGTGGCAAAGAGCGAGTCCGACTGGGACACAAAGGCCACCTTGCCCGGCTTGGCATGACGATGGGCCAGGCTGGCATTAAGGCCGATGCTTGGATTGATGAACCCCAGACAGTTGGGGCCCAGCAGGCAGAACTCGTGCTCCTTGCAGGCCTGCACCACGGCGCGCTTGACTTCCTGGCTGGCGCCGCCGGCATAGCGGAAGGCCCCCAGGCTCAGGGCCACACCGGCCCGCACCCCGCGCTTGGAAAGCTCGGCAATGTGCGCCGGCAGCTCGGCAAGGGGCGTGCAGAAGCAGGCCAGCTCCGGCGTCAGGGGCAACGTGTCGATGGTCTTATAGCATTCCTCGCCAGCCACGGAGGCCAGTTCCGGATGCACAGGCATCACCGGGCCCAGGAACGTGCCCGAGAGCAGATTCTTCATCAGAATCTGCCCGGGGTGCCCGGGTTCGTCCGTTGCGCCGATGACGGCCACTGACGTGGGATTGAAAAGCTGCTTGAAGCAGGCCGCGTTCACCAGCGCCTCCTTATTGTGGATTGGCCCAAGCTGGTATGGCCTGCCGGACGCGGCAAGTCAATGGGCAGTGCAGCCCGCGGCAGGAAGGACGCTCAGACCAGCGTCTCCACGCAGTCGCGGCCATTCTCCTTGGCTCGGTACAAGGCCTTGTCCGCCCGATGCACCAGGGACTCCACGGTGTCGCCATCCTGAAACACGGTGACGCCGAAACTGGCCGTCACCCGCGCCACGGCCGGAAACTCGCTTTCGCGCACCTGTTGCCGCAGCTTCTCGGCCACGGCCACGGCCTGGAGCAGATCCGCCTCCGGACAGATCAGCAAAAATTCCTCCCCGCCCCAACGGCCCAGCGCATCGGCGGCGCGGATGTTGGCCGTCGCCAGCCGGGCAAAATGCTGCAGCACGGCATCGCCGGCCTGATGGCCGTAGTCGTCATTCACAGCCTTGAAGTGATCAAGATCAATGAACAACAACCCCAGGGGCCGCTGGTGGCGACGGGCGCGCTCCATCTCGCAGACCAGCTGCTGCTGGATCTTGTGCCGGTTGGCCACGCCGGTCAGGGCATCGGTGGTGGAGAGCCGCTCCAGCTCCCGATTCTTGAGGGAAAGCTCGGCATGCGCCTCGGCCAGACGGTTCTGGGTGAGCTTGAGTTCGTTGATGTCCACGGCGATGGAATACTTGGCGGTCCGGCCGTCCGGCCAGCTGATGGCCTTTTCCTGCAACTGGTACCAGCAGTCATCCACGTCATGATACAGCTCAAAGACGATGCTGCGGCCGTTGGGCTTGCCGTCCGCCGTCACCAGATCCTTTATCTTGCAATGCATGCACGGCTTTTCGCGGCCGAAGAGCGCGGCGTAACAGATGCGGCCCTTGACTGCACCGTACAGCCGCATGAAGGAATTGTTGACAAAGATGATTTCCCACGAGTGCACATCCACCACATAGATGGGGAAGGGAATGATGCTGAAGTGCGTCTCGAACAGGATGTTCTCAAGCATGGCCGGGACGATATTTTTCGTAGACCTGCTGCAGGTGTTCGCCGAGCTTTTCCTTTTTGACCGGCTTGAGCACGTAGCCCTTGGCCCCGGCGTCGATGGCGCTGATGACCATCTGCTCCTGCCCGTGGGAGGTGATCATGACGATGAGCGCGTCGGGATCGCTGGCAAGTATCTGGCTGGTGGCCTGGATGCCGTCCATGTCCGGCATGGTGATGTCCATGGTCACCACGTCGGGCCGCACGGCGGGGTAGGCCTGTGCCGCCTGCTGGCCGTTGCCAGCCACATGCACCACCTCGTGCCCGAGCTCCTCCAGCATTTTAGCGAGTTTTTTCACGGTAATGGCGGAGTCGTCCACCACCATGATGCGCAGCGGCTTCATGCGGACTCCTCAATGTAGTTGAGTTTTTCGTCGAACAGCCGTTTTGGCCCGATGCAGAACACGTCCAGGACGCCGTACTCGGTGTGCAGCATGGCCCGGAAGAACTGCGCCTCCTTGTGGCGGAAAATGTTCTTGCCCTGGGTGATGAGCACCGGGGGCGAGAGCTGGATGGCCGGGGCCCCGGAATCGGAGAACGCCGCCGTGGCGTTGCCCACGATGATGTTGACCAGATCCGCTGCGGTTTCCTCCAGATACTGGCTGCGCTCGGCGTCGTCGATTTCGAGATCTTCGGTGTAGCGTTCAAAGGCGCGCAGGATGAGAGGCTCGTCGAAGCTCAACGCCAGGTACAGCTTTTGGGCGCACTCCACGCTCATCAGGGACGTCAGATAGCCCAACTGCAGTTGCAGGACGTCTTCCAGATGAAATTCACAGCCCTGCACATCAATATCCACCTCTTCCTGCAAGAATGAGGTTGCCCGGGCGGCCACGGCCCGGACCAGTTGGGGACAGTTGCACGGTTCCATGTCCGAGGCTCCTTGTTCTGCCGGCATCACGCCGGGCCCGCCAGGGGCAGCCGCACGAGCACGCTGGTCCGCCCCGGCTGGGCAGTGTCCAGCACCACGGCACCACCGTGCACCTCGGCAATCAATTTAGCTACATACGTACCAAGGCCGGTGCCGTCTTTGCTGGCGGTGGCATATTTTTCAAAAAACCGCTGCCGCACGACAGCCGGCACCTCGCCCTGGTTTTCCACGCGCACGCAGGCCATGCCGGGCTCCTGCGTCACGTCCACCACCACCTCGGCGCCAGACGGGGACGCCTCCGCGGCATTCTTCAGCAGGTTTGAGAAGAGCGAATAGCACAACAGCTCTTCCGCCGCCACCAGCAGGCACGCCCCCTTCTCCGCCGGCTGGCCGGCATGCTGCAGCACGCACGTCGCCCCGCGCTGCCGCAGCAGGGGGTCCAGATCCCGCAGGGCCGAGCGCAGCAAGGCAAGCACGTTGAGCGGCTCCGGGCGCAGCACATACGTGCCCTGCTCCAGCCGGAGCAGATCCAGCGTCTTGCTCACCAGATTGAGAATCTTGCTCCCGGCCGTGGCAATGCATTCCAGGGCTTCCACCGTGCGCGGCGGCAGCTCGGGGTGATCTTCCAGGATCATCTGGGGAAAGTTGAGGATGGGCGTCAGGGGGGACTTGAGATCGTGCCGCGTCATGCGCTCCACGTCCTCCCGCAACCGGAGGTGCTCCTGCAGCAGCTGGTTTTGCGCCTGCAGCTCCTTGTTCATCAGGGCCATGCGGGCATGGGCCTCGGCCAGGCGGTTCTGCATGGCCTTGAGTTCGGAAATATCCACGGCGATGGTGTACTTCATGGTGCGGCCGTCCGGCCAGGTGATGGCCTTTTCGTGCAGCTGCAGCCACCGTTCCCGCGGCTCATCGTACATCTCGTACACATGCGTCTGCATGCTCGGCAGCCCGTGTTCATCCACCAACTGCCTGATCTTGCAAAACCGGCAGGGCGCAGGCTCCTGGTACAGCAGCAGGTGACACGGCTGGGCGCGGTCCATGGAGGCTGGCAAATGCTGCCGCATCAGGCGGTTTGCATACACCAGCTCGAAGGTGTGCACGTCCACCACGTAAATATCGAAGGGAATCACCTCGAAATAGGTTTCGAGGAGCATGCCTTCCGTGACATTGGTGGAGGGCGACATCTGATCCAGGGAGACCATCGCAGGCAGCCTTTGGGTTGGACATATGATTGTTGCGTGTATTAGAATCGATTATGCCATGCTTGGCAAGGGGCCGCCGGAACGCGCCCTTTTCTGCGAGGAGAAGAATGCAACGCAACAGGGTGATGACAACCGTGCAGACGGCGGTGCTATGGTGCCAGGTGTGCCTGCTGGCCGGACTGGCCGGATTAGCGGCCGGACCAGCCGCAGCAGCCCAGCTGGACCTGACCGAGGCGGAGCGAGAGTTCATCCGCGCCCATCCGGTGATCACCTTCAGCGACGTGCGCTGGGAGCCCCTGGCCATGATCGAGAACGGCCGCTACCAGGGCATCCTGCACGACTATTATCAACTTGTCGCCGCCCGCACCGGCCTGACGTTCAAATTCGTCCAGATTGGCGACGGCCTTGATTTTCAGCAGGTGCTGGATGCCCTGCAGAACAAAGAGATAGACTGTATCGACGGCACCGGCAAAACCCGGGATCGCGAACGCTATGCGCTGTTCGCCGGCCCTTTCTTCCGTTTTCCCCTGGCCATCGCCTCGCGTGACGACGTGATGGCCCCCAATACGGCGGCCCTGCTCGGCCTGCGGGTGGTGGTGGCCAGCGGCTCCACCGCCTCCGAGCACCTGCGCGAGCGCCATCCCGGCCTGCCCCTGGCCTTTGTGGAAGATCCCGGCACGGCCCTGCGCATGGTGGCCACCAGCCAGGCCGATGCCATGCTGGACAATCTGGCCGTGGTGGCCCACGCCATCCGCACCTCCGGCCTCACCAACGTCAAGATCTCCGGCCAGGCCGACTACACCTTCGACGTCTTCACCCTGATCCGCGACGACATGCCCCTGTTGCAGTCCATCCTGGACAAGGCCCACAAGCAGATTCCGGCGCGGGAAAAGCACGATATCCTGTCCCGCTGGCTGCCCATGTACCCTACCGGCGTGGGCGGCGAGCCCCTGGAGCAATCCCGGTCCGCGGAGCGCCCTCCTCTGTTGACCCTGAACGAGTGGGAGCAGGCGCATCTGCGACAAAAAGGCGTGGTGCGATACTGCATCGACCCGGACTGGATGCCCGTGGAACGCATCAACGAACGCGGCATCCACGAGGGCATGACGGCGGATCTGCTGGCCCTCATGGCCGAGCGCCTGGGCGTGCGCTTCGAACTGACGCCCACGATCAGCTGGCCCCAGACCCTGGAATACGTCAGGACCCGCCGTTGCGATCTCATCATCGCCGCCGGGGATTCGCCGCAACGTCGCGCCTTTCTGGACTTCACCAGCGCCTACCTGCGATTCCCCCTGGTGGTGGCCGCCCGCGCGGACATGCCCTTCATCGAGGACGCCGCCGGCCTGTACGGCCACACCGTGGGCGTGCTGGAGGACAACATCAGCGGCACCGTGCTGCGGCAGGCCCATCCCGGCCTGATCCTGACGGAATTCTCCAGTCTCTCCAAAGGGCTGGAGGCGGTGGCAGCCGGCCATCTGGACGCCTTTGTGGATGGCCTGCCCATCATCAGCTACGCCATCGGCAAGGAAAATCTTTCGGACCTGAAGGTTGCCGGCCGCCTCAACGAGAGTCTCGTCCTGAGTCTGGCCGTGCGCCGCGATGACCCACAACTGCTTGGCATCATGCAGAAAGCCGTCAACACCCTCACGCCGCAGGAAATCGATGCCGCGTTCAAAAAGTGGGTCACCGTCACCTTTGCACACAGCCTCGACGCCGCCCAGCTGTGGCGCATCGGCCTGGCTGCCCTGGCCGTGCTGGCTCTGCTGCTGGGGGTGGTGGCCTGGAATCGCAAGCTCTCCAGCCTGAATCGCAACATCAGTCAGGCCCACGAGGATCTGGAAAAAGCCCACGCCAGCCTGGGCGCACTGCTGGACAATTCCGGCCAGGGCTTTCTTTCCTTTGGGGACGACCTGCGCCTGCAACCGCAATACAGCCGGGAATGCGGCGTGCTGCTGCAGCAGGAAGCGCCCGGCACCCTGGAAGGCCGGCCCATCCACGAACTGCTGTACCCGGACGACCCCCAGGCCGCGGCCCAGTTCGCCACAAACCTGCAACGCATCCTGGCTGCGCAGGACGACTTCAAACAGGGCATGCTCCTGTCTCTCATGCCGGCACGCCTCTCCTTGGGTGCCCGACGCCTGCGGGTGCAGTACAAGGTGGTGGCGCCGGGGCGGATGATGCTCATCCTCACGGACATCACCCACGTGGAGCGCCTGCGCCGGGAGGTCAAGGCCGAGCGGGACCGGCTCTCCCTGGTGGTCAGCGCCGTGCGGGAGACGACCATCGTCCGGCAATTGCTGGCAGAGTTCGAGACCTTCCTGCAGGGGCTCGACGAGGCCGGCCGGAACGGCTGCCCGCACGCGCTGCAGCGCCAGATCCACACCCTCAAGGGCCAGTTCGCCCAGTTCGACTTCATCCACCTGCCCCAGGTCCTGCACGAGCTGGAAAGCGCCCTCGCCGCGGACGGCCTTGCGGCATTGCCGCCCCTTCGCGACACGTTGCAGGAGGCCATGGCCCAGGATGTCGGCATCATCCGGGAGGCGTTGGGATCGGACTTCCTCCAACGCGGCGCCAGCCTGGGCGAGGCCCGGGCCGCCGGCTTGGCCCGGCAGCTGCTGCACACGCTGCCCGACGAACTGCTGACCGAAGACATCCGCCGCCTTCTGCAAGAGCTGGCGGATCTGGACCGCGTGCCGTTCCGCGCCCTCCTGGGCCGCGCCCCGGAATACGCCCTCCAGCTGGCGGCGCGGCAAGGCAAGCAGCTCGGCATCCTGCGCATGCCGGCCCCCGATGACAGGACCACGCGCGTCTCCGCTGCCCGCTTCGCCGGCTTCGCCCGGTCGCTGATCCATGTCTTCCGCAATGCCGTGGACCATGGCATCGAGACGCCCGACGAACGCCTGGCCGCGGGCAAAGCCCAGGAAGCCAGCCTGTCCTGTGACGTCACCCTCCGCGACGGCCTGCTGGATGTGCGCATCGCTGACGACGGCCGCGGCCTGGACCCCGCCGCCCTGCGCGCCACCGCCCAGGCCCGGGGCCTGCTCACCCCGGAACAGGCGCACGCCCTTTCCGATGCCGAGGCGTTCTCCCTCATCCTGCACCACGGCTTCAGCACCGCACCCGAAATCACGTCACTGTCCGGCCGCGGCGTCGGCCTGGCGGCCGTGCAGGCAGCGGTGCAGGCCCTGGGCGGCGAAATCCTGGTGCAGTCGCAGCCCGGACAGGGCACCACCTTCCTCTTCCGCATCCCCCTGGCAGCAGCCTGACCCGAGGCCTTTCCTTCCGGCCCCCGTGGGCAGCATCATTCCATCCGAATGTTTTTCAAGGACATTTCGGAAACTTTATACCGCGACTAAAACTTTTACCCACCTTTACATATTCCCGCGCGAAAAACACGCTGGTTGGTGCCTGGATTGCTTGATGGGAGGGCATGGACGCATGCGGCAGGAATTGCCGCCTCGTCCCCCGAACCACTCGCCCCCCATCGGCAGGCGTCCCCCTCCGCCCGCCTCCACAGACATTCCTGCATGGAGGAATGAGTATGACCAGCGCCATCAGCAGCAGTTACGGCACTTCATCAACATCCTGGAGCAGCATTCTCAACGAGCAGGCCAGAAAACGTGCTGCTCCCTCCGCCGAAGAGCTGTTCGCAGCCACAGACGCCGACGGCGACGGCAGCATCACCAAAGCGGAGCTCACCTCCGCCCTGGAATCGCGCGCCAAGACCGGCGGCGCCAACGGTCCCGATGCGGACGAGCTCTTTTCCCAGCTCGACACGGACGGCGACGGCCTTGTTACCGAACAGGAGCATGCGGACGCCCTGGAGGCCATGGCCCAGAAGCTGGAGCAGAAGGCCAACATGACGATGATCGCCATGCAGCAGCAGGCGACGGCCTCGGCAGCGGAACTCTTCGCCAGCACCGACGCCGACAGCGACGGTTCCATCACCAAGGAAGAACTGCTCTCCGCCCTGCTGGACCGCAACCCGAACGCCACCGAGGAAGAGGCCGACGAACTGTTCGCCAAACTCGATGGCGACGGCGACGGCCTCGTCACCGAACAGGAGCACACGGACGCCCTGGCCGGCAAGGGTGGCCAGCCCGCCGGCGCCCAGGGCAGCGGCGCGGCCTCCGCTGAAGAAGAGGAAGAATATGAAGAGGCTGACCTCAACCAGGATGGCGTGGTCACCCTCGAAGAGATGGCCGAATACCTCGGCGCCACCGGCACGGAAAGCGCCGGCGACAACACCGGCCTGGACGAACTGTTTGCCGCCCTGGGCAACGCCGGCAACTCCGGAAGCCAGGGCACGCAAGGAAGCACGAGCGGCGAAGAGGACAGCACCGGATTCTCCATGGCTCCGGAACTGCTGAAGTCCCTGGTCACGCGGTACGGCGCGTCCTCGCAGATCTCCGTCTCTTCCCTCAGCCAGATGGCATGACGGCTGCGCATGCCGGGCATCCTCGCGCAAGGGGAGGTCGATTCGCCGGCCTCCCTTGGCGCAGGGGCCCTGCTCAGTCCAGGGGCAGCCGCACCTCCACGCACAGCCCGCCGCCTTCCCGATTGCTCGCACGCACTGCGCCCCGGTGCGCCTCCACGGCCCGGCGGGCGATGGCCAGCCCCAGCCCGAACCCGCCCCTGGGCACCCCAGACTGACCAAATTGGCCAGATTGGCCAGATTGGCCGGCTTGGCCGGCAACGCCGGACTGGCAATTCGCCGCGCGATGGAAGGGGGAAAAAATTGCCTCCAACTCCTCCGATGGCACGCCCGGGCCACGATCGCATACCGTAATCCGCACCTGCCGCCCTGCCGGCGCGGCGCTGCCGAGGGTCGTGCGCACCTCCACGGTTGTGCCGGGGGCCGTGTGGCTCACGGCGTTGCGCAGGATGTTTTCCAGGGCGCGATGCAGCAATTCCACGTGCCCATGCAGCGGACAGGGATCCAACCCATCGGTTTGCAAGGATTTTCCAACCGCGTGGGCCTCGAACCGGGCATCGGCCACCACATCGGCCAGGAGCTCGGCCAGATCCAGGACCTCGCCGGGGCCGCGCTCCGGGCCGGCCTCCAGCCGGGCCAGGGTAAGAATTTCCCCCACCAGCCGATCCAGCCGTTGCCCTTCACGCTCGATGCGGTCCAGGGTGGCGGCCATTTTTGCCGGGTCCTGCCGGGCCAGACCGATGGCCGCCTGCAGCCGGGCCAGGGGCGAGCGCAATTCGTGGGAGACATCGTGCAGCAGCCGGCGCTGGGCGGCGATGTGATGCTGGAGCGTTTCGGTCATGCGGTCGAAGTCGCGGCCCAGGTCGGCAATTTCGTCGCGCCGGTCGCCCATGAGGGGCTGGATTCTGGTTTCCAGCCTGCCCGCGGCCACGGAGCCCAAGGCCCAGCGCAGGAGCCGCACCGGCTTGGCGAAGTGCCAGGCCAGCAGCGCGCTGAACACCAGGCTGGCCAGCAGCCCGGCCGCCAGAGGCAGATAGGGCGGCGGCGGTCCGTGGCTGGTTACGGGCAGGGGCCGCCCCGAATCAAGCGCCCTGTCTGCGGCCGCGGCAAACACCAAATGCAGGCTGCCGTTGGGGCTGTGCGCCTCGCGCACGGCGGAGAACCACGGCTCAGGCTTCTGGGTCGGGCTGTACGGCAGGGCGGTTCCCCGGGCCCGCTCCAGGAGCACTGCCGACACGGGACGCCCAAGCAGGTCCTGCCCCTGGGCATCGACGATGAACAAGGCCTGCAGATCCGGACTCAATTGCCCCCAGGTCTGCAGTACGCGGCGCACAGACTCCACATCGCCCCGGGACAGCAGATCCGCCAGCGTGTCCGCCATGAAGGACGCCCGCGGCCCCGTGGCCAGGGTAGAGTTGCCGGCGGCGGCGCGTTCGTAGAGGGTCAGCCCCAGCCAGACCCCCAGGCCGGCGGACACCAGGGCGCACCAGAACGCGAAGAAGAATTTCCAGAACAGCCGGCCCATGGATCAGATCTTGACGAACTGGTAGCCCAGGCCGCGGATGGTCTGGATCCAGGCGCGCGAATCGTCCCCGGTGGCCAGCTTGTGACGGATGCTGCTCATGTGCACATCGATACTGCGGTCGTAGCGCGCCAGGGGGCGTCCCAGGACCTGTTCGGAGAGCTCGGCCTTGCTCACGGGCCGGCCGGCGTTGCGCACCAGCAGTTCCAGCAGGCTGTATTCCGTGCTGGTGAGCTCCAGCGTTGCGTTGCACCACTGGGCCCGGCGCTCCTGGGGCCACATGGTCAGCGGACCCACGGCAAGCACGTCCGCCGGCCCATCGCTCGCGGTACGCCGCAGGATGGCCCGCAGCCGGGCCGCCAGTTCCCGCGGGGTGCAGGGCTTGGCCACGTAATCGTCCGCGCCCAGCTCCAGCCCCACCACGCAATCCACCTCGTCGCCGCGGGCCGTAAGCATGAGCACCGGCAGGCGGCTGAAGGCCCGGATGCGCCGCAGTACTTCCACGCCGTCAATGCCGGGCATCATCACATCCAGTACGGCGATGTCGAACCCGCCCACGCGGCAGGCCTCCACACCGGCCAACCCGTCATGCACGGCGGTTACCACCATGCCTTCACGTTCCAGATATTCCGTGAGCATGCTGCTCAGTTCCACATCGTCATCAACCAGAAGCACACGTTTCATGCAGGCCGCCAGCGTGGTTGAAGTGCGCACAATCCGCCCCGCCGGGCGAAGAACCTCAGCTCCTGAAGGCAAAGTATACCGCCCCGAGCAGACACAGGCCAGACCAAAGATGGTCCAGTTTGAGGGGGTTGCCCATGTACCACACCGAAAAGGGCACAAAGACGGCCAGGGTGATGACTTCCTGCAGGATCTTGAGCTGCGGCAATGTGAGCGCCGTGTACCCCAGCCGGTTGGCCGGCACCTGGATGAGGTATTCGAACAGGGCGATGCCCCAGCTTGCCAACGCCGCCACCACCCAGGACCGCGCATGCAGATGCTTGAGATGCGCATACCAGGCAAAGGTCATGAACACGTTGGAAAGCGCCAACAGCACGATGGTTTGCGGGATCACCAGACTGCGCATGCGCCCTCCCGGGCGAAAACGATTGCACCACCAGAATGCCGGCTCTCTATGCCCGCGAGCAGCCCAGGTCAAGGCGGGCGGCAGGCGGCAAGGGCGGCGGGTTTTCGATGAACGGCAGTCCTGCGGCGGCGGCCGGCTTGCCAAGGGTCTTGGTTTGGCGCATATCGTAACGTCAAGACGGCAGGAATCAACGTGCGGCGCCGCGGCCTGCTGCCGTTCGCATGCAGCCTCGGGCAACGCCCGGCAGCCCCTTTTCCTTACAGACCCAGGAGCCTCCTGTATGAGCGAATTGGATATCGAGAGTTTGTCAAAAGAAAAGCGCACTTTCGCACCCATTTCGGACCCGCGCGCCAAGGCCTATGTGCCCGACATGGAGGCGTACGAGGCGTTGTACAAGCGGGCGGACGAAGACCCGGAAGGCTTCTGGGCCGAGCGCGCCAAGGAGCTCGTGACCTGGTTCAGCCCCTGGGAAAAAACCCTTGAGTACGACATGCACAAGCCGGAGATCAAATGGTTTGCCGGCGGCAAGCTCAATGTCTCCTACAACTGCCTGGACCGGCATCTGGAAAACGGCCGCCGCAACAAGGCGGCCATCATCTGGCAAGGCGAGCCGGAAGAAGACGTCAAGGTGTACACCTATCAGATGCTGCACACCGAGGTCTGCCGCTTCGCCAACGTGCTCAAGGCCAAGGGCGTGAAAAAGGGCGACCGCGTTGCCCTCTATCTGCCCATGATTCCCGAACTGGCCATCGCCATGCTGGCCTGCGCGCGCATCGGGGCCATCCATTCCATCGTGTTTGCCGGCTTCTCCGCCGTTTCCCTGCAAAACCGCATCCAGGACAGCGCCGCCAAGGTGGTGGTCACGGCGGACGCCGTGCTGCGCGCTGGCCGCACCATCCCCCTCAAGCCCAATGCCGATGAAGCCATGAAGAAGTGCCCCAGCGTGGATCACTGCATCGTGGTCAATCGCGCCGGTCTTGAGGTCCCCATGCAGGAAGGCCGCGACTGCTGGTGGCACGAATGCACGCACGCCGACGGCATCACCGACGTCTGCGAGCCCGAGCCCATGGACGCCGAGGACATCCTGTTCATCCTCTACACCTCCGGCTCCACGGGCAAGCCCAAGGGCGTGGTGCACACCACCGGCGGCTACCTGACCTATGCCGCCCACACCACCCAGTGGGTGTTCGACGTCACCGACAACGACGTCTATTGGTGCACCGCCGACGTGGGCTGGATCACCGGCCACAGCTACATCGTCTACGGCCCCCTGTGCCTGGGCGCCACGTCCCTCATGTTTGAAGGCGTGCCCTCCTGGCCCGGGCCGGACCGCTTCTGGCAGGTGGTGGAAAAGTTCAAGGTCAACATCTTCTACACCGCCCCCACCGTGGTGCGCGCCCTGATGCGCGAAGGTGTGGACTGGACCCGCAAGCACGACATTTCCTCCCTGCGCCTGCTGGGGTCCGTGGGCGAACCCATCAACCCCGAAGCCTGGATGTGGTACCACACCTACATCGGCGCCGGCACCAAGCCCATTGTGGACACCTGGTGGCAGACGGAAACCGGCGGCATCCTCATCTCCGCCCTGCCCTACGCCACCACCCTCAAGCCCGGTTCCGCCACCAAACCCCTGCCCGGCGTGGATGCGGCCATTGTGCGCGCGGACGGCTCCCTGGCCGGCCCCAATGAAGGCGGCCACCTGCTGATCCGCAAGCCCTGGCCCGGCATGCTGCGCGGGGTGTACGGGAATCCGGAACGCTACAAGTCCACCTACTTCCAGCGCTTCCCCGGCATGTACGAATCCGGCGACGGCGCGCGCGTGGATGACGACGGCTACTTCTGGATCATGGGCCGCCTGGATGACGTCATCAACGTCTCCGGCCACCGCATGGGCACCGCCGAGGTGGAAAGCGCCCTCGTGTCCCACGAAGCCGTGGCCGAAGCCGCGGTGGTGGGCATGCCCCACGCCATCAAGGGCGAATCCATTTACGCCTACGTCACCCTCAAGACCGGCATCGACGAGTCCGAAGACCTGCGCAAGGCCCTGCGGGCCTGGGTGCGCACGGAGATCGGCCCCATCGCCACGCCGGAGGTCATCCAGTTCACCGAGGGCCTGCCCAAGACCCGCTCCGGCAAGATCATGCGCCGCGTGCTGCGCAAGATCGCCGCCGGCGTGTACGACGACTTCGGCGATACCTCCACCCTGGCCGATCCGGGCGTGGTGCAGGACCTCATCGAAGGCAAGAAGGATCTCACCGGCAATTAGAGCATTTTACTTTTGAAAGGAGTTCTCGGGGGAAAACCTTTTTAAAGAAAGGTTCTTCCCCCGAACCCCCTTTCCAAGACTTTTTATGGTGATTCAAGGGCACTATCAACGTTTTGGAAGGGGAGAGCGCGAGAGAGGAGAACCTTTTGCAAAAGGTTTCCCCTCTCGCAATGTCCTTTTTCAATATTAAAATGCTCTAGCACCGGCCGGTTTCTTCCCCTGTCCGCTTTCCACGGCCGGCCGGAGCGCATGCGTTCCTGCCGGCCGTGCTGCGTTGCCACCCGTCACCAGTATAGAATTCTTGCCCAAAAACAAAAACCCATGCTATGGTGGACAATCTGACATCCTCCGTCCGGAATCATGCGGAGGGCGCAGCGCAGAGGCAAACGCCGCATGCAGCGCCAGGGGGAATGCAACACACGCAGGCATGCCGGAGGCCTGTCAACGGCTCAGCACTCGGGGGGATTTCCATGCACATGCTCAACGACTCGCGCCTTGGCCTGCGGCTGTTCGTCTCGTACACCCTGCTCACGGTGTTTGTGCTCATTCTCGGCTGGGTGGGGCTGGTCGGGGTCAAGGAGGAGGGCGAACAACTGGACAGCCTGTTCCACATCAGCCTGCCCAGCCAGTCCCTGCTGCTGGAGGCAGACCGCGACCTGCACCAACTGGTGGTGGCCGAACGCTCCCTCATCTTTGCCGACCCTGCAGCGCCGGTCTACCAGGAACTGATCAAGGAATACGACACCAACCTGCAGCAGGCCAACACCCGCTGGGAAAAGTACAAAGCGCTGGTGGACACCGACGACGAACGCCGGCTCTTCGGCGACTATGAGACCCGCCGCGCAGAGTGGATGGCCGTCTCCCGCCGCGTGGTGGACGGCATTCAGGCCAACACCCCCGAAGGCCGGCAGCAGGCCATGGCGCTGGTGCTTGGAGAATCCCGGAGCGCCTTCAACCACATGCGCGACGTCATCGACAAGCTCACCGAGATGAACGAAGAAAGCGCCGCCAAAAAGAACGACCTTGCCGACGCCACCTTTGCCGCCATCACCACCCGCATCCAGGGCCTCACCGGCGGCGGCGTGCTGCTGGCCATCCTGCTGACGGTGCTGGTCACCCGTTCCATCGTCCGCCCCCTGGGCCGGTGTCTGGCCTTTTCCAAAGCCGTGACCGAAGGCCGGCTGGACAGCACCCTGGACGTGCGCCAGCGCGATGAGGTGGGCCGCCTGGCCGAAGGCCTGCGCCACATGGTGGGCACGCTCAAGCAGGAACTGGAGAACGCCACGGCCAGCCAGGCCCAGGCCGCCCGCGAGGCCGAACGCGCCCGTCTGGCCGTGGCCGAGGCGGACCAGGCCCGCACCCAGGCCGACCAGGCCCGCCGCCAGGGCATGCTGGAGGCCGCCTCCCGCCTGCAAAGCGTGGTGACCGTGGTTTCCGGCGCGTCTGACGAGCTGGCCGGCCGCATTGAGGAAGCCACCCAGGGCGCCCAGCGTCAGGCCGCCCGCGTGGGCGAAACCGCCACGGCCATGGAAGAGATGAACGCCACGGTGCTGGAGGTGGCCCGCAGCGCCTCCCAGGCCGCCCAGACCGCAGCCCAGGCCCGGACCAAGGCCGAAACCGGCGCCGGCGTGGTGCGCAAGGTGGTGGACTCCATCGACCGCGTGGGGAACCAGGCCCGGGCCGTGAAGGAAGACATGGCCCGCCTGGGCGAGAAGGCCGAAAGCATCGGCCGCATCCTCGACGTCATCAGCGACATCGCCGATCAGACCAACCTCCTGGCCCTGAACGCCGCCATCGAGGCCGCGCGCGCGGGCGATGCCGGCAGGGGCTTTGCCGTGGTGGCCGACGAAGTACGCAAGCTGGCGGAAAAGACCATGCAGGCCACCAAGGAAGTGGGGCAGGCCATCGGCGGCATCCAGCAGGGCGCGCGCACCAGCGCCGCAGGCGTGGACAACGCCGCCGACGCCATCGGCGACGTCACCACCCTGGCTGCCCAGTCCGGCGAGGCCCTGCGGGAAATCGTCTCCCTGGTGGAACTGGCCTCGGATCAGGTCAGCTCCATCGCCACGGCGTCCGAAGAACAGTCCGCCACCAGCGAGGAAATCAACCGCAGCCTGGACGACATCCACGGCATCTCGGCCCAGACCACGGACAGCATGGGCCGCTCGGCCCAGGCCGTGAGCGAGCTGCTCAGCCAGGCCCAGGCCCTGGGCGAGGTGATTGCAGACATGCAGCGCGGCGGCTAGAGCAAGGTATCTTTGAAAGGAGTTCTCGGGGGAAGAACCTTTCTGCAGANATTCAAGGCCACTATGAAAGTTTTGGAAGGGGAGCGCGCGAGAGGGGAGAACCTTTTTTCCGGTTGCACAGCAAAAAGGTTTCCCCTCTCGCACAAATCCTTTTCAACAATACGTTGCTCTACCGCAGCACCCCCAGCACGTGGCTGAAGCGGTCTGTCCAGGGGCGGATCGACTCTGCCGCACGCAGCGGCATGCTGCGCAGATCCCGCCAGCCGAAGCGCGCCACCAGCCGCGCGGCGGTGGCCGGATCCCGTGTCAGCGCCATCCACACGCAGGCTTCGGCGTCGGGATGCACAGTGTGCACCGAGGCGTTTTCCAGCACCAGCCAGCCCGCGGCCTGCCCCGTGGCCTGCACCACCGGCGGCAGTTCCAGGTATTTGTTGGAGACGTGCAGCAGCAGCACGCCATCCTTGCGCAGCACGCGGCCATACTCGCCCAGGGCCTCCAGGGTGAGCAGGTGCACGGGAATGGAGTCGCTGTTGAAGGCGTCCACCACCAGGATGCCATAGCGCCAGGCCGGTGCGCGACGCAAGGTCAGCCGGGCGTCGCCGAAGGTCATGGTCAGCTCGCCGCGACTTCGGTCCAGAAAGGAAAACCAGGTGCGGGCCACGTGCCCGTTGTGGGGATCCAGCTCGAAGATGTCCACGGCCTGACCCGGCCGGGCATACACGGCCAGGCTGCCCGTGCCCAGGCCCACCAGGGCCAGGGGATGCACGCCGTCCAGGGCCTCTTCCTGCCGGGACAACAGGGCCCCGGAGGGCGTGGAGACGTGGTAGTACGTCAGGGCTTCGCCGGCGCGGGCCGGGTCCAGATACTGGGAGCCATGCAGGGTGGTGCCGTGCTTGAGATGCCGCCGGGGGCCGCTGTCGTACACACTGGTGATGCCGTAGAAATTGCGGTGGATGCTCTGCAGGGTGCGGCCGGGGACCAGACCGGGCAGCCATTGCGTGGCCGCCAGCAGCATGACCAGTACATAGGCGGCGGTGCGCGGCTGCGTCTCCAGTCGGAAGAACAGCACGGCCATGCCCAGGCCCGCCAGTCCGGCCAGCAGATTGGTGGGCAGCCCGGGCCACAGGGTCAGCGTCACCGGCCAGCCCAGCACCAGGGCCAGCATGCCCAGCATGCGCAACGGGCGCTCCCACCACGTTCGGCGGCGCGTCTCCCGTCTGCCCATGGACATCGCCGCCGCGGCCAGGCACAGGGCCGCCGGGTACTCGGCCAGACTGGTGGCCACCAGAGGCGCAAGAAAACTCGCCAGCAGACTGCCCGACGCGCCGCCCAGGGACATGAGCAGATAATACCGCCCCAGCCGGCGCGGATCCTTCGGTGCGGTGCGGGCCAGCTCCCCATGGCACACCAGGCAGACGGCCAGCAGTGTCAGCCAATAGGCCGGCAAGGCCGCCTGCACCGGCAGATGATAGGACAACGAGGCCAGCAGAAACAGCAGGCTGCCCACGGCCAGCGCCAGGGCGAAACGCGAGCGCACCCAGTCCGGCTGCCAGGGCGGATGCTTGAACACCAGCACGAAACTGAGCAGATACAGCGACAGCGGCACGATCCACAGCAGGGGGATGGAGGCCAGATCCATGGTCACCACATTGGTGGTGGCAATGAACATGGCCGACCCCGCCGCGGCCAGCAGCACCCAGCGTCCCTGCTCCACCCGCGGCAGGGGGGCAGGATCGGGCAGCGCCGCCGCCGTCTCCCGCGGCACGGGCCTGAGTCGCCACAGCACCAGAATCTGCAGCGCCGCCACCAGCAGATACCCTGCCTGCCAGGCCTCAAGCTGGACATCCAGATCCAAAAATGGTTCCACGGCCACTGGATAGCTGAGCAGCCCTGCAAAGGATCCGAGATTCGACGTCGCATACAAGGCATACGGCCGTCCGGCCTGCGGCAGGCTGGACATGGCGAGCAATCGTTGACAGACCACTGAAACCGTGGCCAGCATGGCGAAGGCCGGTCCCACGGTGAGGGCGAGCATGCAGGCGATGTCCGCCCAGGCCGCCTCCGCCCAGGCAGTGAACACCTGCCCCGGGGTGGACAGGGCCTCCAGGTGCAGGGGAAACATCCCGGCCATGGCCAGCAGCAGCGCCCCGTGCAGCAGCCGGCCCGAGGGACGCGCCAGCCGCCCGCCAATCCAGGCGGCCCAGGCATAGCCGCCCAGCAGGAGCACCTGAAACACAAGCATGGCCGCCGCCCAAACCAGCGAACTGCCGCCGAATCCCGGCAGCATGGCCTTGGCGGCGATGAGTTCCACCTGAAACAGCAGCGCCGCAGCAAGGAAGACGAGACCGTGGCAGACGAGATGCATGCCCCCGTGACTACCCCATATCCCGACGATTTGCCATCCTCCGCGCAGGACATTCCGCACCCTGCCGCCTGCCTGGCACCCGAAGGCTTCGAGCAGGCCCTGCAGGGCGAACTGACCCGCCGCGGCCTGGCCTTCCAGGCCCTGGGCCGGCTGCATCTGCTGGAGGAGGTCCCCGTCCCGCCCCCGGCCTGGGCCCAGCACCTGTGGTTCGCCCCCGTGCGCATCCAGGCGGCGTCCATCTCCCAGGCGGCCAAGGCCCTCAAGGCCATCCAGCGCAACTGGGTCTGCTACAGCCATGCCCACCACCGCCGGGCAGCCCTCATCCAGGAGCAGCTGCCGCCGGTCTCGGCCCGACCGCACCGCTTCGGCGATCCCCTGCCCACGGCCTCCCTGGGTGCCTGGACCCTGCTGGACGAGCACACCCTGCTGGCCGCCCCGCGCTGCAGCTCGCCGTTTCCTCTGGGGGAACTGCGGTTTGTGGAAGACAAGACCGGCCCGCCCAGCCGGGCCTATCTCAAGCTCTGGGAAGTCTTCACCCGCATGGGCATCCGCCCAGCCCCGGACGCCCTGTGCCTGGACCTGGGGGCCTCCCCCGGCGGCTGGAGCTGGGTGCTGGCCCGGCTGGGCTGCCGGGTGCTGGCCGTGGATCGCGCCCCCCTGGATCCGCGGGTGACCGGCCTTCCCGGCGTGACGGAACGCCGCGGCAGCGCCTTTGGCATTGATCCCCGCTCCTCCAAAAACGACGTGCATCCAGACTGGATTTTTTCCGATGTCATTTGCTATCCGGCAAGATTGCTTGAATATGTCCGCCGGTGGATCGCCTATGGCCGCTGCCGCAACTTCGTCTGCACCCTCAAGTTCCAGGGAGAGACGGACTACGCGGCCATGGAAGGATTCCAGGCCCTTGGCGGAACGCTGCTGCATCTGTCCCACAACAAGCACGAGCTGACCTGGGTGCTGGCGCAGGCATAGGCCGGTGGCGGTCGGCATGGAATCATGGTAAAAGCCCGGGGCCTCCAGGCGTTGTCGCCCGGCCCGGTTTTGTTCACACAGGCAAGCCCAGGGATAGACGCATGCAGACGTTCATTGCCGACTTGCACATCCATTCCCGTTTTTCCAGGGCCACCAGCAAGGCCCTCACCCCCCGGCTGCTGGCCGCCTGGGCCCGGGCCAAAGGCGTGGACGTGCTGGGCACCGGGGACTTCACGCATCCCGTCTGGCTGGACGAGCTGGAAGCCACCCTCACCCCGCACCAGGACAGCGGCCTGTACCGCCTGAAGGATGATCGCGGACTGGCCCGGGAACTCCCCGAGCTGGACGGCGCGCCCCTGCCCGGCCGCACCCTGTTCATGCTGCAGGCGGAAATCAGCTCCATCTACAAACGCGGCGGCAAGGTGCGCAAGGTGCACAATCTGGTGTTCGTGCCGGACTTCGAGACCGCCCGCGCTCTGAACCGCAAGCTGGCCGCCATCGGCAATCTGGCCTCGGACGGCCGGCCCATCCTGGGGCTGGACTCGCGCAACCTGCTGGAAATCGTCCTGGAGCTGCACCCCCAGGCCTTTCTGGTGCCGGCGCATATCTGGACGCCGTGGTTCTCCCTCTTCGGATCCAAATCCGGCTTTGATTCGGTGGAGGAATGCTTCGGGGATCTCGCCCCCCACATCTTCGCCCTGGAAACGGGCCTGTCCTCTGATCCGGAAATGAACTGGCGCATCTCCGCCCTGGACCGCTACGCCCTCATCTCCAATTCGGACGCCCACTCCGGCGAAAAGCTGGCCCGGGAATGCAATCTCTTCCAGGGCGAGCCGGACTATGCCGGCATCTTCCAGGCCCTGCAGCGCGAATCCCTCTCCCACACCTTTCTGGGCACGGTGGAGTTCTTTCCCGAGGAAGGCAAGTACCACCTGGACGGGCACCGCGCCTGCGGCGTGAAGTTCGATCCCACGGTGCAGACCTTTCCCGAGGACCGCTGCCCCATCTGCGGCAAACCCCTCACCGTGGGCGTGCTGCACCGGGTGATGGAACTCGCCGACCGTCAGGCACCGGCGCAGCCGGCCTTCCAGCCGGGGTTCACCTCCCTGTTCCCGCTGTCGGAATGCATCGCCGACGTGCTGGGCGCCGGCCCCTCCACCAAAAAGGTCAAACAGCTCTACGCCACCACCCTGCAGCGGCTGGGACCGGAACTGCACGTGCTGCGCGACGCCCCCCTGGAAGACGTGCGCCGGGTCAACACCGTGTTGGCCGAGGCCCTGGACCGCATGCGGCGCGGGCAGGTCATCCGTCAGGCCGGCTATGACGGGGAATTCGGCGTCATCCGCGTGTTTTCCGAAGAAGAACGCGCCGCACGCAAGCAGGGCGGCCGGCTCTCGCCCGCTCCCCGGCGGAAGCGGGACGCCAGCGCCAGTCGTACCGATCCGGTAGACCCGGCCGACCCGGACCCCGGCGAAGCGGCAGTCATCCCGCCGCCTGCTTCCCCGGCCGGCCTCAATCCCTCCCAGCAGGCGGCCGTCCAGGCTGGTCCCGGTCCGGTGCTGGTGGTGGCCGGTCCTGGCGCGGGCAAGACCCGCACCCTGCTGGCCCGCTGTCTGGCCCTGCTGGAAGCCGGACGCCCCGCCCGGCATCTGCTGCTGGTGACGTTCACCCGCAAGGCGGCGGCAGAGATTGAAGAACGCCTCCTGAACACCCTGGGGGACAGCCAGGCCCTGCCCCGGACGGACACCCTCCATGCCCTGGCCTACGATGCCTGGAGCACAAGCCACGCCGGGAATCCGCCCACCATCATGGACGAACCCGCCGCCCGCCGCCTGTTCCGCGAATCCGCCCAGGCCGCGCGGCCCAGCCTGCCTGCCAGGGAAGCCGACCCCCTGTACAACGCCTGCCAGCTGGCCCGCGAACGCCTGGAACGCCTGGACCAGTGGGAAGACATCCTCCTGCAATACGACCATCGCAAGAAACACCTGAATCTGGCGGACTACACCGATCTGCTGGAATTCTGGCTGCAGTCCATGGAGCATGGCCTCTGGCAGCGGCCCTGGACCCACGTGTTGGTGGACGAGGTGCAGGATCTCACCCCCCTGCAACTCCACTGCCTGGCCCGGCTCATGCCCGCCGAGGGCGACGGGCTGTTTCTCATCGGCGATCCGGATCAAAGCATCTACGGCTTCCGCGGCGCAGCCCCCGAGGTGCAGGAAACCCTCACCCACCACTGGCCTTTGTTGCAGACCCTCTTGCTGGAAGAAAACTACCGCGCCCTGCCGGCCATCCTGGAGGTGGCCATGGCCGTGTTCCCGCCGGAAGACTTCCTCATGCGGCCGATCATCCGCCCGGTGCGGCAGGGCGATGCCTGCATCCGCCTGTTCGAAGCCCCCACCGCCGCGGCCGAAGTCCAGTGGATGGCCCAGCAGATGCGCCAGTTGCTGGGCGCCACCAGCCACACCTTGCAGGACGCTGCGGGCGGCTCCCTGGCCGGCACGGGTCTGGCCGGCAGTCTGGCCCCGGGCGACATGGCCGTGCTGGTGCGCCTCTCCACCCTGGCGGCCCCCCTGCGCGCTGCCCTGGCCGAGGCCGGCCTGCCCGTGGATGCGGCCGAGGCGGAACGATTCTGGGAGGAATCCCGCACGGCGTGCATCCTGCGGTCGGTGCGGGCCATGCTCGGCCTGGAAAATGAGGACATCGAGGGTGACGATTCGACACACACGCCCTCGCTGATCCCCGAAACACTTCTCACCCGCGGCCCGGCGGCCCTGCCCAAAACCTTGGCCGCCACAGCCCCCTTTGACGCCGCCTACTGGACCTCTCCGCAATTCCGGGAACTTGCGGCGGTGTTCGCAGCCCAGGGGTCCTGGCAGGCCGTCTGCAACTGGCTGGCCCTGCAGACCGAGGCCGAGCAGGTCCGCGCCCGCAGCGAGGCCGTCCGCATCATGACCATGCATGCTGCCAAGGGCCTGGAATTTCGCGCCGTGTTCCTGCCGGCCCTGGAAGACGGGCTCGTGCCCTTTGCCGGGCCCGGGCTGCTCTCGGGGGCGCTGCCGCCGGGCAATCTGCGACAGGCGCGACAGGGACGACAGGGGCCGGATCTGGAAGAAGAGCGTCGCCTGTTCTACGTCGCCTGCACCCGGGCCCGGGATGCGCTGTTCCTGTCCCGTGCCGGCCGACGTCGCCTGTATGGCCGGGAACTGCGGCTGCCGCCCTCGCGGTTCCTGAGTGCGGCCACCTCGCACCCGGCCTGCCGGCGTTCCGCGCTGCTGGAGAAGGTCCGGCACAAGGAAACGACGTTGTCGTTACTGGGATGATGCACGCCCCCGAACCCATCGCCGCCCCGGCCAGTTCCGTTGCGGTCCCGTCGTGGGTCCTGCCCGGGGACATGCTGGAGAACTGCCGCTTCCTGGCCAGGGACGACGCCCCGCGCGCCTGGGGCGTGACCGAGGTCGGGCTGTGCCTGTTCGAGTCCGCCGCCTGCCTGGAGTATCCCGCCGCCGTCTGGGAGGAACTGGCCGCCCTGCCCCTCGGCTACCACCTGCATCTCCCCCTGGACCTGGATCACCAGCCCGATCCCACCGGCGTCTGCCTGCAGCTCATGGATCGCGCCCGCCCCCTGCGGCCCTGGGCCTGCGTGGTGCATCCCTTCGAGGAGCCGGCACGACTGCGCGACCTTGTCGCCGCCTGGAGCGCTGCCGGCTGGCCAACGGCGGCCCTGCTGCTGGAAAATATCCCCGCCGTGCGGCTTGAATCCGTCGTCTCCCTGGCGTACGAACTGGGCATGGGTCTGTGCCTGGACCTGGGGCATCTGCTGCTGACCGGCGAACAGCCGGACGCCGCGGCCCTGGCCCGGTGCCGGATGCTGCACCTGAGCTGCCCGGAACAACGGGGACGCGGGCACCGGCATCTGCCCCTGGATCGGCTGGATCAGCTGGATCGGCTGGATCGGCTGGATCAGCTGGATCGGCTGGATCGGCTGGGCCGGCTGGACCCGGCAGGAACCCGCCTGGCCAGGGCGCTGCTTGACGGCGCGCCGCAGGCACGGCGCATGGTGGAGGTGTTCGACTGGGACGGCGTGGTGTCGTCCATCCGCTGGCTGCAGGCAGCCGAAGCACGCAAGGCGGGATGATGCACAGGTTGGTGTTGGGCGGAGAAAAAAGCGGCAAGTCGGCCTGGGCCATGGCCCGGTTTCTGGATGATTCCGGACCGCATCGGCTGCTTGTCACCGGCAAGGCCCGGGACCTGGCCTTCCGCCAGCAGATTGAGCGGCACCGCCAGGAGCGCGCGCCGTCGCTCTTTGTGGAGGAAGTGGCCGCCGCGCCCCAGGCCCTGCCCCTGGCCCTGGAACGCGCCGCCGAGGCCGGCATGGCCGCCGTGCTGGTGGACAGCGTGGATTTCTGGCTCTTCGCCGCGGCTCAGTCCCAGGACACCCCGGATCCGGACAGAATCGCAGACAGAATCGCAACCGCGATCCTGCGATTGGCCGATACCCTGGACACGCTGCAGGACTACCTGGCCGTGACCCTGGTTTCCTGCGAAACAGGCCTTGGCCCCATCGCCGCGGACGCCGTCACCCGGCGGTTCGTGCGCAGCCTGGGCGCCTGCAATCAGGCCCTGGCCCGATGCTGCGAGGAAGTGGTGCTGGTGGCGGCCGGATTGCCGTTGTTCCTCAAACAACGCTGACTGCGCAGGCAGACCTGAAGGGGGGTGATTCCATGGGCTACTTCCGCACCTTGACCGCCCAATGTGCCCAGCTGGAAAAACTCTTCCAGCGCGAGGACCGCTGGCTGATCCTCATCAATGCCGACCCCGACGCCCTGGCCTCGGCCCTGGCCCTGCAGCGCATCATGCAGCGCAAGGTCAAGGCCGTGGGCATCATGCATGTGAATGAGGTCCGCCGGCCGGACAACCTGTCCATGATCCGCTATCTGCGCATCCCCACCGAGTTTTACGACCCCGAAAAGGCCAGGGAGTACAACAAATTCGCCCTGGTGGACTCCCAGCCTCACCACCACCCCCTCTTCGAGGGCGTGCGCTTTTCCATCGTCATCGATCATCACCCCCTGGTGCCGGAAAAGCCCGTGCGCGCGGATTTTGTGGAAATAAAGACCGAGTACGGCGCCAACGCCACCATCCTCGTGGAATACCTGCACGCCCTGCGCATCAAGCCTGGCAAGCGGCTGGCCACAGCCTTGCAATACGCCATCAAGGCCGACACCAACAGCTTCGGCCGGGCCTTCGCAGACGTGGACGTGCGCGCCTTCCGCATGCTCACCCCCCTGGCGGACCAGGGCCTGCTGCGCAAGGTGGCCCGCAGCGAATTCCGCCTGGACTGGCTGCACTACTTCTCCCGGGCCATTGAGCAGATCCGCTTCGACAAAAACGGCCTGCACGTGTTCATGGGCCCGGTGGAGAATCCCGACGTGCTGGTGATCCTGGCGGATTTCTTCATGGGTGTGCAGGAAATTTCCTGGACCACCGTGGCCGGGCTGTTCGATCAGCGCATCGTCTGCATCTTCCGGGGCGACGGGCAGAGCCGCGGCGTGCGCAACCTGGGCCAGCTGGCCGCCGACACCTTCGGCGATGTGGGCTCGGCCGGCGGGCACGCCACCATGGCCCGGGCTGAAATTCCATTGGCCGCCATCGGCGACGAGGATCCGGAGCACTTCGTCTGGAGCCGGCTGTGCCGCAAGCGCAGCCACGGTCAGCGCACCACTGCGCCGGCCGTGACTGGCTGATGAACACCGTGCCGCCTTTTACAAACTTGTAAACATCGCCAAATGCAACACGCCAGCCCCCGGAAGGACTGGCGTGTCTGTGCTGGTGCAGGATGGTCTGCAGGCCTGCGTTGTGGACGACCTACAACCCTTCTTCGCCAGTGCGGACGCGGATGGCGCGGCCGAGATCCTGGACGAAGATGATGCCGTCGCCTTCCTTGCCCGTGCGTGCCGCCAAGGTGATGGCCTCGATGACTGCATCCACCTTCTCATCGGCCACGCCGAGTTCGATGCGCACCTTTTTGAGCAGGTTCACTTCGATCTGCACGCCGCGGTACATTTCGGTGAAGCCCCTCTGCCGACCCGCACCAAGGATGTTGGTGACGGACATGGAGTAGATGTTCTTGGAAAAGAGCGCCTGCTTGACGGCAGTGAGGCTCTCGGGCCGAACGTATGCGATGACGAGTTTCATGTGCGCGTCCTCCTGATCTGGCTGATCGCTGGATCGTTATTCCACGGTGAAGATCTGGAAGCCGCTGTACGCTTCGCTGCCGTGTTCGGTGATGTCCAGGCCCTTGAGTTCTTCCTCAGGGCTGACGCGGATGCCGAAGATAAGGTCCGCCAGCTTGAAGACCACAAAGCCGCCGCCGAAAGCCCACACTGCAATGGAGCATGCGCCCAGCAACTGCGACAGCAGCAGGCCGGTGCCGCCGCCGTACAGCAAGCCTTCCACGTCGCCGCCAAAGCCGGGAGCCGCAAAGAAGCCCACCATCACCGTGCCGAAGAAGCCGCACACGCCATGCACGGAGACCGCGCCCACGGGATCGTCAATCTTGAGCACCTTGTCGATGAATTCCACGGAGAGCACCACAAGAATGCCAGCCATGAAGCCGATGAGGCAGGCACCAATGGGAGCCACGTCGTTGCAGCCGGCGGTGATGGCCACCAGGCCTGCCAAGGCGCCGTTGAGGGTCATGGACGGATCTGGCTTGCCGAAACGCAGCCATGCCGTGATGAGGGAGCCCACCACACCAAGGCAGGCGGCCAGGTTGGTATTCATGGCAATGTAGCCCACGGTGCCGTTGGCCGCGGTGGTGGAGCCGGGGTTGAAGCCGAACCAGCCGAACCACAGAATGAACACGCCCAGGGCAGCCAGCGGGATGTTGTGGCCGGGAATGGCGCGGGCCTGACCGTCCTTGGTGTATTTGCCGATGCGGGGCCCAAGCAGCATGGCCCCGGCCAGGGCAATCCAGCCGCCGCAGGAGTGCACCACGGACGAACCGGCGAAGTCCACAAAGGGCACTTCCAGCGCCTGCAGCCAGCCCATGGATTCCTCGCCCAGCCAGAAGCTACCCCAGGCCCAGTGGCCGGAAATGGGGTAGATGATGGCGGAGACAAACATGGTCATCATCAAATACGCCTTGAAATTCGTGCGCTCGGCGATGGCCCCGGAAACAATGGTGGCCGCCGTGGCGCAGAACACGCACTGGAAGAACCAGAACGTCAGAGTCCACTGCCCCTCCAGCGCAGAGCCGTCCACCCCGGACAAGGCAAAGCCGGAAAGGCCCATGAAGCCGCCGCCCGCGTTGGTGCCGAACATCAGGGCAAACCCGATGAAGAAGAACAGCGGCGCGCCCAGGGCGAAGTCCATGACGTTCTTCAGGATGATGTTGTTGGCGTTCTTGGCGCGGGTGAAGCCCGTTTCCACCAGGGCAAACCCTGCCTGCATGAACATGACCAGCATGGCCGCAATCAGCGTCCAGATGATGTCCCCGTGCTTCTGCAGCAGCATGGCCGGGGCCTCTTCTGCGGGAGCGTCCTGCGCCAGAGCCAGGGCCGGCAACAGTGCCACCAGGGCGGTTGCGCCCAGCAAGCCTGCCCGGAGCATCCCGGGCCGCCGCATGCGGAATGAAGTCCAGAAACTCATGATCGTGCCTCCTTTAAAATGGGTTGAATCATTCCCTGTTGAAGCGAACCGGGGTGGACATCGCATGCGGCCCGGGGCAGCAGGGTGATTCATTTGCAACGCAGCCAGTGAAAACCTGATTTCCAGCCCTGCTAAAGCAAAAACTTCGCCAAACTAAAAAACCACGCAATTTCAGTAAGTAAGAAAAATGCCGCTGCCATTCCCCCTGTGCGACTGGTCCAAATTTAACAATTTGGAAAACTTTTTTGCGCCGCACCTGACAAATATGAACATCCATCCACGCTGGACGTCTTGCTCCAGATACACAAAAATGTCAAACACCACCGGCCGGCGCGAGCAGCAGCACACCGCAATTGACAATCAAGGCTACGTGACACGCCATCCCGGGATTTTTTCCCGACCCACTGCGGCTCCCGCTTGACATTGCGCCCTGCCCTGGGATATTCGCCCCACATGCACACCTGTCAGACCCCTCAGTACTTTTGGTTTTATTTCTGGTTTACCAGGGCCCGGGGTCCGGCAGGGGGGGTGCAGCCTTAACCAGATAACCAGCGCACCACCACCACACGGGCCGCGGGCGACACGCCAGCGGCCCGTTTTTTTTGGCCCTGGCGAACGCAGCAGGCGCACCATGCGTCTGCACCAGCGACCCAAACGCTGCAGGAGGCGATCCATGTTGCTCGGAAAAAGCGTCCGTCTGGAACGTATCTTCAACCGGAACACCGGCCGTACCATTGTGGTGCCCCTGGACCACGGCGTTTCCGTGGGCCCCATTTACGGGCTTGTGGACTTCAAGGGTACGGTCAATAAAGTGGCAGACGGCGGTGCCAACGCCGTGCTCATGCACAAGGGTCTGCCCCGCTGCACCCACCGCGGCTACGGGCGCGACATCGGCCTCATCGTCCATCTTTCCGCCTCCACCTCCCTGTGTCCCTTTCCCAACGCCAAGACCCTGGTGGGCACGGTGGAGGACGCCATCCGCCTGGGCGCGGACGCCGTGTCTGTGCATGTGAATCTGGGTGACGAATCCGAACCCAAGATGCTCGAAGACCTGGGCCGCATCTGCTCGGACGCCGCCGGCTGGGGCATGCCCGTGCTGGCCATGATGTACGCCCGTGGCAAGGGCATCAAAAACCCCTATGATGCCGACGTGGTGGCCCATTGCGCCCGCGTGGCCCAGGAGCTTGGCGCAGACATCATCAAGGTGGTGTACACGGGCGACGTCGCCTCCTTCAACAAGGTGGTGGAAGCCTGCTGCGTGCCGGTGGTCATTGCCGGTGGGGAGAAGATGGAGTCCACCCGGGATCTGCTCCAGATGGTGCACGACAGCGTGCAGGCCGGCGGCGCAGGCCTTTCCGTGGGCAGAAACATCTTCCAGCATGCCGATCCCGTGCGCCTGTGCCAGGCCCTGCACGGCATCGTCCATGAAGACTGGGACGTGGACCAGGCGCTTGAGCTCGTGGGAGCCGAGGGCTGATTACCAATTTTGCACATTGCGAGGACACGACCATGCGCATCGGCAAATCCGTCCGGCTTGAACGCTTCGTCAACAGGAACACCAACCGCACCATCATCGTCCCCGTGGATCACGGCATCTCCATCGGGCCTGTGGAAGGGCTCATCGACATGAAGGAGACCGTGAACCAGATTGCCGAGGGCGGCGCCAGCGCCGTGCTCATGCACAAAGGCCTGGTGCGGTGCGGGCATCGCACCCGCGGGCAGGATATCGGGCTCATCATCCATTTGTCTGCCTCCACGGATCTCTCCCCCACCCCCAACGCCAAGACCCTGGTGACCAGCGTGGAAGAAGCCCTCAAGCACGGGGCGGACGCCGTGTCCGTGCACATCAACCTGGGCGACGAGCTGGAGCGCCACATGCTCAAGGAAGCCGGCGAGGCTGCGGAAAAAGCCGCAGACTGGGGCGTGCCCTTCCTGGCCATGGTCTACGGCCGCGGCCCCAAAATCAAAAATTCCTTCGATCCCCACATAGTGGCCCACTGCGCCCGGGTGGGCATGGAGCTGGGCGCGGATATCGTCAAGGTGCCTTACACCGGCGACCCCGACTCCTTCGTCAAGGTGGTGGAAGGCTGCTGCATTCCTGTGGTCATTGCCGGCGGTCCCAAGCTGGACTCCGAGCGCGCCTTCATCCAGATGGCGTACGACAGCGTGCAGGCGGGCGGCGCGGGGCTTTCCGTGGGCCGCAACATCTTCCAGCATCGCGCCATCCGGGAACTGGTGTCTGCCCTGCATGCCGTGGTGCATGATGACGCCACCGTGGATGAAGCCCTGGCCATGATCCCCAGACCCCAATAAGGACTGTTCATGAAAACCGTGTACTTCAAGGCACTGCCGTACGAGAAGTCCCTGGTCACCCTGGCGCTGGAATCCGGCGTGGATGGCGTGATTGTGGATCCCGAGCACGTGGAGGACGTCAAGGCGCTGAGCCGCGTGGAAGCGCTCACCCCTGCGGATTTCACGGCCATCTGTCTCACGGCCAAGGCGGACGAGGAACAGGCCGTCACCTGTCTGATGGCCGGGGACAAGGTGATCCTGACCAAGGGCTGGGAGATCATCCCCGTGGAAAACATCCTGGCCCAGAGCACCGGCCTGGGCGTGGAGGTGGACAATCTGGATCAGGCACGTCTGGCTGCCGGCATTCTGGAACGCGGCGTGGACTTTCTGGTGGTGAACCCCGAGGCTGCGCCGGAGCTCAAGACCATCGTGCAGGAAATCAAGCTCTCCCAGGGCCGCATCGAGCTGGCCACGGCCACCATCACGGCCATCGCCTCGGCCGGGCTGGGGCATCGCGTGTGTGTGGATACCATGAGCGTCTTCAAGTCCGGCCAGGGCATGCTGGTGGGCAACTCCTCGGCCTTCACCTTTCTGGTGAATGCTGAAACCGAGTCCAACCCCTATGTGGCCGCCCGGCCCTTCCGCATCAACGCCGGCGCCGTGCACGCCTATGCCCTCATGCCCGGGGACAAAACCTGCTACCTGGAAGAAGTGACCTCCGGCCGCGAAGTGCTCATTGTGGGACACGACGGCGCCACCACCGTGGCCACCGTGGGCCGGGCCAAGGTGGAAGTGCGGCCCATGCTGCGCATCGACGCCGAAATCAAGGCCACAGGGCAGAAGGGAGCCATCTTCCTGCAGAACGCGGAGACCATCCGTCTGGTGCATCCCGGCGGTCAGCCCGTGAGCGTGGTGACCCTCAAGGTGGGCGATGACGTGTTGGTGAACGCCGACGCGCCCGGCCGCCACTTCGGCATGCGCATCCAGGAACAGATCAAGGAGCACTAGGATGCCAGTCGAGGACAAACACACAGCATGCGCGCCCACCTCGACTGCCGAGGAACGCATGCGCGCCCTGCGCGAGCAGATCGACGGGCTGGACAAGGAACTGCTGGCCCTGCTGAACAGGCGCGCCGCCTGCAGCAAGGAGGTGGGCGCGGTCAAGGCCGGGGCCAAGGACCTCATCTTCAAACCCTTCCGCGAAAAGGACGTGCTGGAAAAGCTCGTCCAGACCAACCAAGCCCTTGACGGCCCCTTGCCGGAATCGCACCTGCAGGCCATTTACCGGGAGATCTTCTCCTCCTCCCGCAGCCTGCAGCGGCCCCAGCAGGTGGCGTATCTGGGTCCGGAAGGCACCTTCTCCTACTTTGCCGGGCAGCAGTATCTGGGCCACAGCGTGGATCTGACGCCCATGCACGACCTGCAGGCCGTGTTCCACGCCGTGCACAGCCGGGAATGCGAGCTGGGCATCATCCCCCTGGAAAATTCCCTGCAGGGCACCGTAGGCCAGAGCCTGGATCTCTTCCTGCGGTACGAGGTCTTCATCCAGGCGGAACTCTCCAGCCGCATCTCCCATTGCCTGCTGGGCACCACGGACGACATCGCCGAGGTGGAGGCCGTGTACTCGCATCCCCAGCCCCTGGCCCAGTGCGGGGACTGGCTGCGGGCCCGCCTGCCCAAGGCAAAGTACATCCCCACGGAATCCACCGCCGCCGCCGCGCGTCTGGTGGCGGAACTGGGCGCAACCGGCCAAAAGGTCGCGGCCATCGGCCATGCCGCCCTGGCCGAGAAGCACCGACTGCAGATCCTGGCCCGGTCCATCGAGGACCTGCCAGACAACTGGACGCGCTTCGTCATCATCGGCGCGTCCCCGGTCAGGCAGGAAACGCGGGACAAGACCTCCATGCTCTTCACCCTGCCGGACAAGGCCGGGTCCCTGGTGCGGGTGCTCATGGTCCTTTCCGGCCTGGGCATCAACATGAAGAAGCTGGAATCCCGCCCCCTGCGCGGGGAGCGCTGGCAGTACGTGTTCTTCGTGGATGTGGAGGCCGACCTGCAAGAGGCCAGCTACCGCGGCGCGCTGGAAACCATGCGCGAACACTGCCACACCCTGCGCATCCTGGGCAGCTATCCCCAGGGACCATACCTGGAAGCGATGTGAGGAGCCCGTCATGACTGCATCACCTACTCCGGCTGTTGTCACAGCCCCGGCGTCCAAATCGGTTTCGCATCGCGCCTGTCTGTGCGCCGCCCTGGCCGGGGGCGTCTCCACCATCCGCAATGTCCTGGAAAGCGAGGACCTGGCCCGTACCGCCGCCGTGCTGGCGGCCATGGGCGCACGCATCACCCGCCAGGGTCCCGGCGCCTACGCCGTGACCGGGCTGGACGGGCACCCGACAGGCGGGGACGACACGCCCGCCGATCTCGACGTGGGCGAATCCGGCACCACCTGCCGCCTGGTCACGGCCATCGCCGCCGCCGGGCAGGGCCGGTTCCGCCTGCACGGCCGCGGCCGCATGCACGACCGGCCCATCGCGCCCCTGGCCCGGGCGCTGGAATCCCAGGGGACGGTGTTCCAATGGGAAGGGACTCCCGGCAACCCGCCCTGCATCATCGAGGCGCAGGGCCTGGCCGGCGGGGATGTGGAAATCGACCTGGAAGAAAGCTCCCAGTACCTCTCGGGCCTGCTCCTGGCTGCGCCCATGGCCCGGGAGGCGAGCCGCATCCATGTCAGCGGCAAGAAGGCCGTCTCCTGGCCGTATGTCTCCCTGACCCTGCAGGCCATGCAGGATTTTGGCGTGGACGTGACCGTGCAGGAGCTGCAGGACGACGTCTGGAGCACGGTGGAGTGGCAGACGCTGACGCAGATCACCCCCGGCAGGTTCCGCTTCCTCGTCGCGCCGGGGGCCTATCAGTCCTGCGACTATGTGGTGGAGGGCGACTGGTCCAACGCCTCCTACTTCCTGGCCGCCGGGGTGCTTGGCGCGGCGTCCATGGGTCCCGTGACCGTGCAGGGACTGCGCCGGGATTCCCTCCAGGGCGACCGCGCCATCCTGACGTGCCTGGAAGCCATGGGCGCATCCCCCCGCTGGGAGGGCCGCACCCTGACCATGGAACCCACTGCCCTGCACGGGGCCGAGCTGGACATGGGCACCTGCCCGGACATTGTCCCCACCGTGGCCGTGGCGGCGGCGTTCGCGTCCTCGCCCACGGTCATCCGCAACGTGGCCCATCTGCGCATCAAGGAGTGCGACCGCCTGGACGCCGTGGCCACGGAGCTGCGGCGCATCGGCACGCAGGTGGAGATCCTGGACGACGGCCTGCGCATCCTCCCGCAGCCGGTGCCGGAAGCCGTGCTGCGCACCGGGGTGGACTGCCTGACCTACAACGATCACCGCCTGGCCATGTGCCTGTCCCTCTTCGAGCGCAGGGGCATTGCCGTGCGGCTGGATACGCCCCATGTGGTTTCCAAGAGCTTCCCCGGTTTCTGGGACGCCTGGAAAATCGTCCGCACCCAGCATGGAGCGTCCGCGTGAACCTGCCGTTTAGACACCTGGCCGTCCTGGGCGGCCACGGGCAGATGGGCGGCTTGTTCGTCCGGCGGGCCGAAGCTCTGGGGCTGGCCGTGCAGGTGTACGACCAGCCCCTGGAGGCGGCGGCCCTGGCCGACCGGGACGCAGGCCTGCCGCAGGCGGATCTGGTGCTGCTGGCCGTGCCGGTAACGGCCATGGATGCCGTGCTGGAGGCCATCCTCCCGCACCTGCACCCGCAGACGACGCTGGCCGACGTCTGTTCGGTGAAGCTCGGCCCCATGCAGGCCATGCTGCGCGCCTGGAACGGGCCGGTGGTGGGCACGCATCCCCTCTTCGGACCGGAACCGCCCGAGGACGCCCGCGTGGCCCTGGTGCAGGGCGACCGGCCGCAGGATGCTGAGGCCCTGGCCCGCGTGACGGCGCTCTTCGAGGCCATGGGCTTTGCCTGCTTCCGGACCACGGCCGAGGAGCACGACCGGGCCATGGCTGCCATCCAGAACCTGAACTTCGTCACCACCGTGGCGTATCTGGCGGCGCTTTCGGGAGATGCGTCCCTGCGGCCGTTCCTCACGCCGTCGTTCCAGCGCCGGCTGGATGCCTCCCGCAAAATGCTCACCCAGGACGCGACGCTTTTTTCCACATTGTTCGACGCCAATCCATATTCCATGGATTTGGTGCGGCAATACCGCAACTTCCTCCACGTGGCGGCAGGCGGAGACATGGATCTGCTGATCCAGCACGCCCAACGCTGGTGGGAGGACGCATCCGCACGGAGCGAATCATGAGAACGGACTACGGCTGAAGGGCCGCCCGGACGTTCCGCCCCGCTGCGGAAGGTCCATCAAGCCCGACGAGACAGGGGATCTGAACGCTGAACCCGCATCAACGGAGCACGACAATGGAACCTGTGGTATTGAGACAAACCGGGTCCTGGACGGCCGCGGACATTCATACTCCCATCAGCCTGTTCCTGGGCCTGGTGGGATCCAAGCAGGGCCTGCTGCTGGAAAGCGCCGAGGTGGACGGCCGCCTGGGCCGCTATTCGGTCATCGCCTGGAACTACCGGCTGCGCCTTACCTGCAAAAACGGCCTGCTGGAAGTGGCCTGCCGCGACAATCGCCTGGAAGGCCTGAAAAAATTCGAAGGCATGCCCTATCTGGAGGGCCTGCGCACGGTGATGCAGCACATCCGCATCGAGCCTGACGCCGAGTTCGCAGACCTGCCGCCCATCTGCCGCGGCCTGTACGGCTACTTCGGGTATGCCACGGCCCGGTTGTTTGAACCCAAGCTGGAATCCCTCATCCCTGTGGAGGCGGCGGAATCCACTCTGGTGCTGCCCGGGCATGTGGCGCTCTTCGACCACCTCTTCGGCAAGCTGTGCATCCTCAGCGTGGTGGAAGGCGTGAAGGTGGAACTGGATTCCCAGTACGTCAACCGCCGTCAGGATATTCCCGTCCACGGCCCCATCATGAACATGCCCGAGGAAGTGGCCTACAAAAAAGGCGTGCTGCGGGCCAAGGAACTCATCACCCAGGGCGAATGCATCCAGGTGGTGCTCTCCACACGCTTTCAGGCCTCCTTCTCCGGGGAACCTTTTGTGCTGTACCGGCGGCTGCGGCAGATCAACCCCTCGCCGTACATGTTCTTCCTGCGGCTGCCCAAGGTGGCGGTGTTCGGCTCCTCCCCGGAAATGCTGGTGCGCTGCGACAACGGCCGCCTGACCACCTGCCCCATCGCCGGCACGCGCCCCCGCGGCGCCACCGAGGCCGAAGACAAGCGCCTGGCCGAAGAACTGCTGGCAGACCCCAAGGAACGCGCCGAACACGTAATGCTGGTGGACCTGGGCCGCAACGACCTGGGCCGCATCGCCACGCCCGGCAGCGTGCAGGTGGATCGCAGCATGGAAGTGGAACGCTTCTCCCACGTGATGCACATGACCTCCTACGTCTCCGCGCAACTGGCCCAGGGCAAGGACAGCCTGGACGTGCTGGCCAGCTGCTTCCCGGCCGGCACCGTCTCCGGTGCGCCCAAGGTGCGGGCCATGGAGATCATCGCCGAGCTGGAAGGCATTGCCCGCGGGCCATACGCCGGGGCCATCGGCTGGTTCGGGCTGGACAAGGATCGTGTGGACATGGATACAGGCATCCTCATCCGCTCCTTCTGGGTACGCGACGGCCTCGTCCAATGGCAGACCGGCGCCGGCCTGGTCTACGATTCCGATCCGGACAAGGAATGGCAGGAGTGCCACAACAAGGCCCGCGCCCAGCAAGCCGCCCTGGCCGGCGAAGGAGTGCAGCATGTTCTTGCTCATCGATAATTTCGATTCGTTTACCTACAATCTCGTCCAGGCGTTTCAGAAGATCGGCCTGGAGCCCACGGTGGTGCGCAACGACCGTCCCGAGCTGCTGGATCTGGCCACCTCGCCCGAGGTGGAGATGGTCTGCATCTCTCCCGGCCCCAGCCACCCGATAAACGCCGGGCTGTGCCTGCAATTCCTGGAGCGTCTGCCCAGGACCACGCCCGTGCTCGGGGTCTGCCTGGGACACCAGATCCTCGGGCACTTCGCCGGGGCCACGGTGAACGTGGGACACCGCATCATGCATGGCAAGACGTCGCCCATCCGGCACAACGACAAGGGCCTCTTCGCCGGGCTGCCCAACCCCTTCGAGGTGGGCCGCTACCACTCCCTGCTGGTGCGGGCCGAGGAAGCGCCGGCGCTGCTGGAAGTGACGGCCACCACGGACGAGGGCGAGGTCATGGGCCTCAGATACAAGGATCGTCCCTGGGCCGGGGTGCAGTTTCACCCGGAATCCATCCTCACCCCGGATGGCCCGCAACTGCTGGCCAACTTCCCCAAACAGCTTCTGGCGGAGTAGTGCAGATGTCCATCACTATTGCAGAAATCCTGGATGCCCTGGCCGGGGGGGCGACGCTTTCCCGCCACGAGGCCGATGCCGCCTTCGGCATGCTCATGGCCGGCCAGCTCACCCCCACCCAGACCGGGGCCCTGCTCATGGGCCTGCGGGCCAAGGGCGAGACGGCGGAAGAAGTGGCCGCCGCCGTGGACGCCGCCCTGGCCCAGGCCAACATGGTGGCCAAACGCGCCGACTATCCCGTGCTGGTGGATACCTGCGGCACCGGCGGCGACCACAGCTGCTCCTTCAACTGCTCCACGGCCGTGGCTCTCTGTATGGCCGCCCTGGGGTATCCCGTGGCCAAGCACGGCAACCGCTCCATGACCGGCAACTGCGGCTCGGCCGACGTGCTGGAGGGCATGGGCATGGAGTTGCTGGCCGATGCGGAGCTGGCTGCCGCCCAGCTGGACGAACGCGGCTTCGTATTCCTCTTTGCCCCCAACTTCCACCCCGCCTTCAGGCACGTCATGCCGGCGCGCCGGGAGATGGGCATCCGCACCGTGTTCAATTTGATGGGTCCCCTGCTCAACCCGGCCCGACCCAGCCACCAGCTGGTGGGCGTGGCCCGGCCCGAGCTCATGGAGCTGATGGCCGAAACCCTGGCCCTGTCCGGCGTGGCCCGCGCCGCCGTGGTCTGCGGCAGCGGCGGGGAGGCGGGCAAACGCTGGGATGAGCTGACCACCTTCGGCCCGGCCCTGGTCACCTGGGTGGTGGAAGGCGATCTGGCCCACACCGAGCTGGACCCGCAGGACTTCGACTTCCCGGCCTACACCCCGGCCGAGGTGGCCATCAAAAACCGCGAAGAAGGCGTGGCCCGCATGCGCGAGGTGCTGGCCGGCAAGGGCCCCAAGGCCATGCAGGACATGTGCGCCCTGAATCTGGGCGTCACCCTGCACCTGGCCGACGAGGAATCCACCCTGGGCGATTGCATGGACAAGGCCCGCGGCGTCATCGCCTCGGGCGTGGCCGCCCAGTACCTGCGGGAGCGGTTCGGATGCTAGCGCGCTTCCGCCAAGCCCAGGAGCCGGGCATTGCCCGACTCAGGACCCTGGCTGCGGCCGGCGCATTGCCACCGGCCCGGCCCGGCCCGCGATTGTCCCTGGCTGCGGTGCTGGCTGCGCCGCCCCTGGCCGTCATTGCCGAATACAAACGGGCCTCGCCGTCCAAGGGGCCCATCAACCTTGCCCTGTCCCCCGAGGACGTGGCGGAGCAGTACGCCCGCGGCGGGGCCTCGGCCATCTCCGTACTCACGGAGGAGCAGCACTTCCAGGGCTCCCTGCAGTTCCTGGAGCGCATGGCCAACGCCACCGGCCTCGGCCTGCCGCTTCTGCGCAAGGACTTCCTGCTCGATCCCCTGCAACTGGTGGAGACCGCGGCCACCCCGGCGGCGGCAGCGCTGGTCATCGTGCGCATGTTCGAGACCGATGACGCCCTGGCCGGCATGCTGCGCACGGCCGAGTCCCTGGGGGTGGAGGCGGTGGTGGAGATCTTCGACGAGACGGATCTGCGCCGCGCCAGAACCGCCATGGGCACCCTGGAGCAGGCGGCCACGCCGCGCATCATCCAGGTGAACAACCGGGATCTGGACACCTTGCGCATGGATATGGACACCTCCGCCCGTCTGGCGGCCTTCCGGCAGCCGGGCGAGTTGTGGATCAGCGCCTCCGGCATGTCCCGCCCCGGGGACCTTGCCCAGATGCGAGCACTTCGGTACGACGGCGTTCTGGTCGGTTCGTCCCTCATGGCCGCGCCGGATCCAGGATCCGCCCTGCATGAACTGCTCTCGGAGGTCCGCCCGTGATGTACGAAAGCTCCCCCTGCGCCTGTGCTTGTGGCGACGTGCTGGTCAAGGTCTGCGGCATCACCCGTCAGGAAGATGCCGACGCGGCCATCGCCATCAACGCGTCCCTGCTGGGATTCATCTTCCACCCCGCCAGCCCCAGGGCGATGACGCCGGCCAAGGCCAGGGCCATCTGCACCGGGGAGCGCATGCGTGTGGGAGTCTTCGTCAATCAAACCCCCGGCGAAATCCTGGACATCATGGACGACGCCCGCCTGCACCTGGCCCAGCTGCACGGCGACCAGGACGAAGCCTGTTGCCTGGCCCTGGGCCGGCAGCGGGTGATGCGCGCCTTCTGGCCCGAACGCCACGCCAACCTGGCGGACTTTGAGGCCGAGCTGGCCCGCTTTGCCCCGTTCTGCCGCTTCTTCCTGTTCGACGCCGGCGCGTCTGGCGGCGGGCACGGGAAGTCCCTGGACTGGGCGGCCCTGGGCCGGCTCAAATCGCCCCGGAGCTGGTTTCTGGCCGGGGGGCTTTCGCCGGACAACGTGCGGCAGGCCGTGGACGCCTGCAACCCCGACGGCGTGGACCTCAATTCCGGGGTGGAAGCTGCCCCCGGGATCAAGGACCCCGCCAAACTTGCCGCCGCGCGCGAGGCCCTCTGCGCGCCGGCTTCCAACAAAACAACCTGATTCGTCATCAGATAAAGGCATTGTCATGACCACTTCCGCCCCCCTGCGCGCCGGCTGGTTCGGCGACTTCGGCGGCCAGTTCGTGCCCGAACTGCTCATGCCGCCCCTGCACGAGCTTGAGGAGGCCTACGCCACCATCGCCGCCTCTCCCGCCTTCAAGGAGGAGCTGGCCGGGTTGATGACCGATTATGTCGGCCGGCCCACGTCCCTGTATCGGTGCAGGACCCTGTCCAAGGAACTCGGCATCAATCTGTGGCTCAAGCGCGAGGATCTCGCCCATACGGGCGCCCATAAAATCAACAACACCCTGGGGCAGGCCCTGCTGACCAAGCACATGGGCAAGACCGTGCTCATGGCCGAAACCGGCGCCGGGCAGCACGGCGTGGCCACCGCCACGGCCGCGGCCATGCTGGGCCTGGAATGCCTGGTGTTCATGGGCGCCACGGACGTGGTGCGTCAGGCCCACAACGTGCGCCGCATGGAACTGCTGGGCGCCACGGTGCATCCCGTGCAGTCCGGCACCCAGACCCTCAAGGACGCCATCAACGCCGCCCTGCGGTACTGGATTGCCGAACAGGCCACCACGCACTACTGCATCGGCTCCGTCGTGGGGCCGCATCCGTTCCCCATCATCGTGCGGGATTTCCAACGCTGCATCGGCGACGAGATGCGCGCCCAGTTCCGCGCCAAGATCGGCCGCCTGCCGGATTACGTCGTGGCCTGCTGCGGCGGCGGCTCCAACGCCATGGGCACCTTCTATCCCTACATCGAGGACGAGGGCGTGCAGCTGGTGGGCGTGGAAGCCGCCGGCACCGGTGACCCCGGCTGCTACCACTCCGCCACCCTGACCCAGGGCACGAACGGCGTGCTCCACGGCACCCGCACCAAGCTACTGCAGACCGAGGACGGGCAGATCCTGCCCTCGCACTCCGTGGCCCCCGGGCTGGACTATCCCGGCGTGGGTCCCGAGCATGCCTGGCTGCAGGCCAGCGGCCGCGCCCGCTACGAATGCGTGAACGATGTGCAGGCCCTGGCGGCCTTCCATACCCTGTGCCGCGCCGAGGGCATCATCCCGGCCCTGGAAAGCTCCCACGCCCTGGCCTGGGTGCTGGAAAACAGCGCCTCCCTGCCAAAGGGCTGCCACGTGGCCGTGACGCTTTCCGGTCGTGGCGACAAGGACTTGGGCATCATCCAGGAAATCCAGGAAACGCAAAGGAAGCAGGCATGAGCGCCCCCTCCAGACTCGAAGCGGCCATCCGTGCCGCCACCGCCACCGGTCGTCCCGCGTTGATTCCCTTCCTCCCCGCCGGCTATCCAGACAAGGACCGCTTCTGGACCGAGCTGGCCGCCCTGGACGCACACGGGGCAGACGTCATCGAAATCGGCGTGCCCTTCTCCGATCCCGTGGCCGACGGCCCCGTGGTGGAGGCCGCCTCCCTGGAATGCCTGGAGGCCGGCGTCACCCTGGCCTGGATCCTGGCGGAGCTCAAGGCCCGCGCCGCCGCCGGCACGGCTCCCAAGGCCCCCCTGGTGCTCATGGGCTACGCCAACCCGTTCCTGCAATACGGCCTGGCGGCCCTGGCCGCGGACGCCGCCGCCGGTGGCGTGGCCGGGATGATCATCCCTGATCTGCCCTATGAAGAACGCGGCCCGTTCCAGGACGCCCTGGCCGCGGCCGGCGTGGACCTCATCCCCCTCATCGGCCTGAACACCAGCCCCGAGCGCATGCGGCTCTATGCAGACAACGCCCGCGGCTTCGCCTATCTGGTGAGTGTCATGGGAGTGACGGGCGAGCGCGACACCCTGCCGGAGCCGGTCAAGGCCCAACTGGCCGTGGCCCGGGAGATCTTCCCCGTGCCCGTGGCCCTGGGCTTCGGCATCAGCCGGCCGGAGCAGCTGCAGGATTTGCCGGCGGACGCAGCCATCTTCGGCAGCGCCCTGATCCGCCACATCAAAGCCGGTGGCGACGCCGCCGGCTTCATGGCCAGATGGCAGTAACCGCTTGAAATAAAAGGGGCGGCGCATCGTGCATGATGCGCCGCCCCTGAATGCCTTGCCCAACCCGCAGCCGATTGCAACTGGAGTGTGGGTCACACCTTCTTCAGCATGGACGAAAGCTGGCTGATCTTGGCCCAGCGGGCATCGGTCTTGGCCAGATAATTGTAGATCTCGCCTTCATAGCCGGACAGGCCGACCTTGAGTTCGTCCACGGACAGCACGCCGCTTTTGTCGGTATCCAGCTTGCTGAACGCTTCTTCGGAAAAGGTCACTTCATCCTGCGACAACGTACCGTCCTTGTTGGTGTCGCGCTCCTTGAGGTATTTCTGGGCAGCGACCTTGGAGGCCAGGTTGTCAAACTGGGTGGACCCGGAGGACTCCTTGCCCATGTAGCAGGACAAGGAATATTCAAGCATGCTGTGGCTGACTCGACGCATGGCGGACTCCTGCTGCGGTATCGTGCGGGTGAAAAAACTGCCCTCGCACGAGCTACATGCAGCAATCGTTCCAGCAGTCCGTGCGCACCGGCCTCACCGATACGCACGGACCCGGCAAGCGTCAGCGTGTCGCCAGCAACTCCTTGAGGCATTCGGCCAGGCGGTGGATGCCTTCCTCAATGCGCTCCGGCGTGGAATTGGAGAAATTGAGCCGCAGGGAATTGGCCGTGCCGTCCACGTAGAACGGATGTCCGGGCACAAAGGCCACCTTGCGCGCAATGGCCTTCTGGAACAGCCGTTCCGATGAGAGCCCTTCCGGCAGCTGCACCCAGAGGAACATGCCGCCCTCGGGCTCGGTGTAGCGCACTTCCTCGGGGAAGCTGGCCCGGATGGCCTGCAGCATGCACTGGCAGCGCTCGCCGTAGGCCTTGCGGATGACGGCGATGTGTGCGTCCAGATCGTTGTCCGTCAAAAATCTGTGCAGCACGCGCTGGGTGAAGATGGAGGTGTGCAGGTCCGAGGCCTGCTTGGCCGTGACCAGCTTGTGCATGAGATCCGGATCGGCCACCAGCCAGCCCACGCGCATGCCCGGGCTGGCAATCTTGGAGAAGGATCCCAGCAGCACGGTGCATGCACCCTGCGCGAAGGCCCGCAGGGGCGGCAGGGGCGTGCCGGAAAACCGCAGCTCGCCGTACGGGTTGTCCTCCACCAGCACGGTGTCGCTGCCGGCCAGCAGCCGGGCAACCTCGCGGCGGGTGGGTTCATCGTAGGTGCAGCCGGACGGGTTCTGAAAATTGGGCACGGCATAGAACAGCTTGGGCTTCTTGGCCAGGCCGGCTTCCAGCTGGGCCAGATCCACCCCTGTGGGCCCCAGGTCCACGGTGTCGAAGGCTGCGCCGAACAAGGAAAAGGCCTGGATGGCCCCCAGATAGCCGGGGCGCTCCATGAGCACGCCGTCGCCGGGGTCCAGAAACACCTTGGCCATGAGGTCCAGCCCCTGCTGCGAGCCGGTGGTGATGAGAATCTGCTCCATGGGAACGTCCAGTCCCAGGGTGTCGGCGTAGCGGCGGGCAATATATTCCCGCAAGGGCGGGTAGCCCTCGGTGATGGAATACTGCAGCACGGCGGCGCCGTTCTCGGTCAGTACGGCATGGGCGGCCTCCGCAAAGGCCTGGGAGGGGAAATGATCCGGGCTGGGCAGCCCGCCGGCAAAGGAGATGATGGCGGGATCCTGCGTGGCTTTGAGAATTTCCCGGATATAGGAGCGTTTGACGGTGGCGAGTCTGGGGGAATAGCGCACGGGGTGGCGGTCCTTGGCCGCGAACAGCAGGATGAGGGGTGAACGCCTTCCGGCATCAATAGACGGTCAGCGTGTTGCGTGGCGATGCCGTGGTGGGCGCGGCAGGCGCGCCGGGTACGGCGGGCGGCGCAGCCGGGGGCAGCCCGATTTCCATGAGTTTTGCCAGAATGGCCTCGCGCCCCATAATCCCGACATGCCGGTAGCGCACTTCGCCGGCAGCGTCATGAAACACCAGGGTGGGGATGGAGGCGACCTTGTAGGCTCTGGCGCGGGTGTCCTTGTCGATGTCCACGATGACCACCGCCGCGCGATTGCCCAGCTCCTTGGCCAGGGCCTGGACGATGGGCTTCTGCGCCTTACATGGCCCGCACCAGACAGCAGTGAAGTCCACCAACGTCACCTTGCCCCGCACCGCACAGGGCAGGGTCTGGGACCAGACGGGCTGCACCGTGCACAGCAGCAGCATTCCTGCTGCAATCAACAGACGAAACGACATGAGCAAACCTCGCAGGCACTGCAATAAACAGCAGGGGTAAGGCGCAACGGTTCGTATGTATTCCTTTCCCGCGGCGGACGCAATCCTGACGTCATGGCCGCCGATGCATCAGCCGTCGTGGCAGCCGCAGGTGTCGGGATTTTTCTCCAGCACCACGGTTTCGCCGGGAGCCATTTCCATGAGGGCGGTGTCCGGGGCGATTTCCGCCAGATGCCGGGCAAAGGCGCGGGTGTTCTTTTCCAGCACGGGGAACGTGCCCCAATGCATGGGCACCACGCGGTCGCACTGCAGCAGCTTGCAGGCATGGGCCGCCTGACGGGGATCCATGGTGAACACGCCGCCGATGGGCAGACAGGCCACGTCGATGGCGTACAGCTGGCCCCAGAGCGCCATTTCGGCAAAGATGGCCGTGTCGCCGGCGTGGTACAGGGTAAAGCCGTCCGGCAGGGTGATGATGTAGCCCACGGGCACGCCGGATTCCGAGGTGTGACAGGCCTGCACCATGGTGATGGCTGCGCCCTTGACCACCATCGTGCCGCCCAGGTTGAAGCCGATGCCGTTGACGATCTGCGCCTGCGGCACCCCCAGGTGCATGAGCTTGCCGGCCGTCTCCACCACGGCTGCCACCATGCAGCCCGAGGCCCTGGCCAGTTCCACGGTCTGGCCGATATGGTCCCCGTGATCGTGGGTGACGCAGATCAGATCCGGCGCGGCAATGCTCTCAATGGTGCTGCCGGCGCTGGGATTGCCCTCGAAGAACGGGTCGATGCAGATGTTGATGGCGGGATCGACAATCTGAAAATTGGAGTGGCCGTGCCAAGTGAGCGTGGTACGCATGGGGTCCTCCGCGCTGTGGTGTGCATGGGAATCTATGGTTGAAAAGAGCCTCTGGGGGAACCTCTTTCTGTAGAAAGGGGAACGCGGGGGAGATCCCCCTGAAAAAGCCGGCGGGCGCGTGTGTCATGTGTCAAAGCTCACGCCCAGGAACTCCTCGAAGGTGGTTTGTCCGGCCAGCACGCGTTCGGCAGCATCGCGGGTAAGGGTGCGCAAGAGGCCGCCGGCCACGGCCTTGTCGCGGATTTCCTGGGAGGACGCCCGCTGCAGCACCAGATCCCGCACGGTGTTCTCCATGGGCAGCATCTCGAACACGGCCAGCCGGCCGCGGTACCCCGTCCTGTTGCAGGCAAAGCAGCCGGCCCCGCGGAAGAACTGGATGCCGCTGTCGTAGCGGACGCCCAGCTGGGCCAGCTCCTCCCGGGTGGGGGTATACGCCGCGGCGCAGTCCGGGCAGATGCGCCGCACCAGCCGCTGCGCCATGACCAGCACCACGGTGGAGGCCACCAGAAACGGTTCGATGCCCATTTCCACAAAGCGGGTCACGGCGCCGGGGGCGTCGTTGGTGTGCAGGGTGGACAGGACCTTGTGACCGGTAAGGGCGGCCTTGATGGCGATATCCGCGGTTTCCTGGTCCCGAATCTCCCCCACCATGATGGTGTCCGGGTCCTGGCGCAGGATGGACCGCAGGCCCGAGGCAAAGGTCATCCCCGCCCTGGTGTTCAACTGCATCTGGCAGATGCCCTTGATGCGGTATTCCACGGGATCTTCCAGGGTGACGATGGAATGCTCCGGCTTGTTCATCTTTTTCAGCAGCGCATAGAGCATGGTGGACTTGCCGCTGCCCGTGGGGCCGGTGGCCAGGAGCATGCCGTGGGGCCTGCGCAGGGCAGCGTCAATTTTCCGGCGATCCGAGGACACGATATCCATGTCCTCCAGGGTCAGGGAGTGCGCGCCCTGGTCCAGCAGACGCATGACCACCTTTTCCCCGTAGATGCTCGGGGCGGTGGCGGTGCGCACGCTCACCTCGCGGTTCTGGGCGCGGTACGTGAAGCGGCCGTCCTGGGGCATGCGGGAGACGGAAATATCGATGTTCGACAGCAACTTGATGCGGGAGACCAGGGGCAGCAGCACAGACTTGGGCGGCGAGGGCACGTTCTCCAGCTTGCCATCCACCCGGAAACGGATGCCAATGCTGTCTTGCTCCGGCTGGATGTGGATGTCCGAGGCGCGCCTGTTGAGGGCCTGAACAAGGATGGAGTTCACCAGCCGCACCACCGGGGCCTCTTCGGCCATGTTCTGCAACGAGTCTACGGAGAACGTGGCCGTTTCCGCATCGCTGCGGCGCTCCTGCTCCACGGCGATGTCTTCCACATCCAGCAGCATGTCCGACTGGGCGCTGTACTTGCTGCCATACGTGGCGAAGAAGAGTTCCTCGAACTCCTGCTCCGTGCACATGACCGGTTCAATGTCATGGTTGGTGGCCTGCATCAGATCGTTGATGCTGTTGAAGTCCGTGGGATCTGTCATCCCCACCCACAACAACGATCCTTCCCGGTGCACCGGAATGGCCGAGCATTTGTGCGCCAGCTTTTCGCTGACCACGCTCGCCAGGGACGGCTCGGCGGCGAACTTGCTCTGGCGCAAGGTCTCGATGCGCAACTGCTTCGAGACGACGGCGATGATGTCTTCTTCGGTGACGATGCGATTGAAGATCAGGCACTGCCCAAGGCGCATCTTGCGGGCTTTCTGTTCCGCAAGCTGCTCCTTGAGGACGGCTTCGGTGATGAAGCCGGCCTCGATGAGCATCTCGCCCAATCGCTTCCGGCCCCCTGCATATCGGCCGGCAGGCGCGGATGTGGCGGAGGTGTTGGTCATGCACGCTTCTCGTTACAAGCAATGCCCGCTCCCGGGAACATCTGCCCCGGGCGCTGCATCCATTGAAGGGTCATGGCACCAGGTGCCGCATCCCTGCCGACATACACGGCTTCGCCGCGAAAGGCCAGCGCACCCGGCCCCCCTTATGGCGGCAGGCAACGCGGCGGAAAAACGGCTGGCGTTTTTCCGCCCGCAATGGCATCGTACGTATAATCACGCCCAACGCATCACTATTTTGCGGCAAGGAGGATGCATCCATGGAAACAATCAAAGTGGTCGGCATGTCCTGCATGCACTGCGTCAAATCCGTCACCGACACCCTGTCCAAGCTGGACGGCGTGCAGCAGGTCCAGGTGAATCTGGAAACAGGCACGGCCACCTTCGAGAACACCAAGGGCCTGCCCGCCGAGCAGATCAAGCTGGCCATCAAGATGATCGGCTTCGAGGTGGCGTAGAGCATTTTACTCTTGAAAAAGGACATTGCGAGATGGGAAACCTTTTTGCAACAGGTTCTCCCCTCTCACGCTCTCCCCTTCCAAAACTTTGATAGTGACCTTGAATCACAATAAAAAGTCTTTGGAAAGGGGGTTCGGGGGAAGAACCTTTCTTCAGAAAGGTTTTCCCCCGAGAACTCCTTTCAAAGATACCTTGCCCTATGGGAAAATGGAACCCGTGGGGGTGGATTCGGCCAGGCGCATGAACTCCTCCTGACCCATGACTTCGGTTTCCAGCAGCCGCGCCGCGATGGTGTGCAGCTGGGCGGTTCTGGCGGTCAGCAGCGCCCGGACGTGGGCTTCGCGCCCGGTCAGGATGCCCTTGACTTCCTGGTCCAGCCGGGCGGCCGTGGCCTCGGAGTATTCCCGCGGGTTCACGCCCATGCCTTCCTGGGCCAGAAACATGGATTGCCCCCGTTGCGGGAAGCTGGCCAGGCCCAGCGTCTCGCCCATGCCGTATTCCGTGACCATGGCCCGGGCAATGTCCGAGGCGCGTTGCAGGTCGTTGTGGGCGCCGGTGGTCACGTCGCCGAAGACCAGCTCCTCGGCCACCCGACCGCCCAGCAGCACATCAATGCGTGCCAACAGCTCGGTTTTGCTCAGGAGGTAGCGGTCGTCGGTGGGGCGCTGCTCGGTGTAGCCCAGGGCAGCCATCCCCCTGGGGATGATGGAAATCTTGTGGACCGGATCCGCCCCCGGCGTGGCCGCGGCCACCAGGGCGTGGCCGGTTTCGTGGTAGGCCACGATGCGCTTTTCCTTGGGATTGATGACCCGGTTCTTCTTCTCCAGGCCGCCGATGACGCGATCCACGGCCTCTTCGAAGTCGGCCATCTCCACGGCGTCTTTCTTGCGCCGCGCAGCCAGCAGGGCGGCTTCGTTGGTCACGTTGGCCAGATCAGCCCCGGAAAAACCGGGGGTGCGCTGGGCGATCTGGAGCAGGTCCACGTCCGGCGCAGTGATCACCGTGCGGGCATGCACCTTGAGGATGGCCTCGCGGCCGTGCACGTCGGGCTTGTCCACCAGCACCTGCCGGTCAAAACGGCCGGCGCGCAGCAGGGCGGGGTCCAGAATCTCCGGGCGGTTGGTGGCAGCCATGATGATGACGCCCACCCGGGCATCAAAGCCGTCCATCTCCACCAACAACTGATTCAAGGTCTGCTCGCGCTCGTCGTTGCCGGAAAAACCGCCCGGCCCACGGGACTTGCCGATGGCGTCCAGCTCGTCGATGAAGATGATGCACGGGGCCTTGTCCCGCGCCTCCTGAAAGAGATCGCGCACCCGGGCCGCGCCCACGCCCACCAGCATTTCCATGAAGTCCGAACCGGACAGGGAAAAAAACGGCGTGCGGGCCTCGCCAGCCACGGCCTTGGCCAGAAGCGTCTTGCCCGTGCCGGGGGGCCCCACCAGCAGCACGCCCTTGGGCAGGCGGCCGCCCAGACGGGTGAACACCTTGGGATTCTTGAGGAACTCGATGATCTCCTGCAGCTCTTCCTTGGCCTCGTCCGCGCCGGCCACGTCGGCAAAGCGCGTGGGGATGCTCTTTTCCATGTAGACCTTGGCCTTGCTGCGGCCCATGGAGAGCATGCCTGCGCCCGGCGTCATGCGCCGGATGATGAAGAACCAGCCCACCCCGAACACCACAATGGGGATGAGCCAGGAAACGACGTCGCGCCAGAGGGTGGATTCGATCTCCCCGCGAAACTTCACGCCGAATTTGGCCAGCTGCTGGGAAAGATCCGTCTCCACCCGCACGGTGCTGAAGATGATGGTCTCCGGCTTGGCCGGCTCGGTGGCGTTTTCCGCCGGCGGCTGACCGGAATGCCGGGGATGCATGCGGCCCTCAATGGCATCCTGGGTGATGGCCACTTCCAGGACACGATTTTCGTTGAGCGCCTGCAGAAACTCGCTGTAGGGGATGCGCTTGGGGCCGTAATAGTGCGAAATGCCGTACTGCAGCAGGTATACGCCCCAAATGGCCAGCAGCACATACCAGATGCTGAACGTGACCTTGGTGTTAAGGGGCGATTTTTTTTCCCGCGGACGCTCCTTGCCTGCCGGGGCTTTCTTGGAGGTCGGCGCGGAAGGGGTGCTGCGTGGTGGCATGCGCTGGCCCTGTGGGGTTCCTCGTGAGGGTGGCCGTATTCATGCCTGGAAATCCGATGTCCGGCAAGAAAAAAGGCGGAATGCCGAACGGTTTCAGCCCCTGCTGCGGGCCGTCAGCAGGACGATGCCCGCCAGCACCAGCAGACAGCCGGCCGCCACGGGCCAGGTCAGCGGCTCATGCAGTATCAGCACGGCGCACAACACCGCGCTGGCCGGCATAAGGCCCGTAAACACGCCCGCCGTGGCCGCATCCACCCGCACCACCCCGGCAAACCAGCACCAGTACGCCAGAATGGTCACCACCAGACCATAATAGACCACCGCCCCCCAGGCCCCGGGACCTGCCACCGCGAAGTCGAAGCGGACCGCCTCCACCACCCCCATGGGCAGGAACCACAACAGCCCGAACGCAGAGACGGCCGTGGCCGCTCCCAGGGGCGATAGCGGCTGATCCACGCCCTTGCGCATGAGCAGAAACAGGGACTCGCACAGCACCGCCGCCAGCACCAGGGCCAGACCCAGCCAGGCATCGGCCGCGCCGGCCTGCCCAGCATCCGACGCTGCCGCCGCGTCTGGCGTCATCACATTCAGGCAGGCCACCCCGGCCATGGCACACAGGATGCCGACCATACCGCGCCGGCCGGGGCGCTCGCCCAGGAACAGCCACGCCAACCCGGCCATCCAGGCAGAGGTGGACCCGGCCACCACCCCGGCCGCCGCCGGCGAGGCCCAGCGGAGCCCGTACAGCAGGAAGGTGGTGAACAGAAAGGAGCCAAAAAGCGACTGCAGACCCAGGATGCGCCAGTTGCGGCCCCGCAGCCGCGGCAGCAGCCGGCCTTCCCGCCACCACATAAGGGGCAGCAGCACGGCCAGGGCCACCACAAACCGCAGGGCCGAGGCCAGAAACACCGGCAGTTCCGCCACCATCAGCTTGCCCGCCACCACCGAGCTGCCGACGATGACCATGGCCGCCGTCAGATTGCCGTATGCCGTCCAGGGTCGTTGCATGCGCGCCTCCTTGCTTTCGGGGATCGATCCCGACAGATGATTGCGCGCACCCTACCCTTTCCCGGTCTCCCGGTTTTGAAGAAAATTGCGGCAGGCACCCGGTGTGAGGCCATGGCGCCGTTTGAACAGTCTGGTGAAATGGCTTTGATCCGCAAACCCGACCGCCGCGGCGATGTCTGCCAGCCGATCCGGCCCGGTCAGCAGCGTTCGGGCCCGGGCCAGCCGCACCTGCACCAGATAGGCATGGGGGGCCAGGCCGTAGCAGGCCTTGAAGACGCGCACCAGATGATAGGGGCTCAACCCCGCATGCCCGGCCAGCACATCCAGCGAAAGATCCTCGGCGTAGCGCTCCTGAAGCAACGCCCGGGTCCTGGCTGCCGCGCCGCGTTCGTTCCCCAGGCGGGGCAGGACGGCCGGGCGCTCGGCGTGGCGGGCAATCCACCATGTCACGGCCCCCAGCAAGGCCGTCTGGCGGGCCAGACTGCTCGCGCCGGGCAGCTCCCACAGCAGATGCGCCTGCCGCACCCGCGCGGCCAGGGTCGGATCATCCAGCACCCCGGCGGCAAAATGCGGCGCGGCCCGCCGGGGAGCCAGCTCGGCGCAGGCGGCGTCCACCACCTGGGGCGCAAGGTAGAACATGCGGTAGGTCCAGCCCTCGGGCAGGGCGGCATGGCCATCGTGGGGTTCGCCGGGGACGACCAGATTGACCTGTCCGGCGGCGGCGGTCATGGTCCGGCCCAGATACCGAAACCGCAAGGCTCCCCGCTCGACCACGCCCAGGGCGTATTCTTCGTGAAAGTGCCGGTCAAAGCGCTGGGTGCGGAAGGAGGCCCTGAGCAGCTCCACGCCGGGCGCTTCCGGCCGGACGAGCAGGCGTGCCTCCTCACCCCCCTGGCGCATGCCGGCGGCCATGCGCTCACCGCCCGGTCGGCGAGAACCGGGCCAGCACGGCGCGCATGTGGTCCATTTCCACCGGCTTGGCCAGGTGCTCGTTCATGCCGGCATCCAGACACGCCTGCCGGTCCCTGGGCATGGCATAGGCCGTGAGGGCGATGACGGGAATGTCGGCCTGGTGCGCGCCGGCTTCGCCGTTGCGGATGGCTCTGGTTGCCTCCAGGCCGTTCATCACGGGCATCTGCACATCCATGAAGACCATATCGTAGCGCGCCTGCCGCAGCATTTCCAGGGCAATCAACCCATTAGGGGCCGCATCCACCCGCGCGCCCGCGATTTCCAGCATGCGCTGCATGGTCAGGCGGTTGGTGTCGTCGTCCTCGGCCAGCAGCACCGTTGGCAGACGCAAGGCATCGTCCTGCGGCGCTTTGGCGGCCTGGGCCGGCGACGGCTCCGGGGCTGCACCGTCCATGGGCAGGGACACATGCACCCGTGTCCCCTGGCCATCGCCACTTTCCAGACACAAGGTACCGTCCATGAGTCCCACCAGCCTTCGGACGATGGCCAGTCCCAGACCGGCGCCCTGATGCTTGCGGGCCAGACCCTGATCGCCCTGGCCGAAGGCCTCGAACACCACGTCCAGCATCTCATCGGGGATGCCGGGGCCGGTGTCGCTGACCATGAACAGGGTATGCGGACGGCGCAGATGCGGGCCATCCAGGCGGAACACGTCCACCCGGACCTGGCCATAGTCCGTGAACTTGATGGCGTTGCCCACCAGATTGAAGAGGATCTGCCGCAGCCGCTGTTCGTCCCCCTGCAGCAGTTCCGGGACCTCCGGGGCGATGTGCACCTGCAGCTGCAGGCCCTTTTCCGCCGCCACGATGCCCAGCAGGTTTTCCACGGATACCAGCACCTCGTTCACCCGGAACGGCTTGTAGTGCAGCCGCAACTTGCCGGATTCCACGGCAGAGATGTCCAGGATGTCCGAAAGCAGGCTCGTCAACCGACGGCTGGCCATGAGCGCCGTATCCACATGCAGCTGCTGCTCCTGCGACAACAGCGAATACTTGAGCAGCTGCAGCATGCCGACAACGCCGTTGAGCGGCGTGCGGATTTCGTGGCTCATGTTGGCCAGGAACTCAGTTTTGGCCCGGCTGGCCGCCTCGGCCGCCTCCTTGGACGCCAGCAGGTCCTGCTCCGCCCGCTTTCTGGCAGTGATGTCCTCGAACACCGTGGCGAAATGACCCGGCGAAGGCGACACCACAGACACGGCGTACTGCTTGCCGAGGGGCTCGAAGTAGGCTTCAAAGTAGGCGCTGTTGCCGCTGCGGGCCACCTGGGCGTACACGTCCAAAAACGGCGGCTCCGGCGTGCCGTAGGCCTCCCGGCTCAGCCGGCCCAGCACCTGTTCCCGGTGCAGCCCCACCAGACGCTCATAGGAGGGATTCACGTCCAGGATGCGATATTCCTCGGCTTGGCCGGCGGCGTCGTACAGCACCTCATGCAGGGCCATGCCCTCCTGCATGGACTCAAAGAGCAGGCGGAACCGCTCCTCGCTGGCTTGCAGGGCCCGTTCCGCGCGCTTGCGGTCTGTCACATCCACCACACAGGAGTACAGCAGCTCCGCATCCCCCAGCTTGACGGGCCGGCTGTAAACCTCCACATCGCGCACATCGCCCCTCTTGCGGCGGTGCTGGAACAGAAACACGCGCTTGCCCCGCGTGCGTGCGGTCTGCATTTCCTGCCGCAGCGTTTCGGGAGGCAGGACGTTGATGTCGAAGATGTGCATGCTGCGCAGCTCGTCCAGGGTCCAGCCGTAATAGGTGCTGGCGGAAATGTTGGCATCCTGGATGCGGCCGGAGACAGGATCCAGCAGCAGCATGACCATGGGGCTGTCCTCGAACAGCGTGCGATGGCGGAATTCGCTTTCCTGGAGCACCGCTTCGAAACGCTTGCGGTCAGTGATGTCTTCGGCAACGGTCATCACCGTGTCGTCCGGGACGTACACGAAAAAGTATTCCAGGTGCCGCGTCTGGCCCGTGGAGCGGAACGTATAGGCCAAATCGCCGTGCATGACGGTCCGCTGGGTGAAGCAGCGCTCCACATCGTCACGTATCGATGGCATATCCTTGTAGAATTCCCGCATCCGCGCCCCAAGGTGCACAAGGACATTGCCTTCGGTAAGGCGCACCAGGGCCGGGTTCACGTCGGTCAGCACAAAGTCGTCCCCCCGCCACTTCCACAGGGCCAGGGACAGGGGCAGGGCGTCGAACACGGCCCGGAACTGGGCCTCGCTCTGGCGCAGGCGTGCTGTTTTGATTCGGATGCCGCGCCGCAAAAAAAACACCCAGACGTACATCAGCAGCAGCAGCCCGCACGCCGCCGCCGCCATGGTGAGCCACCATTGGGCAAGGCGGTGCTGGCTCTTGTGGTGCTCGTCCTCCGGATCATGCACGAAGCCAGTCAGGATGTTGGTGTTTGCCATGCCCAGGGCAAAGAAAACATCGGCCATGCGCTGCCAGCGGCCGGTGTTCATGTGGCCGATCTCCACCAGCTCCGGCAGGATGTTGGCATGGACCTCCGTGGCCTCGAACTCCAGATGCTCCCGGGTGTTGGGGCACTGGTACTTCTCGATGAGCAGATCGATGATCTCGCCAGGATGCGCCAGGGCGTACTGCCAGCCTCGCAGGCTGGCATCCCTGAAGCGGCGGGTGCGGTCGGGGTGGCGGCGGGCAATCTCTTCCGTGGTGAACAAACTGTCTTCGTAAAAATCCACCCCATACGACCGGGGGTGGATGACACGCACGGGAATGCCGGCCTTCCGGTAAAAAAACGGCTCGTTGGAGGTATAGACGACCATGGCGTCGCACTCGCCCTTGTACAGCGCCTCCGGGTGGTTGGGGCCGGACAAAGGAATGATGCGCGCCATGGGAATGCCCTCGTGCTGCAGCATGGCCCGGATGGTGGGCGCAGGGCCGTGCCCCAGCAGCAGCCGCTTGCCCGCCAGATCGTGCGGAGTCACGAGGCCTGCACTTTCGAGTGTGAGCAGGGCCACGGGGGAATGCTGAAATATGGCCGCCAGCACCACCAGGGGCGCGCCGTTGAGCCGCTCCAGCAGCACCTCGCCGGAGCCGACGCCATACTCTGCCTTGCCGGCCAGCACCAGGGCGGCGGCATCCTCACCGGGCTCGCGCTCGCGGATGGTCACGTCCAGGCCGGCTTCGCGGTAGAATCCCTTGTCCAGGGCCGCGTAATAGCCGGCAAACTGAAACTGGCGCTTCCATTTGAGCTGCAGCGTCACCGATTCCAGGGGCTGATCGAAATTGGCGTCGGTGGCAACGGAATGCGCCGGCGCAGCCCCTGCCCACACCAGCAACATGGCCAGGCAAACTGCCTGGACCAGCCGTTGCCAGTGCTGCGGACCCGTTTTCCCATACGCCTGCATCGCCCCCCCTGCCGGTCCGGGCCAGGACTTCGTGCGCGCATTGCGCCGCGGTCCTGGTGGATCAGACGGCCTCGCAGAGCGATAGCATCCGGCTGGCGGAAGCTCAAGGCCCGGTATGGTGCAGGCGCGGCGGCACATCTTGACAAATCCTATTAGCATGCTAACCTCTTTGTCAGCCAAGGAGGCGAGCATGAGCAGATATGAAACCGGCCTGCGCAACCTGCAGGCCATCGACGGCCGTGCCGGTCAGGAGGTTCTGGCCAGTCTGGAAGCCATTTCCCCGGATCTGGCGCGCTATGTGGTGGAGTATCCCTTTGGGGACATTTACAACCGGCCCGGCCTGGGCCTGCGGGAACGCGAACTCGTCACCGTGGCGGCGCTGGGCGCACTGGGTAACGCCGCGCCGCAGCTCAGGGTGCATCTGCGCGCCGCCCTGCACGTGGGGCTGACGATTGAGGAGCTCAAGGAGGTGGCCATCCAGCTTTCGGTGTATGCCGGATTCCCGGCGGCCCTGAACATGATGTTTGCCATCGGCGAGCTGGAGCGCGAGCACGCCTCACCGTCGGGGGCCTGAGTGTTTTTCCTCAAGGAGCTTCCCGCCCGGGACATCCTGGACGCCTACGGCCGCCGCTTTCCGCAGATGGATGTTCCCTGCGTGGCGGCGGCCCTGGAGTTGCTGCGGTCGGCCAGCGTGCTGCTGCGCCGGCTGGAGGCCTATTTTGCGACGCATGGCCTCTCCCAGACGCGGTTTCTCATTCTCATCCTCATCGACCGCGAGCCCGAAGCCGGCGGCCTGACCGCCACGGACCTGGCGGCCCGGCTGGATGTCTCCAAGCCGGTGGTTTCCAACACGGTGCAGGCCCTGCTGCATGAAGGCCTGCTGGAGGCTGCGCCCCATGAACGGGATCTGCGTTCCCGACGCTTCCGCCTGGCCCCGGCCGGCAAGGCCCGGCTGGACGCCCTGCTCCCGGGCTATTACGAGCTGCTTCAACAGCACATGCATGGGCAGCAGGCCGCGGTTCAGCACACCAGCTGCGGCCCGGAGACTTCCGCCAGCACGGCCTCTACATCCAGCACGAAGCCGATGCCCCCGCCCGTGAGCAGCACGCAGCCGCCCAGGGAAGGATGCCAGTCGCAACACGGAGCCAGGGGCGAGACCGCCCCGCGATAACGGCCACGCACGGCGGCCACGCCCAGGGCCAGCCGCTCGCCCGAGGCCGCCTGCAGGATCACCGCCTGCCGCGGAAACTCGGTCCGGAAACGCCCGTCCAGCAGCCCGGCCAGATCCAGAAAGGGCACGGTCTCCCGCCCGCAGGACAACACCTCGTGCTGCTGCAGCATGGTGAGGGCCGTGGCCTGCAGGGGCTGAATGGCCGCGATGGTCTCCATGGGGATGACGATGCGGTGCGTCCCGGCCTGGAACACCACGCCATCCAGAAACTGAAAGGCCAACGGGATGCTGCACACGGCCACGGCCCCGCCTTCCGGGCCGGGCTTGAGGCAGAAGGAGCCGTGCAGGGCGGCCATGGTCTGCTCGATGCGTCGCATGCCGGAGCGGCCGGAAAGCGCCGCGCCACTGCAGGCGCTCGGACCGCGGCCGTCGTCGCGCACTTCCACGCGCACGGCGCCGTTCTGGCAGGCGGCGCAGATCTCCAGCCTGCCTTTGGCCGGCTTGCCGGCGGCCAGGCGCTCGGCCGGGAATTCCAGCCCGTGTTCCACGGCATTGCGCACCAGATGCGCCAGGGGATCCTCCAGGGCTTCCAGGATGGCCACATCCACGGCCAGATCCGCACCATCCATGTGCAGTTCCAGCTCCTTGTCGCAGCGGCGGGCCATATCCATGGAAAGGGCTTTCATCTGCCGAAAGAGCTTGCTGAAATTGGCGGCGCGGATGCCGATGGTGATGTCTTTGAGTCGCTCCAGCAGGGCATCCTGCTCGTCGAGGGGCCGGGCCAGACCGGCGCGTTCCTGGCCGGCAAGCCGCAACTGCTGCTGATTGGAAAGCAGGTCCTGCAGCACCTGCAGCAGGGCGTCGCCCAGTTCGCGGGGGACCTTGAGATCGGCCTGCTCGCGCACGGCAACGCCTTGTTGGGTATCATAGAGCATGGATCAACCTCCCGGAGGTGTCGCACCGCAAGGCGCAGGGGTGCAGGAATGCAACGGCGCATGCGCCGCCACCTGATTGCGGCCGGCGGCCTTGGCTGCATAGAGGGCCTCGTCCGCGGCCTTGATGAGCCGGTCCACGGTATCCACGCGGCCGCCGATGGTGGCAACACCGATGCTCACCGTGTATCCGATGCGATGTCCCTGCACCGGCACCGCACACTGGGCCATGTTGCTGCGCAGGCGGTCCGCCACCTGCAGGGATTCGGCGAGATCCGCATCCGGGAGCAGCGCGGCGAATTCCTCCCCACCCAGGCGGGCAAAGAGGTCTTCCGCCCGCAAGGAGGCCTTGCCGATCACGGCGATGTTTCTGAGAACGAGATCCCCTGCATCGTGGCCGTAGGTGTCGTTGATGCGTTTGAAGTGGTCGGCATCCACCAGAAACAACGACAAGGGCAAGGCATGCCGTGTTGCCCGGGACAGCGCCTGGTGCGCGGTCTCCATGAATGCCCTGCGATTGGCCAGCCCGGTGAGCATGTCCGTGGCTGCCAATCGCAGCAACTCTTCCTGCTTGCGCTCCAGGGCCTCGTTCAAGGTGGCGAGCTTTTGCTGCATGCGGTCGCCCATTTTCACCAACCGCATGCTTTGCCGGAAGAGTTTCTCGTACTCCCCCAGAAGAAAGGTGAATTCCTCGCGCATGCAGCAGTCGTCGTGCTCGGCCTGCTCCAGGCAGGTGCGGCATCGCGCGATGACCCGTTCTTCTTCGTGGAAGCCGAGGGCAAAGGCATTCATGGTCATGCGTCTCCGTATGATTGCAACTCGAAGCGCAGGAACTGGGTTTCTTCCTTGAACTCCTCACCGCACTCCTGTGCGATTTCATTTTCCTCGTGGTGACGCCACACCACCTGCACCTGCCGGCCGCCGGCGGCGGCTTCTTCCAGCATGTCGAACAGATTCATGAGAATCTTGGAGCTGGAGCTGTTGAAGTAGACGATATCCACGGTCAGGTGCAGGGGCGTGGATTCTGTTTCCAGAAAGTCCCGGATCCACTGCAGCACCGGTTCGTAGAACTTGACGGCGTGCTCGGGATACGATTCGCCGCGGATGGACAGATTGCCGTCCGCCGCACAAAAGGCGATGGAAGGGCTGGATTTGGTTCCCTTGATGAGCAGATCCTGCATGATTCACCCCACCGCCTTGACGGAAAAGAACGACAGGCCTTCGGCGATGTCTGCAATGCAATAATCCAACGGCCGGCTGGCCTTGCGAGCCATTTCCAGGAACCCCAGGCCGGCGCCCTTGCTGTCTTCGGTGGTGGGTTCCTGGCGGCGCATTTCCTTGTACAGGGTCTTGAGCTCGTCCTTGGTCATGCTGCGCATGGCATCCAGCCGGTCGGCCAGCATGCGGCCTTTTTCCTGCTGGATGTAATTGCCGCAGAGCACGAAGAACCGCCGGTCGGCCTCGGCCTCCCGGCCCACCACCACCACGCCGTGGCGCATCTCCTCCACGCCGCCCTGCTCTCGCTGGGGCATGGTCTCTGCCGAGTAGTGCAGGATGTTCTGCATCTGCTCAATGAAGATGGCAAAGATGTTATGCGTCACGGCCATGCCGGCCTCTTCCACAGCCATGCGCTGCCGGAGCAGATCCCCAATGCCTTCCACCAGGGATTGGCTGGTGGGCCCGCTGTAGCAGAAGAGGATGCCTTCGCGTTTGAGGGATTCGTAAAACTCGTGCAGGTCTTGCAGCACGGCGGGAAACGTTGCGATGCACGTCTGATTCATTCCGATCTCCAATATCAACGGGATTGCGGGACAATGCGCTGATGGCGCAGGGAATCACCAATGGCTTCCACCGGAGAACGCCCGGCGAACAGCCCCAGCCCCAACGCGATGCAGAACATGAGCACATAAAAAGCCTGCATCATCACAAAACCTGTAACCCCCAACACCGTCCCCAGGCTGAAGATGGCGCTGGCCACCAGAATGCCCACGGCCGAGGGGAAGAGGATGGCAAAAAGCATCCACTTGTACGAGCCGGTCTGCACCTTGACCATGATGGTGGCCGCAAAGCACGGCGGATACAGGGCAAAGAACACGATGAGCGCCAGGGCATGCAGGGGGGTCATGCCGGATTCGGTGCTCTCGGCGCCCATGCGGGCCTCCAGGGTGCCGCCTTCGTCCGCGCCCTGCTGAAAGAGCACGCCCAGGGTGGCCACGCTGGATTCCCGCGCCGCAAACGAGCTGACGAGGGCGATGTTGATTTTCCAGTCAAACCCGGCGAACTGCGTCACCGGCTCCAGCGCCCGACCCAGGCGGCCAAAGAAGGAGTTCTCGATGCGCCGGTCCTTGATGGCCCGCTGCAGTTCCTTGCGGGTGGTCATCAACTGGCCCACGGCCGTGCCCACGGTGCGCTCGTCCTTCTCTTTCTTGCCGGGCTTGAGGAAGTTGAAGAACACCTGATGCTGCTGCGCATAATCCGCCAGCACCTTGTCCATGCCGCTGCCGGCGTTGAGCCGGGCCGCAGTAAACCGGCTGGAATAGTGCATCAGTTCCAGCACGGTCTGCCTGTCTGCCAGCATCCCGGCAAACTGCGTCTCCTGTACGGCCTGCTGGAAGCTCTCGTAGGCCTGCTCCATGTCCTGCTCGTAGGTGGCCATCACCGCCTGCGGCAGGTTGGGGAATTGCAACAGGGCAAACACGCAGACGCTCACCGCCAGTACGATGGTGCCCACCTTCTGGATGTATTCCCAGGTCCGTTGCAGGGTGCGGGTGGCCACACCGCGCACCGTGGGCAGGTGGTACGTGGGCATTTCCATCACAAAGGGCGCGCTTTCCCTGGATCTGAGCACCGTATGCGTGAGGATCCAGGCGATGATGAGGGCCATGAGGATGGTGACCGTGGAGATGAAGAACAGGGCAAAGCTCTTCTCGCCAGGAAAGAAGATGTTCACCAGCAGCGTGTACAAGGGCACCTTGGCCAGGCAGTTCATGTACGGCACGGTGAGGATGGTGGCCATGCGCGAGCGTTCGTCCGGAATGCCCTTGGTGGCCATGATGCCCGGCACGGCGCAGCCGCCGGCAAAGACGCCGCCCAAAATGAACGGCAGGGTGCTCTGCCCGTGCAGGCCGAACCGCTGGAAAATACGGTCCAGAATGAAGGCGATGCGCGCCATGTAGCCCGAGTCTTCCAGCATGGCGATGAGGGCGAACAGGATGAAGAAAATGGGCAGGTAGTTCAGCAGGGTGTTGGCGCTGTCCACGCACCAGAGCACCAGGGCGCGCAACAGGCCGTCCTCCAGCAGGCCGGGGATGGGCAACAGATCCCCCACGATGCCCCGGAGCGATGCCAGGTACGGCCAGGTGTATTTGGTCAGCTCATAGCCCTGGACGATGGAGACCTGATAGATGCAGTACACCGTGAGCACCAGGAACATCGGGGCCAGGATGCGATGCAGCAACACGCGGTCAATGCGTTCGGAGAACGTGGCCTTGTGCCCGTCCGGCCGGTTGATGCACTGCTGGACAATCTCCTGCGCCCGGGCGTGGCGGCAGGCGAGGATGTGGTCCGCAACCGAGAGGTGCGCGGCCTGCTCGAACATGGCGGCCGCCTTGTCCACCTGCTCCAGGATGGCGTCGGCGTCGGGATGGTTCTCCCGCACCAGGCCACGGACCATCTCGTCCTGTTCCAGGAGCTTCACCGCCATCCAGCGCAGGGGATAGGCCGCGCCCAGGCGGGAATTCTGATGCAGGGCCTGCTCCAGGGCCACCACGGTTTCTTCCAGCGGGCCGTATTCCAGGGGACGCTTTGTCCGCTGCTGGCCGCGCACTCCGGCGATGGCCACCTGCTCCACCAGTTCCTTGCGCCCCATGTTCTTGCGACCCACCAGCGGCACCGCAGGCACCTCCAGAATACTGGAGAGGCGGTCTGCATCGATGTGTATGCCGTGGGCCTGGGCCACATCCATCATGTTCAGGCCCAGCACCACGGGCCGGTTGAGTTCCAGCAGCTGCAGGGTGAGCATGAGGCTGCGGGAAAGGTTGGAGGCGTCCATGATGTTGGCGATGCAGTCCGGCTTGTCCTGCAGCAGAAAGTCCCGGGCCACCCGTTCTTCCAGCGAGAACGAGGTGAGGCTGTACGTGCCGGGCAGGTCCACCACCTCCACGCGCATCTCGCCGTCCTTGTAGCGACCGGACTTTTTCTCCACGGTCACGCCGGGGTAGTTGGCTACATACTGGCTGGCGCCGGTGAGCATGTTGAACACCGTGGACTTGCCGGCGTTCTGCTGCCCGGCCAGGGCCACCAGCAGATAACTCTTCACGGCGTGCGCGGCGGTTGCCGACTCGTCATCGATTCTGGAATTCATGCCCTCTCCCTTGCAACGCGCCCCGGGGCAAAGCCCAGGACAGTGACATCGTCGCGCCGAGCATGCGCGCCCCGATGTGTTTCAAAAAGTTCCCAAATGCCTGCCTGCTGCGTCTGGAACGGGTGCCCGCCATGCTCGCCCTGCTCACGGAGTTCGGCATGCGCCGAAAACTCTGCAATCAACTTGAGGAACCGCTTCTTGCCGAAGGGCAACTGTTTCTCGCCGCCCACCTGATCGAAGAGCCCGTCCGTGGACAGATGCACGCCCTTGATGCCGACCAGGGAGACGCGCTGTTCGGCATAGGCATGGTCCAGGGGCGCTTCGCGATAGCCGATGCCGATGCGCTCCGCCTTGAGCTCCTGCGTGGCGCCGTCCGCCACCATGAACGCGCTGATGCCCGCCCCGGCGTAGCACAGCGAATCGGCGTCATTCGGCATCCAGCACAGGCCCATTTCCAGGCCATCGTTGGACCGCTTGGCCAGGGGTCCCTCGCTGCCATCCTGACCCAGAAAGGCCTTGAGGCGGCGATTGAGGGATTCCAGCACCAGCCCGGGCCGACCCTCCACGGCGGCGGCGTCCATGTTGTCCAGCATGCTGTGGACGATGAGGGTGATGAACGCGCCGGGCACGCCGTGGCCGGTGCAGTCGAACACGCCCACGAACACGCCGCCCGGCGTCCGGCGCAGCCAGTAGGAATCCCCGCCCACCACATCGCGCGGCTTCCAGAGGATGTAGCCGTCGGCCACATAGTCCTTGAGCCGCGTCACCGGCACCTGCATCTGATGCTGGATGGCGCTGGCGCACTCGATGCTGTCCATCACCTGACGCTGGACCTCCTCCAACTCGGAGAGCATGCCGGCAATGCGGTGTTCGCGGTCCAGCAGGGACCGGCCCATCCAGTACATGTTGCGCTTGAGGCGGATGAAGTCGTTCTCCCCGCCCTTCTCCGGCGGCAGATGCAGCTCCTGCAGCCCCTTGCCTTCCTGCAGGCTGCGGCAGAAGTTGTTGCACAGGGTGATGTTGCGCAGGGCCAGGATCTCTTCGAGCAGCTTGCTCACCGGGATGCACAGCAGCACCCAGATGGCAAGGTACATGACGATACTGGATGTCACCGTCTCCCTGGGGGCAGTCTCGATCATCACCAGCGCAGCGATGGCAGGAATGAATACGCTTATCATCACCAAGGTGCGGACCTGCATGCGGATGCCCAGGTCAGCCAACCAGTCCAAGATGCGACGCCACATGAATACCGGCCCTCCGAAGTCTAGTTTGCCGCGCTCAGGGCCGGCAGTTTGGGAGCACGAAGGTTGCGCGCTGCGGCCCAGCCGAGCACGCCGAGGGTGAAGCCGTTGTGCAGCGTGGCCCACAGGGCAGGCGCACCGCGGCCGGCTGCAGCCAGGGCCAGGATGGCGCCATTGACGCCCACCGCGCCCCAGAAGGATTGCTGCACCGACCGATCCAGCCGCAGGGCAATGGCCCGCGCCGCGGCCAGGCTGTGGATGTCCTCGTGCAGCAGCAGCACCTGGGCCGTTTCCCGCGCCAGATCCGCGCCCTTGGGCATGCACACGCCCACCTTGGCCAGCATCATGGCCGGGGTATCATTGAGGCCGTCGCCCACGTAGGCGATGATCCGGCCGGCGTCCACCAGCTCCTGAACCATGGCGGCCTTTTCCTCGGGCTTGAGCTCGGCATGGGCCGCGTCCAGCTCGGGCAGCTCGCGCAGCAGGTTGTTGGCGGTCTGCAGATGGTCCCCGGTGAGCACCACCATGCGCTCAATGCCCATGCTGCGCAGCTGACGCAGGGTCTCCCGCGCTTCGGGGCGGATGGCGTCGGCCAGGCCCACCACGCCGGCCAACTGGCCATCCAGGGCCACGTACAGCACGGTGTTGCCCTTGGCCCGCAGGGATTCCGCCTTGTGTTCCAGCAGGGAGGCATCCACGTGCTCGTCTTCCACGATGAAGTGCCGGCTGCCCACCAGCACGCGCCGGCCTTCCACCAGTGCAGAGACGCCATGGGCCACGATAAATTCCACCTGCGGCGTGGCGGGAATCTCCACGTCGCGGCGATGGGCCTCGGCCACCACGGCCCGGGCCACGGGATGCCCGTAATGCGCCTCTGCCGCCGCAGCCAGGGCCAGCAGGCCGTTCTCGTCCAGCCCGCATTGCGGGGAGGCCACAATGCCGGTCACGGCCAGTTCGCCGCTGGTGAGGGTGCCGGTCTTGTCGAAGACCAGCGTGTCCACGGCGGCGAAGTCTTCCAGCGCCTGCGCGCCCTTGAAGATCACCCCGGCATGCCCGGCCGCATACATGCTGCTGCGCACGGCCACGGGGGTGGCCAGCTTGATGGTGCAGGAAAAGTCCACGGTGAGCACCGAGGCGGCGCGGCGGATGTCCCGCGTCACCAGCCACATGAGCACGCCGAGGCCAAAGGTGATGGGCACCAGCCTGTCGGCCAGTTGGGCCCGGTTCTCCTGCGTGGCGGACTTGGCCCGCAAGGACTGTTGCAAAAACCGGTTGATGCGGGCCAGGCGGGTGCCGTCGCCCACTTCTTCCGCAGCGATGACCAGCTTGCCCTCCTCCACCACCGCCCCGGAAAGGGCCATGGTGCCGGGCTTGTAGTGCGCCGGGGCAGCCTCGCCGCTGATGGAGCTGGTGTTCACCGACGCCTCGCCCTCCACCACTTCCCCATCCACGGGGATGAGTTCTCCGGGACCGCAGACCACGCGGTCGCCCTTTTCGATGGCTCCCACGGGGAGTTGCACTTCTGCGCCGTCGCGCAGCACCCAGGCGAATTCCGCCTGCGGCCGCATGAGGGTTGCCAGCAGGTCGGTGGAGGAATTCTCGAGCCGGCCTTCCAGATATTCCACCAGGGAAAGCACGGTGACCACGAGGGAACTGGTCAGGTAGTCCCCGCGCAGGAGCGAGGCGGCCACCACGACGCCGTCCAGCACCTTCACGCGCACGCCGTCCGTAAGCAGGGTGTATGCGCCCTCGAAGATCACCGGCGCGCCCAGCACCCAGGCGACCATGGCCCGCAGATGGCGCGGCAGCACAAGATTCAGGGCCAGGGCCGCGCCGCGCACGGCCACAGGGTAGAAGGATGGTGCGGCCGGAGCCGCAAACCCGGAGCGGAACGCCTCCGCAGGGAGGCGTTCCAGAAGCTCCAGGGCCTTGATGCGGGCATCGTCCCCGTCATGTTCCAGCACCACGCTTTGGGCCTTGCGATTGATGCGACAGCGCCGCACCCCGGGCACGGCCTGCAGGCGGGCCTGCAGGTATTCCGTATCCAGCTCGGGATCGAGGAACATCGGCCCTTGCCAACGGATCCGGCCGGGGATTTCGTGGGCCACCTGCAGGCGGCGCTGCTGGCTGGAGGGCGTGGCGATGGACATGACAGAGTTATCCTTTACGGTTGGATGAAGGGTACAGGGTATGATGCCAGAGGGAGAACCCCACCAGCGCCACCCCGGCTGCCAGATGCAGACGCCTGGACGTCTTGCCGCCCACAAAGCCGGTGGCCACCAGGGCGGCCAGCGAAAGGGTCATGCCGTGTTTGGCAAGGGTCTTCGCGTCCAGCCCTTTGTCGGTACGGCCGCAGCGGCCAGCCATGGGCAGAGTGCCATCGTTACCCATTGCGCTGGCTCATCTCGGCTTTGACGTCTTCCACTTTTTCCTTGATCTCTTCGATGGAGCCCTGCACGGAGGTCCAGAGCTTCACCGCACCTTTCACCAGGGCCTGCTGCACCGTGGGATTGGTCAACACCAGGGCCACGGCAGCACCCACGGCCAGACCGCCCAGGTAGTGCTTGTCCGTGACGTTGAACCAGCTCTTCAGCCCGTCCGGCGAGGTGCACAGGTTGGACGTGGACGCATCGACGGCAGGCGCCTGATACTGGGCCTGGGCGTAGTGCGGGGCATATTGCGGCGCGTACTGCTGCTGCGCATACTGCGGCTGCGCGTACTGCTGTTGCGCGTACTGCTGTTGCGGCGCATACGGATAATACTGCGGATACTGACTCATTGGATTCCCCCGCCTACTGTTTGACGACCTTGCCGCCCTTGGAATCGGCAGCGGCGATGGCCGGTTCCGCCGGAGCCGCGGCCACCGCAGCCTTGCAGGCCCCGGACATGGCATTATTCCAGACGTACTTCACGGCCGTGCCCACGGCGAACATCCCCAGCAATCCCACCACGCCGCCCATGCCCACGGTGGTGGCCACGGCTGCGCCGGCAGCAGCGGCCAGACCGGAGCCGCTGGCTTCCTTGATGGTGTGCATAGCCGCCTGCTGCTTGTCCATGGTGCCGGCGCGGTAGCCGGCGATGCCTTCGGCCAGACCGGCGGACGCGCCCAGCACGGCCCCGAACACACCCGCGCCCAGCGCCACGCGGGAAACCGGGGCCACGGTGGCCACGGAAGAAGACATGGCGTAATTCTGCTTGGTCATGACCTTATTCTCCTTGAGGGGCGGATGATTGCCCGGAACCGATGAGCCCGCCGACCATGCCGGTCAGCGCGTCCTTGACGGCGTTGTTGGTGAGCAGGACGGCCAGGGCTGCGCCCACGGCCGCGCCCTTCCAGAACTGGGCCGAGCAGCTTTCCAGCATGCCCACCATGGCAGAGGGGTTGGGCGTGCGGCCGCTCATGAGATCGTTCACAAAGCCCATCATGTGGCCAAGGCCCTGCGCGCCTGCGCCGGCCGGATCGTCATGCTTGCCGCACCCGCAGCCACTGCCGCCGTCGTGCGAAGCCGGCTGGCCATAAGCCCCCGGTGCGGCCCCCGGTGCAGCCCCCGGCGCGGCCTGATACGCCGCCCCGTAGGCAGCCTGAAACTGCGGCTGACCGGGCATGAACGCCGGCTGCATGGCCGGGCCGCCGTACATGGGCTGCGCCTGAGGTGCCGGACCGGCCTGGGGCATGCCCTGCGGCTGCTGCGGCTGGCCATACATGTATTGCGCGGCGGCGGGCTGGGGAGCCTGCGCGGGGGGCGCCTGGTACATGTACTGCTCGTGCTGGGGCACGTGCTGTGGCGCAGGCCCCTGGGACATGTACCGGCCCTGCTGGGGCGCGGCAGCCTGGGGAGCCATGGCCGGACCCTGCTGCGGCGCCTGATACATATACTGCCCCTGGGGCGCGGCAGCCTGGGGAGCCTGATACATGTATTGCGCCTGGGCAGCGGCCTGGCCTTCGTCGTCATCGCAAGACTTGGCGGCGTCCGCACTGCCGCCATTCTGCTTGCCGTGCTGCCAGCCGCCTTCGGCCTCGGGTTGCGCAGCCTGCGGCACAGCGGCCGGGGCCTGGGGAGCCGGGGCCTGGTAGCCCTGCCCGTACTGCAGCATCACCAGACCTGCCTGGTCGCCGTACTGGGCGGCCTGCGGCTCCTGCGCATACTTTGGTCCCGCAGGAGCCTGTTCCGGCGGCGGGGCATACTGGGGAAAGCCCATTTCGTTCATGCGTTCTGCTCCTTGTGCATGCTGGGGGTGAAACAACTGTTACTGCACGCAACGCTGCGCTGCTGGTGAAACAAGCTGCAGCGCGCAATGCAACACGTGCTCGTCCGAAGACTGATGTGCAAAAATGTCCTGCAACACAGCGAACGGGATGATTTCCGGATGGTATTCAAGCACCATGGTCTTGGCCATGATGTTGACCCGCGTCGCCTTGACGCCAGCCAGCATGCCCACGGATTCCCGCAACGAGGAAAACGAGGGATGCTTCTGGATGGCCGGATTGAACACCAACCGCAACCGCCCCGGAATGTGATGCGCCACCGTGGCGTATTGGCGCAGCACCAGCAAATCTTTCGGATTCATCAATCTGTCCTTCCGCTGTACGGCGTTCCCACCGCGAGCGTATTCGATAATGCCGGATCCCTGTACATGTCTTCCTGATCCGGCAAGTCCACTGACACGCTAGTTCAAATTGATAATCATTGACAACCATCGATAAGTACAATGATTATTCTCATCACCGAATTCATGGCACCATCTGGCGGGTTTTACATTTCCTTACTCAATAAACTTTTTTCTGCATCAACCGTGCGGAGTTGAGCAACACGGCAGACGTGTGCCCGATGTGCAACAGGCCTGCGGCCACCGGTCCCAGCACGCCGAGCGCCCCGGCCAGGCCGCCCAGGATGTTGCTGCCCGTGGCGATCCAGAAATTTTCATGGATGATGCGGATGGTGCGGCGCGAAAGCTGGTGCGCCTTCATCACGCCTTCCAGATCCTCGCCCAGCAGCGCGATATCCGCCGCTTCCAGGGCCGCCTCGTTGCCGTGGGATCCCAGGGCCACGCCCACTTCCGCCTCCACCATGGCCAGGGCGTCGTTCACGCCGTCGCCCACCATGGCCGGCCGTTTGCCCTGGCCGCGCAAATCCACCATCAGCCGGGCCTTGTCCTCGGGCAGGGCCGAAACCAGCACGTTGGGGATGCGCAGATCCCGCGCCAGGGCCTGGGCAGTCAGGGCCTCGTCCCCGGTGACCAGATGCACGTCCACACCGCTGCCCCGGAAGTACTCCACCACTGCGCCGGCATCCGCGCGCACGGGGTTGGCCACGCCGAACAGCCCCCGCACCTCGCCCTGGCTGGCCAGGAACAGCACGGTCAGGCCGTCCGCCTGCATGGCGCTCACTCGCAAATCGCCCTGCGGGAAGGGGACCTCGAAGCGCTGCAGCAGTTTGTAGTTGCCCACCAGCACGTCCCGGCCGTCCACCACGGCATGCACGCCCTGCCCCAGAAAGTATTCGCAGCGTTCGTGCCCCTGCGGGGTCAGCCCCAGGGCCGCGCCGTGATCCTTGATGGCCTCGGCCAGGGGATGATGATTGTGCGCCTCGGCGGAAAGCGCCAACTGCAGCACCTCGGCTTCACCCAGGCCGTTCATGGTGTGGATGGCGGCCAGATGCGGCAGGGCGCCGGTGAGGGTGCCGGTCTTGTCCAGACACACGGTGTCCACCCCGGCAAAGCGTTCCAGGGGACGGCCGCCCTTGAAGATGATCCGCTCCCGCGCCCCGCCGGCAATGGCGGCATTGATGGCCGAGGACGCCGCCAGGGACGTGGCGCACGGGCAGGCCATCACCAGCAGCACGGTGAACGCCCGCCACAGGCTCTGCGTGAAGACCAGCGTGCCCACGGTGACCAGAAAACCAATGTTGATGGTCCGCCGGGCCAGGGTGTCGGCCATATGTTCGATGTCCGAGCGGTGGGAAAGGCCGGCCTCCACCTTGTCGAAAATGCGCGCCAGATACGTCTCTTCCCCCACGCAGCGGGCTTCCACGTGAATCACCCCGCGCCGCACCACGCTGCCGGCGTACACCGACGCGCCCACGCCGCAGGCCTCCAGCTCGGAACGACCGGTCATGGAGGAGCTGTCCACCAGCGCCTCGCCGGAAATCACCACGCCATCCGCCGGAATGCGTTCCCCGGCGTGCAGGGCCAGCACGTCACCGGGCTGCAGGTCTGCTGTGGGCGTCTCCACTTCCACCCCGTCACGCAACACGAAGGTGTGGTGGGCGGTTTCCTTGAGCATGGCCTTGATGCTGCGCCGGGAGCGCCGGGCCATGTGGGCCGTGAGCAGGTCCGAGCCGGTGTTGATCCACAACACTTCCAGCGCCGTGGAGACCTCCCCTGCCCCGGCTGCCGCCAGAATGGCCCCGCCCAGAAAGGATTCCAGGCTGACCTTGCCCCGCCGGACATCCTTCGCCATGCTTTTAAGGAGCGGCAGTACCCCGAAGAGCACTGCCGCCCCCACTGGAGACACCAGCCCCGGCGCCGCCGCCGAGAGCAACACCTTGCGACCCAGCATCCACAAGCCGGCGGCGGTCAGCACCCCGAAGCGCACCGCATGGGGCCGGAGCGACGGCTCCTCGATGCGTCGTGCGGGGCAGGCGCAGTGTCCCAGAGTCTGTGGCTCCCGGCATTGCGCCGGGTCCATGGCGAGCAGTGCGGCAAGAATGGCGGCGGTGGTCAGCTGGCTGGCGTCGAACACCACCACCAGACTTCGGCAGGCGGGGTTGCTGCGCGCATACGTCACCCCGGCCAGCCCTTCCACCAGCGTCTGCGCGGTCCGCAGGCGCTCGCCGCCATGCACGCATCTGATCCGCACCCGGCCGGGCACGGTGTGCACCATGGAGAACAATCGGCTCATGCTGCCTCCTCGGCATGTCCATTCCGCTCATCGCGGCAGGAGTGCCGGTGAGCAAGATGACGAAAGAAATCCGCATCGTCCCGGCGCGGCATCTGCCGCTTGAACACGCTGACGATGTTGTGAAAACTCAAGGCAATGTCTGGGTCGAACTGCCTGCCGGACTGCCGGTGCACCTCCTGGGCAGCCTCCAGCAGCGAGACGCCGCGGCGGTACGGCCGGTCCTGCATCATGGCCGAGACGCAATCCGCCACGGCCAGCACGCGCGCGCCGCAGGGAATCTCGTCCCCGGCCAGCCCGCAAGGATACCCGTGGCCGTCGAAGCGTTCGTGATGATGCAGAATCATGGCCGCAATCCCCTGCTCGTCGTTCAAGGCCTTGACCGGCGCCACGATGTGCGCCCCCACTTCGGGATGACGCTTCATCACCTCCCATTCCTCCGGGGAGAGTGGCCCTTCTTTCAGCAAAATATGGTCGGGCACGGCAATTTTTCCCAAATCGTGCAGGTGCCCGGCAATGTGGATGGCGCTGGCGGCCTCGCGGGACACGCCGTGATCCAGCGCCAGGGCGTAGGCCAGCGCGGCCACCTGCTCCGAATGACACCGGGTGTGATGATCCTTGGCGTCAATGGCGCAGCCCAGCGCCTCGGCAAACTGGTGGATGGAGGAGCAGGTGCATTTGCAGGGCGGGGAGGCCGTGTCTCCCACATCCAGCAAGTACCAGGACTTATCATATAGCATGCAAATTCCTTGGGCTGCGGACACCTGCTCGGACCATGCATATTCCACTGCAGGATGGCTGGAACGCCCCTCCCGAAAATACCGCGAAGGGCGCTCCAGCAGGCTCGACAACTTATTTCATTTCAAACGCTTTGACCCAGATCACGGCGTCCTGGGACAATTCCTTGCCCTGGTATTCCTTCTCAGGACCAGCCCCAAGGGCGCACACGCCCCACCAACCGGCCTTGGCCAGCCCGATGGTGAACTCGCCCTGGGCATTGGCGTTGGCGCCCATGGTCGTCATGCAGTCGTTGGGGGCCTTCACGGCAGCCTTTTCCTTGAAGGCATTGGCCTTCATGTCCGGCTCGTGGTTCAGATATTCCACTTCCAGCTCGGCGTTTTCCACGGGCTTGCCGCCGGAAAGCACCTGGCCGCGAAACACGCCGCCAGCCCAGTTGGCATACGGCTTGTCAAAGGGGACGATTTCCACCGGCAACCCCGCGGGAGCCGCCCAGTTGCCGGGCACGCCGCCCACGTTGACCACCAGCTTGGTGATCTGCTGGATGTAGGCGTCTTCTTCCTTCTCCAGGTACGGGGACGGCACGAGCACGAACACGTAGTCGCCCATGGAGCGAACCACCGTCTTGGGCAGCACGGCTTCATACGCCACCGCGGCGTTGCTGTGGCCCTTCCACTTGATTTCCTTGAGGTACTGCTTCAGGTCCACCTTCTTGGGCTCGCCTTCGGAACCGCGCTGCTGCAGCACGTAGAATTCCTGCACCGGACCCATGTCCATGGTGTGGCCGGCATCGAAGGGGTGCGTGAAAACGATCTTCAGCACCATCTCGCCGCCCTCGCTCAGGGCGATTTCAGGGGTGTACATCATCTGGAAATGGGCCTGAGCCGTGGCAGGAATGGCAAGGGCCATCACGAGAGCCAGCATCATTCGACGCAACATGCATCCTCCTCGATTTTGACTGTGAATTTCTTTCTCAATAACTTCGCAAAAAAATTATTTGATGTCCGAGCTCTTGATGACGATGGCATGGCCTTCGCCCGCCTCAAAGGCCACGGTGAAGTCGCCCGCGGGCTTCTTGAAGGTGAACTCGCTCACTTCGCTCATCTTACCTTCTTCCAGCACCGCGCCGGAGGCGTCCTTCACCACCATTTTCACGCCCGAGGCCGAGGAGCCGTCGGAGAAGCCGCCCTCGCACATGACCGTACCGTCGCCATTGTCAAAGCACGAGCACAGCGGGGTGTGGGCAAAGGCCAGGGACGCCGAACACAACAACGCAACACAGAACAGCATGGACAACATGACCCGCATGGGTTCCCTCCTTGAGGTCTCAATGCGCTGCGCCCCGAAGCTCCCCGGGACGCGGCCGCGACGATGGATCGATTGGACGGCGCAACACCGCCGCCCTGCTCCGCACGCTGCCACCACGACGGCGTGAGGGGTTTCTACCGATATTGAATTTCATTGTCAAACAAAAGTCACACCGCAGCTCTCCGACAACACGACAGGGGCGGCAATCAACATTGCCCGCCCCCGTTGACTGCGATAATTAATTTCAATATCATTGTTTCGTCAACCATATCTTTCTGACTTTTTTGGAGGCCATCATGTTTGGGAAGCGATTTGGAAGACGGCGGCACGGACACGAGCACGCCGCAGGACAGCCCTGCGACTGCGCCGATGCCGCCGCGCCCGGCCTCACCCTGCGCCACGCGCCCCACGGCTGCTGCTGCCGGGTGCGCCGGCATCGCGCCTGCGGCGCTGTGCGGCAACGGCTGCTGGACCTGGGCTTTTTGCCCGGTGCGGAAGTGGAGGTGGTGCGGGTGGCCACGCTGGGGGATCCCATCGAGGTCCGCATCGGCGGGTATTTTGTGGCGCTTCGCAAAGAGGAAGCCGACCGCATCGACGTGGAACTGCCCCTGCCGGCCATGGGCTGAGGCAGCATGCCGGAGCTAGAGCATTTTAATTTTGAAAAAGGACATTGCGAGAGGGGGAACCTTTTGCAAAAGGTTCTCCCCTCTCGCGCTCTCCCCTTCCAAAACCTTGATAGTTCTTTGTAATTATACCAAAAAAAGTCTTTGGACAGGGGGTTCGGGGGAAGCACCTTTCTTCAGAAAGGTTTTCCCCCGAGAGCTCCTTTCAAAGATACCTTGCCCTATATCTTCTGCTCCCGCGCGTTGAAGCAGGGGATGCACAGCGTCTGCCCGCCAAAGCGCCGGGTGCGCGATTCCATGGTCTGTTCCCCGCAGGCGGCGCAGACCAAGCTCGCCAGGATGGCGGCCGGCCGCGGCAGCCCGTCTTCCAAAGACTGGACCGCGAACAGTTCTTCCAGCGGCAGGGTCATGAGACGATCCTGGAGCTGTGCGCGCAGGGCGGCCGCCGCGGCCTCGTCCTCGGCCGTGGCCTGGCCGGCGCGGATGGCCCGCTGGCGCGGGGCCAGGGCTGCGTCGATATCCTGCCGGGCCTCGGGCCGCAACAGCAGCCGCACGCCTGCGCCGGTGCGGCGGTCGAAGAACGAAAACGCCATCTTGCCGTAATCGCGATGGATCATGTTCCCCTTGCCCACGGTGCAGTCGGTGAGGAACTGGATGGCATCCACCCCGCACATGTCTGTTTCCGTCACGCAGACCAACACTGCGTCCCCGTCCTGATTCAGGCGCGCCTGGGCATATTCCGCGGCGCGGATGCCGATGCTCAGCCCCGGGCAGCTGTGCCCGTGAAACGCGATGCATTGCTCAATGAGTTCCTGAGGAATGGAACACGACATACCGACCTCCTGACAGCTTGCTGCATGTCACAGGCAGGGCGCCACCATTGGCACCCCGCCCACTTGTTGAATGATCACAGGCACGCCGTACACGGCCTCCACCACGTCCGCGGTGATGTCCCGGACGCCGAGCACGGCCAGCACCCGGCCGCCTTTGAGGAATACGGCCTTGTCCGCAAAACGCAGGGCGGCGTTGAGATCGTGCATGGTCAGCACGGCCGCCACCTGGTGTTCGTCCACCACGCCGCGCACCAGGCGCATGATTTCCAACTGATTCTTGAGGTCCAGGGAGCTGGTGGGCTCGTCCAGCAGCAGCAGCCGCGGCTCCTGCACCAGGGCCCGGGCCACGCAGACCTGCTGCAGCTCCCCGCCGCTCAGGGTGTCGATGTGCCGCAGGGCCATGCCGCCCAGACGCAGGCGGGTCAGCACCTCCTCCACCAACTGCACGTCCCGCGGTCCGGCCTTCCAGCGCAGATGCGGCAGCCGGCCCAGAAGCACGGCGTCGAACACCGTCAGCCGCGCCGCATCCGAGCGCTGGGCCACATAGCCCACGCGGCGGGCCACCTCTGCGGCCGACATGCGCAGCACGTTGCCATCCTCCACCAGCACGGCCCCGGCATCGGGCCTGTGCATGGCGTTGATGCACTTGAGCAACGTGGTCTTGCCCGCGCCGTTGGGGCCAAGGATGGCCACCAGTTCCCCCGGATCTGCATGGAAGGAGACCTCCTGCAGCACGGGACGTTTTGCATAGGAAAACGAGACGGCATCCGCCTGTACGATCATCGCATTCGCCTCCCGAGGATGAGCAGCAAAAAGGCCGGCGCGCCCAGAAACGCCGTGAGCACGGACACGGGCAGCACATGCGGCGCGAAGAGCAGCCGGGCGGCGGTGTCCGAGGCCAGGAGCAGCAGCCCCCCGGCCAGGGCCGCCGCCGGCAGCAGGAACCGGTGATCCGCCCCGATGCAACGCCGCACCATGTGCGGCGCCACCAGCCCCACAAAGCCGATGACTCCCAACAACGAGATGATCACTGCCGTGGCCAGGGAGGCCGCCAGCATCCCGACCATGCGCACGCGCTCCACGCGGACACCCAGGCCCCGGGCCGTCTCGTCACCGGCATCGATGGCGTTGTACTGCCAGCTGTGGGCCAGGAAAAAGAGACAGGCCGCGCCGGTCACGCCGGCCATCACGGCGCAATCCCGCCAGGAGGCGCGGGCGGCGTCGCCAAAGGTCCAGAAGACCATGGCCGCCAGTTGCACATCGTCCGCAAAATACTGCAGCAGCATGGTGCCGGCGGTGAACAGCGCCCCCAGGGCCACCCCGGTAAGGACCATCACCTCCGGCGAGGCCCCCCGTAACCGCGAAATACCCACGATGACGCCGGCCGCAGCCAGACTGCAGGCAAAGGCCGCGGCGGTGGTCAGCCAGGGATTGGTGACGGTCACCGCGCCCTTGGAGGTCATCACCCCGCCGCCCAGGAACATCACGGCCAACGCCGCCCCAAAGGCCGCCGCGTGGGAGATGCCCAGGGTGAAGGGCGAGCCCAGGGGATTGCGCAGGATGGACTGCATGGCCGCGCCAGCCAGGGCCAGCCCGCAGCCGGCAATCAGACACGCCAGGGCCTGGGGCAGACGGATGTTCCAGACGATGACCTCCACCTGCCGCGGCACTTCCAGCCCCAGCAGGCTGCGCACCACCTGCGACACCGGCACAGACGCCGCCCCCACCGCCACGGACACGGCCAGCAACGCCAGCACCGCCAGCAACAGCGCCAGCAAAAAAAACAGCTTCCTGCCGAGATGCCGGCGATACGCCGCGGCCGCTCCGGTCTGTGCGTCTTCCCTCATCTGGTTAGTGCAGCGGGATCCTGGTGAACGCCAGCTTGCCGAACAGGGCATTCATCTCCCCGAACACCGGCTTGCCCACCAGAAATGTATAGATGCCCTCCGCTTCCTGCACCGGGTCCACGCCGGCAAAGCGGTCCGGATACAACAGCGCGCCGATGAAGTAGGCGTTCGCCAGGATGGAGCCGAAATTCTGGCTGTACCAGTTGTACGGCAGCACGCCGTACACCCTGCCCTGCTGCACGGCGGTCAGGGTCTGATAGGCGGGATCGGCCTTGAGTTCGTGCAGCCCGCCGGCAGACTCGCCCAGCTGCAGGGTGGCCAGATCCAGGAACAGCACGTCGGGATTCCAGGTCACGATCTGCTCCTTGGCCATCTCCACCACGCCCTGTGCCTTGCCCGACTCCGCACCGCCGCCGGCCAGATTGCGGGCGTTGACAAAGGCGAAGGGCGGGTAGCCCGGCTCCGTGGACTGGAACCCGTGCGGCCCCCGGGAGGCGAGGCCCCCCACGAACACCGACGGCCGCGCCGTCTCGGGAATGTCCCTGACGCGGGACTGCAGGTCGGCAATGCGAGTCTCGAAGAATGTCGCCACGGCCTCGGCCCGGGCCTGCACGGCCGGGTCGGCCAGCACCTCGGCCATGAGCCGCAGGGCGGCATAGAACTGCGGACGCTTCCCGCCAAGGTTGCCGTATTCCAGCACCACCACGGGAATGCCCGTCTTGGCCTGCAATTCCTCAGGATCCGTGCCCAGGCCGGCGTTGTGGACCTTGAAGATCACCTGCGGCAGGGGATCAAGGGTCAGGATCTGTTCCGGCCGGTCAAAGCCCCGGAACTCCCCGAACACAGGCATGTCCTTGAACTGCGGATTGGCCAGGGCGTAAGGCCGGGCATCGAACTCCCGGCGGCGGACCTCGATGTCATCCACACCCACGATGCGATCCTGGGCCTGCAGATACGTCAACAGCCGCAGGCAGCCGGACCCCGAGGCAATGACGTGGCGGACCGTCTCGGGGACGTCCACGGTCCGGCCCAGGGCATCGGTGATGCGGCGGCCGCCGGCTTCGGCAACGCCGGCCGGCAGCAGGACTGCCGCGACCAACAGCAGGATCCATGCGCGATGAAGAGATACGAAATTCAAGGGGCACACTCCGTCGTGCTATTGTTTGTGTATCAATAACACCATCCGTGTATGAAGTGCCCCTCCTCAAGTCAAGGGAAATCGACTGCGCAAGGCCTCAGAGCCGGCCCCACATGGCCGGATAGGCCCTGCCCAGATTGAAAAAGGTCTGCTGCATCTTCTGGAATTGCGGCTGGGTGAGTTCCGCGGCGATGAAGCCGCAGGCCGTGGCCAGGCCCTGACGCACCCGGGCCTGATGCTGCTGCCGCCAGCCCGGCACGCCGGCCAGACGCAGGCGGCGGGCTTCCTCCAGGATCATCCGCGCCCGGGCCTGGAGGGAATGCCCGGCCAGCACCAGGGCCTTGCCCTGCTCCGCAATGCGCCGCAGGGCCTCGGGGCGGGTCAGCCAGTCCCGGGCAACGGCGGCGGCCGCCGCGGCATCTCCCGCGGGATACGGCGGCAGGATGCTCTCCCCGGGGACAAACAGCTCATCCAGGCCGTTGGCTGTGGCTTCGGTGAGCACGGCTGCGCCGCAGGCCGCAGCCTCGAACAGCCGGAAATTAAGCTCCCCGGCGGCAGTCTGGTTCAGCACGATCTGCGAACGCTGGAACACCGGCGCATAGCGGCCCTGCAGCATGACCAGGGGTGCATAGCCCTTGAAGCGCTTGAGAAAGGGCAGTCTGTTCGGGATGTTCGCCGGTTGCAGGGTGCCCACGAAGCTCACGGGGATGTCCCGCGCCAAGCCGGGGTCGCCGTCCACGTCCGTATCGCAAAACAGCGGGGACCAGCGCGCCTGACGAGGCAGATTATCCTGCTCGAACAAGGACACATAATCCCGCTGGGCCACCAGGACGAGATCAAAGGCAATGGACATGGGAATGTGCCAGGGATTGCAATAGTCATCGATGGTCAGGCCGATGACGGGGCACTCCAGGGCCTCAAAGCCCAGCACCGTGGGCAGGTAGCCGTGGTCGCACCACAACGCCGCATCGGGCACGAAGCCGCGATCCCGGAGGATGGCCGTCAGCTCCCGGTGGTGGCACATGCGGGTCAGGTGCACGCTGGTTCGGGGGTCCGGGCTCGGATGCGGCCCCAGGTACAGCACATTGCAGCCCAGGGCCTGGAACACACGGATAAAACGCGGGCTTTCCAGCAGGAGAATATTCACGCCGTCAACTCCATGATCTGCACGATATCTTCCTCGTGCCACGACATATTCTGATGGTGCACGCCCAGCCGCGCATAGTGCGGCCGCAATTCCCCGGCCACGCCCCAGATCTCGCCGGACACGCGCCGCGGCAGGATCAGGCGAATCGCCCCTCGCCCCCGCTGGATGTGGCGGCGCATCCACAAAAAAATGGCCCGGCTGCGGGCCATGGTGCCCAGGGCAGGATGCCGGGGGCCGGCCAGGATGTGCTGCGCCAGCCCGGGCTGTTCCAGCATGCCGATGCGCCAGACCGGCACGCCGGCTTCCCAGCAGCGCAACACGGCGCGGCCCAGGGTCCAGGCCATGGCCTCCAGGGATCGCGGCTGGTGCAGCCCCTGCCGCCACCGGACCGCCAGGCCCGTGCCCTCCAGCACCAGGCATGGATACAGCCGGATGCCCTCCGGGTGCAAGGCGAGGGCCTGGGCCACATCCTGGCCGGCCTCTCCGGGCCGCTGCCCTGGCAGTCCGGGCATGAGCTGCACCCCCAGCCCCAGGCCGGCCGCGCGCACCAGCCCGCATGCCCGGCGGGCAACCTCCCCCGTATAGCTTCGCCCGGACGCCGCCAGGGCATCATCCTGAAAGGACTGCACCCCCAACTCCACCACGTCCAGCCCCAGGGCCTTCCATCTGGCCAGCCCCGCCGCGTCCACGGCGTCCGGCCGGGTGGAACAGCGCACCTGACGGATGCGGCCCTGCGCCTTCCAGATGGCGGCGGCCTCCAGAAACCGCCGGATCCAGACCTCGGGCAACGCGGTGAAGCTGCCGCCGTACAACGCCAGCGAATCCCAGACCGCAGCCGGCGGCGCGGCACGCATGGCCTGCTGCATGGCCACGAAAATGGCATCCAGGTCACGCACGGGGGTACCCGTTTGGCTTTCTTGATTGCAATACAGACAACGCCGCACACAACCGGCATAAGGCAGGAACACCGGCCACACCTTGCCGCCGCGGCCACCGCGGACGGACGGCCCCTCAGGCCAGGGGAGTCGGCGGCTCATCGGCGGACATGCCCGTCGCGCAACACAAACGCTTCGGAAAAAGTGAATGGAGCCGGGAAAATGCCTTGAACAACAGGATACATTCAGTTATACCAGTGAGTAAGATTCTAATCCCAGTTTTTTCCAGGTCTTGATATTACCGCTAACATCTTGACAATTCAAGGGAAGCTGTTACAAGCATCGCTGCATCGTCACACAAGGGGTTCCGCCTTCAGCAGGCTTGCACGGGACACGCGCACCAGCACCCCGCGCAGCAATGTGCACCAGAGCAGTGAGGAACGGGTTGACCATGTTCGACGCCAATTGCATCTTCTGCAAGATCATTCAGGGAGTCATTCCCTGTCAAGCCGTGTTGCGCACAGACAGCGTGCTGGCGTTTCTGGACATGAATCCCGTGCATCCCGGCCACACGCTGGTGGTGCCCACGGCGCATCATGTCACGCTCATGGATCTGCCTGCCGCCCTGGGCGGCGATCTGCTGGACGCCCTTTCCCGCGTGGCCCGGGGAATTGTGGCGGCCACGGGCGCGCATGGGATCAACCTGATGCAAAACAACCACCCCGCTGCCGGCCAGGTGGTGATGCACGCCCATTTTCACCTGATTCCACGGTTTGACGATGATGGCCTGACTCTTTGGCCCCAACGTCCGTACGACAGCCCCGACGCCATGGCCGCCATGGCAGCACGTATCAACACAGCCATCGCGGCGGCCTAGGTTCCCACACAGACAGCGACCAGCGATTTGAAAGGATTCCGTATGAGCGACAAGACATTGACCAAGGCAGAGATCGTTGACGCCATCTATGAAAAAACAAACCGCAACCGTGCGGAAGTAAAGAATATTGTTGAGTCGCTGCTCAAGATCATGAAGCAGGCCATCAAGAAGGATCATGCCCTGCTCATCAGCGGCTTCGGCAAGTTCGAGGCGTACGACAAGCAGGCGCGCAAGGGCCGCAACCCGCAGACCGACGAGACCATCACCCTGCCCCCGCGCAAGGTGGTCGTCTTCCGGCTCTCGCGCAAGTTCCGCGCCGAGCTCAATCAGCAATAACGAAGGCCCCAGGAAACCGGGCGGTCAGTGCCCGGCGAGCGTCTTCCGCCGCCGAGAGGCTCTGCCACGTGCCCATCTGCACCCGCCAGAACAGCCGGCCGCCGATATCCGACTCCACGATCCGGGAGCCTGTGCGGCCTTCTGTTTTGAGCGCCCCCAGCAGACGGGCCGCGTTTTCCTGCACGGTGAATGCCCCCACCTGTACATAGAACGTCCCCGTAAAGTCGCCATTGCGGTAGTTGGGCACATCCCCCAGCGCCGCAATGCGCACCCGGGCCGTGCCCGTGCCGGTGATGCCCAACTCCTTGGCCGCAGCGTGCGACAGGTCGATGATGCGCTGGGAGACGAAGGGACCGCGGTCGTTGATGCGCACCACCGTCTTGCGGCCGTTGTCCAGGTTCTCCACCTCCACCATGGTCTGCATGGGCAGAATCTTGTGCGCGGCGGTCATCTCGTGCTGGTTGTAGACCTCGCCGCACGCCGTGCGCCGGCCATGGAAGCCCGGCCCGTACCAGGACGCCAAGCCCTGCTCGGAGAAGCCATCGGCCGAGAGCAGGGGCCGGTAGGTCTTGCCGCGGACGGTGTACGGCTTGTACGTGCCGCGAAGGTGCTTGTCCGTGGCCGCGCCCCCGCCGCAGCCCGCGGTCAGGGCTGCAGCCAGGCAGGCAAGGGCAAGCGTCAGGGCAAGGCAGAACCGGGGCATGGTTCCTCCCGCGGCCAGAAGGTCATCAGATCCCACACAGCCGCCAGCCGGCCGCCGTCGGGCAGGGTCAGGGCATAGGCCCATCCCAGCCGGCCCTGCTCCAGGCAGGGCAACGCCACTCCCGGCGCACCGGCGGGCAGTCGGGCCAGCAGCGCGGCATCCGCAGCGCACTGTCCCCAGCGGCTGCTGCCCCATGTGCCATGGCTGTCTGTGCAATGCAACAGGTGCAGCCCATGGAACACGGGCCGGTCCTGCTGGAACGGCGCGCGCAACAATGGTTCCCGACACGCCTGCACCAGCGCCATGGCCTGCTCCATGGAGCGGATGGCTGCTTCATACAGCTGCCACGCCGATGCCTGCGGCGATGGCGGACGCTGCACCAGGGCCAGGGCCGTCAGCTCGCCATCCGAAAACGGCGCCGCCCTCCCCTGCTCGTAGGCCTGGGCAATGACGTCCAGCAACGCCGTCACCTGCGGGTCATCCTTGTCTATCTCGGGCCTGCCGCATTGCCGTTCCAGCCAAGCCGCCACGCCGGCCCGGCCGGACTTGTCCGTGATGATGATGCGCGACTGCCGGCCCAGCACCAGCCCGGGATCGAAGGCTTCATAGGTTTCCGGAGACTTGCGCAGCCCGTCCAGGTGCAGGCCGGCCACATGGGCGAAGGCCCGGCCGCCCAGCAGCGGCTGCTGTTCCGGAATGGAGACACCCATATGTTCCAGCGCGGCAGCCAGTTCCCCCAGCACGTGCAGATCCACGCGGGCATGGGCCGGATCCAGCAGACGATACTCCGCCGCAAGCCCTTCCACACTGGCCGTGCCGGCCCGTTCGCCCAGGCCCATGAGGCTGGCGCTGGCCCCGGCGCAGCCGGCCAGCCAGGCCGCCACGGTGTTGGCATGAGCGCGATGGAAATCGTTGTGCCCGTGAAACTCCAGACAGGCTCCGGGCACGCCGGCCTGCTCCACAAAGGCGCGCACCAGGGCCGCCACGCCCAGGGGCAGTGCGGCGCCGGCATAGGGCATGGCCAGCCCCAGGGTGTCGCACAGCCGGATGATGATGTCCCGGCCACTCTCGCGAGCCCGATCCATGATGCGCCGGGCCAGGGGGACGCAGAAGCCGGGCACGTCGGCCCGGGTCACGTCCTCAAAGTGGCAGCGCGGGGTCAGGCCCAGGGCGAGGGCCTCGTCCAGCACGGCCAGGTACTGCGCCATGGCCTCGGCATCGGTCCAGCCGAATTTGTGGCGCATGTGCTGGGGGGAGACGCTCATGAGCAGGCTGACTTCCTGCATCTCCAGCTCCCTGGCGGCCAGCAGATCCTGGCGCGTGGCCCGGGCCCAGGCGGTGATGCGCGGGAAGGCATGGCCCAGGGCGCGGCAGGCATCCACCGCGCGACGGTCCTTGGCGGTGTAGCAGAAAAATTCGCTGGAGCGGACCACGCCATCCGGCCCGCCCAGGCGGTGCAACAGATCGTACAGCCGCACCATCTGCGCCACGGTAAAGCTGCGGCCGGCCTGCTGGCCTTCGCGGAAGGTGGCGTCGCAGATGTAGACGGGCAATCCGACGGGCAGCAGGGACACATCCTCCCCTGCCGGCTGCTGCGTCTCCGGCAGGGAGGGGGGACGGCTCATGCGATGGCGCCTCGGCGGGCGGCTGGATGCTTGGCGCACATGCGGGCCATGCGGGAGGCCTCCTCCTGCACCAGTGGGCATTCCGGCCGCAGGGCCTGCGCCCGGGCCAGGGCCTGACGGGCCGGATCCCACCAGCCGCCCTGCCGCAGGCTCTGGGCAGCCAGCAGATAGAGCAGTTGGGGCTCGTCCTCGTACAGAATTTCCACCAGGACGGCGTGCTGCTCGCCAAAGACCTCCTGCACCAGATCTTCCTGACTGAACAGGAAGCGCGCCAGCAGCTGGCTGTCGTGGTACTTGCGCAGCACATGGGGGAACAGGGCGATGCACTCGGCGATGATGCGCCGCACCCGGGCGATTTCCCGGGCCAGGCTTTCGCGGGTTTGCCCCAGCACGTCCACCATGGAATCCACGTGCTGCCGCTCCAGAGCCGTGAGGGGCTGATCCTGCAGGCGCTGCACCCAGGGGACGTAGTTTTCGTGCTGGTGGGCGTCCTCGCGGATCTTGACCACCTCATGGAAGATGTAGCCCAGGGCCCAGTCGAGGAGGCTGTCCAGGCGGGCATCCTCGGCGAACTGCGGCTGCGGCGTGGCGGACCCGCGCAGCAGCAGGTGCGACGTATCCTTGAGCCGCCAGAGCAGCCCCTTGTTCATCACGGAGCCGGTGAGCTGGCGCAAGGCAAGATAGTCTATGGAGCCCGTGGCTTCATACACGGCAAAAATCTCGGTGAAGTCGCGGGTCGCCAGGCAGAAATCGCGCAACAAATCGCGGGCGAATTCCGACTTCTTGGCCCGAATCCAGGCACGGGACACGTCAGGCTCCAGGTGCGGAAGGTGGGAACGTCACGGCAACACAACTGTCATATAGCGTAGAGTGGTCGGAAAAGTCAAAACAGGGACTCAAACCCGCATGAACGTGGCCACCGCCTTGGCGGCCAGGGTTTCGGCGTTGCGCATCAACTCCGCCTCCACGGTAATCAGCCTGGCGCCCTCGCGGTACACCCAGGCGCGGGCGGCCACATCGTCCCCCGAGCGCACAGGGCTGAAGTAGCGCACCGACAGCTCCACCGTGGCGATGCGCACCTCCCCCAGCCGGGCCAGGATGGCATGGGCCATGGCTTCGTCCAGCAGGGTGGCGATGATGCCGCCAGCCAGCACGCCGGCACCCTGGGTCAGGGACGGCGTCACTGCGCAGGCCAGCACGGCTTCCTCGCGATCCAGCCTGGAGACCACCACCCCCAGGTGCCGCAGCACGGGGTTGACGTGCTGCTCCGGCCGGACCACTGCCTCCAGATACGCAGACATGGCGCGCCTCCATCATTATTCCTTGAGTTGCAGATCGTCGGTGACCAGTTCCGAAACCGGGCGCGGGGCCTGCTTGCCCGGGAGGGTCGGCCATGGCTCGCCCTTGAGCCTGCGATACATCTGCTGGGCTTCGGGGAACGCCGCATTGAGCCGCAGCGCCCTGGTGACCCATTCCAGGGCCAGCTTGAGATCTTCCTTGAAGTAGAACGCCTTGGCCAGGTTGTAATAGATGTGCTCGTCCTTGGGGGTCAGCGCCAGGGCCTGCTTGTAGGCCCGGATGGCGCCGGGGATGTTGCCGGCCTTGCGCAGCCGCACGCCCAGGGTATTGAAGGGATTGGGGGCGCGGTCGTCCATCTTCAGGATGTCGATGAAGACTTCCTTGACCTTTTCCATGCGGTCGGCTTCCGCATACATCGCCGCCGCCTTCTTGAGAAATTGCTGGCTGATGTTGATGTCGCCCTTGCGCTTGTAGGCCTCGGCCATGCCCTCGTAGGCCTCCACGAACAGGTCGTTGAGGCGCAGGGCCTGCTGAAAGGCGACGATGGCCTGCCCGAAGCGCTCTTCGCTCAGGTGACGGCAGCCCAGATCGTAATAGCGCTGCGCCTCGCCCTGCTTGCTGGCCAGCTCCTGAAATTCCTCAATGGCTTCGTCGAGGTCGCCGGTTTCCAGCATCAGCTTGGCATCGTTGAGCCGGCGCTGTTCAATGGCGTTGAAGCTGGCCAGTTGCAGCGCAGTCTGGCTGTGGCGCTCGAAGATCTCGTCGGAATACGGCCGCAGCACGTAGCCGGCGCAGCCGGCAGCCACGGCGTCCAGCACGTCCTGCCGCGAGTTCTTCAGTGTGACCATGACCACGGGGATGCGCCGCAGGCTGGGCGAGGCCTTCATGGTCCGGACCAAATGCAGTGCATCGAGGCTCTTGACTTCGTGATCGCAGAACAAGAGATCGCATGGGCTGCTGAGCAAAAAGTTGTACGCCTCCACCGCCGAGGCGAAGGTGCGGGCCACTTCCAGGGAAAGCCGGCGCAGGATGGCTTTGTCCCGCTCCACATGCGCACGGTTGGCGCTGACGATGAGGACTCGTTTTGTGGCGCGTCGCCCCTCAAGCCCGGCAGGCCGCATGCATTAGCCCTCTCCCAGGCCCTGCCCGGGTTGCATGGTGCGGCCGCACAGGGTGGTCTCGTAGCCGCCCAGGGCCTGGATGCGCGCCTGGAAGGCGGCATCGTCCAGGCAGGCCAGCACGGCCTGCACATGTGGCGTCTCCAGCAGATCTTCCGGGATGAGCAGGTCGTAGCGCTCCAGGGCCAGGGGCACAAACTCCAGCCCCAGAGCCTTGGCCGCGGCCTGGATGCCCAATCCGCAGTCGGCTGCGCCCGAGGCCACGTTGGCCGCCACGGCCATGTGCGTGTGCTCCTCCTTGCCGTAGCCGTTGACGGCGCGCGGATCCACTCCTGCGGTGATCAGATGATGATCCAGCAGGATGCGCGTGCCGGCTCCGCGCTGGCGGTTCACGAAGCGCACGTCCGGCCGGGCCAGATCGGCCACGCCGGCGATGCCCAGGGGGTTGCCCGGGGCCACCATCAGCCCCTGATGCCGGATGGCCAGATTGACCACCCGAAGCGCCACGTGGGGCAGGTGTTTGGCCAGGAAGGGGAAATTGAAGTCATTAGTGGCGGGATCGAACAGATGCGCCCCGGCCATGTGGCAGGCGCCGGCGGCCAAGGCCGTGATGCCGCCCATGCTGCCCACGTGGCTGGAGGCCAGGGCGAAGGCAGGGTCCTTGGCCATGAGGGCGTCGGCCAGCAGATCCAGGGTGTTGTCGTGACTGCCTACGGCGACCACCGTCTGATCCAGCACGCTCCTGGGCACCAGCAGTTCCACCTCCACCCGGCCGCCCTGCTCCAGGCCCTCCACATCGCGGGGGATGCGCACCACGCCCTGGGCCCGGCACAGGGTGGTGATGTTTCCGGCCCCGCGGCCCAAGGGGGAGGCCACATGCCGACCGCGCACCGTGCCCACGGAGCAGCGCAGAAATTCCTCAATGCCCAGCCTGGAGGGCGACTTGCGCGTGAGCACCGCCTCGATGCGCGGGCGTACCGACTCGGGTTCATGATGCAGCCAGGCCAGCACCGGGGCCAACACTTCCTCGAAGGCCACCACCGAGCTGACGGGATACCCCGGCGCCCCCATGAGCAGCGCCCGCCCCTGGGCCGCCGCGGCCAGCAGGGTCGGCTTGCCGGGCATGGCGGCAATGCCGTGCACCAGCAGTTCGCCCACCCGCTCGAACACATGGCGGGTAAAGTCCTTGGAGCCGGCCGAGGATCCGGCGCAAACGACCACCACCTGCGCGCCTGCCGCCAGGGCCTCGCGCACGGCGGCTTCCAGGGCGGCGGGATCGTCGGCCACGGGGGGGCGTCGTTCCACCGTGCAGCCGGCCTGACGGCCCAGGGCGGCCAGCACCATGGAGTTGGATTCCACCACCTGCCCGGGACCGGGGGTGGGCCGGGTGGTGAAGTCCAGGATCTCGTCGCCGGTGGGGATCACCTGCATGTGCACGCGGCCCACCACGTCCACATCCCAAATGCCGGCAGACAACAACGCGCCCACATCGTAGGGCGTCAACAGCTTGCCGCGGGGGAAGAGCAGTTCCGTGGCGACGATGTCTTCGCCGATGCGCCGCACGTGCTGCCAGGGATAGGCCGCCGCCTCGATGGCGATGCGTTCGTCGTCCAGGGACTGCACCTGTTCGATCATAATCACCGCATCCAGCTGCGGCAGGTGCGGCGGCAGGGGGTGGCCCGTGTTCACCGGCCACCAATCCTGCCCCTTGACCAGCACCACAGGCTGCCCCTCGCGGGCGGCGTAGGTGGCCGAGGCCTGCACGGCCACGCCGTCCATGGCGGCGCAATGGGAGGCAGGGGAGGACTGCCGGGCAAACACCGGCGCGGCCAGCACCCGGCCGGCAGCGTCCTGGCTGGGGATGGTCTGCACGCCGGCCACGCCGCCCCGATCCAGGGCGGCCTTGGCTCTGGCCACAGCGGCGTCCACCGGTATGGTTTCCAGGTAGATGTTGCGTTTCGGCTCGGCCATCCCCGTTCCCCCTGCGTGCTATCTGGTGCGTTACTTGGCGTAGCCCACGGCCCGGCGCTCGCGGATGACGGTGACGCGGATCTGGCCGGGATAGGTAAGGTTTTCCTCGATCTTGTGGGAGATGTCCTTGCAGAGCAGGTAGGTGGTGTCGTCGTCCACCTGCTCGGAATCCACCATCACCCGAATCTCGCGGCCGGCCTGGATGGCAAAGGCCTTGCTCACCCCGCCGAAGCTGGTAGCGATGTTTTCCAGATCTTCCAGCCGCTTGACGTAGTTCTCCAGAAGCTCCTTGCGCGCACCGGGCCGGGCGCCGGAGAGGCTGTCTGCCGCCTGCACCAGCACTGCGGTGATGGACTTGGGCGGCACGTCTTCGTGGTGGGCGGCAATGGCGTGAATGATCTCTTTGGATTCGTTGTATTTCTTGGCCAGGTCCGCACCGATGATGGCGTGAGGGCCTTCGACTTCATGGTCCACGGCCTTGCCGATATCGTGCAACAACCCGGCCCGCTTGGCTTTCTTGACATCAAGGCCCAGTTCCGCAGCCATCACGCCGCACAGGGAGCAGACTTCCAGGGAGTGCTGCAGCACATTCTGACTGAAGCTGGTGCGATACTGCAACTGCCCGAGCAGCTTGACGATTTCCGGATGGATGCCATGCACGCCGGCATCAAAGGTGGCCTGCTCGCCGATCTCGCGCAGCTTGACGTCCATCTCCTGCTCCACCTTCTTGACGATGTCTTCGATGCGGGCAGGATGGATGCGGCCGTCGCTGATGAGCCGCTCCAGGGCCATCTTGGCGATCTGTCGGCGCAAGGGGGAATAAGCGGAAAGGATGACGGTTTCGGGCGTGTCGTCGATGATCAGATCCACACCGGTGGCCGCTTCCAGGGCGCGGATGTTGCGGCCCTCGCGGCCGATGATGCGGCCCTTCATGTCTTCGCTGGGCAGGGTGACGGCGGTGACGGTATTTTCCGCCACAAAATCACCGGAATACCGCTGTACCGCCGTGGCCAGGATTTCCTTGGCCTTGCGGGACGCCACTTCCTTGGCCTCGGTTTCAATCTGGCGGATCATCTTGGCAGCTTCGTGCCGGGTGCGATCTTCCAGTTCGGTGACGATGCGCTGGCGGGCTTCCTCCACGGTGAGGCCGGAAATCTCCTCCAGCCGCCGGGTGCGCTCGGCCTCCAGCGTCTGCAGTTGCTCCTCGCGGTCCACAAAATGGCGTTCCTTGCGGGTGAGCTCCTTTTCCAGGGCCAGGACCTCGCTTTCCTTCTGCGTGGCCTTGACGCTGCGCTCCTCCAGGCGCTCTTCCTTTTCCAGCACCTTGGATTCGCGGCGCTTGAGTTCGCGTTCGCGCTCCTTGATATCCAGATCCAGCTCTTTTTTCAGATTGAGGATCTCATCCTGCGCCGTGAGCTGCACTTCCTTTTTGTGGGCCTGAGCCTCCTTGCGCGCCTCCTCGATGATCCTATTTGCCAGCTCTTTGGATTCGCTGACCTTCTTGTTGCCCATGGCCTGCAGCACCCAATTGGCGCCCACCGCCCCCAGGGCAACACCCAGAAGCATCAGCATGAAAGATGAAAATGACATAGAACGCTCCCTCTATTCCATCAGGCCCGCGCCTGTCGCAGCATACACGGCTCCAGACAACCGGGACGCTGGCCGGCTGGATCGTGCTGCTATGGGTGTGCTCAGGCCACGGTGAGGAAACGAGATGCTCTACAGGCCATCCAAAGGCAGGCGAGGTGGAGGCAGGCGCACACCGATTCGCTGCGTGTCATGCACAGCGCGCATCACGGGCGCACCATGCACATCGCGCATGGGACGCAAACGCGCGATACGCTGCGCGCACCGCATCGTCTGGCGCACCCATGCCCGCCGACACACGCAATTCGTCGTCTTCTTTGTTACGGCAAGGCCCCCAGAACGCCGTGTCACAGGCCTTTTTGAACCATGCTATGCATGGCGGGCGCCGCCTGGCTTGCTTCAGGCTCCCCGATAGATTCGGGCATGCACACCGCAAGCGCTGAGGCAGAACCCTGAGTGGGATCATTGGCTCAAGAAAGTAACCAGCGATCACGCACATCCCAGGGTGGCCTTGCCGTCTCAAAGAACCCGGTACGCTGTTTCTCCAGGCAGCAGTCTGGCGCACAGGCTGCCTTGCGGCAGCTTCCCCCGGCACCACCAGCACCACGCCTGCCAGCATGCAGCCAGCAGGGCCGTGCGGTTTCACCACCTGCAGCAATGCCGGCTGTCATCGGGGCGATGTTCTGCATCGCCGCCCGACAACCACCGGGCATTACTCCTCATCTATCTTCGCCAGAAGCGCATGGAGACGTTCCTGCATCGCCGCGCGCTCCTGATTGGCTTGGAGCAAATCGTCCGCCAATCCCAAGGCCAGAAAGACCAGCAATCGTTCTCTGCTGATCTGCGTCCCTCGTGTTTCCAATTCCTGATATCGTTTCTCGGCCAGTCGCTTTGCTTTCTCGACCTGATGCTGATCCGCCTCCGCGGTGAAAGAGAGATGCATCCCAAGCACTTGCAGACTATGGCTGGGCATGGTCAGCAGCATCTCCGGCACCAGCTTCCAGCTTGCGCAGCAGCCCGTCAATGCGTGCTGCTACAGCCAGGCGGGCGGCGCGCTCGCGCTCCAGCTCCTGGGTCAGACGAGCGGTTTCAGCTTGGTACGTTTCCATATCATGCTGCAACGCATCCAAAAGCTGGGTGTTTTCCTGGCGCAAGGCCTCGTTGGAGGCGAGCAACGAGTCGATTTTTTGTTCCAATTGGTCAATGAGTTCCATGACCGCTCCATACGCTGTCCCCAGCGCAAAATCAAGAAGCGGGTTTCTTGGATTTAAGCACCTGCCGCCCCCTGGCAAGGGCCAGGGCGTCCGCGGGTACGTCATCCGTAATCACGGAGCCTGCGGCCACCAGGGCGCGATCCCCCACGTGCACCGGCGCAACCAGAGCGGTGTTCGAGCCGATGAACACATTTTCCCCAATTTTTGTCAGATGTTTGCGCGCCCCGTCATAATTGCAGGTAATGGTCCCGGCGCCGATATTGGTGTCGGGGCCGATCTCCGCATCTCCCAGGTAGGTCAGGTGACCGGCCTTGGCGTTGCGGCCGAGGCGCGCCTTTTTCATTTCGACAAAATTTCCAACCCTGCTGCCTTGTTCCAGCACGGCACCTGGCCGCAGCCGGGCAAAGGGGCCTGCCGCCGCGCCAGAGTGCAGGTGTGCCCTTTCCACATGCGAAAAGGGGTGCAGCGTGGTGTCCGATTCCAGGGTGGCATCCTTGACCCAGCAGTGCGACATGACCAGCGCCCCGCGGGCAAGTGTGGTCTGCCCGTAGAGTTCGCAGGGGCCATGGATTTCCGCCCCGGGGGTCAGCTGGACGCGTGGTCCGATGCGGACCAGATCCGGCGAGCGGATGAGGACGTTTTCGGCGGCCCAGCGCGTCACGATGCAGCGACGCATGTGTTCCTCCGCCGCCACCAGCTCGGCCGGGGCATTGATGCCAAGATAGAGGATGGCGTCTTCGGGATCCATGCCCTCGGCAGACACGTTCTCGGCAAGCACCACATGCCCGGCGGCCTTGGCCAGGCCCACCAGATCGGTGATGTAATATTCACCGCTGCGATTGTTGTTGCCAAGCTGCCCGAGCAGGGGACCCACTGCGTCCAGCTGCAACAGATAGATGCCGGCATTGATCTCGCCGGTGGGGTAGCCGAAGCGGGTGCGGTCGTAATCCTTGGCCTCGACAATGGCCGCCACGTCCCCGTTGCAACTGCGCACCACACGGCCAAAACTGCGGGGATCGTTGAGCGTGATGGACAAGAATGCCACGGCGGCCTTTTCCTCAAGGGCCACGTGGACCATTTTGGACAGGGCCTGGGGCGGAACGAGGGGGGTATCGCCATTGACCACCAGCACATGCGTCAGGCTGGCGGCGCGCAAGGTTTCCCAGGCGCATTGCAGGGCGTGGCCGGTGCCGAGCTGCTCGTGCTGCAGCACGCAACGTGCGGTCACCTCGGGCAGGCGTTTGCACACCTGGTCCGCGCCAAAGCCGAGGACCGTCCAGAAACGATGCGCAAGCAGGGGCTCCAGCGCCTGGTGCACATGCCAAAGCATGGGTTCATCCAGCAATTCATGCAACACTTTGGGCTTTGCAGAATGCATGCGGGTGCCCTTGCCTGCGGCAAGCACCAGCCCTCCGACGGAATTCGGCAACGCGGCGGTCATAACGAATCACTCCTGTGGCTGCAGTGTCCCCGGCATGAGTGCCTTGCAGACACGACGCCGTCAAGAGGGGGAGAATCCGATGGCGTATTGCACGCAAAAGGCGGGACAGGCAACATGCCTGCCCCGCCTGGATGCGTCGGGTCCGTCTTTTCAGAAGGGAACGTGCGGCTACTTGGCCTTGCTGGCTGCGCTCATGCGGGCAATTTCCCGCTGCAGTTCAGCCTGGGCGCGAGCGTAGGCAATGCGATCCTGCGCGTCCTTCATGCGTTGTTCGGCGCGTTCCTTGGCCTTGCGAGCGCCATCAAGGTCGATTTCCTCGGCCTTTTCAGCAGCTTCGGCCAGAACGGTGACCTTGTTCCCGGAGACGTCGGCAAAGCCGCCGGACACGAAGACATAGTGGGTCCTGCCTTCCTTTCGGTAGTACAAGTTGCCAATCTGCAACGCGCACAGGAAAGGGATGTGGTTGGGCAGCACGCCGAATTCGCCTTCATAGCCAGGCGCGCCCACGTACTCCACGCTCGTGCTCAGCACAAGCTTGTCGGGAGTAACGATGTCCAATTGCAGGCTCATGGGCGTCTCCAATGCTTAGTTGTCAGCCAGCCGCTTCTTCTGCTTCTCCAGGGCGGTGCTGATGTCACCGACCATGTAGAAGTCGGTTTCCGCCAGCTCGTCATGCACGCCATCGAGGATTTCACGGAAGCCCTTGATGGTGTCCACCAGTTTGACGTAGACGCCAGGGGTGCCGGTGAACTGCTCGGCCACGTGGAAGGGCTGCGACAGGAAGCGCTGCATGCGGCGGGCGCGGTGCACAGTGACCTTGTCTTCGTCAGAGAGTTCGTCCATGCCCAGGATGGCGATGATGTCCTGAAGTTCTTTGTACTTCTGGAGCACCATCTGCACTTCGCGGGCAGTATTGTAGTGTTCGGCGCCCAGGACGATGGGGTCCAGGATGCGGGAGGTGGAGTCCAGCGGGTCCACCGCGGGGTAGATGCCCAGTTCGGCGATCTGGCGGGAAAGCACCAGGGTGCCGTCCAAGTGCGAGAAGGTCGTGGCGGGCGCGGGGTCAGTCAAGTCGTCCGCGGGCACGTACACGGCCTGCACCGAGGTGATGGAGCCCTTGGTGGTGGAGGTGATGCGTTCCTGCAGGCCGCCAAGGTCGGTACCCAGGGTGGGCTGGTAACCCACCGCGGAGGGCATGCGGCCGAGGAGCGCGGACACTTCCGAACCCGCCTGGGTGAAGCGGAAGATGTTATCGACGAAGAGGAGCACGTCCTGGCCTTCGGCGTCGCGGAAGTACTCGGCGCAGGCAAGGGCGGTGAGGGCCACGCGGGCGCGGGCTCCTGGCGGTTCGTTCATCTGGCCGTACACAAGTGCGGCCTTGTCGATAACGCCAGCGTCCTTCATTTCATGGTACAAGTCGTTGCCTTCACGGGTGCGCTCGCCCACGCCCGCGAACACGGAGATGCCGCCATGCTGCTTGGCGATGTTGTTGATCATCTCCATGAGGATAACGGTCTTGCCCACGCCGGCGCCGCCGAACAGGCCCATCTTGCCGCCCTTGGGGAACGGGATGAGCAAGTCCACGACCTTGATGCCGGTTTCGAGCAGTTCCACGGAGGTGGACTGTTCGATGAACTCGGGCGCTTCACGGTGAATGGGCAGGTATTTGTCGGAATTGATGGGGCCCATTTCGTCCACGGGCTTGCCCACCACGTTCATGATGCGGCCCAGGGACGCCTTGCCGACGGGAGCCATGATGGGCTTGCCGGTATCGAAGGCGGCCATGCCACGCACCAAGCCTTCCGTGGCGTCCATGGCGATGGTGCGCACCACGTTGGAGCCCAGGTGCTGCGCCACTTCGCAGATCAGCTCGGGCGCGTCCGTGTTGTTGGGGTTCTTGATTTCCAGAGCGTTCAAGATATAGGGAAGCTTACCTTCCTCAAACTCGACGTCCACGACGGCGCCGATGACTTGAACAATCTTACCGATGTTCTGACTCATGCCGGTCACACTCCTTCCTTATCCTTTCAGCGCTTCGGCGCCGCCGACGATATCCATCAGTTCCGTGGTGATGGCGGCCTGGCGGGTCTTGTTGAAGACGAGCGTCAGTGCCCCAACCATGTCGTCACAGGCCTTGGTGGCATTGTCCATGGCAGCCATACGGGCGGCGTGCTCGCTGGCGGAGGTGGACAACAGGCCCTTGTAGACCTGGACCTTGATGAAGCGGGGCAGGAGTTCTGCGAGCAAGCCGACGACATCAGGCTCGTAGATGTATTCCTGGGCCACACTCTTCGTGCTTGCAGCTTCCGCGGACGTCTCGGGAGCAACAGGCAGAAGCCGTTGCGCTTCGGGAATCTGCCTGGCCACGCTGACGAAGTCCCCGTACACGAGCACGACTTCATCGAGTTGCTTGGCCATGTAGGCTTCGATGATCTCCACGCCCAGCTCGTTGGCCAGGGTGAAGTCGAAGTTGTTCATACGGTCCGGGTAGCTGGTGGCCATTTCGAATCCCATCTTGCGAAGGGAGTCGCGGCCTTTTTTGCCGACGGTATAGACCCGCACTTGCTTGCCTTCCGCCAACTTGGCCTTGATGACTTTCACCGCTTCGCGAATCATGGCGGCGTTGAAGCTGCCGCACAAGCCGCGATCGGAGGTCATCACCACAACGCCTACGGTCTTGATTTCCTCACGGACCTCAAGCAAGGGGTGCGCGCTGGAATCCGCCTTGGCCGAAAGTTCCTGCAGCATGGCATAGAACTTTTCGGCATACGGGCGAAAACGCTCAATGCGTTGTTGCGCGCCCCGCAGCTTGGCCGAGGCCACCATGTTCATGGCCTTGGTGATCTGCTTGGTCTTCTTGACCGCACCGATCTTGGTGCTAATGTCTCGAAGTGATGCCATTGGCCTTTCTCCCTCCCAGGCTTAGGCCTGGAAGCCCTTCTTGAATTCGATGATGGCGGCCTTCAGCTTGCCTTCGAGTTCTTCCGTCAGCGCTTTCTTCTCGGTGATGTCCTTGAAGATGTCGGCTTTGGCATTGCGGATGAAGTCCAGCATCTCGGTTTCAAACTTGCGCACGGCTTCCAGGGGCACGTCGTCCATGTAGCCGCGGGTGCCGGCGTAAATGGAGCAGACCTGCTCTTCGGCGGTCATGGGCTTGTACTGGGGCTGCTTGAGCAGTTCCACCATGCGGGCGCCGCGATTGAGCTTGGCCTGGGTGGCCTTGTCCAGATCGGAGCCGAACTGGGCGAAGGCAGCCAGTTCGCGGTACTGGGCCAGGTCCAGGCGCAGCGTGCCGGAGACCTGCTTCATGGCCTTGATCTGGGCAGCGCCGCCCACGCGGGAGACCGAAAGACCGACGTTGATGGCCGGGCGGATGCCGGCGTTGAACAACGCGGGCTCCAGGTACACCTGACCGTCGGTGATGGAGATGACGTTTGTGGGAATGTAGGCGGACACGTCGCCAGCCTGGGTTTCGATGATGGGCAGGGCGGTCATGGAACCGGCGCCCATGCTGTCGGAAACCTTGGCAGCGCGTTCCAGCAGCCGGGAGTGAAGGTAGAACACGTCGCCGGGGAAGGCTTCACGGCCCGGAGGACGGCGCAGCAGCAGGGACATCTGGCGATACGCCACCGCCTGCTTGGACAAGTCATCATAGATGATGAGGGCATGCTTGCCGCTGTCGCGGTAGTACTCGGCCATGGTGCAGCCGGAGTAGGCAGCGATGAACTGCAGCGGGGCAGGTTCGGACGCCGTGGCGGAGATGATGGTGGTGTACTCCATGGCGCCGTATTTGCGCAGGGTGTCCGCCACCAGGGCCACAGTGGACTTCTTCTGGCCGATGGCCACGTAGAAGCAGTGGATGTCCGTGTTCTTCTGGGCCAGGATGGCGTCCAGGCACACGGCAGTCTTGCCGACCTGACGGTCGCCGATGATCAGTTCGCGCTGTCCGCGACCGATGGGCGTCATGGCGTCGATGGCCTTGAGGCCGGTCATGCAGGGCTCATGCACGCTCTTGCGCTGCACGATGCCGGGGGCCTTGAGTTCAACGGGGCGGGTTTCCTTGGCATCGATGGGGCCGAGGCCGTCGATGGGCTGACCAAGGGGGTTGATGACGCGGCCCATGACCGCATCGCCAACAGGCACGGAGAAGATTTTGCCGGTCCGCTTGACCGTGTCGCCTTCTTTGATGCCTGCGCATTCGCCCAAAAGGGCCACGCCCACGTTATCTTCTTCCAGGTTGAGCACCATGCCCATCAGGCCGCCGGGGAATTCCAGCAGTTCCATGGACATGGCGTTCTGCACGCCGTAGACGCGGGCAATACCGTCACCGACGTACAGCACGGTGCCGGTTTCGCTCATCTCGACTCGCTGCTCGTAGTTCGAGATTTGCTCCTCAATGATCTTGCTGACTTCTTCGGCTTTGATCTGCATGGCCCTACTCACCCCTTCTGATGTTTTCCTTCAGAATGCCCAGCTGCGCACGGAGGCTTGCATCCAGCACCTGATCGCCCACCTTGAGCACCACACCGCCCAGGATGGAGGGATCCGAACTGAAATTCAGGACCAGCTCCTTGCCGACCTGCGATTCCAGTTTGGCTTTCATCGCCTTCTGCTTGGCGGCATTGAGCTTGATGGCCGTCACCAGCTCGCCGCGCACCACGCCCTTTTCGGCATCCAGCATGCTCATAAAGACGGCATGAATTTGAGGAAGTTCACCCAAACGACCCTTGTCCGCCAGCAGGTGGACAAAGTTTTTGACCATCTCGCCCACGCCCAGTTTGACCAGCACTGCGTCCGCCACCTTCTTTTTCTCCGACACGTCGAAGATGGGGTTGCGGAAGAGCTTGAGCAGACCGGGCGTCGCGTCGATAGCATCCTTCAACGCGGAAAGGTCCTTTCCGTACTTGTCCAGCTCGGTGACGCCCTTGCTCTTGCCGATGGCAAACAGAGCCCGGGCGTACCTGCGCGCCACCACGTTGCCGATCAATTGAGCACCACCTTTGTTAAATATTTATCGATGAGCTTTTCTTGTTCCTGTGCATTAAGCTTGTCTTTCAGGAGCTTTTCGGCAGCTTCGATGACCATGTCGGCCATCTCGCCGCGAATGCGCTCGACAGCCAGACGAGACTCCTGCTCGGCGGTCATCGCGGCCTGGGCGGTAATCTGCTCCGCCGTCTTGTTGGCCTTTTCGATGATGGCGACCTTCAAGGCTTCGCCCTGCGTGCGGTAGTCGTCCAGAATGGCTTTGCGCTCTGCATCGATATTGGCGATGGACGCTTCCACGTCCTTGAGGCGCTTCTCGGCATCGACCTTGCGCTGACTGAGGTCAGCCAGGTCGTTTTCAATGGTGTAGCGGCGGGTCTTGAAAAAATCAGCGATTTTCTTGCCGGCCAGATAGTAGATGATGCCGACGAAGAGGACGAAGTTGATGATGCGGAACAGAAAGTTCATCCAGTCATGGCTGGGGCCGGCGCCACCATCGCTGGCAAGGGCGGGAACAGCAGCCAGGCAGACCAGCGCCGTTGCCGAGAGCAGCTTCCAGATCGTGTTCAAGGGCGTTCTCCTAGGCGAATTTCGGCGTTCATGAGCTATGTTACGCCAGAACTTTGTCGGCAACCTTCTTGGCCATGACCGGCGCTTGCGCCTTCAGGGCAGCCAGAGCGGCATCGGCTTCCGTGGTGATGACCTGACGCGCAGTGGCCAGTTCCTGCTGGGCCCTGGCGACAGCAGCCTGCACCAGGGACTGCTCTTCAACTTCGGCGGAGGCTTTCACCTTCATCCGCTCTTCGGTGCCAGCCTTGCGCGCTTCGGCGAGCACTTCTTCATAATTCTTCAGCTTGTCTTCGGCGCGGGCAGCAAACCCCTCGGCTTCCTTCAACATACCGGCCATGAAGTCAGCACGTTCCTTCAACTTCGCCCGCAGCGGCTTGATAAGCAAATAATTCAAGCCAATCAGGGTGATGAGGAAGTTGATAAGCTGCACCAAAAATGTGATGTCGAAATCAATCATGCCGGCCCCCGGGGTGCGGTTGGAGGTGGAGGTTGTGAATTTTTGCTCGAAGTCAGCGAGGGCTGTACTCCACTTTTCCTGTCCCTGTCAAAAACTTTTCGCGGGTTTTCTGGCGAGCCAGCAGCCCAACCTGTTGTTTGGACGATCAAAACCAATTACGATGTCGGGGTGTCCTCGCCTGCCGGCAGGGCGCCGTCCATGCCCTCAAATTCACGAAGCACCTGCACCTGCTTGAGGGCGTCGGCTTCCGGGCGGTTGGAGCCCATGGACACCTGCCCTTCCACCACGGCCCCCTCCTCCATCGCCAGTGCAGGCGTGGACAAGGATCCCAGCAGATTGGCTGTCTTGTGCAGCATCACTTTCTTGCTGGCCGTCACCTCGCCTTGCAGCAGGCCGGAGAGGATGAGCTGCCCCACGTTGATCTGCCCGCGCACCTGGGCGTCCTTGCCGACGATGAGCGTTCCTTCGGACACAATCTCTCCGGTGAACGCGCCGTCAATGCGCACCGCGCCCTGGAAATGCAGCTTGCCTTCGTAGGCTGTGCCCACGCCCAGAAACGCGTTGATTTCGTCTTTCGCCATCTGTGCAGTCCTCCTTGCTGCCCCCTTGGGGGCATGTGCGTCTTGCGTGAGGCGCGCGCGCCTACGTCTTGATGTGCAAACTGCGGTGCTGCTTGAACACGAACCGCCGCATGGACACATTGCATACCAGGCCCACGAGGCTGAAGTTCACCAGCGTGGCGCTGCCGCCGTAACTGACAAACGGCAACGGCAGGCCCACCACGGGCATCATTCCCAGCACCATCCCGAGATTGATGGTAAACAGCCAAAAGAAATAGAAGAACACGCCTGCTGCCAAAAAGGAGCCAAAGCGGTCTTTCGCATCACGCGCGGTGATGAAAATACTGTATAAAAACAGGGTGAACAGGGAAAGCAGCACCACTGCGCCCACGAAGCCCCATTCCTCGCCAAAAATGGCCACGGCAAAGTCCGTATGCTTTTCTGGCAGAAACCGTAGTTGGCCCTGGGTGCCCGAAAGGTAGCCCTTGCCCCACATCTCCCCTGAACCGATGGCAATTTGCGATTGAATGACCTGCCAGCCTGCGCCGCGAGGATCTGAGCCGGGATCCACAAACCCCAGCACCCGTTCCTTTTGGTAATCCAGCAGCAGAAATTCCCAGGCCAGGAACGGCAGGGTGGGCAGAATCACCAGCAGCACGCGAAACACACGCATGGTGAGACCTCTGTAAAGGATCAGTCCACCCGAGAGCAAGAGTATATTCATGCCGGTGCCCAGGTCCGGCTGGATCACCACCAGCGCCACCGGCACCAGCACGATGCCCAGCACGCCGAATAATTCGCTCCAGTCCAGGGGGTCTGCCCGGCGGGAAAGCAGGCGGGCCCCCACCAGCAGCACGCACAGCTTGGCCACCTCGCTGGGCTGGAACGACACCCCGCCGATGGACAGCCACCGCTGCGCCCCCAGGTAGGTGCGTCCCAGGATGTCCACCGCCAGCAGCAACAGGATGGTGGCCACGAACAACGGCCAGCAGAGGCTTTTGAATTTGTCGTAGCTGACGCTCATGAACGCCAGCATGAGCAGCAGGCCGATGCCACCCCACATGAGCTGTTTTTGCCAGAAGGGCTGCACGGTCACCCCGCCGCCCACGCGCACGCCGCCGGCGGAGTACAGGTTGAGCACGCCGATGCCGAAAAGCAGCACTGTCAGCCCCAGCAGGGGCCAATTGATGTGGGAAAAGAGCCTGCGATCGATGGAGATCATTGTTCCGTCCGGATGTTGGGCGCAGGCGGGGCGGCAGGGGGACGGGGCGGCGAGATCTGGCTCCTGGTGGCGTTGGCCGCCGGGGGCTCGCCGAACAGGTGCGCATACACGTCCCGCACCACCGGGCCGGCCACGGACCCGCCGTGCCCGCCATGCTCAATCATGTTCACCACCACATAGGTGGCGTTGTCTTTCTGGCCAAAGCTGGCCATCCAGGCGTGGTCGCGGAACTTGTACGGGGTGTCGCGCGTTTTTTTGCGCTCCTGCCCCAGGCGCACCACCTGGGCCGTGCCGGTTTTGGCGCCCATGACGGCATCCGGCCGTTTAATGCGCCGCGCCGTGCCGGAGTCCACCGTGGCGATGAGGGAATCCACCAGCAGTTTGCGCCACTGCTCCTTGATGGGCAGTTCGCCCTGCACGATGGGCGGCTCGTCCAGCAGCAGCTTGGGCTTGAGCAGCTTGCCGCCATTGAGCAAGGCAGACATGAAGCGCGCCACCTGCAGGGGCGTCACCAGGGCGAAACCCTGGCCGATGGAGTAGTTGAGGGTCTCCCCGCCGTGCCAGGGTTCGCGGAAGCGCTTGCGCTTCCATTCCGGCGTGGGCACCAGGCCGCTTTTTTCATAGGGCAAGTCGATGCCGGTAAGCTCCCCGAAGCCGCAGGCTCTGGCGTAACGGCTGATGCGCTCCACGCCCAGCTTTTCCCCGAGCTGATAGAAGTACACGTCGCAGGAGTGCACCAGGGCCTGTTCCAGATTCAGGCTGCCATGCCCGGCATTGCGCCAGCAGCGGAACACGCGTTTGCCCAGGGTGTAGGATCCCGGACAGTAGAACGAGGTATGCGGGGTGATGAGGCCTTCTTCCAGACCGGCCGCCGCCACCACCAGCTTCCAGACCGATCCCGGCGGATAGGTGGACTGAATGACGCGATTCTGCAACGGCGCGCGCGGATGGGCCATGAGGGCCTGCATCTGGGAATTGGTGATGCCTGCGGTGAAGATGTTGTTGTCGTAGCTGGGCAGGGTAAGCAGGGCCAGCAAGTCCCCGGTGGCGGGCTCCATCACGGCCACGCCGCCGGCATGGCCTTCCATCTCGTGGGCCAGGGTGCGCTGCAGGTCGATGTCGATGGTCAGGGTCAGTCCATTGCCGGATTTGGACGGGCGCAGCACCCGCTCTTCCAGGCTGCGGCCGGTGACGTCCACCTCCAGCTCCTTGAGGCCCTTCTTGCCCCGGAGCTCCCTTTCCATAATCTTTTCAACGCCCTGCCGGCCCACCAGATCGCCGCCTTCCAGCTCGGGATCCTGCTCCAGATCTTCGCGGTTGGTCTCGGCCACATAACCCAGAATGTGCGCCAGCAGCGGCCCCTGCAGATACACCCGCCGCGGCCGGACCACGATTTCCAGGCCGGGCCAGAACACGGAGTTGGCCTCGATGAGGGCCACCAGATCGAAGCTGAGATCCGGCACCAGGATGAGTTGCTGGAACGGCTTGACGCGCTCGCGGCTCTGCGCGGAACTGCCGCGGGTATAGCGGTCCTGCAGCTGCTCCACGGGCACGTTGGTCCACTGGGCGACCTGCTGCAGGGTGGCGTTGATGTCTGGCACGTCTTCACGCACCACGGCCAGGGCGTATGCCGGCTGGTTCACGGCCACGAGCTGGCCGTTACGGTCCCGCAGCTCGCCCCGGGGGGCAAAAATGGCCTCCTGGCGCAGCTTGTTGCGTGCCGCCTTGAGGGCGAACTCCTCGCCCTTGTGCACCTGCAGCTGCCAGAACCGGAACGCGAAGACGAAAAAAAAGCAGAGCGCCAGAAGCTGCAACAACAACAGGCCACCCTTGGGTGCAACCTGACTTTCGGTCTCAGACAGTGGCGGCATCGGCCTCTGGCCTCCCTCGAAGGGCGTGCGCGATGCTCCATGCCAGCGGGAACAGCAACGCCTGCAACAGGCATTCCCACAGGAACATGGACCGCGGGGACAACGTATACTCCTGCAAGGCCGCCATGCCATGGATAAGCACGTAGCGCCAGACCCCCAGGCAGCAGCCCATCAGAAAAATGAACAAGACGTTGCGTGTTTCGAACAGCCAACGCCCGAGCACATAAATGAGCATGGCCCCGCCCTGCCACAGCAGCCCCGAGCCGAAGGCCAGGGACCCCGCCCCTTCCTGCAGCAACAGGAACGTGCCGAACAGCCAGGCCGTCTGCATCAGCCGGCCTTCCCGGGCGCTGATGACCAGCCCAACCACCAGAAAATCCACGCCCTGCACCAGGCGTTGCGCCCACAGGCAGCAGATGATGAACCCCAGCCACCACAAGACGTTTCGCACCGGTGCGCCTCCCTTGAAACAGACCTACTGGGCCGCGGTATTTTCTGCGGCGTTCTCCGTGGTGGTGTTGCGTGCAGCCGCGGGTTTGGCGCCCTTGGCGCCCTTGACTGCCTTGGCCGGCACAATGGTGGCGTTGGTGGCGTTGACGGCGCGCAAGGCCTCGATGAGGGCATTTTCCAATGCATTCTCATCCGTATCCGTCGGACTCAATTCCGGCAGCGTCCCCAGCCCGTCCGGATCCGGCATGAGCAGCAACAACTCCTCCAGCGTGGTCACGTCCACATACGGGCGCGCCAGCACCTTCTGGAACAGGGAGATGTCCGACCGGCTCACGCTCACCACTTCGGCCACAGGCACCCCCTTGGGGAAGATGCCGGCCAGACCGGACGTCACCAGCCGCTCGCCTTCCTTGACCTCCGAGGTCAGCGGCACGTAGCTCAACTCCATGAATTGATCCACGCCCCGGCCCTCCAGGATGCCCGCCGCGCGGCTTTCCTGCCCCATGACCGCGATTTTCGAATTCGCATCCACCAGCAGCAACACCGTGGACGCCGAAGGGGAGACGCGCAGCACACGCCCGGCCACGCCCTGGGGAGTGATGGCCGGGGTGTTCTCGCGCACGCCGTCCAGACCGCCCTGATCCACCAACAACGTTTCCAGGGCGGAATGCGGCCCCAGCCGCTGGGCCACCACCCGCGCACCCAGGGGCTGCCAGCCAGGCGGCGGCTTGAAGGACAGCAGCGTGCGAAGCCGGGCAGACTCCGCCGCATCCTCGCGCAAGGTCATGAGCTCCAGGGAAAGCGCATGCACTTCCTTTTTCAGGACTTCGTTTTCCTCGGACAACCCCACCAGATACACGTACCGGCGCCACGCGGTGGTCACGGTCTCGCTCACCAACACCCCGGGCGACAACACCCAGTGGATGACTTCAAGCCCCGTGTTTGCCGCAAGCCGGTCCAGAAATCCAGTGCGCAGGTTCCAGGTATAGATGCCCAGATACAGGAAGAACCCAAGCAGCAGATACGCCGCAAGGCGTCGGGAAACGAGGTTAATCGACCGTCACCTCTTTCAAAATATCCAGATTGTCCAGCGCCTTGCCGGACCCGAGCACCACCGTGGAAAGCGGGTCGTCCACCACGGTGATGGGCAGGGACGTCTCCTCGCGCAGCAACTGGTCCAGCCCCTTGAGCAGCGCGCCGCCGCCGGTGAGCATGATGCCGCGGTCCACAATGTCCGCCGCCAGTTCCGGGGGGGTCTGCTCCAGGGCAATACGCACGGCCTGCACGATGGCGTCCACCTGCTCGCTGATGGCCTTGCGGATTTCCTCGGAGGTGATGACGATGTTCTGCGGAATGCCGGAAACGAGGTCGCGCCCTTTGACCTCCATCTCGATCTCCTGCTCCAGGGGATAGGCCGAAGCGATGTTGATCTTGATGGATTCCGCCGTGCTCTCGCCGATGAGCATGTTGTACTTGCGTTTGACGTGGGTCATGATGGCTTCATCCATCTTGTCCCCGCCCACCCGCACGCTGCGGCTGTACACGATGCCGGACAGGGAGATGACCGCCACCTCCGTGGTGCCGCCGCCGATATCCACCACCATGTTCGAGGTGGGGTCCTCAATGGGCAGATTGGCCCCGATGGCCGCGGCCATGGGTTCCTCGATGAGATACACTTCCCGCGCCCCGGCGCTCTCTGCGCTTTCCTTCACGGCACGCTTTTCCACCTGGGTGATGCCTGTGGGCACGCAGATGATGATGCGCGGCCGCACCAGCCGGCGGGAGTTGTGCACCTTGGAGATGAAGTGGCGCAGCATGGCCTCGGTGATTTCAAAGTTGGCGATGACGCCATCCTTCATGGGCCGAATGGCCACGATGTTGCCAGGCGTGCGCCCGAGCATGCGCTTGGCCTCGTTGCCCACGGCCAAAACCTTCTTTACGCCGCGGGAATCTTCCTTCACGGCCACCACGCTCGGCTCGCGTAGCACAATGCCCTTGCCCTTCACATACACGCAGGTGTTTGCGGTGCCCAGGTCGATGGCGAGGTCGTTTGAAAAAACACCCAACAAATGATTGAAAAACTTGGCCATAATATCCTCAAAGGGGAAGTGATGATCGCATCCGGCGAGAAGGCAGGCGGCGTTCCCGGCTCGCGGCGTGCACGGCATGCTCGTTGGCGGTGTTCGTTCAAAGCAGCGGCGATGTCAAGCGAGATGTCGCAGCAGCGGTCCGCATCCGCACCACAACGCCCGCAGACGCTGGCTTTGCGCGGCGTCCTGGTTTACACACCGGGCATGCATACTGCGCTGCCCGTCCCATATCTCGCCTTCGCCCCCTGGCTGCGCCGCCGCCATGGCAGGCCGATTCGAAAAATTCCCTTGGATGCCGGAGGCACCTGCCCCAATCGCGTCCCGCACGCCAACACCGGCGGCTGCCGGTATTGCAACGCGCGCGGCGCGGGCACCGGCTTGCACCACCAGGGCCTCAGCCTGACGCAACAATGGCAGCACTGGCTGGCACGGTATGCGCGCCGCTCCCCGAATGCATTGTTTCTAGCCTATCTTCAATCCTTTTCCAACACCTACCGCCCCCCTCGGGAACTTGCCATAATACTGGAAGAAATTAGACAATTCAAGGACCTTGCCGCCATTGCCCTGGGTACCAGGCCCGATTGTCTGGATGATGAAAAGTTGGACATGCTTGCCGCCGCCCGTCATCCCCTCGATGCTGGCCCTGGATCTGGCCCTATTCTGGATGTCTGGCTGGAACTGGGCTTGCAATCCGCCAGCAACGCCACCCTGCTGCGCATCAACCGCGGACACGACGTGGAGACCCTGGAACGCGCCGTGCACGCTGCCCACGCCCGGGGGCTGCTGCTCTGCCTGCACGTGATGCACGGCCTGCCCGGCGAGACCGCCGAGGATTTCTTCTGCACCATCGACTGCGTGAACGCCCTGCCCGTCCAGGCGGTCAAGTTTCATAACACGCTGGTGTTGGACGGCAGCGCCCTTGCCCTGGACTGGCAAACCGGTGCATATTCCCCGCCTGCGCGGGCGGAGACGGTGGCGGCCCTGGCCGAAGGACTGGCCCGGCTGCGTCCTGATATTGTTATCCAGCGGCTCACGGCCGACGCCTGGCCCGGCGAACTGCTGGCCCCGGCCTGGGCCGCGGACAAGTCCGCCTTGCGAACGGATATCATCCAGAATATGGTTGACTGTGGCTGGACACAAGGCTTCTTGTATCGACCGCCCCCGCATCACGACGGGTGCGACATGGCGACGTTCCATCCTGGGGGATCACACACAAAGTAGCAGACGAGGCCGCACGCACAATTCGGGGGGAAACCGATGCACAACAGAATCCGACTCATCCTCTTGGGGTTCATCATCTATGTTGTCGGCGCCGGGGGGTATGGCGCTTCTTCATACCTGACGCTCAAGGATCGCAGCATGGCCGAGGTGGACCGCCGCCTGCTGGCCGGCGCGCACGCCGTGGCAGCCATCCTGGACGGCAACGCCCTGCACGCCGCCCTGCCAGAGACGTTGCCTGAAGGCGAATACCAGACCCGCTGCGACCTGCTGAGTCGCTATGCCAACCCGTCGGGCCTGAAATATATTTATGGCATGGTCCGCCGGGGGGGGGACATCTTTTTCACCTTCAGCAGCCTCACAGAGGAAGAAAAGGCCAAAGATATTTACGGCGAATTCATGGACCTCTATGAAGAAGCCACCGAGGAAATCGCGCGGGCCTTCACCGCCCGTGAACCCGTTTTTCTGGAATATTCCGACCAGTGGGGCACCTTCCGCTCCGTGTTCGTCCCCATGCGGGCCGACAATGGCGAGGTCTGGGTCGCCGCCGCAGACATCCCCCTGGACGAGGTGCAGGCCCTGCTGCGTCAGGATGCCTGGCATTCCGGCCTGCGCTTTCTGGGATTGCTTCTCCTGCTGCTGCCCCTGGGCTGGGCGCTGCGCAAGGGCGTGAAGGACGAGCGGCTGTTCCTGCAGCAGGAAATCGACACGGCCACCCGCTCCATCGGCACCCTCAATGCCGAGCTTGAGCAAAAGATGCACGAGGCTGAGCACAGCGCCGACCTGGCGCGCCAGGCCATGGAGCAAGCCAACGCCGCACGGGATGACGCGTTGGAGGCTCGCACCCAGGGCATGCGCGAGGCCGCCACACGCGTGGAGGCCGTGGCAAAAGACCTGCTGTGCACCATGCAGGAGGTGCGCCGCTGCACCGACACCGCCCTGCGCGACGCCCGCGCCCAGTTGCAGCGCATCGGCCAGACCGTGGCCGTCATGCAGCACATGCGCGAGGCGGCGCATGATGTGGCGGACAAGGCCGGCCAGGCCTCTCAGGCCGCCTCCAAGTCCCAGCACACGGCCGTGGACGGCAGCCAGACCGTGCGCAAGGTGGTGGAGTCCATCGGCGCGGTGCATCGTCGCTCCTCGGCCCTGCGCGACGGCATGGCCGCCCTGGGGCAAAGCGCTCAGGACATCGGCCGCATCCTGTCCACCATCAACGACATTGCCGACCAGACCAACCTGCTGGCCCTGAATGCCGCCATCGAGGCTGCCCGCGCCGGAGACGCCGGCCGCGGCTTTGCCGTGGTGGCGGACGAGGTGCGCAAGCTGGCGGAGAAAACCACCGTTGCCACCCGCGAAGTGGAGACCCTGGCGCGCGGCATGTCCGATTCCACCCGCGCCAGCATGCAGGAAGTGGAGCACGCCGTCACCGGACTTGATGACGTGGTGAGCATGGCGCACGGTGCCGGAGGCACTCTGGAATCCCTGCAGGCCCTGGCCAGGGACGCCTTTGCCCAGATTGCCGCCATTGACGAGGCGACCAAGGAACAGACCGGCACGGCCGCGCAAGTCGAGCAATCCCTGGACGAGGTGGGGCAACGGTCCGACGCCACGGCCCGGGCCATGGAGGAAAGCGATCAGGCCCTGCAGCGGCTGGACGCCCAGATCCACAGCCTGCGGGAGGTTGTCCGCAATCTGGCCCAATCCAAACAAACGAACGATTCGGATGACGCCTGCGCCGACGCTTTCCGCACCGCATGATCCATGCCCACAGCGCGGCGGCTGGCGACAAGTGGCGGCAACTGGCCGCACCAAGGAGACGCGCCATGTTTCAGGATGTACTGACAGTCGGGCCGCTGGCCCTGATTCTTCGCTGGGAGCCGCAGCCGCAGGACACCGTGCTGCTGGCCGGCATCGACCTGCGCTGGAGTCATGGCCCGGAGGTCGCCGCAGCCGCAGCCCAGGACTTCACGACCTTTCCCTTTCGGGAAGACTTCCGCGCCCGGCTGGAGCGCCACCTGCGCGGCGAGGATCCTGACTGGACCCGCCTGCCGGCATCCCTGGCGCTGGACATGCGCCCCCTGCCCGACTTTTCCCGCACCGTGCTGGAGACCCTCTGGCATGGTGTGGGGTTCGGGCAGACGGTGACCTACGGCCAGTTGGCCCGCATGGCCGGCCGCCCCGGCACAGCCCGGGCCGTGGGCCGGGTGATGGCCTCCAATCGCTGGCCGCTGGTCATCCCCTGCCACCGGGTGCTGGGCAGCACCGGCGCGCTGACGGGCTTCTCCGGCGGCGGGGTGGAGATGAAGCAATTGTTGCTGGAGAAAGAGGCCCTGCGGGGGAGCTAGAGCAAGGCAAGGTATCTTTGAGAAGAGTTCCTGGGGGAACCCCCTTTTCAGAGACTTTTTGTAGCAATTCCANAGAACCTTTTGCAAAAAGGTTGCCCCTTCTGCAATATCCTTTTTCAAAATTAAAATGCCCTACGCTTTCGCCTACCGGTACTCCGCCTGCCAGCGCGGGCCGGCGAGGTGCGTCATGCCCGCAAGCGGCAGCACATCCGCAACGGCTTCCGCAAGCTTTTCGTACCAGTTGCGCTTGTCCTTGGGGCCTTCGTCCAGGGGCAGTTCGCCCTTGCCGGTGGCCTTTTCCAGCCACTCCTGGGCCTCTTCCTGGCCGCCCAGGGCGTCGATGGCGCCCACGGCCAGGGCCTGGCGGCCGGTGAGGATGCGGCCGTCGGCAATCTGCTGCAGCGTGGCGTTGTCCATGTCGCGCACGGCCAGGATGTCTTCAGTGAACTGGGCGTGCAGGTCCAGGACGATGGTTTCGATATACGCCCGTTCCTCGGCGGTCATGTTGCGGAAGGGCGAGGGGCTGTCCTTGAACTTGCCACTGGTGATGGAGGTGTGGCGCACGCCAAGGGTTTCCATCAGCTCCATGAGGTTGGTCAGCTCCATGCGCACGCCGATGCTGCCCGTGAGGGTGCCGGCATTGGCAAACAGCCGCGTGCCCGGGCAGGCCATGTAATACCCGCCAGAGGCGCAGACTGCGCCCATGGACACCGCCACCGGCTTCACCTCCGCCAGCCGGACCATGGCACGGTACAGCTCCTGGGAGGGGCCGACCACGCCGCCGGGGGAATCGATGCGCACCAGCACGCCGGCCACGTCATCGTCCTCGCGCAGTTCGGCCATCCACTCCACGTACTTGCGGGCGTCGGTGATTGGGCCGCGCAGGAGCACCACGCCGTAGCGCGGCTCGCCGTCCAGATCCTTGCCGCCCTTGCATGCGGAAACGGCGAAGACGACCCCCACCAGGAGGATCGTCATCGCCGTCAATCTTATCACGGTGCGCAGCATGGCAGGCTATTCGCCGGCTTCCTCTTCAAGCTTCTGCTTGAGGATGTCGCCCAGGCTCTGGCCGCCTTCGCCGCCCACGGACCGGTAGTCCTTGGGCTTTTTGCGCTCTTCTTCATCCTTGAGGGCCTTGATGGAGAGGCCCAGGCGGCGCTCGTCGGCGCTCACATGGATGACACGGGCCTGAATGGTGTCGCCTTCCTGGAACATTTCGGCGGGCGACTTGATCTTCTTGTTGCTGATTTCGGAGACGTGCACCAGGCCTTCGATGCCCTCTTCCACTTCCACGAACAGGCCGAAGTCGGTGATGTTGGTCACCACGCCGTTCACGGTGCTGCCCACGGGGTAGCTGTCGGGCACGTTGGTCCAGGGGTCTTCGTGGAGCTGCTTGACGCCGAGGGTGAACTTTTCGTTCTCCTTGTCCACGGTGAGCACCTTGGCCTGCACCAGATCGCCCACCTTGAAGAGCTCTTCGGGGTGGCGGATCTTCTTGGTCCAGGAGATGTCGGAGACGTGGATGAGGCCGTCGATGCCGTCTTCGATACCAATGAAGATGCCGAATTCGGTGATGTTCTTGATGGCGCCTTCGATGACCGCCCCTTCAGGATAGCGCTCGGCCACCAGATCCCACGGATTGGGCCGCACCTGCTTCATGCCCAGGGAGATGCGCTTCTTGTCGGGGTCCACGCCCAGGATGACCACTTCCACTTCGTCGCCCTGCTTGACCATCTGGCTGGGGTGACGCAGCTTGCGGGTCCAGGACATTTCGGAGATGTGCACCAGGCCTTCCACACCGGGCTCCAGTTCCACGAACGCGCCGTAGTCCACCAGATTGGTGACCTTGCCAGCCAGGCGGGCGCCTTCGGGGTACTTTTCGGTGATGGACGTCCACGGATCCGGCTTGAGCTGCTTGAGGCCCAGGGAGACCTTTTTGGAGTCGCGGTCGAAGTTGAGGACCTTGAGCTCCAGTTCCTGGCCCAGCTTGACCAGTTCCTTGGGATGCTTCACGCGCTTCCAGCTCATGTCCGTGATGTGCAGCAGGCCGTCGAGGCCGCCCAGGTCCACGAACACACCGTATTCGGTGATGTTCTTGACCTTGCCGGCCACCACCTGGCCTTCTTCCAGCGTGGAGAGCAGCTTGCTGCGCTTGGACTCGCGTTCTTCCTCCAGGAGCACCCGGCGGGACACGATGACGTTGGAGCGGCGGCGGTTGATCTTCAGGACGCGGAATTCGAATTCCTGGCCCACCAGGGCGTCCATGTCGGGCACGGGGCGCAGATCCACGTGGGAGCCGGGGAGGAAAGCTTCCAGGCCGCCCAGATCCACGGTGTAGCCGCCCTTGATGCGGCGCTGGATGGTGCCCTTGATGACGTCGTTGTTTTCCTGCACGTCTTCCAGGCGGTCAAACAGCTGCATCCGCTTGGCCTTGTCGCGGGAAAGCACGATGGAGCCTTCGACTTCGTCCTTGCGGGCCACATAGACGTCGACCTGGTCGCCCACCTTGACGGCGACATTGCCATCGGCATCCTTGAATTCGTTGATGTTGATCTGGCCTTCGGACTTGAAGTTCACGTCCACCAGCACGTGGTCCTTCTCCACCCGAACAACCTCGCCCTTGACGATGGAGCCTTCCTCCAGTTCGCCAAAGTCAGATTTCAGGTAGTCTTCGAGGGCGGATTCGAAATTCAGCTCTGCGTCGCCGCTGGTCATGGTCGCGTCATTGGACATAATGTAAGCCGTTTGTGAAAGGGTAGAGGTTGCAAAAAAGCCCCGGACCCGGCTGCAGGCTCAGCCCAGCGTCAGGTCAATACGGTGAAATCGCTGACTGGAACTGGTATGCAGGCGAGGGCCCGGCGGGCGCAGTTCGCCCGTGCAGGCAGTTGGAAAGCCAGCGTCTACCAAAAAGGAGGACTAATGACAACCCAAAATTATAGTTTACCAGGGTGTCGAAAGCGCTTTTCCGGGACGGTATCCCTGCCGGAACCAGTGTCGCAACTGCCGCAATTCCAGCCGGATGCATGGCGACCGGCGCATGGTTCCCTGCAGTATTCGGAGGATAAATCCACTTTTTGACAGAATGCACTATTTTTGTTGTACCATGCATCAGTTCTATGCCAGGGCCACCAGATCATATTCCTTGGCGTCCTCAATGCGCGCGCGCACCATGGCCCCGGGCTGCACGCCCTCCCCGCTCACGTAGGTCACGCCGTCCACCTCGGGAGCCTGCAGCCAGACGCGGCCCAGGTGCAACCCCGGCCATTCCGGCGAGACTGCCTCCACCAGCACGTCCATCTCCTCGCCCACATGCGTCTCCAGCAATTCGCGGGAAATCTCTTTTTGCCGGGCCATGAGGATTTCGCGCCGGGCCTCGCGTTCGGCCGGCGGCACCTGGCCGGGCAGTTCCGCCGCGGGGGTGCCTTCCTCGGCGCAGTAGGCGAACACGCCCAGGTGCTGGAAGCGCGTGTTCTCCACAAAATCCTGCAATGCCTGAAACTCCGCCTCCCCCTCGCCGGGGAAGCCCACAATGAGGCTGGTGCGCAGGGCCGCCTGGGGCAGCACGGCGCGGATGGAATCCACCACCCGGCGCGGATCCTGCGCAAAGGGGCGGCCCATGGCCTTGAGCACCGCAGGATGGGCATGCTGCAGGGGCATGTCGAAATACGGCAGCAGCCTGGGGCCGGCCGAGGCAATGAACCCGAGCAGCTCCCTGGTGATACCGGCAGGATACAAATACATCAGCCGCAGCCAGTCCAGCCCGGGCAGCTCCAGCAGCCGGGCGAGCAGATCCGGCAGGCCGTACGCCAGGCCGGCATCCTTGCCGTAGGCGGTGACATCTTGACCCACAATCACCAGCTCGCGCGCGCCTTGCGCCAGCATGGCCCGGGCCTCGTGCACCAGCTCTTCGGGCGAGCGGCTCGACAGCCGGCCGCGGATGGACGGGATGGTGCAGAAGCTGCATCCATGGTTGCAGCCTTCGCTGATCTTCAGATACGCCGTCGGGGCCGTGGAGAGGCGGCGATGCTCGCGCAGCACGGGCGGCGGCGTGGCCGTCCGCCGGGCCAGGGCCTGGGCCACCAGGGCGGGCCAGCGGTCCATCTCCTTCAGATCCAGCCACAGATCCACCTCGGGCAGATCCGGGGCCAGCTGCGCCTGGCCGTAGCGGCCCACCAGACAGCCGGCCACGGCGAAGAGCGGCCGCGGCTCCACCTCGGCAAGCACCTGTGCCGCCTCGATAATGCAGCGCAGGCTTTCCTCCACCGCCGGTTCAATGAACCCGCAGGTGTTGATGCACACCAGATCGGCTGCGGCCATGTCTTCGGTGGCGGTCACGGTCTCGCCCAGCCGGCCGAGCAGGCGTTCGCTGTCCACGCGGTTTTTGGGGCAGCCAAGGCTGGTCATGTGCACCAGCAGCGGGCGGGAAGAGGGATCAACAGTCATGCGCACTCCTTGCCGACCATGCGCCGGCGGCATATGTCGCAAGCCTATAGCCGCATCCCCTGGCAGCCGCAAGCGCCGGTGTCGTGCCGCGCCATCCAGGATCTGGCGCGTTCTGGTTGCGATTTTTTCCGGACGCGATTAGGGATGAGACATGATCCGGACCGCCGCCGGCCACGTGGTGACAGCCGGCGCCGGAACGCAGGGAGTGTTGCATGTCATCTGCTGCGCCGTTCAATCTGGCCCTGGTGGGCCGCCCGGAAGTGCTGGAACGCGCCCTGGCCACACTGATGCGGCCCGACGCCGCCGAGGCCGCCCCCGGGCTGCAGGTGTGCTGCGTACTGCCGGAACCGCCCGGCGAGTCCCCGGCGCTGCCGTCCGGCGTCCAGATCCACGCCACCCTGGCTGCCCTGCTGACAGCCCACCCGGACCTGCACCTGCTGCTGGATCTGCGCGACGATCCCGACGCCTTCGCCGCCCTCAAAACCGCCGTGTCGGCACAGACGCCGCCCCTGGCCGGCAGGCTCTCCGTGGGCGACCGCCACTGCTTTGCCCTGCTGGAAACCCTGCTCGGCGCAGACGTGCTGCGCCGGACCTGGCGGATGGAGCTGCAACAGACGCGTTCCGTGCTTGACGCCCTGTTCGAGCAGTCCGACGACGAAATCCTGCTCCTGGACGCCCGCGGCGCAGTGGTGGACGCCAACCCCCGGGCCTGCGAGCGCCGGGGGTGCACCCGGGACGAGCTGCTGGGACGCCCGTACAACCAGCTGGACGTCCCGCCCTGCACCTGCCAGCAAGAGGAAGGCGCCCCCTGCCCCGTGTCCCAAGCCATGGACACCAACACCATCCAGGAGGCCACCCTGCCCCTGGTGGAACAGGACGGCGGCCTGCGCACCCTGCGGGTGGTGGCCCATCCCATCCTCGGCCCGGACGGCGCCCTGGAAAACCTGCTGGAGATCCGCCGCGACATCACGGAAATGCTGGAGATGCACCGCCGGTTGCAGCAGTCCGAACGGCTGGCGGCCATTGGCGAGCTTTCCACGTACATTGCCCACGAGATCCGCAATCCCCTGTTCGCCATCGCCGGCTTCGCCAACTCCCTCATCCGCTCCAGCTCCCTGGATGACGACGCCCGAGAAAAGGCGGGCATCATCCTGGATGAATCCCGCCGGCTGGACGCCATCCTCAAAAGCACCCTCAACTTTGCCAGGCCCCTGCAATCGGCAGACGTCTCGCCCACTGCGCTGGACTGCAACCAGCTGGTGCAAGACACCGCCGAACTGTTCGCCCTCAAATGCCACGAACAAGGCATTGCCCTGCAGCTGGCCCTGGCGCCTTCCCTGCCCCTGATCCGGGTGGATGGCGAACTGGTGAAGCAGTGCGTCATCAACTGCATCAAGAACTCCATGGAAGCCCTGGAACAGCAGGGCACGGCCGGCACCATCGTCCTGCGCACCGCCTTTTCCCCGCCGTTCGTGAGCATTGCCGTGGAAGACGACGGTCCCGGCATTCCCGAAGACATCCGCCCCCGCATTTTCAACCCCTTCTTCAGCACCAAGAACCAGGGGTCCGGGCTTGGGCTGGCCATGACCAAAAAGATCATCGAAGAAATGGGGGGCGAAGTGCACCTCGTCAGCCAGGAAGGCCAGGGCGCCACCATCACGCTCATCCTGCCCGCGCTGCCTGCCGGCAATGCCAGGCCCGGCGGCGGGCTTCGGGGTTCTTCCCCAGGGCGCGAGCTTTAGAATCTCTCTTGAATGAATCTATACAATTTGGTACAAGAAAGCGCTCTCCGGCATCCTTCCGGGTGCCGTCGCTGCAACTCCTGCAATGCGTTGCCTGTCGTCCATGTGAATCAAGGGTCCTTTCATGCCGCACACGCTTGTTCTCGCCACGCGCAACCCTGGAAAACTCGCCGAATTGCAGTCCTTGCTGTCCGCCCTGGACGTGCCGGTCACAGTCCTTGGCCTGGATGCCTTTGCGGACATGCCTGACGTAGAGGAAACCGGCGACACCTTTTCGGACAACGCCCTGCTCAAGGCGCGCGCCGTAGCCGCCCACACGGGCCTGCCGGCCATCGCCGACGATTCCGGCCTGGTGGTGGATGCCCTGCAGGGAGCGCCGGGCGTGCGCTCTGCCCGGTATGGCGAGCCGTTCCCCGTCGATGCCACCGGGGCGCAAAAGGATCTCCTGAATACCCAGAAACTGCTGCACGCCCTGACCGACGTGCCGGATCTGTCCCGCTCGGCCCGGTTTGTCACCGTGGTGGCCCTGGCCAGCCCGGACGGCGCTGCCGTCACTGCCCAGGGCAGCTGGCAGGGCCGCATCCTCCACGAGCCGCGCGGCTGCAACGGTTTTGGCTATGATCCTGTTTTTTTTGATGAAGACGCCGGTTGCACCGCGGCCGAGCTCAGCCCTCAGGAAAAGAACGCCCGCAGCCATCGCGGGCAGGCCCTGCGCCACCTTGCGGCGCTTCTTCCCGCCTTTTTGGCGGAGCATGCAGACAACTCTACCCTTACGAGGTGACACGGCATGTGCGGCATCATCGGTTACAGCGGCCATCGTGTGGCCGTGCCCCTGATCATGGAAGGCCTGCGGCGGTTGGAATATCGCGGCTATGATTCGGCCGGCGTGGCCTACATCATGGATGACCGCCTGCACGTGGTCCGCGCGCCGGGCAAGCTCATCGAGCTGGATACCAAACTGGCCTCCATGAACGTGGGCGGCGCGGTTTCCGGCATCGGGCACACCCGCTGGGCCACCCACGGCCTGCCCAACGAAAAGAACGCCCACCCGCATCGCGACGCCGCCGGGCATCTGGCCCTGGCCCACAATGGCATCGTGGAGAACTTCCAGACCCTGCGCTGCATGCTGCAGGGCGAAGGCGCGTCTTTCGTCTCGGATACGGACACCGAATCCCTGGCCCACCTGCTGGCCAAGGGCCTGCAGGAACACGCTGGCGACATGCTCAAGGCCCTGGCCTGGACGCTCAATCAGGTGGACGGCTCCTTTGCCCTGGCCATCGTCCGGCTGGAAGAACCGGGCGTCATCTACGGTGCGCGCCGGCATTCGCCACTGGTGCTCGGCGTGGGCGAGGGCGAAAACTTCATCGCCTCGGACATCCCGGCCTTCCTGCCCTACACCCGCAATGTGGTCTTCCTGGACAGCGACGAGATTGTCCGCATCGACGCCAACTCCTGGGGCGTCTGGGAGGCGGCCACCCTGGCGCCGGTGCACAAAACGCCCCAGCGCATTTCCTGGGATGTGCAGGCAGCCCAGAAAGGCGGCTACAAGCATTTCATGCTCAAGGAGATCTTCGAGCAGCCCCGCGTGGTGGCGGACTGCCTGGCCGGCCGCCTGGACGCGACGCACCAGCGCGTCTGTCTGGAAGAACTGGCCGGCATGCCCGTGCCCAAGCGGCTGCACGTCCTGGCCTGCGGCACCTCGTATCATGCCGGCCTGTGGGGCATGCACCTGTTCGAGGACTGGGCGCGCATTCCCGTCTCCGTGGAAATCGCCTCGGAATTCCGCTACCGCAACGTCCTGCTGGACGAGGACGACGCCGTGCTGATCATCAGCCAGTCCGGGGAGACGGCGGATTCCCTGGCCTGCCTGCAACTGGTCAAGTCCATGGGCGTGCCGGTCATCGGGCTGTGCAACGTGGTGGGCTCGTCCATCGCCCGGGAATCTGATCGCGTCGTCTACACCCAGGCCGGACCGGAAATCAGCGTGGCCTCCACCAAAGCCATGTGCAGCCAGCTGACCCTGCTCACCCTCATGGCCCTGCACTGGGGACAGGAAAAAGGCACCCTGCGGGAGGCGGATCGCATCGCCTGCATCGAGGCCCTCAGGCAACTGCCCGCTCTGCTGGACGACCACCTGCCCGCCATGCGCGAAAAGGCCCGCGAGCTCTCCCGCCTGTATGCAGACGCCCGCAGCTTTTTGTTCCTGGGCCGCGGCCACTGCTGCCCCCTGGCCCTGGAAGGCGCACTGAAGCTCAAGGAAATAAGCTACATCCATGCCGAGGGCTACGCCGCCGGCGAGATGAAGCACGGGCCCATCGCCCTCATCGATCCCCACTTCCCCACCTTTGCCCTGGCCCTGGACGACGCATTGTTCCCCAAGGTCAAATCCAACCTGCAGGAAGTGCAGGCCCGCAACGGGGAGATCATCGCCCTGACCAACGAAGGGATGGACCTGCAGGTGGAGCACCCCTGGATCATCCCCCGCGTCTGGGGGCCGCTTGGCGCCTTCATGGCCCTGCCGGCCCTGCAGCTCTTCGCCTATGAAACGGCGGACTACCTGGGCAAGGACGTGGATCAGCCCCGCAACTTGGCAAAAAGCGTCACCGTGGAGTAAGATGCCTCCCTTGCGCCGTCCCGTTTCCCTCCCCGTGCCAGCCTCGCCCCAACGCCCCTTGGCGCGTCGGGCGCTTGGCTGGCTGGCCATGTGGCTCATGTGGCTGACGCTGCTGCAGGCCTGCGCCACGGTGCAGGCCTGGGCCGGCCCCAAAGAGGACTTCGAAAAATACCACGCCGAGTTCCAGGCCCTGGCCCAGGACCAAAAAGACAGCGCGTACCGCAGCAACTGGCAGGCTCTGGAAACAGCCTTCCTCTCCATTTACAAACAGAACCCGCGCGGCGCCGTGGCGGCCAAGGCCTTGTATTACGTGGGCCGGGTGAACGAAGAACTGGGCAGACGCTCGTCCCTGGCCACGGATTTCAAGGTGGCCCTGGACTACTACAACCGCGTGACCACCCGGTATCCGGATCATTCCTGGGCTGACGACGCCCTCTGGCGCACGGCCCAGGTGCAGTACAATCACCTCAACGACGCCGACGCCGCCCGCCAGAGCTGCAAAACCGGCCTGGCCAAGTACCCCAAGGGCGACATGCGCGACCGGTTCGTGCGGATGCTCGTCACCCTGGACTCGGCACCGGCGCAACCCAAGCAGCCTGTGGTGACTCGCTCCAAGGCCCATCCGGAAGACGGCGAACTGGTGACGCCCCCGGCGGCACCGCCGGCACCGGCAGCCAAGGCGTCAGCCCCTGCACCCGCCCCAACGCCTGCGCCAACGCCTGCACCCGCCCCCGCACCGGCGGCCAAAGCTCCGGTGCCGCCGGTGGCGGCCAAAGCTCCGGTGCCGCCGGTGGCGGCCAAGGCCCCGGCGCCTGCGCCAGCAGCCCCGGCGCCTGCACCTGTTTCGCCAGGAGGGCCGGCCCAGCTGCTGGCCGTCCGGCATCAATCCAGCGAGGAGTACACGCGCGTCACCCTGGTTCTGGACAAGCCCGTCCAGTACACCCAGCAGACCCTGCCGCCCGCGCCGGAGAAGAACCTGCCGCACCGGCTGTATCTGGATCTGAAGAACGTGCACAAGTCCAGGGCCGTGCCGGCAGATCTCACGGTGGCCGACGGCAACCTGCGCCGGGTGCGCACGGCCCAGAATGCGCCGGACGTGACCCGCGTGGTGCTGGATTTGCAAACCATGCAGCGATTCAAGGTCTTCGCCATGGAGTCGGACGACGGGTTCCGCCTGCTGGTGGATGTGTATGGCGGTCCGAATGTCTCCACCGGCGCTGTCCCCCGGGCTGCGGCAAGCCCGCAGCCTGCGCCCGCTGCGCCCGCCACGCCAGACACAACGCAGCCTGTGGTGGTCAAGAAACCCAGCAAGCAGGGCTCGCGTCCGGCTGGCGAATCTTCCACCGCGCCGCCGGCGTCCAGCGCTCCCCCGGCATCTAGCGCGCCACCAGCATCCACCGCGCCGCCGGCCTCCAGCGTGCCGCCAGCACCCTCCAGTTCCGCCGCCCCGCCGGCCAAACCTGCTGTGCCTGAGAAAAAATCCGCCGCCGCGCCCGTCCCTCCGGCCAGCGCCGCCAAGCACCCCGGCACCCTGGTGGAGCAGCTTGGCCTGACTGTGGGCGTGATCATGCTGGACCCCGGCCACGGCGGCAAGGATCCCGGCGCGTTCGTGGGGTCCACCTTCGAGAAGGATATCAACCTCAGGTTCGCCAAAATTCTGGGCAAGCTCCTGCAGAAGGAAGGCTTCCAGGTGCTCTACACCCGCACCGACGACACCTTCATCCCCCTGGAAGAGCGCACGGCCATGGCCAACATGAAGAAGGCGGACATCTTCATTTCCATCCACGTCAACGCCTACAATACTGACAGCATCCACGGCCTGGAGACCTACTACCTCGACCTGGCCACCTCCGAAGACGCCGTGCGGGTGGCGGCCCGGGAAAACGCCGTCTCCTCCAAGAAAATCTCGGATCTGCAGTTCATCCTCACCGATCTCATGCTTAACTCGAAGATGAAAGAGTCGCAGGATCTTGCCAGGAACACCCACAAGAGCATCCTGTCCACCGTGGTCAAAAAGCACAAGGTGAAGGATATGGGCGTGCGCTCCGCGCCGTTCTATGTGCTCATGGGCGCGCGCATGCCCGCCATTCTGGTGGAGCTTGGCTACATCACCAATCCTGCCGAACGCGCCAACCTCACCAGCGAGGCCTACCTCACCCGCCAGGCCCAGGGGCTGGCGCAAGGCATCCTGCAGTACAAAAAACAGATCGAGCGGCTGGCCAGCCTGTAGCGTCGCAGGGCCTCACGTCAAGGAGAGGCCGGCCAGCCTTCATCCCAACACGCCCAGGATCCTCGCATGCCTCCAACCACGCCGCCCCCCTCCGCGCCCCTTGCCGCCCAACTCGGCTTTTCCCAGCCCCCCCTGTTCTGCATCGACGGCTCGGCGTACATCTTCCGCAGCTTCTTTGCCCTGCCCAACCTCTCGCGTTCCGACGGGCATCCCACCAATGCGCTGTTTCTGGTGTTGCGCATGCTCTTCGGTCTCCTGAAAACGCAGCGGCCAGAGCACATCATCTTTTTCGTGGACGGCCCCGGCCCCAACTTCCGCCATCAGGCCTTCCCCGAATACAAGGCCCAGCGCGACGCCACCCCGGAAGGCCTGCTGCGGCAGATGCCGGTCATCCTCAAGGCCGTGGAACTCCTGGGCGTGCGCACCCATGTGAGCCAGGGCTGCGAGGCCGACGACTGCATCGCCAGTCTGGCGACCCAGACCAAGCGCGAGCGGCCGGTGGTCATCGTGGGGTCCGACAAAGACTTGCGGCAGCTGCTGGACGACGGCGTGGTGCTCTGGGATCCCATGAGCACCCCGGAAAAGCTCGTCACCAAGGCCATGTTCCAGCAGGAGACCGGCCTTTCGCCCGAACAGTGGCCGGACGTGCAGGCCCTGGTGGGCGACACCTCGGACAACATTCCCGGCGTGTCCGGCATCGGCCCCAAAACGGCCCTGGCCATCTTCAAGGAGCACCCCACCCTGGAGGCCGTGCAGGCACATCTGGACGCCCTCAAGCCCTCGGTGCGGGCCAAGCTGGCCCCGGTGATGGACAAGACCTTCCTCTACCGCACGCTGACCACCCTCGACCGCGCGGGCTGCGCCCCCGGCACCTGGAAGGACTTCCCCCGCACCGCACCGGATCGTGACGCCCTGGCCGCCTTTCTGCAGGAATGGGAACTCCGGTCCCTGGCGCGGGAGTTCCAGGCCGATCCCGCCCTCGGCTTCCAGGACCGCCAGCCCGCACGGCTCGTCAAGCAGACCAAGCCGGCGGTCATGGCCGAGTTGTCCCTGTTCCAGGAACCGGCCGACACCCCCGCCCTGCCGGAAGTAACACGCATTGCCCAGACCGAAGAGTTGCCGGACATCGCCGGCCGGACTATCGGCCTGGCCCTGCAGGACGGTGCGCCGCATGCCTGGATCGACGACCGGCACTATCGGCTGGAGGTGGACGCCGAGGCCCTGGCCGGCTGGCTACGGTCGGCGGCGGCGGTCCACTGCCCGGACGTCAAGGCCCTGCTGCGGGCCTGCCCTGCCTGGATCCATGCCGGCATCGACACCCTCCAGGACACGAGCCTGGCCGCCTATCTGCTGGACCCCGAAGAGCGCGACTACGCCCTGCCCCGCCTGCTGGAGCGCCTGGGACCGGAGCTGGACCCGGCCCCGCCGGCCGTGCCCGCGGCCCAGGCCCTGGCCCTGGGGCAGCTGCTGGCCCGGCGCGTGGCTGAAAACGACATGGCCGAGCTCATGCGCACCCTGGAAGCGCCCCTGCTCCCGGTGCTGGCGTCCATGGAGGCCACGGGCATTGCCATCGACCGCGCCGCCTTCCGCGAGTTCCTGCAGGATGTCACCCGCGAGCTGGACACCCTGGAGCGCAGCATCCACCAGCTGGCCGGCCGCCCCTTCAACATCCGCTCCAGCCTGCAACTGGCCCAGGTGCTGTTCACGGACCTCAAGCTCGCCCCGGCCGGCAAGACTCCCGGCGGCAAGGCCTCGACCTCCCAGGAAGTGTTGGACAAACTGGCCGGCGCGCACCCGGTGGTCCAGGCCATCCTGGACTTTCGCAAGCTGGAAAAACTCCGCTCCACGTACCTGGAACCCCTGCCCCGGCTGGCCGACGAACAGGGCGTCATCCGCACCACCTTTCATCAGGTGGCCACGGCCACGGGCCGGCTGTCCTCCTCCAATCCCAACCTGCAGAACATCCCCATCCGCGGCGAGCACGGCACGCGCATGCGCCAGTGCTTCGTGGCCCGGCCCGGTGCGCTGCTGGTGGCGGCGGACTATTCCCAGATCGAACTGCGGGTGCTGGCGCACATGAGCGGCGACCCCACCCTCATCGACGCCTTCCGCCACGGCGCAGACATCCACGCCCGCACCGCAGCCCTGCTCTTCGACAAGCCACAGGACGCCGTGACCCCGGACGAACGCCGCAACGCCAAGACCATCAACTTCGGTCTCATCTACGGCATGGGGCCGCAGTCCCTGGCCCAGGAGCTGCACGTCTCCCTCAAGGACGCCAAAGCCTTCATCGCGCGGTATTTCGAGAAGCTGGCCCGGCTCAAGGCCTTTTACGACGAGGTGGAAGAGGCCGCCCGGCGCGATGGCTTCGTCCTCACCCTGGCCCGCCGCCGCCGCCTGCTGCCGCAGATCCACTCCCAGAACGCCCAGGTGGCCAGCCAGGCCCGCCGCCAGGCCGTGAACACGCGCATCCAGGGCAGCGCCGCAGACATCATCAAGCTGGCCATGCTGGCGGTGTTCCACGACGAGGAACTGCGCCGCCTGGGCGCGGCCATGCTGCTCCAGGTGCATGACGAACTGGTGCTGGAGGTGCCCGGCGGCGAAGACGTCGCCGCCACGGCCGGACGCCGCCTGCAGGCGCTCATGGCCGGCGTGCTGGACCATGCTGCGTCCGGCATCGCGCCCCTGGATGTCCCCCTGGTGGTGGACTGGGGCATGGGCCGGACCTGGGCGGATGCACATTGATTTGCCCCTGTCGGCATGCTAACGATGCAGGTCCCTACTGATCCATTTTCACGAGGTGACTTCCATGTCGGAGACTGAAAAAAAGGAAGAATTCGTCGTGCATGATCGTCGAGTCACGGTGGAGGACGAAACGGCAGCGAACGCTCAGGCGGACGCTCAGGTGGATGGGCCGGCGGACGCTGCACCATCCCCGGCCGACCAGGACCAGGACCCCGCGCAGGTCTGCGGCATGCCCACCCTGCCCGAGCCCAACTTCTCCACCTTCGTCTTTTCCCTGTTCTCCAGCTGCCTGGTGCACCTGGGCGAAGTGCCCAACCCGGAAAACAGGAACGTCTGCATGGATCTGGCCATGGCCAAACACACCATCGACACCCTGACCATGCTCAAGGAAAAAACCGCCGGCAATCTGGATGCAGAGGAAACCCGGCTCGTGGACGGCCTGCTGTATGAACTGCGCATGAAGTACGTCATGCGCAAACCCTAGGCGAGGCGCCTGTGGAACGCATTCCCGTTGGCCTTGTGGGCGTGACCGGCTACACCGGCATGGAGCTGGCCCGGCTCCTGGAAGGGCACCCCCGGTTCGAACTCGTTGCCGCCACCTCCCGCACCGAATGCGGCAAGGTGCTGCAGGACATCTATCCCTTCCTGCGCCACTGCCGCACCGGCCTGTGCCCGGTGGTGGAGCCGGACCCCGCCGCCCTGGCCCAGCGCTGCGAGCTGGTGTTTCTGGCCGTGCCCCACGGCGCCGCCCAGGAAATGGCCGCCGCCCTGCGCGGCCGCGGCGTCAAGGTGGTGGATCTGTCGGCGGATTTCCGTCTCAGGGATCCAGAAGTGTACCGCGAATGGTACAACCAGCCCCACGAGCAGCAGCATCTGCTGGAAGATGCCGTCTACGGCCTGCCCGAGATGTACGGCCACGCCATTGCCGGCGCGTCCCTGGTGGCCAATCCCGGCTGCTACCCCACGGCGGCCATCCTGGGCCTGTGGCCGGCGCTGGCCAACGGGCTGGTGTCCACCCAGGGGATCGTCATCGACGCCAAGTCCGGCGCCAGCGGCGCAGGCCGCAAGGCCCAGACAGGGACGCTCTTCTGCGAAGTGACGGACACCTTCCGGGCCTACAATCTGGGCCGGCATCGCCACACGCCGGAAATCGAACAGGAACTCAGCGCCGTGGCCAGCACGCCGGTGGTGGTGAACTTCTCGCCCCACCTGCTGCCCATCAACCGCGGCATCCTGAGCACCATCTACACCATGCTCACCCCCGAAGGGCTGGCCCTGGGCGCGGACGGCCTGCGCCAGGCCTATGCCGGCCACTACGCCGGGCACGCCTTTGTCCGCGTGCTGCCTGCGGGCATGCTCCCGGAAACCCGGCACGTGCGGGGCACCATGTTCTGCGACATCGCCGTGGTGCCGGATCTGCGCACCGGCCGGCTGCTCATCGTCTCGGTCATCGACAATCTCTGCCGCGGCGCGTCCGGCCAGGCTGTGGCCAACGCCAACCTCATGCTCGGCCTGCCGTTGGATGCCGGGCTGAGCCTCGCCCCGGCCATGCCATAGCATGGCTCTCCAGGAGCGCTCCATGCCCACCACCCCGCCCATTGCCAATCCCAGCGCCTTCCATGCCATATTCGTGGCCCGGCAGCCCATCTTCGACCGGGACCAGCATGTGTGGGGTTACGAGCTGCTCTTCCGCCAGGCCCAGGGCGACCAGATCGCCCGCATCGACGACCCGGACGCCGCCACGGCCCGGGTCATTGCGGACGGCTTCGCCCTGGGCAGCCAGGGGCTCGCGCCGGAGCAGAAAATCCTCATCAACTTCCCGGCCCGGCTGCTGCTCTCCCGCAGCGCCCTGGCCCTGCCCAGCTCCATCTGCATTCCCGAAATCCTGGAGACGGTCCAGCCCGAACCGGCCGTGCTCAAGGCGTGCGCGGGCCTCAAGAAGGAAGGCTACCAGCTGGCCCTGGACGACTTCGTGGGCCAGCCCGGCTACGAGGCCCTGCTGGCCCTGGCAGACATCGTCAAGGTGGACGTGCTGGGCATGGAGCCGGCCACAATCATCGCCCTCAGCCGGGCGCTGCTGCGCTCCAAGGCCGTGCTGCTGGCCGAAAAGGTGGAAAACAAGGAAGTGCACGACCTTTGCCGCGCCTGCGGCTTCCAGCTCTTCCAGGGATTCTACTTTTCCAAGCCGCAAGTCATTCCCGGCCGCACCCTGTCCACCGGCAACATGGCCAAGCTCCAGCTCCTGGGCCAACTGGCCAGGGACGACTATGACGTGGGCCGGGTGGCACAGACCGTCACCCAGGACCCGTCCCTCTCCTTCCGCCTGCTGCGGCACCTGAATTCCGCTGCGTTCCATCTTGCCCGCAAGGTGGATTCGATCCCGCAGGCCGTGGCCTTTCTGGGGGGCCGGGCCCTGCGGCAGTGGCTGCTGGTGGCCACCCTCTCGGACATGGGCGATTCCGACCGCGGCCAGGAACTGTTCTACTCCTCCGTGCTGCGCGGCCGGTTTCTGGCCACCTGCAGCCACCGCATGCCCAGACCGGCCTTGTCCGAGGACGGCTTCTTCCTCCTGGGCGTCTTCTCCCAGCTGGACGCCCTGCTGGGCCAGCCCATGGACGAGATTCTGCCCGCGCTGGGCCTGTCCGACGTGTTGGAACAGGCCCTGCTGTGCACGGGCGGCCCGGCCGCCAAGGCCCTGGATCTGGCCAAGGCCCTGAGCATCGGAGACTTCGACACCGCCGCCAGGCTGCTGCTGTACCTGGGCCTGCCGCCCGAAGAAACCGCCGCCCTGCACGCCCAGGCCAGCCTCTGGGCCCGAGCGCTCCTGGACGCTGGCGACGGCGCATAGCAGGTGCGCCCCAGCGCGTTGCACGTCTTTGGACGACACGCCCGGAGCCAGACGGTATCTCCCTGCCCCGTTGACAACGCGCGGTCTTCCTCGTACATACTTGGCATATTCCGTTCTCCACCCAGGATATTCCATGCCCTGTTCCCGTTGTGAAATGCTGCCCCCGCCCCTGCCCCGGGAGGGGATGCTGTATATGGCCCCGCCCATTGCACCCACATCCCGCCTGCTGGAAACACTGTTCGCCACCCTGCAGGCGCCGTGCACCGAGGCCTGCTTCCCTGGCCTGCTGCAGACGGCCTGCAGCCTGGGGCTGCTGGAGACGGTGGCCGCCCAACTGGGGGAAACCCTGCACGAGCAGGAACTGCGGGACACCAAATGCCTGTACCTGCCCCACGGCGAGGCCCTGGAGATCGGCCACCTGCTGCGGCTGCAGAGCCTGGAACAACTGCTGACCCGTGTTCGCGGCGAGTGGCTGGCGGACATGCTGGCCGCGGGACGCATTGAAACCTGGTTCCAGCCCATCGTCCATGCTGACGCGCCGCAGGAAGTGTTCGCCTATGAGTGCCTCATGCGCGGCAGGACCGCAGCCGGCGCGCTGGTGACCCCCGGCGAGATCTTCTCCATCGCCCGCAAGGCCGACCTGCTCTTCCAGCTGGACCGCGCCTGCCGCCTGAGCGCCGTGGAAGCCGCCCACCGTCACGGCATCCGGCAGAAGATCTTCATCAATTTCATTCCCACCACCATCTACCGGCCAGAAGCCTGCCTGCAGACGACCTTCCAGGCCATCCAGGCCAGGGGCCTCGACCCGGCCCAGGTGGTCTTCGAGGTGACGGAAAGCGAGCATGTGTCCGACACCAACCACCTGCTGGCCATCCTGGACTACTACCGCGCCCATGGCTTCCGCCACGCCCTGGACGACCTGGGCGCAGGCTACAGCTCCCTGAACCTGCTCTCCCAGCTCAAGCCGGACTTCATGAAGCTGGACATGCAGCTCATCCGCCATGTGGACCGGGACGCGTACAAGGCCGCCATCACCCGCAACTGTATCGAGCTGGCCCGACAGCTGCACGTGATCTCCATTGCCGAAGGCGTGGAAACGCCGGAGGAACTGGCCTGGCTGCAGGCCGCGGGCGTGGACTACGTGCAAGGCTTCTGCATCGCCAGACCCGCGCCCGAGCCGCCCATGCAATAGAGCATTTTACTCTTGAAAAAGGACTTTGCGAGAGGGGAAACCTNAAGGTTCTCCCCTCTCGCGCGCTCCCCTTCCAAAACTTTTGTAGTATCTTGTAATCCCGCCAAAAGTCTTTGGGGAGGGGGGCTCGGGGGGGACCCCTTTCTTCAGAAAGGGGTCCCCCCCGGCGACTCTTTTCAAAAAAACCGAGGCCCGCCTACTCCCCGCGCTCGTCCACCACGCGCCTGCTCTTGCCGAAGCTGCGCGGCAGGCTGCCTGGGTCCACCAGCCGCACCTGCACCCGGGCCAGCAGGGCCTTATGGAGGGATTCCGCCACCCTGGCCGCCAGGGCCTGATCGGCGTCGGCCGAGGCGCAGCGGGCCCGCTCCACCTCCACGCGCATCACGTCCTTGCCCATGCTGCGCTCCAGCACGATGCGGTATTCCGAGGAGCAGTCCGCGAACCTGCCCAGGACTTCGGCGATCTGGCCGGGGTAGATGTTCACGCCGCGATAAATGATCATATCGTCGCTGCGGCCCAGGATGCGATCATGCCGCGGCAGGCTGCAGCCGCAGGGGCAGTCGCCGGGCAACAGCCGCGTCAGATCCCGGGTGCGATAGCGGATCAGCGGCGCAGCCTCCTTGCACAGGGTGGTGACCACCATCTCCCCCACCTCGCCGGGGGCTACGGGCTGCAGCGTCGCCGGGTCCAGGATCTCCAGGATGAACAGATCGGCCCAGTAGTGCAGGCCGTCGTGGGCCTGACATTCCAGGCCGGTACCGGGGCCGTACAGCTCCGTGAGGCCGGCGATGTCGAAGCTCTCCTCCAGGCCCAGCTTTTCTTCAAAGGCCTTGCGCATGGCCGGGCTGTGGGCCTCGGCCCCGAAAATGCATTTTCTGAGGGCGATCTTGTCCCGCAAGCCCTGCTTTTCCACGGCCTCGCCCAGCAGCAGGGCCATGGAGGCCGTGGAGCACAGGCAGGTGCTGCGGAAGTCTTCCAGCAGGGTCAACTGCATTTCCAGGTTGCCCGGCCCCACGGGCACGGCCATGGCCCCGAAGTGTTCGCAGCCCAGCTGAAACCCGGCCCCGGCCGTCCACAGGCCGTAGCCCACGCAGATCTGCACGCGGTCCAGCACGGTCAGGCCGGCCAGCTCGTAGCAGCGGGCGAACATGTGCTTCCAGGTCTGGATGTCCTTTTCCGAGTAGGCCAGGACCTTGCGCTTGCCCGTGGTGCCGGAGGAGGCATGCACCCGGACCACCTGCTCCTCGGGCACGCTCAGCAGGGGCAGGGGGTAGCCCTGGCGCAGGTCTTCCACGGTGGTGAAGGGCAGACGGCCGAGATCCTCCAGCCCCAGGCCTTCGCCGGGCTGCCAGCCGGCTTCCTGCAGCCGGGCCCGATAGACCGGGCTGCCCTGCCAGGCATGGTTGAGGGTCCAGTCGAGGCCGCGGGTCTGGGTGTCGTGCAGGGATTGGGCGGTCACTTCGGGCAAGAATCGGCGATTGGCTGCCATGCCGGCGCTCCTGGGGAGATGGTCGCAATTGCGCCGCGGGGCAAAATTTCGTATCCACCACACAAATACGTCCCACATCGGCGTCGGCGTCTCCTAGCACATTCCACCCTCAGGGAAAAGCAGACGTCGCGCCGCTCACCCGCAAGGAGCCTCCATGCGTTGCCTCATCGTCGGCGGCGGCGGCCGCGAACATGCCCTGGCCTGGAAGATGGCCCAGAGTCCTGCCGTTGAATCGCTTCTCATCGCACCCGGCAACGGCGGCACCGCCGCCATGGCCGCCGCATCCGCCGGCCGCGTGCAGAACGTGCCGGTCAAGGACGGCGACATCCCCGGCCTCATGGCCCTCGTGGCCCGCGAACGCATCGATCTGGTGGTGGCCGGTCCGGAACTGCCCCTGACCCTGGGTCTGGCAGACGCCTGCGCCGCCGCCGGCGTGCCCTGCTTTGGACCGGTGCAGGCCGCAGCCCGGCTGGAAGGCAGCAAGATCTTCGCCAAGGAAGCCATGGTGGATGCCGGCGTGCCCACGGCCGGCTTTGCCGTGTTCGACGACGCCGACGCCGCCCGCGCCCATGTGCTGGCCCACAGCGTGCCCATGGTGATCAAGGCCGATGGCCTGGCCGCCGGCAAGGGCGTGGTGGTGGCCAAAACCCACGAAGAGGCCCTGGAAGCCGTGGACGCCATGCTGGTGCAGCACTGCTTTGGCGAGGCCGGCGCGCGCGTGCTCATCGAGGACGCCCTGGCCGGCGAAGAGGCCTCCCTGCTGGCCCTGTGCGACGGCGAACACGTGGTGCCCCTGCCGGCCTGCCAGGATCACAAGGCCATCTACGACGGCGACACCGGTCCCAACACCGGCGGCATGGGCGCCTATTCCCCGGCTCCCATCCTCCCCGACGCCTCCCTGCAGGCCATGTGCGACCTGGCCATCACCCCCATTGTCCGCCTCATGGCCCAGCGCGGCACGCCGTTCAAGGGCGTGCTGTATGCCGGGTTGATGTTCGTGGACGGGCAGCCGTTCGTCCTGGAATACAACGTCCGCTTCGGCGATCCCGAATGCCAGCCCCTCATGACCCGCCTGGACTGCGACCTGCCGGCCGTGCTTCTGGCCTGTTGCGAGGGCCGGCTTGCGCCGGACATGCTGGCCATCCGGCCCGAATCGGCCCTGTGTCTGGTGCTGGCCGCCGGGGGCTATCCCGGCAGCTACGACACGGGCAAGGCCATTGCCGGCCTGGATGCAGCCGGGACCGTGCCGGGCGTGACCGTCTTTCATGCCGGCACCCGCCTGGAACACGGGCAGGTGCAGACCTCCGGCGGCCGGGTGCTGGGCGTGACCGCCCTGGGCGCGGATCTGGCCCAGGCCAGGGATCAGGCCTACACCGCCGCAGCGCATATTGAGTTTGACGGAAAGTATTGTCGTTCCGACATTGGCATGAAAGGCCTCAGGCGTTTGGGCCTGGCCTGATCCTCCCACCCGAAACCACTTTTGCAGCAGGAGTTTGTATGCCCCGCGTGGCGATTTTCATGGGCAGCCTGTCCGACGAAGCCAAGATGCGCCCCTGCGCCAGCGTGCTGGATGCCCTGGGCGTGACCTATCGCTTCACCGTCACCTCGGCCCACCGTACCCCGGCCCGCACCGAACAACTGGTGGATGAACTGGAAGCCGCCGGCTGTCAGGTGTTCATCTGCGGCGCAGGCATGGCCGCCCATCTGGCCGGCGCCGTGGCCGCCCGGACCATGAAGCCGGTCATTGGCGTGCCCATCAACGCCTCGGCCCTGAACGGCCTGGATGCCCTCCTGGCCACGGTGCAAATGCCCCCGGGCTTCCCCGTGGCCACCGTGGCCCTGGACGGCGCCGGAGCCAAGAACGCCGCCTGGCTGGCGGCGCAAATCCTGGCCCTGCAGGATCCCGAGCTGGCCGGCCGGCTGACCGCAGCCCGGGAGAAATTCCGCGAGGAAGTGGCGACCGCGGCTGCCACGCTGGAATCGCCGGCGTAATCGCCGGCGGTCACATGAGCCGGACGAGGGTAATGATCGGATCCGTCAGTTCCGGCGAACAGACCGCACAGCCGTTGCTGCGCAGCAGGTGCGAGTAGTCCAGGGATTCCGGAGCCACGCCGGCGTGCTTGAGCACCAGCCGGGTGACATTGACCGGCCAGACCAGCGGCCGGCCGCACTCCCCGCATTCTGCGTACAGCAAGGACAAATCGAAGGCCAGGCCGACCTCGAAGGCTTCGGGAAAGAGGTCGGCCAACACACGCCGCGCCGCAGCGCGTTCCGAGGCCAACGTCGGTTTGGGGTGGTGTCGTTGCATCATGCCGCAGCCCTCCTGGTGTGTGCCACTGCCTTGCCTATCGACCATCGCGGCGATTACTCTAGAGACCGCACGGGAAACACGAACAATCATACCGCAACTAGCAAACCATTCAGATCTTTTTTTCAATATTTTCCATTCGCCCACCTGTCTTGACAGCACGCCCCAAGCGGCTACCATCTCCATCATGCAGCATCACTCCCCTGCCCCGTCGTCCGACGCCCCTGCCCGACGCATTGCCGTGTTGCCACCGGCCCTGCAAAACCAGATTGCCGCCGGCGAGGTGGTGGAGCGGCCGGCCTCGGTGCTCAAGGAGTTGCTGGAAAACAGCCTGGATGCCGGGGCCCGGCGCATCGACGTGACCATTGAACGCGGCGGCCAGGGGCTGATCCGTGTCCGCGACGACGGCGGCGGCATCCCCGCCACTGACCTGGAACTGGCCCTCACCCGCCACGCCACCAGCAAGATCGCCCGGCTGGAGGAACTCTTCTCCCTGGGCAGCTTCGGCTTCCGGGGCGAGGCCCTGCCCAGCGTGGCCTCCGTCTCCCGGCTGATCCTGGCCTCCACCCCCCGAGGCCACGGCGAAGGCGCGTTCGTGGAGGTGCTCCACGGCCGCCTGCTGGGCCGCGGCCAGATCCCGCCGCAGCCGGGCACGGAAGTGACCGTGCGCGATCTCTTCGCCAACGTGCCGGCCCGCCTGAAATTCCTCAAGACCCAGACCACCGAGGCCAAGCGCTGTCAGGAGCTGCTGGCCCGTCTGGCCCTGGCGCATCTGGAGGTGGCCTTTTCCCTGACCCTGGACGGCCGCGAGGCCTACCGCTTCCCGGCCCGGCAAACCCTGCGCGACCGCCTGGCCAGCATCTGGCCGCCCCAGCTGCTGCAGGGGCTCATCCCCTTTCACCTTTCCCGCGAAGACGGCCGCGCCCACGGCCTGACCGGCAGCCCGGCCCAGGCCCAGGCCAGAGGGGACCGGCTGCTGTGCTACGTCAACCAGCGGCCCGTGCAGGATCGCGTGCTCCAGGCCGCCGTGCGCGAGGCCTACAAGCTCCGGCTCCTGACCCGGGAGCATCCGCAGCTCGTGCTGTTTCTGGAACTTCCGCCCGAGACCGTGGACATGAACGTCCACCCGGCCAAAACCGAGGTCCGCTTCCGAGACGAGGACCGCGTCTTCTCCCTGGTCCGCCGCGCCGTCTTGAGCGGGCTGGAGGCCGAAACGCCGGAGCTGTCCGTAAAGTCCCCATCCTTCCCCGCACCACGGACCGACCACGCCGCGCGACCAACATCGACCCCCATCCCCTTTGCGCTGCCCGTGCCGGCGGCCATCGCCGCGCCCGGGCATCACGTGGCTGAATCGGTCAGGCCCTACGGCGAGCCCAGGCCCACCGCCCCGCCGCCGGCCGCCCCGCCGCCGGCCCAGTCAGCCCGGCCCGTCCAACCGGTTCGGCCCGTCTCCCCTGCCCGGCCTGAAGCGCCGGCAGCCAGACCGGCAGCCTCCTGGCGCTATCTGGGGCAGGTCGCCTCCACCTACCTGCTGCTGGCCCTGGCCGACGGGTCCATGGCCGTGGTGGATCAGCATGCCGCCCACGAGCGCGTGCTGTACCATCGCCTGCGCCAGGGCATGGGCCAGGAGCCGGCGCAACTGCTGGCCGCCCCCCTGGAAATGCCCCTGCATCCCGCCGAGGCCGCCGCCCTGGAGACGGCCGCGCCGCATCTGGCGCAGCTGGGATTCGCGCTGCACATTGACCCGACGCTGTTGCGCTGCACGGCCGTGCCGGCCATGCTCACCGCAGCCCAGGCCCGCAGCCTGCTGCGCGATGTGGCCGGCGGCACCCTGGACCCCGACGATCCCGGGCACGCCCTGTGCGCGCTGATGGCCTGCAAGACGGCCCTCACCGCCGGCCAGTCCCTGGCCCCGGATGAGGCCATCGCCCTGCTGGAAACCTGGCAGGCCACGCCGGATCATCAATACTGCCCCCACGGCCGGCCGGCCCTGCTGCGCTGGACCGGCGAGGACCTGGAACGGGCCTTCAAGCGCCGCAGCTAGGGTTTCCCCCCCCTGAACCCCTGGAGCACGTTGTTTTTGAAAAGAACCCTCGGGGGAAGCCCCCCCTTTCCAAAGACTTTTTATTGTGATTCAAGGCAACTATGCACATTTTGGAAGGGGAGAGCGCGAGAGGGGGAGAACCTTTTGCAAACGGTTTCCCCTCTCGCGATGTCCTTTTTCAAAATTAAAATGCTCTAGCCATTTCAACCGCAAACGCCGGATCTTCCGTCACGCTGGCCGCGGCTTCCGCCCGGTTCTCGTCTTGCATTGTCTTGACATAATTCAGGGACACTTTTTTTGACGATCCATTGCAAAAACGACATATTTGTGGCATTATTTGAAACATTGCCGTATCATTTTTTACCATTTTTTTCAAACACGTTGCATAAAAGCGAGCAACCATGACCCTCCGCATGCAATTCATTTTGCCGGCCTTGTCGCTTATTCTTGTCGGCATGGCCGTGACGACCTGGCTGACGTACACGCGCAGCACGGCCTCGTTGACCGTCGCCTTCACCGAAAAATCCGCCGCCAGTGTGCATGGTCTCAAGTCCACGGTGGAATTATGGGTGAAGGGCGCGCAGAATGAACTGTTGACCCTGGCCGCCGCCGGGGATGTCGTAAACGCACTGTACCATGGCCCAGCCGAGCCCGATCACGTGGCGCAGGCCCTGGCCCTGCTGCAGGACAGCGCCTCCAGGCATCCCACTTACGACAGCATCCTGCTCATCAGCACCAACGGCACCTGCCTCACGGGCTCCAACTCTGCGCTGGTGGGCGTCGATCTCGCGGCGCGGGAGTATTTCCAGCAGGCCATGACCGGACGGCTGTTCACGTCCAAGCCACTGCGCAACGCAGCCACGGGCGGAAACATCTTCGTCATCGCCGCGCCTGTGCGTTTTGAAGAAAAACTCGTCGGCATCATCTGCGCGGGCATCAAGATCGACGAGTTCACCGCCAGATTTGTCAAACCGCTGGAATCCAAGGCCGGCTATCCCTTCATCCTGGCGCCCGACGGCATTGTCCTGTCCCATCCCGACGCCTCGCTGATTGGCAAGTTCAATGTGTTCAAGGAAACCGTCTATGGCTCCAGTATGGCCGCCATGGACAAGGGCACCCTGGACACCGTCTCCCTGGGTGATGAAAAGCTCATCCTCTTTGAAAAATCCACCGTCACCGACTGGGTGATCGGCATGGCCGTGTCCAAGCGCATCGCACTGACGGATGCCCACCATCTGGGACTGCTGATCCTGGGGCTGTTCCTGGGGCAGGCGGCCCTGCTGGTGGCGGGATTGTGGATCATCCTGTCCCGCAACGTCCTGCATCCCATCCGGGGCCTGGTGGCGGCAGCCACGCGCATTGCCGGCGGGGATTTGAGTCCCATCCTGGCCAGCACGCGCAAGGATGAACTCGGCGTCCTGCAGCGGGCCATGGGGGCCATGGTGGGCAACCTCAAGGCCAAGATCGGCGAGGCCGAGGAGCAGACCCGGCTGGCTGCCGAGGAAAGCCGCAAGGCTAACGCCGCCACCGCCGAGGCCGACGCCGCCCTGCGCAAGGCCGAGCAGGCCCGCCAGGAAGGCATGCTCCAGGCGGCCCGCCAGCTGGAGCACATCGTCGGCGCTGTCACCGAGGCGTCGCAGGCCATTTCCTCGCAGATCAACCAGTCCAGTCAGGGATCGCAAATCCAGTCGCACCGGGTGGGCGAGACGGCCGCGGCCATGGAGGAGATGAACGCCACAGTCATCGAGGTGGCCCAGAACGCCGCCCAGGCCGCCCAGACCGCCGACACGGCCCGCGGCAAGGCCGGCGAGGGCTCGGGCATTGTGGCGCAGGTGATCCGCAGCATCGGCGACGTGCAAGCCAAGGCCCTGCACCTGAAGGCAGACATGACCCGCCTTGGCGAGCAGGCCCAGGGTATCGGCCAGATCATGAACGTCATCTCGGACATTGCCGACCAGACCAATCTGCTGGCGCTCAATGCCGCCATTGAGGCGGCCCGGGCTGGCGACGCCGGCCGCGGCTTCGCCGTGNGGCCGACGAGGTGCGCAAGCTGGCCGAAAAGACCATGACCGCCACCAAGGAGGTGGGCGCGGCCATTGCCGGCATTCAGCAAGGCACGCGCACCAATGTCGAGAATGTCGAACAGGCCGTGCAGGGCATCGAGAACGCCACCACCCTGGCCGGCCAGTCCGGGCAGGCCCTGGAAACCATTGTCCATTTGGTAGACCAGACCACGGACCAGGTGCGCTCCATCGCCACGGCGTCCGAGCAGCAGTCCGCCACCACCGAAGAAATCAATCGCAGCGTCATGGACATCAGCCGCATCTCGTCCGAAACGGCCGAGGCCCTGCGCCAGTCCGCCGAGGCCCTGGCCGAATTGACCGATCAAACCCGCCAGCTGCGCCGCCTGATCGACGGGCTGCAGTCCGGCCGGGGCGGCGCGGCATAGGGCACGTTGTTTTTGAAAAGAACTCTCGGGGGAAAACCTTTTGAAANGAGCGCGAGAGGGGAGAACCTATTTCAAAAGGTTTCCCCTCTCGCAAAGATCTTCCTCAAGAATAAACTGCCCTGGGGCAGATCCTCGTTGCAGCACGCATGGCCGGCATGGAATCAGCAGTACCAGTCGTCTGTCAGCAGGTGGCCCTGGACGTAGTCCGTCACGGCCGCTTCCAGGGTCTGGAAGGGGGCGGCGTAGCCGGCGTTGCGCAGGCGGGTCATGCCGGCCTGGGTGAAATACTGGTACCCGGCGCGCAGGGGCTCGGGCATGGGGATGTAGTCAATGGCCGGCTCCCGGCCCATGGCCTGGAACACGGCCGTTGCCAGATCCCTGAAGCTGCGGGCCTGGCCCGTGCCTACGTTGAAGATGCCGCAGGCCTCGGGATGCTCCAGCAGCCAGGCCATGACCGCGGCGCAGTCCTTGACCGAGACGAAATCCCGAAGCTGGCCGCCGTCGGCATAGTCTTCGCGGTGGGAGGCGAAGAGTTTCACGCGGCCGGCGTCGCGAATCTGCTCGAAGGCCTGCAGGGCCACGCTGCGCATGGGGCCCTTGTGGTACTCGTTCGGGCCGAACACATTGAAGAATTTGAGGGAGGCCACCCGGTCCAGCAGGCCTTCCATGGCCAGCCACTGATCCACGCGATGCTTGCTCCAGGCGTAGGCGTTGCGGGGCCGCAGCACGGGCAGGCGGGCGGAATCGTCGTCGAATCCATGCTCGCCGTTGCCGTAGGTGGCGGCGCTGGAGGCGAAGAGGAACCGCGCCCCGCGGGCCAGGGTCCAGCGGCACAGGGTGGTGGCGTAGCGGACGTTGTTTTCGTAGAGGAAGCCGGCATCGCGCTCGGTGGTGGCGGACCGCGCCCCCAGGTGCACCACGGCGCGCACGGGCAGATCCAGGGCATCGGCCTTGACGCGGCGCAGGAACTCGTCCTTGGGCAGAAAATCCAGGTAGCGGCGCTTTACCAGATTGCGCCACTTCTCCCCCGCGCCCAGCTCGTCCACCAGCAGCAGCCGGTCCTCGCCCAGCTCGTTCAACTGCCAGCAGAGCACGCTGCCCAGGAAGCCGGCCGCGCCGGTAATCACCACAATGCCGCGCCCGTTCATGCCGTCTGCTCCGCTGTTGCCGTCTCGGGATACCGCCACAGGCCGACCTTGACCAGATGAAGCGCGCCGTCCTCGCCGCGTGTGACGGCCAGCCCGAAGACATCCAGCAGCCCGGCCAGGGGCCGGCCCAGCACAAAGCCTTCGGCCGCGCCGCCGCCGACCTCGGCCAGCATGCCGCGGGCGCTCTGATCCATGGCCAGCATGCGCAGCAGGAGGGACTCCGCGTTCTGATCCCCACGACGGAAGGCCAGGGCCAGCCGGGCCATGGCCGGCACGCTGCAATGGGTCTCGTGCATGGTCGCCAGACTGGCCAGACGGCCGCCTGCGGGCATGATGTCGAACCGCGTCGCCCGATCTTCCAGATAGGCCGTACGCAGCGCCTCGGGGTTGCGGCAGTCCTGCAGCCGGCACTCCCAGGGCCGCCAGGGATGGCGGATGCAGGTGCTGGGCTCGGGATCGTAAAACACGCAGGTCCAGTCGCCGGGGGCGCGGCCGCGGATCTTGACCATCTCCGTCGTCAGCACGGCCAGCCCCTGCCCTGCGGGCTGGTCGCGCACGGGTTCGCCGGCGCGCAGGGTCACGAGGTCTGCAATATCCAAAAAAGGCCGCACCCCGCCGGGATCTGCCGTCAGCAGGCCGAGGTCCTGGCGGTGCAGCGCCGGGCCGCCGTCGCGGCAGCAGGCGCCGCAGCGGATGCAAGTAGTCATGCGTTCTCCTTGTTCCCGATGGCGGGGCACGCCGTGCGCACGGCCCGGGCATGGGTCTGGCAATGCATATCCACCCACTGGATGAAGCCCATGGCCGCATGCAGCCGCCAGGCCGCGATGTAGCTGCGCCGGTCGGCGCTCCAGCAGGTGGTCTGGTGGGTGTCGAAACAGGTATCTGCGCAGGAAACGCCGGGTTCCTTGTCCGGATCAATGCAACTGGCCAGCTCGGCCACGGTGGGCAGCCGCCAGTCGGCATGACCGGCAAAGCGGACCGCATTGAGCTGGGCCACATGGGCATGGGCCTCCTGCCAGGTGCAGGGATACGGCGTGCCCGAGCGCTGCCACTGCAGGCCGTGGACCGGGTCCTGCACGGTCTCGCCTTGGGCATCGCAGACGAGGTGCGGCCGGCGCGGCACCAGGGGCCGGCCCAGGCAATCCAGCTCCAGCTGCTCCAGATCCCGCAGCGGCCCGGTCTTCAGGGGCACGGCCCGCAGGGTGGTGGCGGCCGCTCCCTGCGCTGTCGTATCCAGGGTTCTCAACCCCAGCAGGGTCTGATCTTCCTCGGGCAGGCGGCAGGCGGCATCCAGAGCGTCCTGGAAGCGTTCGCGCAGGGCCTCGATGTCCGCGGCCATGGCCAGGGCCGTGGCGTGGCGATGCAGGGGCTCCCGGGCCAGGGCCGTGGCGAAGAAGTCCCGCACCTGGCGGCCCAGGGCAGGGTCCAGATCGTCCCAGCGCGCCAGGAACACATCGCGGCGGAGGCAGGCAGCGTCGGCTTCCTCGCCCTCCATCTCGTCCGGCGGCAGCATGCCCACCAGCATGCGCCACAGCAGCACGCCCACGGCGTAACAGTCTGCGGCCGGGCCGGCGGCTTCGGGATTCTCGGCCTGCTCCGGGGCAGCGTAATAGGGGGTGCCGATCTTCACGGCGTCCGGGTCGTTGCGGGCGGTCTCCCCGCGCAGCTTGGACAGGCCGAAGTCGATGATCTTGATGCGGTTTTCTTCCGTCAACAGCAGGTTGAAGGGCTTGATATCCCGGTGGATGATGCCGGCATGGTGCAGCCGGGCCAGGCCGGAGAGGGTCTGGATGGCGTAATCCATGGCCATGGCCGGCGGCAACTGGCGCGAGGGCGCTTCCATGCGGTAGGATTCGCCCATGAGCGCCCCGAGGCTGTCGCAGGCGTATTCCATGACGAAGAACGGCCGGCCGGCGTCTTCCCCGTAGTCCCAGACCTGGCTGACGTGGGGATGGCGGATGCCGGCCATGATGCGCGCCTCCCGCAGAAAGCGCTCCTTGAGCGTCTCGTACCCCACCAGCTGGGCCAGATGCTCCGAGGGCGCCAGGAGCTTGAGGGCCACGAGCTTGCCCAGGGCCGGGTGCTCCACCTTGTACACCGCGCCCATGCCGCCCTTGCCCAGCAGGCCGCGAACGCCATACCCGCCGATGGTGCGCATGGTTTCTCCTTACAGCAGCTTGGTTGCATACGCCTTGGGGATGCCCCGGGCGATGATTTTTGCGGCCGTGGTCTGGGCGTCGTAGGTCAGGGCCATGACCTCCAGCCGATGCCGCGCGGCGTCCCAGATGACATATTTGGCGCGCTTGTCGTGCTCCCGGGGCTGGCCCACGCTGCCGACGTTGATCACGTGGCGGGTGGCGGGATCGACGGGATGTTCGCCCTCGCGCAGGGAGTGGCGCAGCACCCGGCCGTCGGCCCATTCCATCCAACCCAGCAGGTGGGTATGGCCGACAAAACAGATGCGCTGGCGCAGGTGCCGAAACATCACCTGCAATTCCGCGCGTCCGGCCTTGAACAGGTACTTCATGCAGGATTCCGGGGGGAAGCCATGCACAAAGCGGCAGTCATGGGCCACCCTGGCATAGGGCAGGGCCTGCAGCCGCCGCATGGCCGGCCGACCCAGCAGGACCCGGGTGCGTTGCAGGGCCATCTGGGCCAGGAAATTGAACCAGATGCTGCGCCCCACGCCCATGAGCGCCCATTCGTGGTTGCCCTGGACCATGCGCACGCCGTGGGCTTCCAGAAATTCCAGCACGGCCAGGGGGTCTGGCCCGTAGCCCACCATGTCCCCCAGGCAATAGACGGCATCCACCTCGCGGCGCTGCACGTCCTCCCAGACTGCCTGCAACGCTTCGAGGTTGCCATGGATGTCTGCCAGCACGGCCAGGCGCATCAGCCGGCCAGCCTTCGGGTGGCCATGGCAGCCTGGACGAACCGGGGCGCCCAATCCGGCAGGGCCAGGGCATGCGTGTGCGTGTATGAGGCCATGACGTTCTTGTACAGCAGGCCGTCGTATCCGGCCAGCATGCCTTCGCCCTTGTGCAGTCTGAGGCCCAGGGTGAGCACCGCGCCATCCGCCGCCACGCAGCGGGAATAGTGAAATTCGTGACCATGAAACGTCGTGCCCAGGGGCAGAAAGGGATTCTCGGCCACCACCTCGGCCTGCACATAGCCCAGCCCCACGGGATGGGAGGAAAGCTCCGTATGCACAGGGAACACGCCGGCCATGGGGTAGTCCTTGCCGTTGATCCGCAAGGAGTTCGCCAGATACATGAACCCTCCGCACTCCGCAAAAATGGGCACGCCCATTTCCGCCAGCATGCGCACCCGCTGACGCACGGGGGCGTTGGCGGCAAGCTGCTCGGCCAGGGCCTCGGGGAATCCGCCCCCGAGGTACAGGCCGTGAATCTCGGGCCAGGGCGCCGGATCCAGCAGGCTCAGGGGGACGAGTTTTGCGCCGGCGCGCCGCAGCGCTTCGAGATTTTCCTCGTAGTAGAACCACAGGGCAGCGTCGCGCACATACCCGATGCGTGCCACGGGCCGCTCGCCGGGGCCGCGGTCTCCGGGCCAGACCAGTTCCGGCACGGGATGCCAGGCCGAAGCCTCCTGCGCCACGGTCCGCAGGCGGTCAAGATCCAGATGGCGCTCGATGATGTCTGCAATGGCGTCCAGGGCCGCTTCTGCGCCTTCCTGCTCCCGCATGCTCATGAGGCCCATGTGGCGTTCGGGGATGGGATTTTGCTTGATTTTCGGGAGCATGCCCATGATGGGCACATCGGTGTACTGCTCGATGGCCTGCCGCAGGGAATCGCGGTGCCGGTCTCCGGCAGTGCGGTTGCAGATCACCCCGGCCAACTGCATTCCCTCTTCGAAGCGCTGCACGCCCTGGATGATGGCGGCGATGGTGCGCGTCATCTTGGTGGCATCGATAACCAGCACCACCGGGCAATCCAGGGTGCGGGCCAGACGGGAGCTGGCGCAGGCGCCTTCCACGTCGTGCCCGTCAAAGAGGCCGCGGTTGCCTTCCACCACTGCCAGCTCGCCTTCCTGCAGGCGATACTGGAACAGGGCCTGGAGCTGCTCCGGGCTGAGGAAAAACGGGTCCAGATTGGTGGGGGGCAGTCCCGTGGCCAGTCCGAGCCAGCCGGCATCGATGTAGTCCGGGCCTTTTTTGAAGGGACGCACCGTGAGGCCGGCGCGCGTCCAGGCGCGGCACAGGCCCAGGGAGACGAGGGTCTTGCCGGCACCGCCGCTGAGGCCGGCGATCATGAGCCGAGGTCGCGGCAGGGAAGGCGGGCCGTTGACCGGCGCGGGGGAAGCGGGGGGGGATGGTTCTGGCGAGCCCTGCGCACGCACGCGTTCGCCTGCCGTCGCGGGGGCGGCAGGTGACGCATGCGCCAAGGCGCGCTTTGGATGGGTACCGGGGCGTTCAGGCATGAGTGCTGCGGCCCTACCTATCCCCCGACGCCCCTCTTACGCGCGCCTTTGCAAGAAAGAATAGGCAAAGGGCACGAAAAAAGAGCTAGCCCTCGACCTCGGAGCGGTTTCCGGCGCCTTTGAGACCATACATGGTGGTGGAGCCGCTGGACCAAAATTCGAGCACGCTGTCATTCACCAATGCAGTAAGGATCTTCTTGACTTCGCGCTGCTTCATGTCGGGGAAGAGGTCGGTGAAATCGTTGAAGTAGAACTTGGTCTTGCCCTTTTTACCCTGCAGGTATTCCACAACTTTCTGTTTCGCTTCTTCCATGATGTCACGCCTCTCTGCGCTTCGAGTGAACGGGCCGGGCGCATGCGCGCCCGGCCCGCGACAGACAGCCGCCGCTAGTCGAGGTGGCTGGTGAACTTGAACTGAGTGGTCTGCCGCCAGGTGTAGTAGGCGGGATCCCGGAAGTCGTCGATGCAGTGGTGGCTGAATTCCAGGCCGGTCTTCTCGTAGAAGGTTTCCCAGCCAATGCGGTGAATCCAGTCGCCGATACGTTCGTACTTGCGGGCGTCTTCAGCGTACACTTCCACAATCTTCTTCACGATCTTGGCCATTGTGGGCCAGCGAGGAGGCTCGTTGGGCACGAAGGCGACCACGACCTTGGAGAAGGAGGGGACCTTGATACGGTTGGAGATCTTGCCGCCGACCATGATGGCGATGCCGTCACCGGTGCCGTCGGACAGGGGCAGGGCCGGGCACATGGTGTAGCAGTTGCCACAGTACATGCACCGGTCGTTGTTGATGGCCACAGACTTGACCTTCTGGCCGTTCACTTCCGCGGTGATGGGCTTCACGGCGGCGGTGGGGCAGGCAGCCACGGCGAGGGGGATTTCGCAGAGGTTGGCCAGGTTTTCGTGGTCGATCATCGGGGGCTTGCGGTGGATGCCCACCAGGCCGATGTCGGAGCAGTGCACAGCGCCGCACATGTTGATGCAGCACGCCAGGGAGACGCGCACAATGGCGGGCAGGCGCATGGAGGTGAACTCTTCGAAGAGTTCGTCCATCACCGCTTTCACCGGGCCGGAGGCGTCGGTGGCGGGGGTGTGGCAGTGGACCCAGCCCTGGGTGTGCACGATGTTGGAGATGGAAGCGCCAGTGCCGCCGATGGGGAACTTGAAGCTGCCAGCAGCAAACTTGCGGGTCTTCAGGTCGGCAACGAGGGCCTTGAGGGTTTCCTCGTTGTCCACCATGAACTCGATGTTGTTACGAGTGGTGAACCGCAGGTGACCGTTGCAGAACTTCTTGGCGATTTCGCACGCTTCACGAATGTGCGAGGTGGACATCAGGCGAGCAGCGCCGCAACGGACGGTGAAGACCTTGTCGCCATTTTTGGCCACGTGCACCAGGATGCCGGGCTCAAGAATCTCGTGATAATCCCAGTTGCCAGCGTTTTTGGCGATGACCGGGGGGAAGAACTCGGTGAATTTGCGGGGGCCGATGTCCGTGATACGGTTTTCCATCGGCTTAGCGGGATTGTACCCGGAAGAAATGAAAGCCATCTTTTCTCTCCTCCCCTTATCTCATGTGGCGCTTGCGGTAATCGGAGATGTCGCGGGACCAGCCACCAGGCACTTCTTCTTCCTTGAAGAAGATGTACGGGTTGTGGCGGGGCTCGGACACGTGCTGGGGAACAGCCTTGGTGCCAGTGACTTCCAGAAGCTTCTGGAACCCGACGCGCTTCATGGTTTCACCCAGGCGCTCGCGGTTCTTGCCTTCTTCCATCCACCATTCCCAGATATTTTCGATGACTTCTTTCACTTCATCGAAAGGCTCTTCGGCGGCGATGAAGGGGATGAGCAGGGAGCCCATCTGCGCGCCGTCGAGCACGGGGGCCTTGGCGCCGACGAGGATGGACGCGCCGCGTTCATCACCGATCTTCAGGGCGCGAGGCATGGTGTTGATGCAGTGCATGCAACGGGTGCAGTTCTTGTTGTCGATGCTCAGCGTGCCGGACTCGTACGTCATGCAGCCGGTGGGGCACAGGCCAACCACTTCGGCTTCGATGTCGAACTTGCCCCAGTCGCGACCGGCGTGGGCGCCAGCATTGGGCTTGAATTCGCCACCAACGTAAGCCTTCACGGCTTCCTGGTCGATCTTGATGTCGTCCTTCCAGGTGCCGATGACCGCGAAGTCGGACCGGGCCATGGAAGCCACGCAGCCGTTGGGGCAGCCGTCGAACTTGAACTTGAACTTGTAGGGGAACGCGGGGCGGTGCAGTTCGTCCTGGTAATCCTGAGTCAGCTGGTAGCACATCAGCTGCGTATCGTAGCAGGCGAATTCGCAGCGGGAGATGCCCAGGCAGGATTCAGGCGTCCGCAGGTTGGAACCGGAGCCGCCGAGGTCGGTGTTCAGATTGTGGGTCATTTCGAAGAAGATTTCTTCGAGCTGCGGGGTCTGGGTGCCCAGAAGCACGATGTCGCCGGTGGACCCGTGCATGTTGGTCAGACCGGAACCGCGCAGGTCCCAGACGTCGCAGATGGCTTCCAGGTACTCAGCCGTGTAATACTTGGCTGCAGGCTGGGCCAGACGGACAGTGTGGAAGTGCGCCACGCCGGGGAACATTTCGGGCTGGTCGCAGTAACGACCAATGACGCCGCCACCGTAGCCGAACACGCCCACGATGCCGCCGTGCTTCCAGTGGGTTTCCCCTTCGTGGAAGGAGAGCTCAAGGATCCCCAGCAGGTCGTCAGGGCATTCGGCAGGAATCTGGTAGTCAAGCCCCTTGGGGTTCTTGGCCCGATTGTCGCACTCCTGCTTGATGTCGGACACGAAGCTGGGCCAGGGCCCTTTTTCGAGTTCGTCCAACATCGGGGTTGGATGCTTCGCCATCGCCTTACCTCCACATTGGTTAGGTTGGATGTTCCAACCGACGGCGCGCCGCATGCGCTCCCGTCGAGACGTTACCAAACCGTTCGCAAAACGCGCTGCAACACCAGATGGCGCGACAGGGTCCTGCCGAGCCCCCGCACACTTGCGCGTGCGCCGCCCTTCTCGCCACCGCAACCGGCAGCGAACACAGGCGGAAGGGATTGCTTCATCTAGCAGAAGTTCACGCTAGAAGGCTTGCTCTGCTTTGTCAACAAAACATTTGTTCATTAATGCACATGGCCATTGCCCCAGCAAGGCGATGCAGCCACGCCGCCCGGAAACGCGGGAATTCTCCCATAAGGTCTTTGCATTGTGGGGTTAGCGTATTCCGCCCCGCAACGCAAGGGCTGTTCCGAGAATCAATCGCTACGCCAGCAACGCCCCCCCTTGACCAACCACCCTGCTCCCAGGCATCTGCCCTGTGTCGGCCCGCCGAGGAGCAGCCGCGCCCTTTTTACTGAGTCCACCGTCCCAAAGGAGCCGTCATGCAAGACGAACTGGGTTTTTACTACTATCCCAATCCCAGCCAGCACGACACCCGCTGCTACGTGCGCAAAAACCAGCAAGGAAATATCGAGTTCCGCCTTTGGAATCGTCAGGAACCGCGGCTTTGGGAGCAGCACGGCTGGCTCTCCCTGGAAATCATCCGCCAGGCTGCCGGCCGGTATTCGGATCGGCAGCCGGACAAAAATCCCATGCTGCTGTACGACGAAGCCGTGGCCAGAATGCTGTTGGCTGAAGCGAAGTAATCCCCCCGCACTGCGGACGCATCAGCCTGCCGGCCGGCCGCCGCCACGGGCCAGTTGGCAGGCAGCGGCATGGCTGCAGCAGCTGTGGCGCGATTCGCTGTAGGCATGGCAGATGCGCCGCTCCAGGGCCAGCTGCTGCGGGGGCAGCGCCCGCACGGGATGCGCCGCGGCCAGTTCCTGCAGCCTCTGCCAGCGCGGCAAGGCCTGCATGCCCTGCGCCAGGGGCTCGCCCGTGGCCACAGCCAGCAGCAGCGCGTCCTTGGAATCGGTGATCACGGCCAGGGGAATGGGGCCGTCCGGGTGGATGCGGGCCGCGGCCAGGGTTTCCCGCACGAAAGTGGAGACCTCGCCGGGGCAGAAGTCCAGCAGGCACACCGGCGCGCCGGCGTGGTCCCTGGCGATGAAATCCACCAGCCGCACATACGCCGCGCCCTGGGCCTCGAACTCGATTTTTTGCCGCGGCTGCAGGCGGTCCCTGGGCCAGCCCAGTTCCTCCACCAGCAGCCGGGCCAGGGCCTGGCGCAGGTCTTCGTAGGTGGTGGCTTCCACCAGCTCGCCCGTGAGGTAGTCCTCCAGGGTATGGCCCAGGCTGATGTCGTGCATCGATGCTGCCTTTGCAAAAACGGCACGGAGAAGCCGGCCGCTCGGACGTTTTACTCTTGAAAAAGGACATGGCGAGAGGGGAAACCGTTTGCAAAAAATTCTCCCCTCTCGCGCTCCCCNAAAGGGGGTTCGGGGGAAGAACCTTTCTTGAGAAAGGTTTTCCCCCGAGTACTCCTTTCAAAGATCATTCGCCTTATTCCCAGCCATCCTGCTTGCCGGTGACTGTTTCCAGCGTGACGGCAATGACGGCCGTCTTCTCCACAACCGCCGCCGGAAAATGGAACTGCCGCGAGGAATACCGCGCCATGAGGGCTTCCAGCCCGCGCTGCACGGTGGCAGCATCGGTATGGATGACGGCCCGGCCAAAGCCGATGACGCTCCGGAAGCGCATGGTGTACTGGCAGGCGTTGTCCGGGGCGGCCGGCTCCACCAGGGCGGTATCGGTCTCCACCTGAATGCACACGCGGTCGTTCTTGCGCAGCATCTCCATCTTGCGGCCCTTGCGGGCAGAATGGATAAGGATGCGGTCGTCCACCAAGGCAAAATTCACCGGGGTCACATAAGGCCAGCCGTCGTCGCACATACCGAGGTGCAGCACGTCTGCGCTGCGCAGCACGGCGGCGATGGCTGCGGGATCGTTCATGTGCTTTTCCTTGCGGCGCATGAGGGTCCGGGAATTGTGCGGCCAGACGTCGTGCATGGATACTCGCTCCAAGGGGCTTGATGCCGGCCGCAGCGGGCCGGCCTCTTTTCAAGATCCGCAAAATGCGTCACAACACGCCATCACGCAGGAGACAGCCATGACGCACCCCGAAGATCACCCCGACGCCCCCCGCCAACACCCTGCGTGCCACTCTCCGGTGGCGTCGCCCATGATCTCGGTAATCATCCCTGTGCTGCATGAAGCCGCCACCATCAACGAGTGCATTGCCCATGTCAAGGGCCTGGAATGCTGCACGGATGTGGAGATTCTGGTGGTGGATGCACTGGACGTCACCGGCACCGGAGACACCCTGGCCGCCCTGGCTCCCGAGCACCTGGCGCCAGAAGCCGCAGTGCGGGTCCACCCCTTGCGCGCCCCGCGCGGCCGGGCCAACCAGATGAATGCCGGCGCCGCCCAGGCCCGCGGCCACATCCTGGTGTTTCTCCATGCGGATACCCGTCTCCCCCCCGCGGGCCTCATCCTGATCTGGCAGGCGCTCTTCCCGCCCCGCGGCGGAAAACCCGCCCAGGCCGGGGCCTTCTCCCTGGGGTATGCGGAAGGCGGGCTGCTCCTGGAGTGCATGGCCCGGCTGGCCTCCCTGCGTAATCGCCTCACCGGCACGCCGTACGGGGATCAGGCCCAGTTCTTTCGGACAGAAACCTTCCATGCCATGGGCGGCTACCCGGCCATACCGCTCATGGAGGATGTGGACATCATGCGCACCCTGCACCGCCGTGGCGAACAGCTGGTCATCCTGCCACAGCGGGTGGCCACGTCGGCCCGGCGCTACCGGGCCGACGGCCTGCTCTGGGCCGGGCTGCGCAACAATGGCTTACGCCTGCTCCACGCCTGCGGCGTGCCCCCGCAGGCCCTCACCCACTGGTACCGCGCTTTTCAGGACAAATCATGACACACCAAGACAACACCCTGCTCCTGTTCGCCAGGCTGCCCCGTGCCGGCGCAGTGAAAACGCGCCTGGCCGCAGGCCTGGCCGACCACATGGACCCCGCCGCCGCCCAGGCCCTGACCCTGGCCCTGCACACCGCCTTTGTGGAAGACCTGCTGGAGGCCATGGCCACCGTGCCGGCGGCGCTGCAGCTCTGGCTCGATCCCGCCGACCTTTCCGAACCCGAAGCCCTGGCCCAGGCCCGGCACTGGCTCGGGCAGGATCTGGACATCCGCCTGCAACCGCCGGGCGATCTGGGACAGCGCATGGCCCACGCCTTCGAAACCGCCTTTGCCCAGGGCGCGCAGCGGGCCGTGCTCCTGGGCAGCGACGTGCCGGACTATCCGGCCAAGGTCATCGGCGGCGCCTTCGAGGTGCTGCACCGGGTGGATGCCATCATCGGCCCGTCCATGGATGGTGGCTACTACGCCATCGGCTTTTCCAAGGAGGCCTACACGCCAGCCGTGTTCGCCAACAAGCACTGGGGCACCAACGGCGTCTGCAAGGCCACGGTGGCCGATCTTCAGGCGGCCCGGCGTGAACTGCTGCAGATGCCGGAATGGAACGACGTGGACGAGCTGAAGGATCTGAACATCCTGTACCGGACCAACAAGCAGAGTTCCTTCAATAAATCAAAAACATATGCCCTGCTCAAGCCCCACGAGGCCCTGCTGAAGACCCTGAACATGGACCTGCCGGCCATGGAAGACGTCATCGGCCCGGATCATGTGCTGGCCCGGCTGCGCAGCCTGGCCGCCAAGGACTAACCCGCAGTCCGGAGTTGACGTCCGGCGCAACAGTGTCCATCATTGCCTCATCACCCAGCAGGGCCGCCCTGCGCAAGGAGCCACGCAATGCAGTATGATCAGGCCGACGCCGTGCAAAAGCTCTCCGGCGTCATGAAGTTCGAAAGTTGGATTCGCTTCTATTTCATCACGGAAGAAGAAGACGCTCTGTTCATCCGCATCCCGGACGCCGCCATTGCAAAAATGCAGGAGCTGTATCCGGAACACATGGAGCTGGTGAACCTGCTCAATAACGAAACCATCACGTACGAAAAATCCGTGAACATGGTCTGCCAGCACATGATTTCCCATTACGATGGCGTCATGTTTCCGACAGGAAAAGTGATGGAGGTCATGGACACCAATGCCTTTCAGATAGAAATGCAGTTGTTCCATGTCTGGACGCAGCATCATGAAGAGCAGTTGGATCAGGGCATGCTCGACTTTGCCAAATGGATGGAACTGTACGAGGAATGGAAACGCTCCGCGCCGGTGCAGGAGTTTGTGAACAAGCTCAACCAGGCGCCCATGCCCACCATCTCCTGCTCCACAGACACCATGCACTGACCGACCCGGAGGCCCCATGCTCGCACCCGTCCGCAGACGTGTCACCCGTCGAGTTGTGCTGTTGGCGTGCTGCGCCGCGCTGACCGTGCTGGCGCTGTCCCTGTCGTCCTGTTATGTGGAGTCCGGCCCCGGGTACGTGGGGGCGGGCTTCATGCCGGCACGCCCCGACGGTCCGCCGGACCATTACGTCTGGGTGCCTGCCGGGCCGGACAATCCCGAAGGCTACTGGTCATACGTGGGGCCGCCGCGCCCGGGCTGGACGTGGGTGCCGGCCCACCGCCGCCCGGACGGCAGCTGGTCGCCGGGGCACTGGAGCAGGCAGTAGTGTTGCGTCCTCCCCGAAATAGGATGATGGAAACATCGTCGTATTTCGGGGACGTCACAGTAGTCGCGCAACCCGTCTTCGAAACAAACGACATGACGAGAGGGGAAGCCTTTTGAATAAGGTTTCCCCTCTCGCAACGTCCTTTTTCAAAAGAAAAATGCTCTAGAGTTTCCCCCGAGCATTCTTTTCAGACACAGACCGCCCTACCCTCCGTGGCGGGCCACCAGCACATCGGCCAGGGCGCGCTTGGGCACGTGGTGCACGGCCTGCTCGTCGCGCCAGTAGCGGATGTTGCCGTCCGGCCCCAGGGGCTCGATGACGCATTCCTCCACCGGCTGCCCCAGGGCCAGCACCAGCAGGATCTTCAGGTGCTCGGGGATGCCCAGTTCGGCCCGCAACGGTTCCCGGCCCACGGAGGCGATGATGCAGCCGGCCAACCCCTGCTCCACCGCGGCAAGCATGATGCTCTGGGTGGCCAGCCCGTGATCGCAGTCGGTTTTTTCATCGATGGTGGTATCCAGCAGGACGACGATATACGCCGCCGGCCGCTCGCCTTCCACCGGACCGGGCCAGTCGGCCAGATAGCCGGCCCAGGCCAGCCGCGCGAAGATGGTGGCGTTGGTGACCGGATCGTTGCTGACGATGTACTTGAGGGGCTGCTTGTTGCCGGCCGACGGGCCAAGGCGGGCGATGTCCACCAGCGCTTCCAGCTGGGCCATGGACACAGGCGCATCCTGCCGGAAGCGGCGGCAACTGCGATTCTTGAGCACAAGTTCCTTCACGGTCATGCAACCTCTCCTTTTGCAACCCGGCGCAGACGCCGGGCGCACGCATTGTCTGTTCAGATTCCCATGCGTATTGCCGGGTTATTCGCGGGCGTGGAGTCCCTGCCGTCTGGGCATGTAATAGACATTGCCATGCAGGCAGGCGGCGGGGAGCTTGGCGCGCACTTCGGGCGGCGTGGCGACAATCAGCGCCTCGTTCTGCCTGCGCAGGATGCCCGGAGTCGGTTCGTCCTGCTCCAGCTGCGCGCCCAGATTCAGATTGTAACGCGCCTCCAGCTCGCGGCGACGGCGTGTGCCAGACTCCACCTTCCACTGGGACCGCTCCTGCCGGAAGTGGGTGCAGTGGCTGCAGGCATCCATCGGCCACTTGTACTTCCAGTGCCAGAAGTCGGCGTCGGGCTGGCGGAGGTCGTAGAACATGTCCGTGGAGTCGCGAAACTCCTGGATGGCGTGGGGACTGAAGTGCGCATACGCCCCGGGGGCGCAACGGGCCAGCCGCCCGTCCACCAGCAGGTTGACACTCTCGGCACACGGACAATGCTGATTCACGTCGAGCGGTTCGGCCGTGAACTCCAGCCGGCAGAAATGTTCCTCGGCAAGGCGAACATCCACATACACATGCGGCGAGGTCGCCTTGAGACGCTCCAGCAGCTTCTGCACGCGCTCCAGCCCGCCCAGGCCGCGCACCATGTTCGGAAACACGGTCACGCGCAGCGTATGCAGCAGGCCGAACAATGGCCGGTGGAACTCAATATCAAACTCCGACAGCCAAAAGAGGTTGGTGGAGAGCATCAACCGCTTGGCGTAGCGCTGCCGCAGCTTCTGGCAGAACTCGAAGATCCGGGGATGCAGGAACGGTTCCCCCCCCGAGATGGACAGCATCGAAAACCCGATGCGATTGCGCACCAGGGCGTCCAGCCAGGGGTAGTATTCCTCGGCGTCATAGGTTCTATCCGGAGCAAACGGCGAATGGCTGTTGCACCAACGGCAATTATTGTTGCAGTGGTCCACGCAATGCAGTTCGATCAGTTCAACAGTTCGGACAGACATGCCCTGCCTCCATAAAGACTCGCCCGCATCGACTCTGCAACGTTCACGTGTCAAGTTGCAGGCAGCGTCAAGAGTTTCCGCCAGTTATATGACGTGTTCAACTGTCGCATGCAGCCCGCTTGTGGTGCGTACTGCGATGCGCCGCTGCTGCAGGCCTGCCAGGTGCTGCGTTCGGTCGCACGACATGCGGCGGCGGAACGTCCGGGGGGCCTGCAACACCATCCCAACACGTCCTTGCACAAAGCATTCCATGCAAACCCCGGCAGAATATGCCGGCCGGCAATCTATCGCGTGAAATAGCTGACGTATTCCTGATTGCCCTTGGGGCCGAGGATCTTCGAAGGCACCACGCCCACCAGGGTCAGGCCCAGCTGGGCAGTGACAAAGGCTGCCACCGTGTCCACCGCTTCCTGGCGGTCTTCCTCGCGTCTGACCACGCCCTTGACCGTGCGGCCCGGGCCCAGCTCGAACTGCGGCTTGACCAGGGCCACCAGCTCTCCGCGGGTCTTCAGGAATTGCAGGCAGGCCGGCAGGATGTGGACGAGGGAGATGAAGGACACATCCACGCTGATGCAGTCCACCTGCTCGGGCAGCAGGTTGGGCGGCGCGTGGCGCAGGTTGATGCGTTCCAGGTTGACCACCCGGGAATCGGCGGTGAGTTTTTCGTGCAACTGGCCGTGGCCCACGTCCGCGGCATAGACGCGCGCCGCGCCGTGCTGGAGCATGCAATCCGTGAACCCGCCCGTGGACGCGCCGGCATCCAGGCAGACTTTCCCTGCAAAATCGAGCGCAAACGCCTCGATTGCCGTGAGCAGTTTTTCGCCCCCGCGGGAGACGAAACGCTGCGGCGTTTTCAGGGAGAGCAGCGCATCCAGGGGCAGGGGCTGGCCGGGCTTGACTACGGGCTCGGGGCCGTGGGCCGTTTCCAGCAGCACCTGGCCAGCCATGATCAGCCGTTTGGCCTGTTCGCGGCTCTCGGCCAGGCCCCGCTCATGGGCGAGCTGGTCGGCGCGGAATTTTTTGCTCACAAGAGGGCTCGGGAAGATCTGGGGCCGCGGCGCTGGCCGTGCCCAGGGTCAGACAGGCCACACCCAGGGCGCTGGCAGTGCGCAGCCGTTTAAGGATGACCTGCGGGGCCATATCCACCGGCATCCTGACCGCAGGCGCAGAACCGGGCTGCCCGGGCCGTGCCGCGATCAGAGTCGAACATCAGAATCGAGCATGATCGGCCCGCGCGCCCAGGCCGAGATGGGCCTTCCAGGCCGTCACGGCGTTGCGCAGCAGCATGGCGATGGTCATGGGTCCCACGCCGCCGGGCACGGGGGTCATGGCGGCGACCTTGTCCTTCAGGCCGTCGAAGTCGCAGTCCCCGCACAGGCCGGTCTCGGTGCGGTTGATGCCCACATCGATGACCACTGCGCCTTCCCTGACCATGTCCGCGGTGATGAACCGAGGCCTGCCGATGGCGGCAAAGAGGAAATCCGCCTGACGCGTCACAGCCGGCAGATCCCTGGTGCGGGAGTGGCACACCGTGACCGTGGCGTTGGCAAAGGGGCCGGACTGGCCGAGCATGAGGGAGAGCGGCCGGCCCACGATGTTGGAGCGGCCCACCACCACGGCATGCTTGCCGCTGGGCGAAAGATCGTACCGCCGCAGCAGTTCCATCACCCCGGCCGGGGTGCAGGGCTGGAAGCCGGCGTGTCCCAGGGCCAGATTGCCCATGTTGGTGGGATGGAAGCCGTCCACGTCCTTGTCCGGGGCGATGCAGGCCAGGCAAGCCTGGGAATCCAGACCGCGGGGCAGGGGCAGCTGCAGCAGGATGCCGTCCACGCCGGCATCGGCGTTCAGGTCGGCAATCAGACGATCCAGGGTGACGGCATCGGTATCGGCGGACAGGCGGACGGTTTTGGAATCAATGCCCACTTCGGCGCAGGCGCGCTCCTTGTTGCGCACGTACACGGCCGAGGCGGGATCGTCCCCCACCAGAATCACCGTCAGTTGCGGCGGCCGGGAGGCCGCAGCGCCGATGGCGCGGATTTCTTCCTTGAGCTCGGTGCGGATGGCCTGGGCCGTGGCTTTGCCGTCGATGAGAAGCATGAGGATCACCTTTGAAAAGGGCAGAAAAAGATCGGGGGAACCCCATTCCGGAGAAAGGGTTCCCCCGAACCCCCTCCCCGGGGACAGCTGCCGGGGGCATCCCCGGGCAACCGTTCCGGAAAGGGGAGCGCGAGGGGGGCGCGGCACCCGGTTCCCCCTCGCACATCCCGCGTTCGCGGTCGTTCTAGTCGGTTTCGTCCTGGGCGTCCATCCCGTCTTCATCCACGGCGCAGAAGTGGTCGGCCATGGTGGGACCAAAGTAGATGGCGTCGTCTTCCAGTTCTTCTTCGATGCGCAGCAACTGGTTGTACTTGGCGACACGATCGGAGCGGCACAGCGAGCCGGTCTTGATCTGCCCGGCGTTCACGGCCACGGCCAGGTCGGCGATGAAGCTGTCTTCGGTTTCGCCGGAGCGGTGGGAAATCACCGTGGTGTAGGCCGCCTGCTTGGCCATCTCGATGGTGTCCAGCGTTTCGGTGACGGTGCCGATCTGGTTCAGCTTGATGAGGATGGAGTTGGCCACACCGGTCTGGATGCCACGGGCAAGGATGGAGGGATTGGTGACGAAGATATCGTCGCCCACCAGCTGGATGACGTCGCCCAGCTCCATGGTCAGGTGGCTCCAGCCGTCCCAGTCGCCTTCAGCCAGGCCGTCTTCAATGGACACCAGGGGGAATTCGCTGACGAACTGGCCCAGGTAGTCCACCATGTCCTTGCTGGAGAGGGTCTTGCCCTCGCCGGCGAGGATGTACTTGCCCTCGCGATAGAATTCGCTGGCTGCGGCGTCGATGGCCAGGGCGATATCCACGCCGGGCACGTAGCCGGCTTCCTCGATGGCCTTCATGATGTACTGGAAGGCTTCGCGGTGGCTGGCCAGATTGGGAGCAAAGCCGCCTTCATCGCCCACGGAGGTGATGTGCTTGTCTTTGGCAAGGATCTTCTTGAGGGTGTGGAAGGTTTCCGCACCCATGCGCAGGGCGTCGGCAAAGGTGTCCGCACCCAGGGGCATGATCATGAATTCCTGGATGTCCAGGGTGTTGGGGGCATGCATGCCGCCGTTCAGGATGTTCATCAGGGGCACGGGCAGGATTTTGGCGTTCACGCCGCCCAGGTACTGGTACAGGGGCAGGCCCACGAATTCGGAGGCGGCGCGGGCTGCGGCCATGGACACGCCCAGGATGGCGTTGGCGCCCAGGCGGGTTTTGCCTTCGGTGCCGTCCAGCTCGATGAGCAGGTTGTCCAGGGCGCTCTGCCGCAGGGCGTCCACGCCCACCACGGCTTCGGCGATCTCGCCGTTCACGTGGTCCACGGCCTTGGTGACGCCCTTGCCCTGGTAGCGGGCGGCGTCGCCATCGCGCAGTTCCAGGGCCTCGCGGGTGCCGGTGGAGGCGCCGGAGGGCACAGCCGCCCGACCCACTTCACCCGTCTCCAGGGTCACTTCCACTTCCACGGTGGGGTTGCCACGGGAGTCCAGGATTTCCCGGCCCCATACGGCGACGATGGTGCTCATGCTCGTATTCTCCTTGCCTCAAACTGTTTGTCTGGCAGGTTCATTGGTGATGGAAAAAGCAATAGGCAAACGGGGGATCAGCAGACGTCCAGCGCCAGCAGGGCCATGCCTTCCAGGATGAGCGCGGGCCGCACATGCGCGATGCGCGCGGCATGCGGGGCAATGGCGGCAGCCAGGCCGCCGGCAGCCACCACCAGGGGCGCGTCCGGAAGCCCGCCCTGCACCACGGGCGTCAGCTTGTCCACAAGTCCATCTATCATGGATGCAAAGCCGAAGACCAGCCCTTGCGAGAGGGATTCTTTGGTGGATCGGCCCGGCGCGACGACCTCGCTTTTCAGATCCAGATCAATCTGCGGCAACTTGGCCGTCTGGGATGAGAGGGCGCGCGCCGACGAGAGCACGCCCGGGCAAATGAGTCCGCCCAGATAGGCGCTTCCGCGCACGCAGTCAAGGGTGGTGGCGGTGCCGAAGTCCACCACCAAATGCGAGGCCGCCGGCAGCAGCCGGCAGACAGCCCAGGCAGCCATGAGCCGGTCTGCCCCCACTTCCGAGGGTCGCTCGTAGCGGTTTTCCAGGGGAATGGGCACCTCCTGGTGCACAAAGCGCACGGCAACACCCAGGAACGAGGCGCAGGCCTGCCGCAGGATGCCGTCAAAGGAGGGCGCCACGCTGCAGGCCAGGGCCGGAGCCAGACGCTCCCGCGGCACGCCGGCCAGTTGCAGCAGGCCATACAGGGAAAGCCCGAAGGCGTCCGGCGTGGTGGGCCCGGTGGAAGGCAACTGCCAGACCGTCAGGACGTCCGGCCGGTCCAGGGGCGTGAGCCCCACGCTCACCGTGGTGTTGCCCACGTCGAAAAGCAGTCTGTGCGTCTTCATATCCACGAGAATACCGCTCCCATATTGCCGGCATGTGTCGGGAGGGGCTGCTGGGTGTCAGCGCGTGTTGCAAATGTTTAGACAAGGGCGTTGCGGGAGCGGGGCAAATCCTTTTGCACAGGGTTTTTCCCGCTCTCGCCCTTCCCTTTCAAAAAATTGACAGCCACTCGAAATTACAAAAAATCGCTTGCGAGATTCGGGGGAAGCACCTTTCCTTGGAACGGGTTTCCCCCGATGACACTTTTCGAAACAGGCCCTAGGGCAAGTTGTCTTTAAAAGAAGTTCTCGGGGGAAAACCTTTCTGAAGGAAGGTTCNCGCGAGAGGGGAGAACCTTTTGCAAAAGGTTTCCCCTCTCGCAAGGTCTTTTTTCAAAATTAAACCGCTCTAGTACGGCAGCACCTTCTTGCTCTGGGCGGCGTGCAGCACCTCGGCCATGCCCAGGTAGCAGGCGCTGGCCCCGCAGATAATGCCCTCAAAGCCGGCCACCATGCCGATAAACTCGGAGCCGGTCCAGTCCCGGATGGCCAGGAGCAGGAAGAGGATCACCAGGGATCCGAAAATGAAGCGCAGCACCGGGCTCTTGCCGGCCGTGCCCAGGAACATGAAGAAGGTGAACAGGCCCCACACCAGCAGGTACCAGCCCATGAAGGCGTGCGGGGTGGCCTCGGCCAGGCCCAGCTTGGGCGCCATGATGATGAACACCAGGGTGAGCCAGAAGAACCCGTACGAGGTGAAGGCCGTGAACCCGAAGGTGTTGCCTTTCTTGAACTCCATGATGCCCGCGATAATCTGGGCCGCGCCGCCGTAAAAAATCCCCATGGCCAGGATCATGGCCGAGATGGGGAAGAAGCCGGCATTGTGAATGTTGAGCAGGATGGTGGTCATGCCGAATCCCATGAGGCCCAGGGGGGCGGGATTCGCGGTCATGGCGTTGTCCATGGCGATGTGGTCCTTGTCTTGTGGTTGAGGTGACGGCAAAAACAGGCACGTGTCACAAAAAATTACGACGCACCAAGGCGCTTGCGGCCGGCCAGGGCCTTGCCGCGCACCAGGGAGTCCGTATCCGGTTGTTCCAGGGCGGCGGCATACTGGGAGAGCGCCTCCGGTTTTCTGCCGGCCTGCTCCTCCAGCTGGGCCAGAAGCAGGTGCAGCTCGGCGCGCGGCCCCAGGCGTTCCAGCCCGTCCCGGCAGGCCTGGGCTGCGTCCTCGATGCGATTCTGGGCCTTGAGGGCCTGACCATAGGCCAGCCATGCGGTGATGTTGGCATCCTTGGTGGCCACGGCCTTGGCCAGCCAGGGCAGGGCCGCCTCCGAGGCCTCAGCCTCCAGGAGCCGGCGGCCAATCATGGTAAAGATGATGTCCTCGTCATGATGCAGGCTGGCGGCTTCGTCGTAACACTGCAGGGCCTCGGCCAGACGGCCGGCAGCCAGGAACTTGCCCCCGCGAAGCATCAGGCGATCCATGCGCAGCTTGCGGGCCTGGGTCTGGGCTTCCTGCTCGGCCTTGGCTGCGGCGTCCAGTCTTTTATAAAATGTGGCGCAATCCTTGAGAAAGGACTTTTCCTTGCCCCGCTCGTACAGCAGGCCTTCCAGCATGAACTCCTGGGCTTCCTCGGTGCGGCCGAGGAGCTGGGCCAGCTCGGCGACGGTCATCTGGATGGTTTGCTTGTCGCGCCCCACGATCTGCGGCGACTCCAGGAACTCCTTGAGCACATGCGCCAGGGCCAGCACGGCGCGAGGCACATCGTGTCGATGAAAATAGCCCTTGGCGCGGGCCAGATTTTCCATGACCTCTTTGGCAGTGGACACGAACAAGACGCTCCGGGGGGATGAAGTGCGGAAGGGGACGGCTCCTTGCATGCTAGGCCGGAAACGCGCGCAGCGTCAAGACCGCCTGGGTATTCTCCCTATCCATTTCTAAATTAAATTGAATAGATGCGCTTTTGATGCAAAAATGGCGTCAGACATCCAGCAGCGGCTGGCGCAACCCGTGCGCCGCGTGCGAGGGAATCCCGGTTCCTTCGCCATGCCACGCCTTGCCGGTGATTTTGCGGTACAGCAGGCCGGCTTCCTCGAAATCCGGATCCAACTGCAGGGCCCGGCGTATTTCGTCAAAGGCTTCCTTGTGCCTGCTGTTGCGGGCCAGCGTCTTGGCCAGATTGAAGTGCACGCCGGGCGCCTGAGGCGAAAGCTCCAGGGCCACAGCATACGCCAGCTCCGCGGCATCCAGCTCCCCGGCCCGGCGCAACTGCACGCCTGCCGTGTTCAGGGGCAGGGGGAGACGGTCATCATAACACAACACCTCCACAAGCGCCGCGGCCACCTGGTCCATACGCTCCAGCAGCTGATGCGCATGATGGGCCTGCTGGGCAGACTCGGCAAAGGCCTGCAGCCAGCCGGCCATGCGATGCGCCTCGCCCATGGCCATGCGGGCTTCCGCTTCCAGGATGGCCGTTTTGCGGCTCATGGCCAGGGCCAGACCGGCATCGTCCAGCCGGTCCTGCACCAGGGCATTGCACCCTTGCACGAACAGTTGCAGGGACGCCCCGCGCAGACGGGACCCCTCCGACGCCGGCGACGTCCCGATGGCATCCGGCCCCGGCAACAGCGGCTGCCAAGTCTCAAAGCAGCGCAGGGCCGCCGCAAAATCCTCCCGGCGCAATGCCTGGCGCGATTGCGCCACTGCCCCGGCCTCCCGGGCATGGCATTCCCGCAAGGCGTCCATCCGGCGCACGGCCAGGGCCATGCCTGCCACGGTGCATGGCCGCACAAGCAGGGCGCATGCGCCCAGGCTCACGGCCTCCAACTGCTGATCGCGGGCCAGATCTGACCCGGCAAGGCACAGGGGCGGCTGCCGCAGGCTGGCGACATCCCGCAGGCGGCGCAGCAATTCCAGGCCGCTCATGTCCTCCAGCAAAAAATCCACCACACAGCCGTGCCATCGCGCACGGGTGAGCCGCTGCAGGGCCTCCTCCCCCGTGGTGACGGCGACTGTCGCCACGGGCAACAGCTGCCGCAAGGAGGCCGCATCCTCGGCCCCGTGCTCGGGGATGGCCGTGACAAGCAAGACGGCCGCAGGACGGGTCCCTGGAGCCACGGCGCAGGCCGTGCCGGCGCCTGCCCGGTCTGCCCGGTCTGCCCGGTCTGCCTGGTCTGCCTGGACTTGCCGGTCCGGTCGGTCTCCCCGGTCCGGCCGGTCCCCGCGGTCCGGTCGGTCTGTCCGAGTGGGCTGCGCCCGAACCGCCTGCTCCCAGACCTGCCGCCACTCCCCCACATTGCGCAATCGCCGCCGGGCATTCAGCACCAGCCCACGACGCAGCACGGCCAAAAGCGGCGCAGACGCCACCGCCTGGGCCTGGCGCAACAACGGCAGCAGCGGGTCTTCCGCCCGCATCTCCAGCGCCCGCTGCCGGGCCGGGGCATCCGGCGGCAGCGCACCGGTCAGGCAGCGCAGGGCCACGGCAGCCAGGGCATAGCAATCCGTCCAGGGACCCTGGGCGCTCAGATCGTCCCGGTACTGTTCCAGCGGGGCGTAGCCGGCTGTGACAACAGGGCTGACGGTTCCGGATACGTCGAGACGACCGCAGGCGGCCCCGAAGTCCAGCAGCACCGGCTCGCCGTTTTGGCGCAGATAGATGTTGCCGGGCTTGATGTCACGATGCAGGACGTCCTGGGCGTGCAATTCCTCCAGACCGTCCAGCAGGGGCGTCAGGAGGGCGGCCACTTCGTCCGAGGTCAGCGTACCCCGACGTTTAAGCAGCATCTTCAGACTCTGCCCGCGCTCATAATCCATCACGAAGCAGGCCGTGTTGCCGGCTTCAAAGAATGCCAAAATCCTGACGATGTTCGGATGCTTGAACCGGGCCAGGGTGCGCGCTTCCTCCAGAAAGGCTTCGCGACCGGCCAGAAACACGGCCTGCAGCTCGGGAGCGGCCGGCCGGATGCCTCCGGACGTGTCCCGGAAAGCCACGTCCTGGGGAAAAAATTCCTTGATGGCCACTTCCGTGCGCAGGGTGACGTCTTCGGCGAGGTACGTGATGCCGGACGCGCCCTTGCCCAGCACGCGCCAGACCACATACCCGCCCAGCACGGCGCCCGGTGGCAATGCCCCATACGGTGTGGCGGATGGCAACGACGACGCCTCGTTCGATGCATGCAACGCGATGTCCCCCTCGCCCCTTGCAGGAAGGCTATGCTGCGTCAACCCGCCTCGAAATAGCATGTTTGCAGGATTGCGCAACTGGCGGCAAACACTGCACGCGACGCGGTTGGCCATCGCGCCGAATCCGGATACATTCGCAGGCAGCCGGGTGTGCAACATCATTGCAGGAGGTCATGTCATGTCGTCACGCTGCCGCGTATGTGGTGCGGTGCTGGTGTTCGCGCTTCTGGCGGGCGCATGGCTGTGGGCTGGTCCGTCCGTAGCAGGCCAGGGAACGGGGGACATTGCCGCTGTCGCCCCGGCGCAGCAGGACGCCTTTGCGGCGGCCTTTCGGGAGGCCGTCCGCACCGGGAGCATCGCCCCGCTGGAACCCCTGCTCATGACCGCCGGCATGAGCATGACGGACGTGGCCTGGAACCAGCAGACCCTGCGGCCGATGCTGGCTGCCCTGGGGACGAATCCCCGCGCCCTGCGCTTTGTCTGGCTGCCGCCTGGGCCCGGCCTGCTGCCGGACTCTCGCTTTGCCCGCAGCTGCACTCCGGCCGTCATCCTGCGGGTGGAGGTGACCGGACAGCCCGGCAACACGGCGGTGTTGCCGCTGTGTCTGGAGGATGGCCAGCTCAAGCGCGCCGGCGTCATCAGGCCGCCGCAGGTGTTTTGATTTGTTGATTGCAAGAGAACTGCGCACACGGGCTCAGCACGGCGGCGGGCAGTCTTCCTGCGGCCGGGGCAGCTCAAAAATGAAGCGGCTTCCCTCGCCGACTCGCGACTCCACCCAGATGCGGCCCCGGTAATGCTCCACGATGCGCCTGCAGATGGCCAGCCCCAGGCCTGTGCCCTTGGGGGCATGCAGGGTATCCCCCACCACCTGATGGAACCGCTCGAAGATGCGTTCCTGCTCATGCGCCGGGATGCCTTCGCCGGTATCAGACACAGACACCTGCACGCACTGCGGCCCGGTGCGCACCTCCACACTCACCTCCCCGCGGGAGGTAAACTTGTAGGCATTGCTCAACAGGTTCACCAGCACCTGCTGGATGCGGTCCGGATCCAGCTGCAGCAGCGGCACCCCCGACTCCAGTTGCACATGGAGGGTGAGCGCCGGATTTTCCAGAAACATGCCGCGCATGGAATCCACGGTGTCCAGGGCCAGCTGGCCGAGGTCCACGGCTTCGTCCGCCCATTCGTAGCGGCCTTCCTCGATTTTGGAGAGGTCGAGGAAGTCGTTGATCAGCCGCGTGAGCCGTTCGCTTTCGTTAAGGATGATGTCGATGTTCGAGAGCACGGCCTCGCGGCGGCGGCGGATGCCGGGGTCCTGGATGGGAACGTTGGCTTCGATGCGCCTGAGGTCGCGCCGGATGAGCTTGGCGAAACCGTAAATGGAGGTCAGGGGCGTGCGCAGGTCGTGGGAGACAGTGGTCAGGAAGGAGCTCTTGAGCTGATCCAGCTCCTGCAGCCGGTCGTTGGCCTGCTGCAGTTCCCGGGTGCGCTGCAGCACACGCTCTTCCAGCTCATCGTGGGCCCGCTGCAGCGCCAGCTGGGTCTCCTTGAGCTCGCTGATGTTGGTGAAGGCCTCCAGCAGCACCCGTTGCCCTTCCAGGGTGATGGGGATGGCGCTTTTGAGCACGGTCAGGGGTCTGCCTTTTCTGGTGAGCAGGTCGCACTCGCGCTGGTCCACTTCCTGGCACTGGTCGAAGATGGGACAGCGATCATTATGATAGACGCAGAGCACCTCGCGGCAAGTCTTGCCCAGCAGCTCCTCCTCGTGGTCATAGTCCAACATTTTCAGGGCATAGCCGTTGATGCGCAGCACCTTGCGCTCTGCGCTCATGAGAATGACGCCCACGGGGAGGGTATCCAGGATGGTGGTCAGGTTTTCGCGGGATTCGTTCAGTTCCCGGATGGAGCGTTCCAGGTCCTCGTGAAGCATGGCGTTGTGCAGCGCCCCGGTGACGATGCTGGCTGCGGACCGCAAAAACACGCTCGCCGCGCCGAAATTCCGCGGCGTGAAGGAGCCCAGGGCCAGCACACCGATGGTGAGGTTCCCCAGCCGCAGGGGCAGCGTGGCCATGGAGCTCAGGCCGTGGTGTTTGCATTCATCCCTGGTGCAGCGAGGGTCGGCGTGAATGTCCTGCACGAAGAGGGGCTCTCCCTCCGAGACCGTGGCCCCGCACAGGCATTCGGTGATGCCGTGCCCCGCGAACTGGTCGGCATTCGCATCGCCCCGGCGCGATTCGAACCCCTGCAGGCGCAGCCGCTGGCCGTCCGCCGTGAAGAGCATGAGCAGATCCGGCTCCACGGCGTTCATGACGTCCTTGAATGCGCTCTGGATGACGCTTTCCACGGACAGATACGAGGCCACCGCCATGCCCATGCGGTGCAGGGCCTGGAGTTCCTGCACCTTGGCGGCCAGAGACTTTTCCATGACCGCCCGTTCGGTCACGTCGCGCACCACCACCACGGCGCTGCGCCGGCCGCCATCCGGGGTGAGGCGGATGCTCATCTCCACCAGCGCGCCTTCCTCGGTGCCCGGGGGCGGGCGCAAGGCACAGACCACCGTAGCATGCGAGGCCACGCCGGAGAACTGGTCGGCCAGGGGACTGTGGCACGGATCCGGGAACAGATCGAGGAACGAGACCCCCACCACCTCGCCATCGGGCTTGTCCAGGAGATCGCGCCAGGCGCCCACGGCGTCCATGATGTGCAGGGACGGCGTTTCCACCAGAAAAATGGCATCACTGGCCGCGTCCATCAGGGCGCGGAAGCGTTCCAGCTCCTGCAGCCGTTCCTTGAGTTCAGGATAGTAGCTTTTGGCGATGGAGCGTTCCCCAAGACCGATGAGCTTCTCCCGCAAGGAAGGGGGTGGATCACTCGAATCCGGCGGCCTTGGCAAAGATGCGCCTCAGATCCTGCACGTCTGCAGGGATGGGGTTGGTGAGCATACAGGGGTCCTGAGCGGCCTTGCCGGCCAGGGTGTCCAGGGACTCGGGCGTGACGCCAAGGGTGGCCAGGGACTGCGTGACACCCACGGTCTGCTTGAGCTGCCGCACCGTCGCCACCACCAGCTCCCGGGCCTCGTCCGCCGGGGCATCGTCCGGAATGTGCGCGCCCAGGGCCCTGCCGATGGCCCGGTACCGCGCCTCGGCTCCCGAAAAATTGTACAGGATGACGTGATCCAGCAGCAGCGCGTTGCACAGCCCGTGCGGCAGATCCAGATACCCGCCCAGACTGTGGGCCATGGCATGCACCGCGCCCAGGATGGCGTTGGAAAAGGCCATGCCTGCCTGCAGGCTGGCCAGCAGCATTTCCGACCGGGCCTCCAGGTGCGGGGCAGGCCCCGACGCAGACTGCACGGCCACGGGCAGCCAGCGGGCAATGCGGCCCATGGCTTCCAGGGCCAGCATGTCCGTGAGGGGGGAATGCGCGTTGGACACGTACGCTTCCACGGCGTGGGTCAGGGCGTCCAATCCGGTGTGGGCCGTCAGCTCCGGCCCCATGGTGCAGGTGAGTTCCGGGTCCAGCAGGGCCACATCCGGGATGACGGTCTTGCTGACAATGGCCACCTTAACCCGGTTGGCCGTGTCGGTGATGATGGCAAACTGCGACACCTCCGCCCCCGTGCCGGCCGTGGTGGGCAGGCAGATCAGGGGCGGGCCGGGCTTCTCCACGTTGTCCACCCCGGCAAAGGACAGCACGGGCGCCTGGTTGGACGTGATGATGCCCACGGCCTTGGCCAGATCCATGGGACTGCCGCCCCCCAGGGCCACGATGCCCTCGCAGCCTTCCTGCAGATAAAATTCCGCCGCAGCCGCGGCCTCGCCGTCTTTGGGATTGGCGGACACCTGCAGCCAGGGCTTGGCCTCCACCCCGGCGGCCGCCAGCACCTCCAGGAGCCGCTCCACCCAGCTGATGCCGGCCAGGGCAGCATCGCTGACCACCAGTACCCGCGAGGCCCGCAGGTTTCCGGCAAAGCGACCGGCCATCTCCAGCGCGCCCAGGCCAAACACCATTTCCGGCGCCACGAACTTCCGCAATTGCGTGAACCAGGGTTCTACCGAATGGTTGCGCACGTTGCCCCCGCAGTTTGCAGGCGCCCGCATCGCGGGCAGAATATTCCGAAAAAACATCGTACGCTTATTGCTGTCTTTCCGCAAGCATCGACCGCAGGAAAACGACTCCCCGCGCTCCCCGGCATTGCGCTGACCGCCGTGCCGTGGCAATGGAGTATGGGATACGCAACGCAAGACCGTACGCAGTGTTTGGTCTGAGGGGGGGCAATGACCGGCAGCACACACACAGACCCGCGAGACGCAGCGCTGGCGGCATGCCATCGGCGTATTGCCCAGTTGGAAGCGCGCCTCGCCGCGCGCGAAACCCAACAGCAGCAGGAAACACTCAAGTTCCAAAAACTGTTTGAAAATGCCCCGCTTGGGTATCAATCCCTTGATGAGCACGGCAATTTCCTGGAAGTGAATCAGGCATGGCTGACCGCCCTGGGCTATACCAGGGCGGAAGTGCTCGGCAAAAACTTCGCCGAGTTCCTGCCCCTGGAATGGCAGGATCACTTCCGCCAGAACTTTCCCCGCTTCAAGGCCCTGGGCGAAATCCTGGGCGTGGAATTCGAGCTGATCCACAAGGATGGCCACCCCGTCCTGGTGGCGTTCAATGGCCGCATCGGCCGCGATGCCGAGGGCCGCTTCAAGCAGACCCACTGCATTTTTGAGGATATCTCCGAGCGCCGCTGCGCCGAGGAAGCCCTGCGGGAAAGCGAGGAACGTTACCGGCAGGTGATCAACGCCATGCGGGAGACCCTGTCCGTCATCACGCCAGACGGGACCTTTCTCTTCGTCAACGACAAGGCCGCCTGCAACCTGAGCGGCGGGCAGCCTCCCGAAGCCGTGACGGGCCGGAACATCCGGGACTTCGCCCCCCCCGAGCATGCCCAGGCCCTCATGGCGCAGTATCGGGAAGTGGTGGAGACCCAGACCCCCCGGATCCGCGAAGTCTGCGTGCGCATGGCCGCAGGGGAACAATGGTTCCACAACACCATGCTCCCCATCCGCTACGGCCGGGCGCAGCAGCCCTGCGTCCTGTCCATGTCCCTGGACATCACCGACCGCAAGCAGGCCCAGCTGGCCCTGCAGCACGCCCTGGACCGGCTTTCCTTTCATGTGGAGAACTCGCCCCTTGGCGTCATCGAGTGGGAGAACGGCCGCACCATCACCCTGTGGAGCCCCCGGGCCGAGGCGATCTTCGGCTGGACGGCCGATGAAGTGCTGGGCAAAAATTGGGGGGACTTCCTGCTCGTATATCCCGAGGACGAGCAGTCCGTCACCCAGTCCATCGGCTCGTTGCTCAATGGCTCAACCCCTTGCAACATCACTCAGAACCGCAACGTCCGCAAGGATGGCAGCGTCATCCACTGCCAGTGGTACAATTCCGCCCAGCGCGATGCCACGGGCAACACGGTGTCCATCCTCTCCCAGGTGGATGACGTGACCGCCCTGCACGAGGCCCTGGCCAACCTGGCCGCCGCCCGGGAACAGGCCGAGGCCGCCAACTGGGCCAAATCCGAATTCCTGGCCAACATGAGCCACGAAATCCGCACCCCGCTGAACGGGCTGCTGGGCATGCTGCAACTGCTGCGCGCCGATGCCCTGCGCGACGACCAGCGCGAATATGTGGATCTGGCCATCGCCTCGGGCACGCGTCTGACACGCCTGCTCTCCGATATCCTGGACCTCTCGCAGATCGAAGCCGGCAAGATGCACATCGTGGCCGAGCCCTTCACCCTGCAGGAGATCCTGCACCAGGTGGTGGAATTGCTGCTCCCCGCCTCGCATCAGTCCGGTGTGGCCCTGAAATGCCATCTCGACCCTGCCCTGCCCCCCGTGGTCATCGGCGACGCCTGCCGCCTGCAGCAGGTGCTCATCAATCTGGTGGGCAACGCCCTCAAATACACCGCCCAGGGCCACGTGACCATTCACGCCGTCGCCCTGCCCGATTCCCGCCCAGGGCTGCAGCGGGTGCTCTTCACGGTGGAAGATACGGGGTGCGGCATTCCCGATCAGATGATCGGCCAATTGTTCGAGCCCTTCTCCCAGGCAGCCCAGGGTTACCAGCGCACCCACCAGGGCGCCGGGCTGGGGCTTTCCATCTGCAAACGGCTGGTCGGGCTCATGGGCGGCGGCATTTCCATGGAATCTGAGCTGAACCGTGGCACCAGCTTCCATTTCAGCATCCCCTTCCTCCTGCCGAAAGGCCCGCCCGCCGATTGCCCGGAGCCCAGGCCCGCAGCGGTGGTGGCCGGCCGCAAATTCCTCCTGGCCGAAGACGACGCCGTGAGCCGCGTGGCGGCCTCGCGCATGCTGGAAAAGCACGGCGGCGTGGTCCGCACCGTGGAGAACGGCCGCCAAGCCCTGGACGCCCTGCGCGGGGAACCGTTTGATGTGGTGCTCATGGACGTACAGATGCCGGTGCTGCACGGAGTGGAGGCCGCCCAGGCCATCCGCCGCGGCGAGGCCGGGGAGGACCGGCGCGGGACGCCCATCATCGCCATGACAGCCTATGCCATGGCCGGGGACAAGGAAGCCTTCCTGGATGCCGGCATGGACGATTACATCGCCAAACCCGTGGATATGGACACCCTTGCCTGCGTCGTCGCCGAGGTGCTGCAGCGCCGGCCCGGCAGGCAACGATGAGTGGCATGAGAGAAAATTTCGTTTAAAAGAAGAAGATTGCGAGAGGGGAACCCTTTNTCGGGGGAAGAACCTTTCTAAAGAAAGGTTTTCCCCCGAGAGCTCTTTTCAAAAAACAACAGGCCCTAGGCCACGGTCACGGTCTTGTCCAGGTAGACATTCTGCACGGCCTGGATGAGGGCCACGCCGTCGCCCATGGGGCGCATGAAGGCCTTGCGGCCCATGATGAGCCCCTGCCCGCCGGCGCGCTTGTTGATGACGGCCGTGCGCACGGCCTCTTCCAGATCCCGCTTGCCAGCCCCGCCGCCGGAGTTGATGAGCCCGATGCGGCCCATGTACGTGTTGGCCACCTGATAGCGGCACAGATCAATGGGGTGGTCGGTGCAGAGTTCCGAATACATGCGGGGATCGGACTTGGCGAACTTGAGGGCCGTGAAGCCGCCGTTGTTCTCGGGCAGCTTCTGCTTGACGATGTCCGCCTTGATGGTGGCAGCCAAGTGGTTGGCCTGGCCCGTGAGGTCCGCAGCCACATGGTAGTCCTTCTCGGGGGTGGAGAAGGCGTCGTTGCGGGTGTAGGCCCACAGGATGGTGGCCATGCCGTAGGCGTGGGCCGCCTCGAAGGCGCGGGAAATTTCCTGGATCTGCCGGTTGGACGTGGGATGCCCAAAGTAGATGGTCGCCCCCACCGCCGTACAGCCCATCTCGAACGCCTGCTTGATGGAGGCGAAGAGAATCTGGTCGTGCTTGTTGGGGTAGGTCATCAATTCATTATGGTTGATCTTGAGGATGAAGGGAATCTTGTGGGCCCACTTGCGGGCGCACAATGCCAGCACGCCCAGGGTGGAGGCCACGCCGGAGCAGCCGGACTCTGCCGCCAGTTTGACGATGTTTTCCGGATCAAAATACATCGGGTTGGCGGCAAAAGACGCCCCGGCAGTGTGCTCGATGGCCTGATCCACCGGCAGGATGGACAAATACCCGCTGCCACCCAGGCGACCCGCGCCGTACAAGGCTTGCAGATTCTTGAGCACCGGGATGGGGCGGTCCGAATCGAGGAAGGCGCGATCCACAAAGTCCGAGCCAGGCAGATGCAACGACGCCTTTGGTATGGTTTTGCAGACATGGGTAAGGAGCGAGTCGGCCTCGTCCCCCAGCAGAGCAGAAATATTCGTCATGCGCAGTCGCCTCCAAAAGGTAGTGGCAAGGATGGGTACATCACACGTTCCATCAAGTGTAGCACAATTTTTTCCAGGCCTCGACAAAAAAAGGGTGCCGATCTGGTGGCAAATTTCAAAACGGCACGGCGGCAGGGTCGCGAATTGATGGCCTTATCGATTTAAATATATTTGCCACTTGACAAAAAAGGCCGGATTTCCCCGGATTCTGGGCGCAACTGGTTCATAATCATATCCTATTCTTGCGGGCTATGTGAGAAATTTCCCTTGACTGGCAAACCTTGTATTCCATAAAACGGGTCATAAAATGCGGCGAATCTCGGATTGATTTGGTATGAAATGTTGGGAAGAAGGGGCGCCTTCTTCCCAGGCGGTCGAGGCGGAGTTGGTACAAATCCAGCGGCAGTGGCGACGTGCAACTCAGGAAGGAATGTGAGGCCATGACGCAACGAAAACGAGCGGCTAGGTGGGTGGGAATCCCGTGTGCGATTCTCTTTTTGACAGTTCCCTTTATTTCGGCGACGGCGAGCACGCCCGGCCCGGCGAGCACCGCCGAGCCCAAGGTGGACGCCATCGTCATCGACACGGCTGCCGTATTCGGCAAGCTGGAGCAGCCGGGGGTGGTGTTCTATCACGAAAAGCACACCACTGCCCTTGAGAAGATGGCCAAGGACTGCACGTCTTGCCATGTGGAGACCGAAGGCAAGTTGTCCTTCAAGTTCGCCCGGACAGTGGATCCCACGTCCAAAAACGCCATGGCCGAGCAGTACCACGCCAACTGCATGGCGTGTCACGAGAAAGTGGTGGGCAGCTATCCCACGGCGCCCCAGGCGGCCGAGTGCAAGCGCTGCCATGTGGGCCCCGGGGTGGAAGGCGCCACCGTTACGCCCAAGCCGTCCCTGGATCTGAATCTGCATGGCCGCCATGTGGTTGCGGAAGCCAAGCGGCTGCAGGTCAAGGAAGACGAAAGCTGCAAGGCCTGCCACCACACGTATGACGAAGCGCAGAAGAAGCTTGTCTACGCCAAGGGCGAAGAAGGCAGCTGCGTGTACTGCCACAAGCAGGAACCGCTGCCCTCCCCGGTGCAGCAGGACCGTGTCGTGCCCAGCACGCGGGACGCCTCCCATGAATCCTGCGTCAACTGTCACCTGAGCACCCGCAAGGCCCAGACTGAAAGCGGCCCCGTGCTGTGCGTGGGTTGCCACACTGCCGAGGCGCAGGCAGCCTGGAAAAAGACGGCTGAAACGCCCCGTCTGTTCCGCGGCCAGCCCGATGCCACCCTGCTCGTGGCCGGCGCTGCCACGGCCAACGGCACCGTGGACGTGAACTGGGCCGCTGCCGGCCCCGGTCCGGTGGCGTTTGATCACAAGGCCCATGAAGGCTTTGTGGGCAACTGCGTCACCTGCCATCATCCCACCCAAACCGGCGGTTCCCTGGCGGCCTGCGGTGTGGCCTGCCACACCACCACCGGCAGCAAGGACGGCAACTTCGTCACCACAGCCCAGTCCGCGCACCAGCTGGGCGTCACCACCTCCTGCGTGGGATGCCACACCACCCAGGCCAATGCCCGCAAGGAATGCGCCGGCTGCCATGCGCCCATGCAGAAGACGGCGCTTTCGCAGAACAGCTGCATCCAGTGCCACGAAGCCGGCTTCCCCACGTCCGGCACCCAGACCCTGGGCAAGGAGGAACGCGAAGCCACGGCTGCCAAGATTCTGGCTGCCAAGGACGAAAAGCCCAAGACGGTGCCCCTGGAAAACGTGCCTGAGAAGCTGACACTCAATTATATGGATGAGAAGGGCGACGAATGGCAGGCCGCGGAATTCCCGCACCGCAAGATCTACCAGAAGCTGGTGGAAGAAGCGGCCAAGAGCCCCATGGCCAACCATTTCCATGGCGATGCGCTGACCATGTGCTCCGGCTGTCACCACAACGCCAAGCCCTCGCTGAATCCGCCCAAGTGCGCCTCCTGCCACTCCAAGCCGTTCCAGGAGCGCACCGCGAATCAGCCCGGTCTCAAAGGCGCGTTCCATAATCAGTGCATCGGCTGCCACCAGGAGATGCAGGTCAATCCCAAGGCCACGGACTGCCAGGGCTGTCACAAGCCCAAGAACTCCTAAGCGGCGCATCCCAAAAGAGAGGAGCTCATGAAACGACGTTCGTTCCTCGGCCTCGTGGGCGCGGCAGGGCTTGGAGCAAGCCTTGCCCCCGCCGCAGCGCAGGCCGCCGGCAATACCCACTTTACTGGCTACAAGGACAGCTTTGGCGTGGTCTTCGACGCCACCCGCTGCATCGGGTGCCGCAAATGCGAAGCAGCGTGTCAGAAGGTCAACGACCTGCCCAAGCCCGAAAAACCCTTTGACGACCTCACCGTGCTGCAGGAGCGCCGCCGTACCGACGCCACCAACTACACGGTGATCAATCAGTTCGCCAACCCGGCCGCACCGGAAGGCAAGACGTTCCACAAGTTTCAGTGCAACCACTGCAACGAACCGGCGTGTGCCTCCAGCTGCTTCGTCAAGGCGTTCACCAAGAACCCCGACGGCTCCGTGACCTACGATGCCAGCCTCTGCGTGGGCTGCCGGTATTGCATGGTCGCCTGCCCCTTCTACGTGCCCACGTACGAGTACGATTCCGCCCTGGTCCCCAAAGTCCAGAAGTGCACCTTCTGCCATCCCCGGCTGGAGCAGGGCCTGCTCCCCGGCTGCGTGGAAGCCTGCCCCAAGGAAGCCATGCTCTTCGGCAAGCGCGAAGACGTGCTGCGCCTGGCCTGGGAACGCATCCGCAGCAATCCTGGCAAGTACGTGGAACACGTCTACGGCGAAACCGAAATGGGCGGCACGGCCTGGATGGTCATCTCCCCCGTGCCCTTCGAGCAGATCGGCCTCAACGAAGGCCTGGGCGTGACCCCGGCTCCGGCCCTCACTGCCGGCGCCCTGGGCGCGGTGCCCATCGTGGTGGGCCTGTGGCCCGTGCTGCTGGGCGGCCTCTACGGCATCAACACCATGCGTGACCGTGCCGTGAAGCAGGAAAAGGCCGACGCCGTGGCCACGGCCAGGCAGGAAACCGAGCAAGCCGCCAAAGCCAAGCTGCAGGAAGAGCTGAAGAAAGCCGAAGCCGCCGCGCAGAAGAAGATGGACGCGGAAGTAAAGAAAGCCGTGGACGAAGCCGTCAAGGCCAAGGTGGCCGAGATGGAAGCCGCCAAAGCGCCGTCTGAAGGCGACCAGAAGGAGGGCGACTAATGTCCGACCATAAGCCAGACGTGTCCACGTTCACCGTGGACCCGAAATACCTGACCAAAGACGGCCTCACCGGCCTTGCCAGGGAGCTGACCACCAAGGAGAAAATCCTTGAGGCCGCCCGGCAGCATCCGGTCATGGCCACCCTGCTCATCATGGGCGGCCTGGCCACCCTGCTGCGGTTCACCTTCGGCCTGGGCACGGTCACCAACCTGGACGACAACAACCCCTGGGGCATCTGGATTTCCATCGACCTGCTCTGCGGTGTCGCCCTGGCAGCCGGCGGGTTCGTCACCTCCGCCGCGTGCTACATCTTCGGCTTCAAGAAGTTCCACTCCGCGGTGCGCCCGGCCATCCTCACGGCCTTCATCGGCTACGCCCTGGTGGTCTTCGCCCTGAACTACGACGTCGGCCGGCCCTACCGCCTGCCCTACCCCCTGTTCTGGTCCCAGGGCACAAGCTCCCTGCTGTTTGAAGTGGGCCTGTGCGTGTTCCTGTACCTCACCGTGCTGTTCATCGAATTCTGCCCCGCCGCCCTGGAGTGGCTGGGCCTGAAGAAGATTCGCAACGTGGTGCACGGCCTGACCATCGTGCTGACCATCTTCGGCGTGATGCTCTCCACCCTGCACCAGAGCTCCCTGGGCGCGCTGTTCCTCATCGCGCCGTCCAAGGTGCATCCGCTGTGGTACTCCAGCTACCTGCCGGTGTACTTCTTTGTCTCGGCCATCTGCGCCGGCCTCTCGGTGGTCATCTTCGAGGGCATGCTGTCCCACAAATACATGCATGCGAAGATGGACAAGATCACCATCGAGGAACACGACGGCGTGATGTTCGGCTTTGCCAAGGCTGCCGCCTGGGTCCTCATGGGCTACTTCTTCATCAAGTGGGTGGGCGTGGCCGCGGACAACAACTGGCACTACCTGGGCACCGGCTATGGCGCCTGGTTCCTGGTGGAAGTGATCGGCTTCGTCTTCCTGCCGGCGGTGTGCTACGCCATCGGCTACCGGGAACAGAACCCCACCTTCGTCAAGGTGGCCGCCGTGTGGACCATCCTGGGCATTGTCGTCAACCGCCTGAATGTCTCCCAGATCGCGTTCAACTGGCAGCTGCCGTCCGACCTGCGCTACTTCCCGCATTTCTGGGAAATCGTGGTCACGGCCTTCATTCTCGGACTGCACGTGCTGGTCTTCCGGCTCATCGCCAACAGGATGCCCATCCTGTACACGCACCCGGACTATGAAGATCACGACGAAGACGCCGCCGTCGAACCCGCCCACGGCGGTCATTAAAGGGGAACCCACATGGATACCGGCACGTTCCACACGCTGCACGACTTCATAGTGCACAGCAAAGGCAACGTTTACATTCTCATGGGCGTGATTGCCATTGGCGCGCTCATCTTCTGGCGCTTCCTGACTGCCCGTGAGAAGCCCATCCGCAAATACTAAGGAGCCGCTGCCATGTATGATTTCCTGACCGGCCCCATGCTGTACTTGTCCCTGGCCATCTTCATCGGCGGCTGCATCTGGCGCGTGGTGTGGTACATCCGCGGGCTGGACCAGAAGCTCGATCGCGTGGCCTACAAGGCGCATCTGGAGCACGGCCTCAAGCATGCCGCCCGCTCGGTGATTGCGTTCATCATCCCCTTCGGGTCCCACACCTGGCGGGCCAAGCCGGCCATGACCATCGCCACGTTCTTCTTCCACTTCGCCATTGTGGGCATCCCGCTGTTTGCGCCTGCCCACACGACGCTGATGGATCAGTGGCTGTGGATTGCCCCCTTGTCCCTGCCCCAGAGCGTGGTGGATTTTCTGATCCTGATGTTCTTCATCTCCGCAGCGTTCCTCATCCTGCGGCGCGTCGCGCTGCCGGAAGTGCGCATCCTGACCAACTGGCAGGACGTGATGGTGCTGGCCATTACCATCGCGCCTTTCATCACCGGCGTGCTTGCCAGCACCCATACCGGTGACTACCAGTTCTGGTTGAACATGCACATCTTCTGCGGCGAAGTCATGCTCATTGCCATTCCGTTCACCAAGCTGTCTCACTTTGTGCTGTTCTTCATGTCCCGCGGCCAGCTGGGCATGGACTTCGGCATCAAGCGTGGTGGTTTGAAGGGCACGAAATTCGCCTGGTAAGCTCGAACTCCGAGGAGGAATCGCATCATGCCTCAAGGTACGTTGTGTCGGGCCTTGCCGGTGCAAAATGAAGAGGAGCTCAAAGAGCTCCTCGCAGACACCGGCGGCAAAAAATACTACGCTGAAATGCAAGAACTGGATGTGAATGCGGACAAACTGGCCGCCACCCTCCAGAAAACCCTCAAATCGCGCCTGCGCACCTGGCTCAACATCTGCGCCAAGTGCGGCATGTGTGCGGAAAGCTGCTTCCTGTATCGCATTCACAATCGCGATCCCAAGCAGGTGCCCGCTTACAAGATCCAGACCACCCTGGGCGAAATCGTGCGCCGCAACGGCAAGGTGGACAACAAGTTCATGCAGCACTGCATGTACACCGCCTGGGCCAAGTGCACCTGCTGCAACCGCTGCGGCACCTACTGCCCGCACGGCATCGACATGGGCGTGATGTTCGGCTACCTGCGCGGCCTGCTCTTCTCCCAGGGCTTTGTGCCGTGGGAACTGAAGATCGGCTCGGGCATGCACCGCGTGTACCGCGCACAGATGAACGTCACGGAAGAAGACTGGGTCGAAACCTGCGAATGGATGGCCGAAGAACAGCAGGAAGAGTACCCGCTCCTCGAAATCCCCGTGGATAAAGAGGGCGCGGACATCATGTACACCTGCAACGCCCGCGAGCCCAAGCACTACCCGGAAGACATTGCCGAAATGGCCATCCTCTTCCACATCGCCGGCGAAGACTGGACCGTGCCTTCCAAGGGCTGGGAACAGACCTCCCTCTCCATGTTCGCCGGAGACTGGGAAGCCTGCACCATGCAGGTCAAGGAAGTCTATGACGCCATGGAGCGCCTGAAGCCCAAGCGCATGGTGGGCACCGAATGCGGCCACGCCCACCGCGCCACGGTCATCGAAGGCCCCTACTGGGCCGGCCGCGAAGACGGCCTGCCCCCCGTGCCCTGCCAGCACTACGTGGAATGGCTGGCCGAAGCCCTGCGGCTGGGCAAGATCAAGATCGACCCCGCCAAGCGCATCAAAGAGCCCTACACCATCCAGGACTCCTGCAACTACGTGCGCAACCACGGCATCAAAAAGGCCGTGCGCGAGGTCATGAGCTACCTGGCCGACCCCAGCTACTACCGGCCCATGGAACCCGACCTGGAGCACAACTACTGCTGCGGCGGTGGTGGCGGCTTCAACGGCATCGGCATGTACCGCAAGGAACGCAACTTCGCGCTCATGACCAAACGTGATCAGATCCTGGCCACCGGGGCCAAGCTGGTCATCGCCCCCTGTCACAACTGCTGGGACGCCATCCGCGACCTGGAAGAACACTTCGCCATCGGCATCCGCTGGTCCTTCCTCAAACCCCTTGTGGTGCACGCGGCCATCATCCCCGAGCACCTCAAGCCGCAGGAAGAAGAGGAGATGGAAGAAGAAGCATAGCCGACCACACCGCGCGGCAACGGGGAACGCCCTGGCGCTCCCCGCCCGCGTGGCTTGGGCTTCCTTTCCGGATTGAGGCACATGGAAGACGCAGCCATGTGTCGCAGGCCTGGAATCACGGCGCCGGAGCACGCCTGTACTGGCGAGCTCCCTCCCCGCTTCGATGAGCCACTGCAGCCGGGAACGTGCTTTGCGCGTTCCCGGTTTTTTTTGCGTCCTCCCTCATATTCCGCATTTTTGCTGGCACGAGGGGACGTCTTGCGGTATCGTCATCACATCAAAAATCCCAGGAGCGAGGGTCGGTTCCAGATGACGAGCGCCCCGCCCTGCATCTCGCGCAGTAAGGAGCCACGCATGACCAGCCTGTTCAAAAAAATTCTTTTCGCCACCTCAGCCTCGCCTGCCTGCGACGACGCCGCCCGCCTGGCCTTCGCCATGGCCAAACGCACCCAGGCCGATCTGTTGATCTTCAATGACTTCGCCACCCCCACCCGGGCCTACAGCCAGTTCTTCGCCGACCTCAAAACCGGCGAGGATGTGGTGCTGACCGACGAATACAAGGACAAGGTGGACACGGCCGTGCGCGAATACTACGCCAGCGACCTGGACGGTTGCGCCACCTGCCGCATTGAAACCACCGTGGGCTTCCCGCACCGCGAGGTCCTGCGCATCGCCCGCGACGAACAGGTGGACCTCATCGTCATGGGCGGGTCCACCCACGACGAGCTGGAAGCGGCACAGGTCAAAAAAGACTTCCCCGGCTCCACCATCCTGCGCGTGGCCAAGGCCGCCAAGGCCCCGGTACTGGTGGTCAACCACCCCACGCCGGCAGCGCTGGAAGACCTCAACACCATCGTGTTCGCCACGGACCTTTCCCCCTACTGCGACCGGGCCTTCGCCTTCGCCAAGACCGTTGCCAAGGCGGTCGGCGCGTCCATCCACATCCTCCATGCAGGGCTGGACGATGCGGAAGTGGACGAAGCCCTGAAGAAAAAATACCTGGACAAGGCCGACGGCGTGCCCGTGACGACGAGCATCGCGGAAGGCGACGCCGCCCCGGCCATCGTGGCCAAGGCCAAGGCCCTGCACGCAGGGCTGGTGGTCATGGCCCATCACGCCAGCCACCTCGATACCGAAGAGGAATGGCACGACGCCGTGCTGCATCAGGTGCTGGTGGAGGCACCCTGCCCCGTGGTCAGCGCCAGCAAATACGGCGCCTGACGGGGCTGCGACACGACGCCGCGGCGAAAAACCGCATCACCCCGGGCAGGCAAGGTGCTGCCCGGGTTTTTTTCGGTATCCGTACGGGGAAGGCGCTGATGCAGAAGAAGCACGGCAGCATTCGGCACGTATTCTGGCGTAATCATGCAGTCCACTTGTGTTCTCTAGATTTTTTTTAGATGATAATACCTGTTTATATTAATGTATCTTTCCAACAGAAAGATGTGCCAGACATAATCATACGTTCAGGTGCTGCCAAACTGTGTGTCCAATGATTGCTGCATTGTGTGCTCCTGAATGTCTTGCGCCGCTGTTGCAGCCGCGCTAAAGTAGAAATGCAATTGACAAGAGTCTGCACATCAGATATTTTGACCCCACGCATAGAGTCAGACGCGATGCGCCATGTCGCGCGCCTCGGCTGCCGTCTGTGCGCCCCCGTGCCGTTTTGCGCGCGGGCAGCAATCCGCATGGCCTCCAGTGGCCACGAACACGCGCCATGTCATACAGGCGCGTTTGCAGGAGGGTGGAGCATGGCCAGCAACATGGTGCGAACACTGATGCTTCTTGTGCTCGGCTGTCTGGGCGCGCTGTTTCTGGACGCCTTGTCGGCTTCCTCGCAACAGCTGGACTTCGGACGCCAGGCGCGCCGCGAAGCCATTCAGGAATCCCAACGGGCCAGCCTCGCCGAGATCCTCGAAAAAACCGGCGACCTCATGGACGAGATCCAGCAGGCCGACTTCTCGCGGCAGAAAAAGGCGCTCGACGCGGAGGTTGACCGGGAGCTCAAAAACCTTGACGCCCAGGTGGACCGGGAAAACAAGTACCTCGACGACCATTACGTCTACCCCTCCGACCTGACAGCCGAGCAGGAAGCCGCCCGCAACGAGGCCGCCCGCAATACTGCGCAGCAGCTGGTAAACTCCTACTGCAGCATCAACAGCACTGCCTCGGATCTGCTGGAGTGCCAGCGCACCGCCACATTGTACAACCTCCCCAAGAACTACATGGCCACCTTCTTCGCGTTGTTCCCGGAATTCGACCCCTCCAGCGCGGCATACCGTCGCGATCTGAAGACGTTGCTTGGAATCGACAGCTAGTGGTTGCCGTACCTGCCAGCATTGTCCGCGCTGACTGCGTTACGTTCAGGAGACCCGTCATGACGTCCCGACTTCTCGCCCCCGCACTTGTTCTGGCCCTGTCCTGCTGCACCTTGTTCGTGCCTGTGCCGGCCCTTGCCGGCCAGCCGGCCCAGGCAACCCAGACGGAACAGGAACAGTGGAACGAATGGATTGCCGCTCGCATCAAGCAGTCCTGGATCGACATGTATGCGGCGGAAAAAAACCTGGACCCCGCCAACGTCAAATGGGAGGACCTCCCGGCAGACCTGCGGGCCCGGTTCGCCCTGGCCTTTGGCAGCGTCTCCACCAAGTAGGCGGTGTGCGGCGGCGGAGCCTGACTGGCCCGGCCACAGGAAGCGTGCCGCAACAACGTTCTCTCCCACGACCCCTTTCCAAAGATTTTATTTATGATTACAGCGTTCTGTAAAATTTTTTGGAGGGGAAGCGCACAAGAGGGGAGAATCTTTCCCAAAAAGATTCCCCCCTCACGATGGTGTGCCTGCATGGAGATCATGCTGCTGCGAGTGGTGTTGCTACTGGCGCTGTGCCTGCTGGCCGGCCACGCCGCGACAGCGCCACAAGCCGCCTTTGCCGGCCCCCTGCAGGACGCCATTGCCGGCTACAAGGCGCTTGAACAGGGCGACTACGACAAAGGCATTGAGCTGATCACCAAGGCCCTGCAGTCCGGCAAGCTCGGCCCAGAGAACCTGCCCATTGCCTACTACAATCGCGGCAACGCCTGGTATCACAAGAAGGATCTCGCCAAGGCCCTGGAGGATCTCAACCTCGCCCTGGAAAAGAATCCGTCCTTTGCCGAAGCGCTCATCAAGCGTGGGCAAATCTTCAAAGACAAGAACGACTATGCCGCCGCCATGGCGGACCTGGATCAGGCCGTGGCCCTGGCGCCGGAAAATCCCAAAGCCTATTTTGTCCGCGGCCTGCTGTACTCCCTCAATGGCGATGCCGCCAAGGCCATGGAAGATTTTGCCGACGCCAGCCGTCTGGATCCCCGATTCGTCATCACGCCGCTGCTGGAAGCCGTGCTGGCCGTGGGCGAGGAACTCGGCATCAAGTTCATGACCAAGGCCATCGAATCCGACAAACTCGGCCCCAACAATCTGGCCCTGACCTACTACTACCGGGGCCGCGCCTGGTACGCCCTGGGCGGCTACGAACAGGCCCTCAACGACTTCACCAACGCCGTGGTCCAGAATCCCACCCTGCATCAGGCCTATGCCGCCCGCGGGGACATCTGGAAGGAAAAGGAACAATTCCTCCAGGCCGCCACGGATTATTCCCACGCCATCACCCTGCTGCCGGGCAACGCCACCCTGCATTTCAATCGCGGCTATGCCCTCTCCCTGGCCGGCAATCATGCCCAGGCGCTGCGGGATTTCGAGCTGGCCCGCGAGCTGGACCCCTCCCTGGAGATGCCGGATCTGGATACCCTGCAGCAACACCAGACCGCGACGCAGCAGCAGGACTCGCCGGGAACGCCGCCCCTGCCCCGCGACTGATCCTCCCCTGCCCTTTTTTCGTGAATCGCAACAGTCCAGAAGCACAGCAACATTGGTGCGGCCAATGCCTGCGGGGCTTTTTGGTGCTGTTCTTTCATTGACAGACACGTCGAACCATGAAAATAGATGCAGGTTTCCCTGACTGTAACTGAAACCAAGGAGTCACCATGGCCAAGGAAGATGCCATTGAAGTTGACGGCGTAGTGCAGGAAGCCCTGCCCAATGCCATGTTCCGCGTGGAGCTGGAAAACGGCCACGAAGTGCTGGCCCACATTTCCGGCAAAATGCGCAAGTATTACATCCGCATTCTGCCCGGCGACCGGGTGAAGGTGGAGCTCTCGCCGTACGACCTCACGCGCGGCCGCATCACCTATCGCATGAAATAGCAGCCATTTTCTGACCGGTTGCCCCTCCCCTGGCGCTGGACCTGCCGGCCGCCCGATGGTAGGCTTCCCCTGCGCGCCATCCTGGCCGTACCAGCCGCAGCGGGAGTCTCATGCACGCGCACGTCCAAACGCAGTCCATCATCGATCAAATCGGCACCGTTGTTTTCGGCAAGGAGCATCAGACCCGTCTGGCGCTCGCCTGCCTGCTGGCCCAGGGGCATCTGCTCATCGAGGACATGCCCGGCATCGGCAAGACCACCCTGGCCCAGTGCCTGGCGCGGTCCCTGGGGCTGGCGTTCCAGCGGGTGCAGTTCACGTCGGACCTGCTCCCCGGCGATGTCATCGGCGTCTCCATCTACGACCCGGCTGACCGGGCCTTCCACTTCCACCGGGGCCCGCTGTTCACCCAGGTGCTCCTGGCGGACGAAATCAACCGCGCCACTCCCAAGACGCAATCCGCCCTGTTGGAAGCCATGGAGGAACGCCAGGCCAGCGTGGAGGGGATCACCCATCCCCTGCCCGCGCCGTTTTTCGTTATCGCCACACAGAACCCGGTGGAGCAGGCCGGGGTCTATCCCCTGCCGGATTCCCAGCTGGATCGCTTCCTCATGCGCATCCATCTGGGGTATCCGGAGCGCCATTTCGAAAAGGCGCTGCTGCAGTTGGGGGAAACGCGCTCGCGCATTGCCAGTCTCTCGCCCGTGCTGGACGCCACGGCCATCCCGGCCATGCAGCAGGAGGTGGCGGCAGTGTTCGCCTCCGAGGCCCTGGTGGACTACGTGCTGAACATCCTGACGCTCACCAGACGCCACCCCGAGGTGGTCATGGGGCTGTCCCCCCGCGCCGGCCAGGGGCTGGTGCGGGCTGCCCAGGCCTGGGCCTGGCTGCAGAAACGCAACCATGTGCTGCCCGAAGACGTGCAGGCCGTGCTGCCCTGGGTGGTGGGGCACCGGCTCAAGGCCCGGGCCACGTTGCGGGAGTTTCCGCCTGCGGCCCTGGATGAGCTGCTGGCCCACGTTGCGGTGGTCTGATGCCGCACCGCCCCCCGCGTGCCCTGCGCCTGTGGCGACGCCCGCAGCCAAAGCCCGGCCGCGTGACCCTGGGCGCGACCCGCTACGGCCGCTGGTTTGCCGTGGCCCTGCTGGTGATGCTGCTGGGCAGCCTCAACTACAATTTGAACCTCGGCTTCGGCCTGGCCTTCCTCCTCATCGGCATGAGTCTGGCCGCCTGCCTGCAGACACGCCGGGCCCTGCGTGACATCCGCCTCTCGGTCGTGACTGCGCCGGCGGTCTTTGCCGGCGAGGACGCCGTGTTCTCCCTGCAGGCCGTGGCCCCCACCGACCGCCTGGCCATCGCCCTGGGCTTCGGCCTGCCGTCCGGCCTGGATGACGAACTTCCGGCCCAGGATTTGCCGGCCGGCTCGCCCCGGTTGTTCAGCCTCACCATGCACGCCCCCCGCCGCGGCCGCCTGCGGCCCGGACCGGTGCTGCTGCAGACGGCCTGGCCCCTGGGGCTGTTCCGGGCCTGGACCGTGGTGGACCTGAATCTGGAATGCCTGGTCTGGCCTGCGCCCGCGCAGGACACACCTCCCTTTCACGCCGATGACCGCGGCCAGGGGCACAGCCGCAGTGGCGGCCCAGGCATCGATGACTTCCGCGAACTCAGACCCTACGTTCCCGGCGACCCGCCCCAGCGCGTCTCCTGGAAGGCCTCCACTCGCGGGCAGGGGTTGTTCGTCAAGGAATTTGAAGGGATGACCGGAGAAACCCTCCTGCTGGACTTCGCCCGTCTGCAGGGGGATGTGGAATCCAGGCTCTCGGCCTTGTGCGCCATGGTCCGCAAGGCGCACGGGATGGGGCGGTCCTATGCCCTGCTGCTTCCCGGCCGGCGGCTGGATCCGACGTCTGATCCGCACCGCCACAAGCGGCAATGCCTGAACGCCCTGGCCGCCCACCGGGCCGGTGTGTACGGCCCTGGCGCGGAGGATGCCGCATGAATCAGCCGACTCCCCGCATGGAAGCGCTGGTGGCCTTTCTGGCCCTGGGCCTGGCCCCGCATGCCTTGCGGTTGCCGGCCTGGATTGTCGGACTGGTCCTGCTTTCCTGGACATATGCCATCCTCGGGCCGCGCAGCGGCTGGCCCAGGCTGCCGCGGTGGCTGCTGCAGGCCGTCACCTTGCTGGCGGTGGGCATTGCCCTCTTGTTCCCGGCCGGTGCGGCCGGCGAAAACCGCACCCTGGCCGGCGGCGTCGCCGTGCTGGCGGTGGTCATGGGCCTGAAACCGCTGGAGAGCGTGTCCCGGCGCGACTATATCGCCGCCACCATGCTCGGGCTGTTCCTGGTGTTGTCCAACCTGCTGTACACCGAATCCCTGGGCATGGCCGGCTATCTGCTGGCGGCCAGTCTGGGGGCCTGCATGCAATTCATCCATCTGGTGCGGCCCCAGGAACGGCTGCGCCACGTGCTACGCCAGGCAGCCGGCCTGCTGCTGCAGGGCGCGCCGTTCATGCTGGTGCTGTTCTTCCTGTTTCCGCGAATGCCCTCGGGCATATTCGGCCTGCCTGCCAATGCCGTGCCCACCGGCTTTGACGACAACATGACCCCCGGCGCGATCAGTCATCTGGTGACGGACGAAACCTTGGTCTTTCGCGCGGAGTTCGACACAGGCCAACTTCCGCCCGCGGCGCAACGCTACTGGCGCGGCCTGACCCTGTGGCACTTCGACGGCCGCAGCTGGGTGCGAGGTCGGGAAGTGGAGCACATCCGCACCCGGTTGGCGGGGTCGCAGCCCGTGTCCTACTCCATCATCCTGGAACCCATGCACACCCGCTGGCTCTTCGCCCTGGACAAGCCCGCCCGTGCGCCGGAGATGCACCCCCTCTTTGGCGTCATGCACCAGGACCGTACCCTGCGCGCCCGCAAGCCGGTGACGCAGCGGCGGCAGTACCGGGTGGAATCCTTCCTGCAATCGCGCGACCCCGTGACCCAGGAGGACCGCAAAGCCGGCCTGCAACTGCCACCGCGAGGCAATCCCCGCGCCCGCGCCCTGGGCGTGCAGCTGGCCCGGGAGCATCCCAACCCCGCCGCGCGGGTGCAGGCCATGCTGCAGCACTTCCGAGACGACGCCTTCCACTACACCCTGTCGCCCCCGACCCTCGGACCAGATCCCGTCGATGACTTCCTGTTTTCCCAAAAGCGCGGTTTCTGCGAGCATTACGCCTCGGCCATGGCCTTCACCATGCGCGCCGCCGGCGTGCCCGCGCGGGTAACGCTGGGCTACCTGGGCGGACTGGTCAACCCCGTGGGCGGGCATGTGGAGGTCCGGCAGGCCGAGGCCCACGCCTGGACCGAGGTGGCTCTGCCCGAGCTCGGCTGGGTGCGGGTGGACCCCACCGCCGCCGTGGCCCCGGAACGGGTGCATGCTGGCCTGGAGGCGGCCCTGGGTGCCGAGGATCTGCAACGCTATTTCCATCACAACACCTCCATCTTCGGCAACTGGCCCTTGCTGCGTCACAGCCTGGCCACCATCTCCTACAAATGGTACAGTCTGGTGCTCAGTTACGGCTCGGCCCGCCAGGGGCAGCTGCTGAGGCAGTTGGGGCTGGATTTGAAAAGCCTGCGCGGCTGGCTGGGGCTCGCCGCCCTGCTGGCGGTGCTGCTGGGTGCCGCCGTGCTGCTGGTGCTCTTCTGGCAACGCCGGCTGCAGCAGACAGTGGCTGCGCGGGAAGATGCCGCCGCCACGCAGTACCGGACATTCTGCCGCCGGCTGGCCGCGGCCGGCCTGCCCCGCCCGCCGACTATGGGACCGCAGGCCTACGGCCGACACATCGCCGCCGCGCGACCGGATCTGATGGCCGAGGCCCAGGCTATCCTCGCCTGTTACACGGCCCTGCGCTATGAACGTCTGTCCGATGTCCAACGCGAGCCCCTGCTGCAGGAACTCGCCGCCCTGGTGCGTCGCTTCAGGCCGCGGCCGGCGCGGGCACCCCGGCACGCTGCCGCAGGCGGTCCAGAAACCGGTGCGGATCCTGCGGACTGATCATCAGCGTGTGCCCCAGGCTGGTGGGAAGAATCACCAGCGCCTCCCCCCTGGTCAGGTACAGCATGGCCTTGTTCCCGTTGCGCAGACGATGCCAGCCGCCCCTGAGGCTCCCCAGGGCAGTGCCCGCGGTGCGCAAGGTGGGCTTGAATTGCGGATGCGCCGTGAAATCCGTCACCAGCGCCTCGGACAACTCCAGGGCGGCATACGGATAGACCCGGCTGAAGGGAAAGCAGCGCACGTGCAGGCCATCGTCTTCCAGCCGGAATTCCGCGTGGCGCAGACTGCGCACCGTGGTCCAGGCAAAGCCCATTGCGCCCACAAAAAACAAGGTCATCACCAGGCAGAAACCACCAAAGGCCACGGCACCCCAGCCGGTTTTTTCCAGTATCGGAGCGATGGGAAAGATGTCTGGCGTCATTGTCTCTCCTTGGTAAAACTCTGGGCAGGATTTCCCGTGCCCCATTGGCAAGGCCGAATGGGGTGGTGTATGCTGCCGGAGCATGCACCAACCGCGCACCGAATGCAAAAGGATGTCCAATGTCTCCCATGACCAGCCCCCTCCCTGCCCGTGACCGACGGCGCACGTCCCCGCGCACCGTCTGGAATCTGGTCGCTCTGGTCGGCCCCGCCGCTCTGATTGCCCTGATTGCCCTGGCCGGCCTGCTCATCCCCGCCGGCCTCGCCACCGCGGCGCCATGTGCCGACCTGTTCCAGCAAGGCGCCTCCCTGCGCTGGGAACGGACGGCCTCTGGCGGCGTGATCGCCCGGGGCGGCCTTGCCGTCACTGCGCTCGGCCAGGACGGGCAGGTGTCCGCGCAACGCTTCACCGAAGGCGGCAATACGCCGGCCCCCATGCGCGGCTCCCTCCAGGGCGATCAACTCTTGCTCATCGACGACGCCACCGAGGAGCAATGGACCGGCCTGTGCACCGAAGGCGGCGTGGAAGGACGCGCCGGACTGGATGCCGTCAGCATGCGCAAGGTGGGTGGCAGCGCCTCCGCGGCAGCGCCACTGCCGTTGCAGTCCATGACCCAGCCGCCAGCAACGCAACAGACGCCGCCCACCGTCGGCCCAGGCAACACTGAGGGCAGGGAGGGCAAGGGAAGCATTACGGGAACCGTGAAGGGCGGCGCTGGCGGCGTGTTCACGGACGCCGCCACCGGCCTGCGCGTGACGGCTCCGGCCGGGACCACCCTCACCTCCATGGCCGATGCGGGCAAGGCCTCCGGCCTGACCATCGCCGTGGACGTGCTGCCCCTGGACCGGACGGCCAAGGGGCGCTCCGGCCTGACCACCGCCCAGGCCAAGGCAGAGATGCAGGTGCTGACCGGCAAGGAATTTGGCGAAGCACCGGGGCAGGCCGTGCATGGCTCGGAAGAACTGCTCATCCTGCCTGGGGGCACGTATGCCAAGGCCTATGCCATCTTTTCCCGGGGTGAGGCCTGCGATATCCGCTTTGAACGCGAGGTGCGGTTCTACACCCAGAATCGTCAGGTGAGCATCGTGGTCGCTGCCAATGCCCAGGAGATGGCGACCGCCGCACCGCAGTTCTTCGCCGTCCGGCCCCAGTGCGGGCAGGGGCTGGTGTGGAAGAACCACCAGGACGCGCAGGCACAGCAGGAGTTCTTTGCCCAGGCGCGAGACGGCAAGCTCCCCGGTGCGCCCAAGGCCTGGGCCGACGCCTTTGAAGCCATGCTGCCGGGTATCGCCATGCTGGCAGAGGCCACAGCCGTACCGCAGCAACAACCGCAGCAGCAACAACCGCAGCAGCAACAGCAACCATCGCAGCAAAAACCGCAAACACAAAAACCCCAGACACCGCAACCGCCGCAGCAACAACCGCCCACATCGCAACAGCAACCGCAATCGCCGCAGCCACCGCAGTACCCGCAACCGCCGCAGGTGCCGGCCCCGCCGTCCGCGCCGGGTGGTCCGCAGCAGCAGCCGCCCCTGCCCCGTCGCCCCCCGGGCATGCCTCCCAGCACGGTGCCCGGTGCACCGCAGGGAATGCCCGGCGCGCAGGCTCCAGGCACGATGCCCATGCCCGTTCCCCCGGGGCACGGTGGCTCGTTCTTGAGCGCAGACCAAAACCGCTGCCGCATGATCCCGGCGGATCCGTTGGCTCGCGGCTTCCAGGGCAAGGTCATGGTGCCCGAGCAAACCTTCAGCCTGGAACTGCCCTGGTACGGCCCGGCGTGTTTCGTGACCCTGGCCGAACCCGGAGCTACCGCCACAGGGCCGCATCTGTATGCCCTGCTGTACAGCGGGCAGACCCTGGCCCGGCTGCAGCCCTCGCCGGGCATGCCGCTGACCAGGGCCCTGGCTTTCGAGGACTTCAATGCCGACGGCTATCCGGAGATCATCGCCATCATCGACAACCTCGCCGCCAGGGGCGCACGCTACCGGGACAACAAGGTGTTCTGGAGCATGGCCCAGCCCAATGGTGGCGTGCGCTGGATCGAACAACCGGAGGTGACGGCCCGCATCGCCGAGCTGCCTAATGCGCAGGCCGTGCGCCAGGTGCTGCGCCGAGGGCAATAGGGCATGCGATCTGTGCGCAGCGTTCTCGGGGGAAGCACCTTTCTGAGGAAAGGTGCTTCCCCTCGCACCGATCGTTTCAACACCACTGTGCTCTAGGGCAAATCTCCGTTCTGCTGGCCGCGGCGCACAGACGCCGTTCACGGAGCGGGTACGAGAGCATGGACATTTCCCTTGTTCTGCCGGTAAGACAAGGTCATGTCTGATCGCCCGCCCGCTCCGCCTGTTCTGGAATCCCGCCGCGAGGGGGATGTCGTGCGTCTTGTGTTCGCCGGGGAGTGGACTATTGCCCAACGTATCCCTGCCGCGGATCTGTGGAAGACGCCCCTGGCGGCAGGCCCGGCACGTCTGGTCTTCGACACCGCCGGCCTGCAGACCTGGGACAGCCGTTTTCTGGTGGTTTGCCGCAACATTCTGGACGAGGCCGCCCGCCGCGCCATTGCCGCGGAGACCGCCGGCCTGCCGCCGGGCGTGGTCCGGTTGCTGGCCCTGGCCGCCTCGGTGCCCGAACGCACCGATGCCGCCCGCGGTGCCTCCAGCGATGGCCCCCTGGCCCGCCTGGGCGCCCTGGCGATGGACATATGGGAAAAGGCCAAGGATTATGTGACCTTTGTCGGCGAAACCACCGTGGCCGTCTGGAGACTGTGCACGGGTCGGGCGGTGCTGCGACGGGCGGATGTCTGGAACCAGATCCGCATGAGCGGGGCCGAGGCCCTGCCCATCGTCTCCCTCATCAGCGTGCTGGTGGGGCTCATCCTGGCCTATGTGGGCGCGGTGCAGCTGCGCATGTTCGGGGCGCAGGTGTATGTGGCCAGTCTGGTGGGCATCGCCATGGCCCGGGTCATGGGCGCGGTGATGACCGGCGTGATCATGGCCGGCCGCACCGGCGCCAGCTTTGCCGCGGAACTGGGTTCCATGCAGGTGAACGAGGAGATCGACGCCCTGACCACCCTGGGCATTTCTCCCATGGAATTCCTGGTGCTGCCCCGGCTGGCAGCCCTGACCATCATGATGCCCTTGCTGTGCCTGTATGCAGACTTCATGGGCATGCTGGGCGGATTCATCGTGGGCGTGTTCATGCTGGACATCGCCCCCGGCGAATACATCACCTTCACCCGCAATGCCGTGGATCTGACTGCCATCTGGATCGGCCTGTTCCACAGCGTCGTGTTCGGCGTGCTGGTGGCCATGGCAAGCTGCTTCCAGGGCATGCGCTGCGGCAGAAGCGCCTCGGCGGTGGGCACAGCCACCACTGCCGCCGTGGTCACAAGCATTGTCGCCCTCGTTGTGGCCACGGCCATCATCACCGTATCGTGCGATATTCTGGGGATTTGATGAACGCCGCGCCCGCCGATCCGCACATTGCCGTACGCAACCTGACCCTGGCCTACGGGGATTTCGTGCTCATGCGCGACCTGACCTTCGACATCCAGCAGGGCGACATTTTCATCATCATGGGCGGCAGCGGCTGCGGCAAGAGCACGCTGCTCAAAGTGCTGATGGGACTCAAACACCCGACCACGGGTACGGTGTATTACCACGGGGAAAGCCTGTGGGATGCGCCCGAAGCCCGGCGGGAAGCCATGCTGCGGCGCACGGGCATCCTGTATCAGAGCGGGGCCCTCTGGAGTTCCATGACCCTGGCCCAGAACGTGGCGTTGCCCCTGGAGCAGTACACGCCGCTCACGCCGGCGGAAATCCGCGAGCTGGTGTCCTTCAAGCTCTCTCTGGTGGGTCTGGCCGGCTTTGAGGATTTCTACCCCTCCGAAATCAGCGGCGGCATGCGCAAGCGGGCCGGCCTGGCCCGGGCCATGGCGCTGGACCCGGAAATCCTGTATTTCGATGAACCGTCGGCAGGGCTTGATCCCGTCAGCGCGTACCTGCTGGACGAGCTGATCCTGGAGCTGCGCGAAAGCCTGGGCAGCACCATCGTCATCGTCACCCACGAGCTGGCGAGCATCTTCGCCATCGGCACCAATTCCATCTATCTGGACGTGGAGACGCGAACCATGACCGCGCACGGCAACCCCACCGACCTATTGCGCACCACCACGGACCCGACCCTGCGGCGGTTCCTCACCCGGGGCCAGGAAAACGGCTCCGCGGCCCGGGAGGCCACATCATGAGCGGCAAGGCCGGAAAAACACTCATCGGCGTGTTCGTGCTGAGCGCCCTGGCCTTGCTGGTGGCGTCCATCCTGCTGTTCGGCTCGGGCAAGCTCTTCAGCAAAACACGGAACTATATCATGTACTTCGATCGCTCCGTGGCCGGCCTGTCCGTGGGCTCGGCAGTGACGTTCCGCGGGGTCAAAATCGGCAGCGTCAAGGACATCCGTCTGGAATTGGACCCCTCCACCCTGGACTTCAGCATTCCGGTGCTGGTGGAGATCATGCCGGAGCAGATCGGCATCAAACAACTGGCCACCGACAACATCCCGGACATGCAATACGATGAAGCCCTGAGCCGGCTCATCGACAAGGGCCTGCGCGCCGTGCTGCAGCAGCAGAGCTTCGTCACCGGCCAGTTGACCATCACCCTGGATTACCAGCCGGAAAAACCGGCGATATTCCGCGGCGACGGCGCGGTGGCAGAGATTCCCACCGTGCCCTCCACCATTGAGGAAATCGCCAACACCCTGGAAAAACTCCCCCTGAACGAGCTGGTGCACCACGTGACCGGCGCGGTGAAGGGCATTCAGGAATTCTTCCAGTCCCCGCGCCTGAAGGAACTGCCCACCGACGCCGCAGACATGCTGGAGGAAGCCAGGAGTCTGATGCAGGATCTGCGCGCCGTGGTGGGGCCCGTCTCCGATCAGGTCAACGCCACACTGAAAAGCTATGACGACCTGGCCCGCCGCATGGACGGGCATGTGGATCCCCTGGCCGGCTCCATGACCCAGACCATGGACGCCTACCGCCAGTTGGCGGCCGAGGCCAGCAAGAGCCTCCGGCCCCTGGAAGGCGCGCTCACCCAGGCCCATGACTCCCTGGCCCAGATGGAGCAGGTCATTGATCCACGCTCCCCCACCATGGGCGATCTGCGCCGGGCCCTGCAGGACATGGCGGCCATGGCCAAATCCGTCAAACAGTTGGCCGATTACCTGGAACGCAACCCCGAAGCCCTGCTGCGAGGCAAACGATGACCGGACGCACTGGCGCACACCGCACCGCGCGGTGGCTGTGGATCTGCTGCCTGGCCCTGCTGGCCGCAGGCTGCATGGGCAGGAGCGAGCCGGCACGATTCTATATCCTGCAGCCCGCCGCCCTCCTCCCGGAAGACGTGGCGGCCCAGCCGCCCCCGGCCGAGGCCGGCTGCTTCGTGCTGGGCGTGGGGCCGGTGGTGCTGCCCGGATTCGTGGACCGCGATCAGATGGTGGCCCGCCAGGGCGACCACACCCTGACCGTGGCGGAATTCGACCGCTGGGCCGAGCCCCTGGACAAGGCCTTCGCCCGCACCCTGGCGACCAATCTGGAGCAACTGGTCTGCGCCCGGCCGGCGGTCTCGTACCCGTTTCCGCAAGGGATGCAGCTGGATCGGCAGGTGAGCCTGCAGCTTTCCCGGCACGATTGCATGCCCGGCCGTGATTGCGTGCTGGAGGCCTCCTGGGTGGTGCTGGATTCCCGGGGGGATGCCCTGGCCACAGGCGCCGCCCGGCTGCAACAGCCATTGGCCGGGCAATCCTACGCGGCCATGGCCGCCGGCCTCAGCCAGCTGAACGCCGCCCTGGCCGTGGACGTGGCCGCCAGCCTGCGACAGGCAGCGCGGACACGGCGATAAGGCAAGCGCGTTATAGAAAAAAATTCTGTGCGAGAGGGGAAACCTTTTGCAAAAGGTTCTCCCCTCTCGCAATNTGGGGAGGGGGGGTCTGGGGGGAACCCCCTTTCTACAGAAAGGGGTTCCCCCCAGGAACTCTTCGCAAGGACATTTTGCCTTAGCTGGCGTCCGCCCCTTCCAGGGCCACGGCCGCGCCGGCGGTCATCAGGCAGCCGCCGCCCAGGCGGTGGAACAACCGCACGGCCCCGGGCCTGCGGAAGAACCGGGTGCAGCGCCCGGCCAGGGTGGCATACGTCAGGGCATTCACCGTGGCCAGGCTCACGAACACGCTGCCCAGCACCAGGGCCTGTGGGGCCAGCGGGGCGGCGGGGTTCAGGAATTGCGGCAGAAAGGCCACGAAAAAGGTGATGGACTTGGGATTGAGCGCCGTCACCAGAAAGGCCCGGCCGGTGATGCGTCGGGCGCAGGCATGGCTGGAGGTGTCCGCAGCAGCGGTCAGATGGGCGCCGGCGGCATCGCCGGGCGCATCCCGCCACATCCGCCAGCCCAGGTAGATGCAGTACGCCGCCCCGCAGTATTTCACCACGATGAACAACGCCGCAGAAGACGCCAGCACCGCGCCCAGGCCAGCCAGGGACAGGGAGATGGCCAGCGCATCCCCCAGGGCCACACCCAGGGCCAGGGGCACAGCGGCGCGCGGCCCTTCCCGCAGGGAGACGCCCACCACCAGCAGCACGGTGGGGCCCGGAATGGCCAGCACAACAAGGCAGGTAAGCACGTAGGAGAGCAGCACGGCAGTGGTCATGGTCGCCTCACGAAAAAACGGAAACAGTGATGCGGGCAATGTGCTGCCCAGTACGCCGGAGCGGACTGATTGTCCATATCCCCAGGGCCTTCCGCCATGTCCGGGAATGGGATATGGTCCTGCCAGACAACCAAAGCGAGGCGTCATGAAATATCACAACCGCATACCACTGCTTGCTGTCCTGGCGGTGGCGCTGCTGGCCTGGAGCTGCTCCGGCGAGCCGCGGGCCATCCATCAGACATCCACCCTGGACGCCCTCAAGGCCGGCGCGTTCGCAGGCGTCGTCACCGTGGAGACCCTGGAGCGCCAGGGCACCCTGGGACTGGGCACCCTGGACGGGCTGGATGGCGAGCTGGTGCAGGTGGACGGCGTGGCCTATCATGTGGGCATGGACGGCGTGGCCCGGGCCGCGCGGCCCGAGGCGACCATCCCCTTCGCCACCTCGGTCCGGTTTGCGCCGGACGCCTCCCGTCGGGCGCAGTTCATGCCCCTGGCGGATCTGTGCCGGCTGCTGGACGAGCTGGCCCCGGACCGCCAGCAGTTCGCCGCGGTCCGCGTGCGCGGCCGGTTTTCCAGCCTGGAGGCCCGCAGCGTGCCCCGGCAGTCCCCCCCGTATCCCACGCTGGCCGAGGTGCTGCCCCGGCAGGCCGTCTTCCACCTGGAACAGGTGGTGGGGGACATGGTGGGATTCCGTTTCCCGGACCATGCCGCCAGCTACGGCGTGGCCGGCTGGCATCTGCATTTTCTCAGCACAGACCGCACCCGCGGCGGGCATGTGTTGGATGCCGTCCTGCAAGATGGCATCGCCCGGGTGATGACCGTGGCGCGTCTGGAATTGTATCTCCCGCCCGGACTGCCACAGACAGCCGGTGCAGGTGCCGGCAGCACAGGAGGACATCCATGAACATCCATCCGGACATGCTCTCCCTGGTGGGCGGCACGCCCCTGGTGCGCCTGAACCGGCTTGCGGCCGGGCTGGACGCCACCGTGCTGGCCAAGCTGGAGAACCGCAACCCGTGCTTCTCGGTCAAGGATCGCATCGGCGTACACATGCTGCGCGAGGCCGAGCGGCAGGGGCTGGTGGGTCCCGGGTCCACCATCATCGAACCCACCAGCGGCAATACCGGCATCGGCCTGGCGTTCATGTGCGCCGTGCGGGGGTATTCCCTGGTGCTGACCATGCCGGAATCCATGAGCCGGGAGCGGCGCGATCTGCTGCGGGGCTTCGGCGCGCGGCTGGTGCTCACCCCGGCGGCCCAGGGCATGACCGGCGCCGTGGCCGAGGCTGAACGGATCCTGGCGGCCACGCCCGGGGCCTTCATGCCGCAGCAGTTCAAGAATCCCAACAATCCCGCCGCACACGAGGCCGCCACCGGTGTGGAGATCTGGAACGACACCGATGGCGGCGTGGATGTCTTCGTGGCCGGCGTGGGCACGGGCGGCACCATCACCGGCGTGGGCCGGGCGCTGCGGGCCCGCAAGCCCGGGGTACGGCTGGTGGCCGTGGAGCCTGCGGATTCGCCGGTGCTGTCCGGCGGCGCGCCCGGGCCGCACGGCATCCAGGGCATCGGCGCGGGGTTCGTGCCCGAGGTGCTGGACCGCAGCCTGCTGGACGAGATCATGCCCGTGGCCACGCAAGACGCCCTGGCCACGGCCCGGCGGCTGCTGCGGGAAGAGGGCATCCTGTGCGGCATCTCCTCCGGGGCCAACGTCTTTGCCGCCCTGCACCTCGCCCGCCGGCCGGAACTCGCCGGCGCGTGCATCGTGTGCATCATCTGCGACACCGGCGAGCGCTATCTGAGTTCCCCGCTGTTCCAATCCCCAGCCGACGAGGAGCCCCGGGCATGAGCCGGCTGCTGACCCTGGACGAGATCACCGAACAGCTGTGCCGGGCCGAGTCCTACGAGGACGTATTCCACCATTCCCTGCACAACCAGCCCATGCCCTCGGTGGAGGTGCTGCGGGAGGTGGTGGCCCGGCTGCAGGCCATTCTGTTTCCAGGATATTTTGGGGATTCGGAAATCGCGCCCGAGACCATGCGCTTTCACGTGGGCGCGGGGCTGGATGTGGTGGCCCGGCTGCTGACGGAGCAGATCCGCCGCGGCCGCTGCTTCTTCTGCCGGCACAACGATGTTCCCCATGAGGAACCGGACTGCGACGCCTGCGAGGACGCCGCCCGACGCACGACCGGCCTGTTCCTGTCCTCCCTGCCGGAGATCCGCCGCCTGCTGGCCGTGGACGTACGGGCTGCCTATGTGGGCGACCCCGCCGCACGGCATCCCGGAGAGACGATCTTCTGTTATCCCAGCATCCTGGCCCTCACGCATCATCGTATTGCCCATGCCCTGCACCAGCAGGACGTGGAGCTTATCCCGCGCATCATCGCGGAGATGGCCCACTCCAAGACCGGCATCGACATCCACCCCGGCGCGCAGATCGGCGAGGGGTTGTTCATCGACCACGGCACCGGCGTGGTGGTGGGGGAGACGTGCATCATCGGCGCCAACGTGCGCATCTACCAGGGCGTGACCCTGGGGGCCAAGAGCTTCCCCAAGGACGCAAACGGCGCGCTCATCAAGGGCATTGCCCGGCATCCCATCGTGGAGGACGAGGTGGTGATCTACGCCGGAGCCACCCTGCTGGGACGCATCACCATCGGCAAGGGCTCGGTGGTGGGCGGCAACGTCTGGCTCACGGAAGATCTGCCCCCCGGCTCCCATGTGGTCCAACAACGCGCCGGGGAGACGAGTTCGCGGATTTTGTTGGGCAATGGCAGGGCATGAATGCGCCGCGCACGACCTTCCTTCTTGCATCGCGCCCCGGTTTTCGTCACAATTGACTAATGGGTGTTGCACTGACTCTTCCTGCGCCGCCAGTGGCCGAGGGCGTGGCCCGCACGCTGGGCGTTTTCGTGCCCGACTTTCCCGTGCCCGATTTTCCAGTGCCTGATGACGCGCGCTGTCTGGCCCTCTGGGATGCCTACGCCGTGCCCGAGCACATCCGCGAGCATTCCCTGCTGGTGGCGCGCATCGCCACGGCCGTGGCCCAGGCCGCCTGCGAGGCCGGGTTCCCCGTGCCCGTGCAGGAGGTCCGCGCCAGCGCCCTGCTGCACGATCTGGCCAAGGCCTACACCATCCGCCACACCGGGTCCCACGCCCAGCTGGGCGCGGCCTGGGTGCTGGCCGAGACGGGCAATCCGCGCATCGCCCAGGGCGTGGCGCATCACGTCTGGTGGCCCTGGCCCGTGGACGTGCGCCGCCATTTTCTGCCCATGGCCGTGATCTACGGCGACAAACGCGTGGCCCACGACCGCATCGTCACCCTGGACGAGCGTTATCACGATCTCATGGACCGCTACGGCACGAGTCCCAAAAACATTGCCGGCATCGAACGGACCCAGACCCAGGTCCTGGAAATCTCCCGGGCCTTCACCCAATTGCTAGGATGCGATCCCGATGCGTGTGCTTTTGATAGCGGGCGGCTGGTCCAGCGAGCGTGACGTCTCCCTATCCGGGGGGCGGATCATCCACGCGGCCCTGGAACGCCTGGGCCACGAGGTGCGGCACTACGATCCCGTGCACGACCTGCACGGCCTCATCCCCCTGGCCCGGGAGGCGGATTTCGCCTTTCTGAACCTGCACGGCTCCCCCGGCGAAGACGGGCTGATCCAGGCCCTGCTGGACCGCGTGGGCTGCCCGTACCAGGGGTCCGGCCCGGCGGCATCCTTTCTGGCGCTCAACAAGGCCGCGGCCAAGGAACTGTTGGCCGAAGCCGGCGTGCCCACGCCCAACTGGGTCTTTCTGCCGCAGGATCCCGGGCCGCACATGGCGGACTGGCGCTGGCCGCATGCCTTCCCCGTGTTCGTCAAACCCAACACCGGTGGCTCTTCCCTGGGCATGGGCCGGGCCGCGGACGCCGTGACCCTGCGCACCCTGCTGGAAGGCCTGTGGGCCGCAGGGGCCGAGGCCCTGGTGGAAGAAGCCTGCCCCGGCGTGGAACTGACATGCGGCGTGCTGGGCAATACGGGAGAGGAAGCGGCCCTGCCGGTGATCCTTATCAAGCCCAACCGCGGCGAATTTTTCGACTATGCCAGCAAGTACGAGCAGGGCGGCGCCGACGAGCTGTGCCCCGCACCCATCCCGGACGCCGTGCGCGATCGCGTCCAGGCCCTGGCCCTGACCGCCCATCGCCTCCTGGGCTGCGAGGGCTACAGCCGCGCGGATTTCATCTGGGACGGGGCAGACGGCGTGACGCTGCTGGAGGTCAACACCCTGCCGGGCATGACCGCCACCAGCCTGGTGCCCCGAGCCGCCAGGGCCGCCGGCCTGGAGTTCGAGGCCCTCATTGCCCGGCTGCTTGTACTCGGCCAGGCCAGAGCCCGGCGCATGGATGAGCAAAAGGTGCAATCTTGTTAAGAAATTCCTTTTGCTTGACCCCGCGCGCCACCGTGCCGTATTGGGAAGTGTTCATCCCCCCTCAAGGAGTCTGATCCATGCGTGCCATCCTGGCCCTGGAAGACGGCCTCGTCTTCCACGGCACCTCCTTCACCGGCGACGGCGAAACCAGCGGCGAAGTGATCTTCAACACCGGCATGACCGGGTATCAGGAAGTGCTTACCGATCCTTCCTATGCCGGCCAGATGGTGTGCATGACCTATCCCCTCATCGGCAACTACGGCGTGAACCCCGAAGACGTGGAATCCGACCGCGTGTACGTGGAAGCGTTCATCGTCAAGGAATGTTGCAAGGTCCCGTCCAACTGGCGGGCCAAGGAGTCCTTGCCGGACTACCTCCGGCGGCACAACATCCTGGGCATCGAAGGCATCGATACCCGCCAGCTCACCCGCCACCTGCGCCTGCACGGCGCCAAGCGGGGCATCATCTCCACGCGCGAGGCAGACCCCGCCGTGCTGGTGGAGCGGGCCAAGGCCATCCCGGTGATGGAAGGCCAGAACCTGGCCGCGGAAGTGTCGGCATCGTCTGCCTACCGCTGGGACGGCGCGGCTCCCCGGGCCATCTCCCTGAACAAGGACGGCTCCTACGACTGGCCCGGCGTGCACACGGCTGCGGACGGCCGCGGCGTGCGCGTGGTGGTGTACGATTTCGGCATCAAGTGGAACATCCTGCGCCTGCTGGAAGAGCAAGGCATGGACCTCCTGGTGGTGCCGGCCTCCTTCACGGCCGAGCAGGTGCGCAAAACCGGGGCCGAGGCGGTGTTCCTCTCCAACGGGCCCGGCGATCCGGCAGCCCTGGGGCCGGTCATCGATGAGCTGGCCAGCCTGTGCCAGTCCTACCCCGTGGCCGGCATCTGCCTGGGGCACCAGCTCCTGGGGCATGCCCTGGGCGGCACGACCTTCAAGCTCAAGTTCGGCCACCACGGCTGCAACCATCCGGTCAAGGATCTCCTGTCCGGGCACATTGAGATTTCCTCCCAGAACCACGGCTTCTGCGTGGATGTGGCGAGCCTCACGGATGTGGAAATCACCCACGTGAATCTCAACGACAACACCCTGGAAGGCTTCCGCCACACCAAAAAGCCCATCATCGCCATCCAGTTCCACCCCGAGGCGAGCCCGGGCCCGCACGACAGCCGCAACTTCTTCCATCGCTTCCGCAGCATGGTGCGCGAGGCACTGGGGCGGTAGGCCGCCCGCAACGTCTGCATCCTTCTGGAGCCCCCCATGTCCACAGAGCTGATCAAAGCCCGCGCCCAACTGTCGCAGGTGAGCACCCACCTCAAGCAGGAAAAATACCTGCCGGCCGTGCAGGCCGTGCGGGACGCCCTGGCGACGATGATGGGCAACCCCCTGATGCGTCAGGAACGGGAAGAATTCGCGGCCATGCTCGTAGATGTGGTGTACCGGCTGGACACACACCGCGGCTTCCGCACGATTTTCCCCCTCCGGCTGGAATACAAGCCCGGCGAGGAAAAAGCGCTGCTGGAATCCCTGAGCGAGTGCCTGGGCGAGCTGCGCAAAAACCAGCTCAATGACGCCCAGGCCCTGCTGACCGCGCTGGAACGCAAAAAGCAGGATGGCGTGGAGTCTGGCCAGCGGCTCATTGACGCAGCGCAGTTCAGCCAGGCCAAGTCGCACTTTGACGGCCTGGTGGCCGAATTCAAGGATGACGTGGCCCTGAAGTCCGATGTGGGCGAGCGCTTCCTCAAGGCCAGTCGGTACGAGGAAGCCTACGACTTCCTGTCCCAGGCCCTGGCAGACTCGCCCGAATCCATCCATCTGTACAACCGCATCGCCATCGCCCTGCGCAAGCTCTCCAAGTTCGACGTGGCAGAAAAGTATTACGCCAAAGCCCTCGACTTCTGCAAACACGACTCGAATTTGTATTTTAACATCGGCCGGCTTTATGTGGACTGGGGAAAATGGGACAAGGTGGCCTACATGGCCAACAAAGCCCTGGAGTATGATCCTGACTTCAAGGAAGCCAAGAAGATGCTCACCTACGCCCTCAAACAGATGAGCTAGAGAATATTAATCTTGAAAAAGGACATTGCGAGAGGGGAAACCTTTTTGCAAAAGGTTNAGGTTTTCCCCCGAGAGTTCTTTTCAAAAACAACGTGCTCTAGCCCACCAAAGACGGCGTCAGCAACGGCGGCGCAGGAGACCGGCACCGGCTCCCGCGCCGCCGGTCTGTTTTCCGGCATGCGGCCAGGGCTGCGCCGGTTCAGGAGTGCATGATGATTTCCATCGACCGCATCTACATCAACGGCGCGTTTGTCCGCCCCCATGGCACGGCGGTGCACGCGCAGATCAACCCCGCCACCAAGGCCGTCATCGGCAACACCGTGCTGGGCGATGCCGAGGACGTGGCGCGCGCCGTGGCTGCCGCCCGCGCCGCCTTTCCCGCCTTTTCCCGCACCAGCGTGGCCGAGCGTCAGGCCCTGCTGCACCGCCTGCACGATGCCGTGCAAGCCCGCGAAGACGCCCTCGTCAAGGCCACCCTGCAGGAGTACGGGGGCCCCCTCAAGGACACCATCGCCCGCACCCGCTTTGCCGCCCGGGCCTTTCTGCTGGCCAGCGAGACCCTGGAGACCTTCGCCTTTGTACGCCGCATCGGCAAGGCCACCATCCTCATGGAGCCCCTGGGCGTGGTGGGCATCATCACCCCCTGGAACGCCAACTACACCCTGCTGTGCAACAAGCTGGCCTCGGCCATTGCCGCCGGCTGCACCGCCGTGGTCAAGCCCAGCGAACTCAGCACCCTGCAGACGGATGCGCTCCTGGAATGCATCCACGCCGCCGGCCTGCCGGCCGGGGTGGTCAATGTGGTCAACGGCACCGGGGACGAGGTGGGCACGGCCATCACCCGGCATCCGGACATCGCCCTGATCTCCTTCACCGGCTCCACGCGCGTGGGCCGGCTCATCCTGCAGGGCGCGGCCGAGACCCTCAAGCGCGTCACCCTGGAGCTGGGCGGCAAGTCCGCCAACATCATCCTGGACGATGCCGACCTGGACAAGGCCATCCCCCTGGCCGTGCGCATCGCCTTTGCCAACAGCGGCCAGGCCTGCGTGGCCGGCACTCGCCTGCTGGTTCCCGCGGACATGCTGCCGGAGATCCGCCGCCGGCTGGCACAGGCCGTGGCGGCCGTGCAGGTGGGCGATCCCTGGGACGAGGCCACCACCATCGGCCCCATCGTCAGCCAGACACAGTACGAGCGCGTCCAGCGCTACATCCACCTGGGCATCGACGAGGGGGCCACGCTGCTCATCGGCGGCCCCGGACATCCTGAAGGCCTGGAGCACGGCTACTTTGTCAGGCCCACGGTGTTCGAGCATGTCACCCCAGACATGACCATTGCCCAGGAAGAAATTTTCGGCCCCGTGCTGTGCCTCATGTCGTACGAGACCGAGGAGCAGGCCATCGAGATTGCCAATGGCACCATGTACGGCCTGGCCGCCTACGTGAGTGGCACGGATCTGGCCCGCGCCCGCCGCGTGGCCGCGCGTCTGGTGGCCGGGCGGGTGCTCATCAACCGGGCGGAAAGCAACGAGCCCAAGGCGCCCTTCGGGGGATTCAAGCAGTCCGGTATCGGGCGGGAGTACGGTCCTTTCGGCCTGGAAGGCCACCTGGAACCCAAGGCGCTGATGGACGACGAAGACGAGCTGTAACAGATGCGGAATTGTCAATTCATCGTATTCAATGCTATGCATGTCATTACAGGGCTGTAGATTCGGGCACCGCCCGACTGCAGCAGGGGGGAAACCAGCACAAAGGATCAAGGATGTCCTTCCGCATGCATCATTTTTCGACCGCGCATCGCCTTGCACTCGCCGTGATCTGCTTGGGAGTGCTGGCTTTTGCCCGGCCCGGCGTATGCGCCGGCATTGAACTCAGCCAGGCAGAGCGGGGCTACCTGGAGCGCCTGGGACCCGTGACCTTGTGCGTGGACCCGGACTGGACGCCTTTTGAGCGGATCAACGAGCAGGGGCAGCACGAAGGCATCGCCGCGGATCTGCTGCTGCTGGTCTCCCGCCGGCTCGGCCTGCCCATGCAGCTGGTGCCCACCAGGAACTGGGAAGAAAGCCTGCAGGCCTCCAAAGATGGCCGGTGCATGGCCCTGAGCTTCCTCAATCAGACGCCCAATCGGGAAGAGTGGCTCACGTTCACCGAGCCCCTGTTCACGGACTCCAACGTCTTCATCACCCGGGAAGAGCATCCTTTCATCGCCGATCCCTCCTCGCTTTCCTACGAAGCCATCGTCCTGCCTGAAGGCACGTCCATTGAGGAGCGCATCCGCAGGGAATATCCCAACCTGCGCGTGCTCACCGTGGCCACCGAGCAGGAGGCCTTTTCCCTGGTCTCGGAGAAAAAGGCAGACATGACCATGCGCTCCCTCATCGTGGCGGCGTACACCATCAAGAAGGACGGCTGGTTCAACCTCAAGATCGCCGGGCAGCTGCCCAATTATGCCAACGCGCTGCGCATGGGCGTGGTGAAGACCGAGCCTATGCTGCGGGACATCCTCAACAAGGGCGTGGACACCATCACCCCCATGGATCGCGGGCAGATCGTCAACAAGCATGTGTCCATCAACGTGCAGACGGCCGTGGACCGGGCCATGGTGGTCCGGGTGGTGGCCATCGCCCTCGCCGTGGTGGGGGTGGTGCTGTACTGGAACCGCCGCCTGAAGCAGCACAATGAGGAACTGGAGCGCCGGTCCCAGACAGACACCCTGACCAGTCTGCCCAACCGCACGCGCATTGACGAACTGTTTCTCACAGAATGCAGCCGGGGCGAGCGATACGGCCGGCCCTTCTCGGTCATCATGCTGGATATTGATAATTTTAAGCGGGTGAACGACGAATTCGGGCACCAGATGGGCGACAAGGTCCTCGTGGCGACGGCCCGTGCCGCCCGCGACGCCGTGCGCACGGTGGACACCCTCGGCCGCTGGGGCGGGGAAGAATTTCTGGTGTTGTGCCCGGAAACCCCGGAGGACATGGCCGTGCAGGTGGCGGAACGGATTCGCCAGGTCATCGCCGCCACTGCCATGGGCACCGGCACCCCGCAGACCATCAGCGCCGGCGTGGCGAGTCTGTTGCCCGGCGATACGCCGGACGCCCTGCTCCAGCGCGCCGACGCCGCCCTGTACCAGGCCAAACGCCTGGGGCGGAACCGGGTCTGCGCGGCGTAGGAGACATTACGTTTGGAAAAGGACATTGCGAGAGGGAAACCTTTTTGCAAAAGGTTCTCCCCGCTCGCGCTCTCCCCCTTCCAAAAATTTGATCGTATCTTGTACGTATAATAAAAGTCTTTGGGAGGGGGGTTCGGGCTCTTCCCAAACATTGCGTGCTCAGCCTGCCGGCGGCAGGAGGCAGACCAGTTCGCGCTGCACGGGCAGTTGCACGATGAACGTCGAACCCGCCCCCGGGATGGATTCGGCCCAGATGCGCCCGCCGTAATGCTCCACGATCTCCTTGCAGATGGCCAGTCCCAGGCCGGTGCCGCGGGGCTTTTCCTCGTCCCGGCCTTCGGGCACGATCTGGTAGAACTTCTCGAAGATGGTCTCCAGGGAAGCGGCCGGGATCCCCTGCCCGGTGTCCTCCACGCGAATCTCCACCACGGCTGCCGTCTCTGCCGGGCCGGCCTGCAGGCGTGCCTCCACGCGAATCTCGCCGGCCATGGTGAACTTCACGGCATTGTTCAGGAGATTCTGAAGCACTTGCAGGATCTTGTCATGGTCGATCCGCAGCGGGGGCAGGGCCTCGGGAAACCGCGTATCCAGGCGCACCCGCCCGGAAGCCGGAAGCATGCCGCGTGCGCTGGCCACGGCCTGCTCCAGCACATCGCGCAGGTCCACGTCGGTGTCCCGCCAGGCCATCATGCCGGACTCAATGGCGTTGATGTCCAGCAAATCATTCACCAAGCGTGAAAGCCGGGCCCCTTCCTTGGCGATGATCTCCAGATTGCCGGCAATGCGTTCTCCGTGCTGGCGCACGCCGGCGGCCTCCTCGCCAGCCAGGAAATGACGCCGAAACATCTTGCCCGTGAGCTTGGCAAAGCCAAGGATGGAGGTAAGCGGGGTGCGCAGCTCGTGCGAGGCCGAGGACAAAAAGGACGTCTTGAGCCGGTCCAGCTCCAGCAGCCGGGCGTTGGCCTGGCGAAGCTCCTTGGTCCGCTCGGCCACCAGCTGCTCCAACTGTTCGCGCAACTGCTCCCCTGCGGCTTCCACATCCTTGCGGCTGGTCACATCCATCTGGAATCCCTCAATATGCAGGGGGGCTCCCTCTTCGTTGCGCACCAGCCGGGCCGTGAGGGAACACCAGAACCAGCTGCCATCCTTGCGCTTGAAGCGTACTTCATGGGAATGGACCGAGCCGTGCTGCATCAGTCTGTCCAGGATGCCCACCCGATCCCGGGCATCGACGTACACATTCGCGCCCAGGTCGAGCACCTCTGCCTGCAGCTCTTCCGGCGTGGCGTAGCCCAGCATGCGGGCCATCTCCGGATTGGCGCTGAGCAGGAGGCCCTCCAGGGAGGAGCTGAAGATGCCCACCGGCGCGTTGTGCACCAGCGCCCGGTACCGGGCTTCGGCTTCCCGGCGTGCCAGCTCCATGTGCTTGCGCTCCGAGATGTCCCGGATGGTGGCGATGTAACGCGCCGCGCCGGCAAACGTGGCGAAACTGAGGGTGACGTCCGACCAGAACAGTTCGCCGCTTTTGCGCCGGGACAGCCACTCGAAGGAATACGCCCCCTGCTCCCTGGCCCGGCACAGGTGGCCCCAGGCCTCCTGCAAGGAGTATGGCGGCTCGCCCAGGCTGATTTGCTGCACATCCAGACCAAGCATTCCCTGATAGGAATAGCCGAACATCTCGCAGGCGCGCTTGTTGACATCCAGGATCCTGCCGCTGTCTGCATCCTGCACCACCAGGCCGTCGTGAATGCCTTCGAACACGGTGCGGAAGAATTCCTGAGACGCTTCCAGCTCCGCTTCCGTGCGCTTGCGGGGGGTGATGTCCGTCAGCATGCCTTCGATGCATTCCAGGGCGCCAGCCTCGTCATAGACGGCCACGGCATTGACCATCACCCAGATGCTGCTGCCATCCTTGCGCAACATGGGCAGTTCATGGCCGGTGATCTGCCCTTCCTTGTACAGCGATTCCAGGATGATGGCCCTGTGCTCCAGGTCGGCATAGGCCAAGGCGACAGTGGGCACGGACCGCAGCACATCCGCTTCGTCCACGTAGCCAAACATGCGGGCCATGGCAGGATTGCAGTCCAGCATGACGCCCTGGGGATTGACGCGGAAGATGCCCTCAATGGCATTCTCATACATGGTGCGGTATCGGGTCTCGGACTCGCGCAAGGCGGTCTCGCGCTCTTGCACCCGTTGGGCCATGCGCGCGACGGCCTCCGCCAATCCGGCCAATTCCTCAAAGGTCCACGGCCCCTGTTGCAGTGAGTCGGTCTGGCGGGCGGATGGCGCCACGCCCAGGGCACGGATAGCCTCGGCGAACGCCTGCAGCGGCGCCGTCACGCGGCGGACCATCTCCTGACGGATCACCGCCCTGAGCACCACATACAGCAAGGCCACGCTGGCCAGATACACCGCAAGGGCCAGCACGGCCGGCCGCAACAGGGCCACAAGCGGCCGCGACACCAGCAGCACCCAGCCACTGTGGGACAGTTCCCGAGCCACGGTCAGGCAGAACCCGCCCTCCATGCGCTGCAGCATGATGCTGCCCTCGCCCGTCTTGGCCCGCTGAAATGCCGGCCAGTGGCCGATATTGTCTTCACCCGGGCCCTGCAATCCGGGCGGCTGCACCATGACAGCCCCGGCTTCGTCGGTCAGCAACAGCAGATCATCCCCTCCCGTCACCAGGCTGCGCATGGACCCGGTGAGCGCCTCCAGACTGAGCGCCCCCACCATGGCCCCGCCGCCGGGAATGCTGCACTCCACCTCCACCACCAGATTTCCCGTGGCGGGCGAGACGCGCGGACGGGTCGCCACGCGGACGCGGGCAGAGGCCTCCAATTGCCGGCCGGGCTGGGGCAGCAGCAAACCTTCAGGTGGCGCTCCCGACAGCACCACGCCTTGGGCGTCCAGTCGCACCAGCCGTTCAAACAGGGGAACCGCCTGCAGCATGGCCTGCATGGCCTGGGCCACCGCAGCCTCGTCGCTTCGGGAAGCCTGCAAGGCCAGGGCCTGCAGCACGCCCTCGGCATTGCCGAGGTACTGCTCCACGTACTGCGACATGGCGGCAGACAGTTCAAGATTGTGTTGCGAAACCGTGCGATACTGCATCGCTCCCAGCAGGCAGCCCAGCAACAGGCCAAAGGCCAGCACCGGCACCCGCAGACGAGCGGCGATGGTTTTTTCCACGATGCTCGACAGCCGAGGGGAACTCATAGGCGATAAGGGGCGTCTTGATATATGTCAGACACTATGGCCACGACGGAATAAAATGCGCTGGCAACACACGCCCCGCGCAATGGCAGGCGGTGAACGTACGCAGGCTGCCATGGGGCAGCGGCGCTACCGGATCAATCCTGGAACCATCCCTGCGCATGCTCTCCCCCGGCTGCAAACGAACAGGCTCACCCCGTCAACCATGTGTCCAATCTACACTCTGGACGCAAGGGCTTCAATAATTATTCACCAGCAAACAATGTTTTTCCCAAGGGGCGGTTGACAAACCGGTCGATTAGGAATAATTCCTTTCAAAGATTAATTCGCATACGAACTGAGGCCATCATGAACACCGTCACTTCCCGACACCAGCTCCGTGAGGCTTTGACCCATGCCGATCTGGCCTGCACGCCCCAGCGTCTGGCCATTTTCGAGGTGTTGGCAGAGGCCAGGAGCCATCCTTCTGCGGAAGAAGTGTATTTGGCCGTGCGAGCGTCCATGCCCACCATTTCGCGGGACACCGTGTATCGGACACTGGCCCTCTTCGAGGAGTTGGGCCTGCTGGACCGGGTGCAGATGAGTTCTGAGTGCGCCCGGTTCGAACCCAACCTGACGCCGCATCACCATGTGGTCTGCACCCGTTGCGGTGTTGTGGCTGATTTCGACTGGACCGAGGTGAACGAGCTTCCCAGGCCTCCCCTGCCGGAGGGCTGGAACACTCCAAGCCGGCCGCATGTGCTGTACCGAGGCACCTGCCCGGCGTGTAAGAACAATTCCCAGACAACCAAGAGCAACACCATTGAAGGAGCTGATCATGACCCAGACTGAAGCCGATCTGCGCGAAGCATTTGCCGGAGAATCCCAGGCCAACCGCAAATACCTTGCCTTTGCCGAAAAGGCGGACAAGGAAGGCTACGCGCAGGTCGCCCGCCTGTTCCGGGCCGCCGCCGCCGCGGAAACCGTGCACGCCCATGCCCATCTGAGGGCCATGAACGGCATTGCCGACACCGCCGCCAATCTCAAGGAGGCCGTGGCCGGTGAAACCCATGAATTCAAGGATATGTATCCGGACATGATCGAGCACGCCAAGGCCGAAGGCCACAAGGCTGCCGAACGGTCTTTCGTCTTCGCCAACGAGGTGGAAAAGATCCACGCCGAGCTGTACCAGAAGGCCCTGGATTCCCTGGGCCAGGAGCAGGCGGACCAGCCGTACCACGTCTGCAACGTCTGTGGCTACACCTGCGAAGGCGACGCCCCCGACACCTGCCCGGTGTGCAAGGCCAAGAAGCAGGCATTCTTCCGGGTGGATTAATCCCGCAATACCAAGCAGTACGCGCCCCGTCCGGCATTGCCGGGCGGGGCGTTTTTTATGGGGTTCGACCTTCGCTGCATTCTGTGCTACATCCTGATGCAACGGCCCCACCCGGGCCTCACACCAACCCGCACACCGCGTATGGAACAGACACTTTCATCAGCCATTGCAACGTCTTCGCAAGGCACCTGGCAAGCCATGCAGGCGCACCGCCCTTTGTGGGCACGTCTGGCGGCCACGCCGCGCACCCTGCTGCTGGATTACGACGGCACCCTGGCCCCCTTTGTGCCCCAGGGCATGCGCGCGCCGCCCTATCCCGGCGTCCCCGATCTCGTGCGCCGACTCATGCGCCGGCCGGATACGCATGTCGTCCTGGTAAGTGGCCGACCGGCCGAGCTGGTGGCCTCCCTCATGGGGCTTGACCCTGCGCCGGAAATCTGGGGATGCCACGGCCTGGAACACCTGAACGCCCGTGGCGAGCTCACGCGCCTGCCCCTGGCTCCCGGCCTGCAGGAAGGCCTGGACGATGCCGAGGCCTGGGCCGAGGCCCGCCGCCACGCCGGCTATCTGGAACACAAGCCCGGCTGCCTGGCCATGCATGTACGCGGCCTGCCCAGGGCCAAGGCGGATTTTCTGCTTACAGACACCGCCGCCGCCTGGCAGGAAATCGCCGCCCGCGCCCCCCTGGAGCTGCATGCCTTTGACGGCGGTCTGGAGCTGCGCCCCCGCGGCGTGCACAAAGGCCATGCCGTGGCCACCATGCGCAAGGACGCCAGCCCGGAGCGAGTCTTCCTTTATCTGGGAGACGACAAGACCGATGAGGACGCCTTCCAGGCCCTCGGCCCCCGGGATGTGGCCGTGCTGGTGCGCGGGGAGCATCGTCCCACTGTCGCGGCCTGGTGGTTGCGTCCCCCGGCCGAGCTGCTGGCTTTCCTCCAGGCCCTGCTGGATCTGCCCGAGGGCATCAACAAGGGAGAATCACCATGACCTCACCACAACTTGCTGTCGTCTCCAACCGGTTGCCCGTGCGTCTGAGCAAGAACGACGACGGCCAATGGACCCTTGCCCAGGGCGCGGGGGGGCTGGTGACGGCCATGGCCCCGGTGCTGCGCAACCGCGGCGGTTCCTGGGTGGGCTGGAACGGCCTGGCCACGGAGGAGGATGTCTCGTCCCTCTTCGAGACCTTCTCCAAACAGGCCGGGTACGAGCTGCATCCCGTGCAGCTCACCCCCGAACAGGAACACGGTTTCTACGCCGGCTTCTCCAACGAAATCCTCTGGCCCCTGTTCCATGACCTGCCCACCCGCTGCAACTTTTACAAGCCCGATTACTGGCGGCACTACCGCGATGTGAACCAGCTCTTTGCGGAGACCATCGCTGCCAAGTTGCCGGCCTCCACGTATTGCTGGGTGCATGATTACCATCTCATGCTCGTGGCCGGCATGCTCCGCAAGATCGATCCAACCCGCCGTTGCGGGTTTTTTCTGCACATCCCTTTCCCCCCGCCGGACAACTTCCTCAAGCTGCCCTGGCGCAAGGAGTTGTTGCAGGCCCTGATGGAACACGAGCTGGTGGCGTTCCACACCCTGCGCGACCGCCGCAACTTCGAGGCCTGCCTGCAGTCCCTGCTGCCCAAAACGGTCATCCGCGGTCGCGGGGCCATTGTCCAGGCCCGATACGAAAGCCGCACCGTGCGCATTGGCGCCATTCCCATCTCCATCGACTACAAATCCTTCACCCACACGGCTGGCCTGCCCGAGATCAAGGAGGCCGCCCACTCCCTGGCCGACGCTTACGAACACCGCACCCTCATTCTCGGCGTGGACCGCCTGGACTACACCAAAGGCATCCCCGAACGCCTGGAATCCCTGCGGCTCATGCTGCAGCAACACCCGGAACTGCGGGAGAAGATCTCCTTCATCCAGGTGCTGGTGCCCAGCCGCGAGGACGTGGGCGAATACCGGCATTTGAAGATGGAAATTGAACAGCTGGTGGGGGAGATCAACGGGCAGTTCGCCACGCCGGGGTGGAGTCCCATCCATTACCAGTATCGCAACATGCCCCGCGAGGAGCTGGTGAGCTACTACCTGGCGGCGCACATCATGTTCGTCACGCCATTGCGCGACGGCATGAACCTGGTGGCCAAGGAATACTGCGCCTGCCGCCGCAACAACACCGGCGTGCTGATCCTCAGCGAGTTCGCCGGCGCGGCGGCCCAGCTGCAGCGCGACGGCGCAGTGCTGGTGAACCCCTTCGACGTGCAAGGCATGGCCAACGCATTGCAGGCCGCCTGCATGATGCCCATTGCCGAACAGAAACGCCGCATGCAGCACATGCGCGAGACCATCCGCAAACACGACATCTACTTTTGGTGCGATACCTTCCTGGACACCGCCTTCGCCCTCAAGCTGGCGGACATCCCCCAGATGGAGGACGTGCAGTTCCATGAACTGAGCTGACGCACAGGCACCACGCCGGGGCGGCCTACGCCTTGAACACGAAGCAGCAGTGCAGGCGGTTGGCGGCGTCGGCCGTGCGGACATATTCCAGGGTGCTGGCCATGCGCTTGACCAGATGCACGCCCAGGCCGCCGGGCTCGCGATCGTCCAGGCCGGCTTCCAGGTCCGGGTCGGGCAGGGCCAGGGGATCGAAGGGCGGGCCCCAGTCCGTCAGGCACAGGTGAAACCGCGGCGATGCGGGATCCGGCTCCACACCGCAGGCAATCTCCACCTCGCCCCACCCGGCGGCCCCCGTCGCAGCGCCGGCATAGGCATGGTTGACCACGTTGAGGTACAATTCCTCAAGCACCAGATCCGCCTTGGGCTCCAGCGCCGCCGGGACATGGCCAAGCACGAATTCCCGCGCCCGGTCAAGGTTCTCCAGCGTGGCCGGCAGACGCAGGGTATGCAGTTGCAGGGAGGACATGCGCGGCTTCAACCCTGCAGGGCATCTTCCAGGGTTGCATGGATGGTGAACATTTGATGGAATCCCGCCAGCTTGAGCACATCCTGCACCATGCCGGCCGGCCGGGCGAAAGCCACGGCCCCCTGCGGCCGGCTGCGCAGCTGCATGGCCAGCGCCAACAACGCCCGCATGCCGGCAGAGGAAATGTATTCCAGGCCGGCCAGGTCCACCACAATCCTGGTCTCACCCATGGCCAGCACCCGTTCCACGCCCTGCTGAAACGCCGTGGCCGTGGCATTGTCCAGCCGCCCCATGGGGTGCAACACTATCGCCTGGCCGCGTTTTTCCGTGACGAGTTCGAGTCCTGCCTGCATGGATCGGCTCCTTCTGCAAATGAAGTGATGTGCCGGTTTCGCCATCCATACGCCGCTTTGCAGAAAATGGAAAGCGGCGGCGGCGTTGGCCGGAGGGCATGTTTTCGCTTCACTATAGGCAAAATAAAGCATATAGGAGGCGCACGAACTGACTTTAAGCGCAAGGCACTCCATGGAATCGAACACCCCTCCCGGTGACCATCCCGGCAATCTGGCCATGCACTTCCGCGCCCACGTGTGGCTGGAGCGCGATGGCACCGTGCTGCTCGGCCCTGGCCGGGCGCTCTTGCTGGAGCGCATCGACCAGATGGGATCCCTGCGCAAGGCCTCGCAATCCATGAGCATGAGCTACCGCGCGGCCTGGGGAAAAATCAAGAAGACCGAAGCGCTGCTTGGCCAGGCCGTGGTGGAGAAAACCGGGCACGACCGATCCGGCTACTCCCTGACGCCTTATGGCAAGCAGGTGCTGGCCCTGTTTCTGGCCGTGCAACGCCACGTGAATCTGGAAGCCGCCAGCAAGGCCCAGGCGCTGGAAGCCCTGGAGACCCTGGGCGTCATGGAACCTCATCACCTCGACCCAGTACAGGACTAGTCCGCCCCATGTGGTTTCTTGCTGAAGGGGTGCAGGAAGGCATCCGACTGCTGGCCGAGGGACACCCGGAAACATGGTCCGCCATCAGCGTCAGCGTGGGCATGAGCGGGGCAGCCATGGCCATCAGCCTGGCCTTGGGCACGCCCCTTGGCTTTCTGCTGGGCTTCACCACCTTTCCAGGCAAGCGGCTGGTGCGCATGCTGGTGGAAACGTCCCTGAGCATCCCCACGGTGGTCATCGGGCTGCTGGTGTACGCCTTCATCTCCCGCCGCGGACCACTGGGAGACTTTGGCCTGCTGTTCACCATCGAAGGGATGATCCTGGGGGAAGTGCTGCTGGCCCTGCCCATCGTCATCGCCCTCACGGCGCAGAGCGTGGAAAGCCTGGACGCCCGCCTGCCCGTCACCTTGCGCACGCTGGGGGCCTCGCCCCTGCAGGAGGCCATGACCTGCCTGCTGGAGGCCCGCCACGGCCTGATGCTGGCCGGCGTGACGGCCTTCGGTCGCGTGTTTTCGGAAATCGGCATCTGCATGATGCTCGGCGGCAACATCAAATGGCACACCCGGACCATCACCACGGCCATCGCCCTGGAGACGGGCAAGGGCGAATTCGCCCAGGGCATCGCCCTGGGGCTGGTGCTGATGTGCATCGCCCTGCTGGTGAATATCGTCCTGACCTGGCTGCGCCGACGGGGAGAAGCCTGATGCCCCCCCTGTACCGGCTGGATCACATCGCCCAGCGCTACGCCGGCCGCGAGGTCCTGCAGGTGCCGGCCCTGCAGGTGGCGGCAGGCGAACGCCTGGGGCTGACCGGTCCCAACGGCTCCGGCAAGTCCACCCTGCTGCGAATCCTGGGATTTCTGGAAGCGCCGGCCTCGGGCCGGCTGGAGTTCCTGGGCCGGCCCGTCTCCGGCGCGGCCTGGCCCCTGCGGCGGCAGGCCGTGCTGCTGGATCAGTCCCCCTACCTGCTGCGGCGCAGCGTGTTCGGCAACGTGGCCTACGGCCTGGCCGTGCGCGGCGAAGGCGAACAACGCCGGCGCGTGGCCGAGGCCCTGGAGCTGGTGGGGCTGGAGCCGGATCGCTTTGTCGGCCGCTCCTGGCGGGCGCTTTCCGGCGGAGAGGCCCGGCGCGTGGCCCTGGCCGCACGTCTGGTGCTGCGGCCCAAGGCCCTGCTGCTGGACGAGCCCACAGCCAACCTGGACGCCGAAAGCGCCGCCCGCATCCTGGAGGCCTTGCGCCTGGCCCGGGAACGCTGGGGCTGCGCCATCATCACGGCCAGTCATGACGATCCCTGGCTGGAGGCCTTGATTGATCGTAAAATCAAACTCTTGCATGGTCATCTTGTTGGAAACGACACGTAACTGAGAATGCCACATATTCAGTTTCCAAAACGATTCCAAGATGTTTTTGTGTCAGACCATGATGGAGGCATCTTGATCGGCACTGGATTCGGACGCTGAAACGGGGTACAGCCGGAACACTCTTACGAGAAGGAGCCGGCATGTCCCAAACCGAACCACAGCCCGCACACAATTTCAACGAACTGCGCGCCGCCATCCGCCAGCGGATACAGCGCCTGGCCACGGTGTCGTATCTCCCTTCCCCCCTGGTGGATCTGGTGGGCCAGGTGACCCTGGCGCAGCTTGATGTGCTTGACCCGGCCGTCACGGCCATCACCCTGCAGATCCCCGCACCTGATGAAGCCGACCTTGCCTCGCGGGACCGCCTGGCCCTGGGCGTGCCCCTGCTGGAACGCAGTCGCTTCCCCTGGGACGCCGACGCTGCCGAACGGCTCTTTTTCACCCTGGCTGGCCTGCTGGCGGCCATGCCCGGCCAGGCCGGCGAAGCCGGCCGGCGCATCCTCCTGGCCCTGGAGGAAGATGCCGGGGCCGACCTGCCGCCCCTGTCTCCCCGCAAGGCGGCCCAGGCGTTCATCAACGAAGATCAGGAATTTTTCGAGGCCTTTGCCACCGCCATGCCCCAGTCTCCCCGGGCAGTGTCCTTCCTGGCGCAGGCCTCGATCACGCCATCCCTCATCGCCGTGGCCGAGGCGCTGCACCCACAGCTGGACCTGACCACCGACGTCCGCCCCCATGGCAACTGCCCGGTGTGCGGCAGCCTGCCCCTCATCGCCTGCCTGCAGGACAAGGAAGGCAAGCGCCGCGTGAGCTGCTCCTTCTGTCGCACCACGTACCGCGTCCGGCGTCTGGGCTGCCTGCTGTGCGGGGAAGACCGCAACGAGAACCTGGGCTTCCTGGCCGGCGAAGAGATGCCCGGCTTCCGCATCGAATACTGCAACACCTGCAGCGGCTACACCAAGGCCATCGACCTGCGTCTGCGGGAAGGCAACTTCCTGCCCGTGTTGGACGATCTGGAATCCCTGCCCCTGGACATGCTGGCCGGCCAGGCGGGTTTCCGCCGGCCCACCGTGTCCGGGCTGGGATTCTGACGGGACAGGGAGGCGTCATGGACTTCCCGCACCTGTCGTGCCGCCGGTTTCAGGATGGACGCTGGACCGCCATGGAAGACATGGTGGCCCCGGAAACACCGGTGACCCTGCGTTGGGCCGGCCGGCCCGAGGCCATCCACCTGTCCGCCTATGCCGTGGATCTGCCGTCCCTGGCCCTGGGCCACACCCTGCTCCACTGCTGCGCCGACGGAGAACTGCCTGAGATCGTTTCGCAATCCGGCTTTGATCTCACCCTGGCGCCGCGTCCCGGCGCCAGGCCGACCCCGCGGCCCTGGCGCGGTTCCCTGTCCCCGCAGACGGTGCTTGCGGCCATGGCCACCCTGCTGGATGCGCCAGGGTTCTGGGTGGAGACGGGCTGCTTCCATCGCGCCGGCTTGTGGGACCCGGCCGAGGGACGATTCCTCGTCACCGTGGAAGACATCCCCCGCCACAACTGCGTGGACCGCCTGGCCGGCTGGAGTGTGCAGACGGGCCGGTCGTTGACGGATCTGGCCCTGTGCATCTCCGCCCGGACCACGTCTTCGCTCATGGAAAAAATCGTCCGCCTGGGCACGCCTGTGGTCTGCACCCGCGCCGCGCCCACCTCCCTGGGCCTGGAACTGGCCCGGCAGCACGGCATCACCCTGGCGGCCTACGTCAAACCCACGCGGTTGAGCGTGTTTCACGACCCCGAACAGCGAATCGCAGGAGGGCCGGACCATGCATGAGCAACGCGCGACACTCCCCTGGGGCATGGTCCTGGCGGGCGGCAAATCCACACGGCTCGGTCGGGACAAGGTGGTGGAATTCGTGGACGGCCGGCCCCTGCTGGCCCGGATGACCGCCCTGGCCGGCCAGGTGTGCCAAAGCGTGGTCATTTCCGGCCGCAATCCCGCCTCGCTGGAAGAATTTCCGCCTGAGGTGCGCCGGCTGGGATGGGTGGCGGACGAAGGCCCGGGCAGCGGGCCCATCCGCGGCATCGCCACCTGCTTGCGCCGGCTGGGCGGTCCCATGCTGGCCCTGGCCTGTGACCTGCCCCTGCTGGACACGGACACCCTGGAACGTCTGCTGGACGCCCATGCCCGGCGGCCGCCCCATGCCGTGATGACCACCTTTTTGCAGCCGGCCACGGGATACATCGAATCCCTGGTGGCCGTGTACGAAGCAGCCGCCCTGCCCCTGCTGGAGGCGGCCGCTGCCGCCGGCATGTTCAAGCTCTCGCGGGCCATCCCCTTCGAGTTGCGCCACCACATCCCCTATGCGCCGGAAGAGGCCCACGTCTTCTTCAACATCAATTATCCCGCTGACTTGGCCATGCTCATGCGCATGGGCATGGCTGGCGGCTCCCACGACATCCCGCGGGAGGCCTGCCGGGTATGACCGTCATCCCAGGCGTCCCGGGCCGGATTCTCGGCGGCCTGCTGCGATGGTGCCTGCTGACGATCCTGGGCATATCCGCCCTGGCCGCGCCTGTCCTGGCGCAGCCGGCAGTGCTGGACTACCAGGGGTTGATGGACGAGATCCGTCTGCAGGGCGCGGGCCGCGGCCGGCCCCTGGTGGTGGCCTTCTGGGCCACCTGGTGCGGCCCCTGCCTCAAGGAGATGCCCGGCTACCACGCCCTGCGCCAGACCTATACCGAAGAGCAGCTGGGCATCCTGCTCGTCTCCCTGGACTTCGACAGCGGCGCCTACACGCGCTATCTGCAAACCAATCCCATCACCTTGCCCAGTTACCTGGCCGCGCCGGACCTGATGCAGCTCATGGCCATCAAATCCATCCCCAAGCTGCTGCTCTTCGACGCCGCAGGGCTTGCCATCCTGCAGCATGAGGGCTACCTATCCCCCGAGGCGCTGCGGGATAAACTGGAGGAGCTGTTGCCGCCTTGACCACACTGCCAAACACGGCCGTCCCCAACGGGACGGACCTGCCGAGCCGGCTGGTGGACGACCACGGCCGCTCCATCAACTATTTGCGGCTTTCCATCACGGACCGGTGCAACTTCCGCTGCAAATACTGCCGCGGCGGACCGGAAACGCCCCTCATTCCTCACGCCGACGTGCTGCGCTACGAGGAAATGCTGGACCTCATCACCGTGGTCTCGGAACTGGGCGTGCGCAAGGTGCGCCTGACCGGCGGGGAGCCCCTGCTGCGGCGCAATCTGCCATGGTTCCTGGGCGCCATCCGCGAGCGTACCGCCGGCCTGGAATCGCCCCTGGACGTGCGCATCACCACCAACGGCTCCCGTCTTGCCGCCATGGCCGGGGATCTGGCCCGGCTGGGCGTGCAGTGGGTCAACGTGTCCCTGGATTCCCTGAACCCGCAGACCTTCCACGAAATCACCGGCGTGGACTGCCTGGGCGACGTGCGCCGCGGCATCGACGCCTGCCTGCAGCACGGCATCCGCATCAAGGTAAACGCCGTGGCCATGGCCGGGGTCAGCGAGGCCGAGTTGCCGGGATTCATCGACTTTGCCAAGGCCACGGGCAGCGAGGTGCGCTTCATTGAGTTCATGCCCATGGGCGAGAATTCCCAGTGGAGCGAGGCCAACTACCTGCCCTCGCGCCTGCTGCTGGATCAGGCCCGGGAGCTGGTGTCCCTCACGGCCCTGGACCGCAAGGACACCGGGGGCGGCCCGGCCAAGGTGTTCCGCATTGACGACGGCCCTGCCCGCCTGGGCTTCATCTCCCCCATGTCCAGCCACTTCTGCGGCAGCTGCAACCGCCTGCGCATCACCAGCGACGGCCGGCTGCGCACCTGCCTGTTCTCAGACAAGGAATACCGCCTGCGTCCGGCCCTGCGCCACCCTGCCTTGGGGCCGGCCACGGTGAAGCACATTATCGAGATGGCCCAGCGCGGCAAGCCCCTGGGCTACGAGATCCTCCAGGCCCGCCAGATGCAGCAGAGCGTGGCCCGCAAGCAGATGAGCGCCATCGGCGGGTAAGGAACATTCTCTGTGAAACGCGCTCTGGGGGGAGAACCTTTTGCAAAAAGGTTCTCCCCCCAGAGCAATGTCTTTTTTCAAAATTAAAATGCGCTATTCCAGCGTGGCGGTGCCGTCGGAATGCAGCGTGACGGTGCCCACCTGGCGCAGATCCAGGTTCTTGAATTCCACCACGGTGCCTTCGCCATCTTCCGCGGCCAGATCCCAGTTGTTGGCGCTGCCGGAAATATTAATCCGCAACCCTTCGCCAGGAGAGAGGATATCATTTCCCAACAGATCGTCTCCCCAGTCGTTCGATTCACTGGGAGACAAGGCCAGGGCGTGAATCTCGAACGTGGTGCCGTTCATGACAATCACCTGCTTGGCCAGCGCCGCCCCGGCGCACATCAGCACCATCATCGCCGCCAACACCGCGCCGCGCAACCACAAAGCACCTTTCATGCGAATCCCCCACCGTTGAAAGATGAACGCCAGTGTACACCGCCGGATGCCATCTGAGCACTGGCTCATTATCCGATGTGCCTGCATGGATACGTGAGGGAGATTCCCGTCCGCAATCCTGATCGTGACGGGTTTACATTTTTTTACATTGTGCCCCGCCACCGCTCCAGGGCCTGTCGATCCGGGGGCTGGCCGGCATCGAAGAAGCCGCAGGCCTTGTAATAGCGCAGGTCGTCCCACCAGACGCGGGTCATGGCCGGATCCTGCCGCAGTCGTTGCAGCACACGCAGGGGATGGCGCACGCCCTCCACCAGCGGCCCCAGCAGTTCGGACGGGTCGCGGAAGCATTCCCAGTCGCAACGGGTGCAGTCCGGCGCGGCGGCCAGATCTGTCAGATTCAGGTCCCAGAACTTGCCCAGATTTTCTTCCCCGCGGTAGCCGCAGGGATAGGTATTGAGGTCCTTGGCATCCACAAAGAAGAAATCGATCCCGCCGCGGCAGGGGTAGGCGGTGCCTTCGCCGCGCTCGTACTGGCGGATGAGGGCCAGCAGGGACGACCGCGGAGTGAAGATGCGCAAGGCGTGGCGGCGGCGGGGAATCACGTCGTACAACGCCTTGAACAGCTGCACTTTTTCCTGCGGGGTGAAGCGGATCATGTCTGCCGTGGAGGTGGCGGTGTACACGGCGTCGGTGGCGGTGTCGGCCTCGGGCAGGCTCATGGGGTAGCAGGCATTGGTCATGGTAAAGCCCAGGTCTGCCACGGAATCATAGAACCGTTCAAAGGCCTGCACGGCCTTCTGGTAAAACGCGGCCGGCTCGTCCGGGGTCAGGTAGTGTGCGCCCATACCGCCGGTGGTGCGGTTGATGCCCAGGTTGGCCGCCGGGTGCAATCCCCGGGCGTGGAAGCGCGGCAGGGCCTTGCGGATGCCGGCCACCACCCCGGGCAGGCCGCGGTTGGCCTCGTGGGCGGCAGGGTCCGCGGAATCCAGGCTGATCCAGAACGTGTTGATGGCGCTTTCGGCCAGGGTTTCGGCCAAGCGGTCCATCTTGTCCGCAAAATCGGGGGCTTCATGATGCCGGAACAGAAAGCCGTTGGTGCCGGTGCGAATGTACCGGATGCCCTGGGCCCGGGCATGGCCGGCCAGTTCAACGATGTCCTTGAGGCACAGCAGGGGCTCGCCGCCCGTGAAGGAGATAGCCTGCACGCCACGGGCGGCCATGGCGTCGATGAGCCGGCGGGCATCGTCACGCCCCATGGTGGAACGCGGAAACACGTTGCCCGCGCGCATGCCGCACTGCACGCAGGTGGCGTTGCAGCGGTCCGTGTACTGGATCACCACCTGGCCGGGCACGCGGCCGCGCCAGAAGGCAGCCAGGGTGGACAGCACGGGCGGGGCGGGACGTTGCCTGGATACAGCGGCGGGGACGAGGGAGAGGCTCATGGATGGTGAATGATCCTGCAACAGGTTAGGGCACGTTATCTTTGAAAAGGATGCTCGGGGGGAAATCCTTTCTGCAGAAAGGCTCTTCTCCCGAACCCCCTTTCCAAAGACTTTTTCTGGTGATTCAAAGTCACTCTCAAAGTTTTAGAGGGGGCGCACCTTTTGCAAAAGGTTTCCCNTCGCAATGTCCTTTTTCAAGAGTAAAATGCGCTACGCCCCGGCGCCATACAGGGCAAAGGCTTCGTCAAAAGCCTTGGCCGAGGAGCGGGCTTCCATGGCCCGGCGGGCGGCAAGGCCCATGGCCTGGAGGGCGTGCGGATCGGCCGTCAGGTCGGTCAGGGCCTGGACCAGGGCGGCAACACTCTCGGCCTGGACGATGCGTCCCGTGACGCCCTCCTCCACGTTTTCCTGCGGGCCGCCGCGGTCGGTCACCACCACCGGCAACCCCGAGGCCTGGGCTTCCAGCACCACCTTGCCGAAGGTGTCCGTACTGGAGGGGAAGACAAAGAGATCCGAGGACGCATAGGCCGCGGCCAGGTCGTCGCCATCCAGCATGCCGGTGAAGACGCAGGGCGTGCCGGCCAGGGCGGCTTCCATCTCGGCGCGATAGGGGCCGTCGCCCACCAGCACCAGTTCCAGCCGATCGGCCAGGTTGCTGCGTTCCAGCAGGGCGTTCCAGGCCTGGGCCAGCACGTGGAGATTCTTTTCCCTGGAGATGCGCCCCACGTAGAGCAGCCGCAGGGCCCGACGACCGGAATAGCGGTCGAAGAAGCCGTTGCGCTTGGCCGGAGTGAAGCGCAGGGTATCCACCCCGCGGGGATAGAGGGTGATCTTGTCCCGGTGCACGCCCTTGGCCCCCAGCTCCTCGCCAAAGGCGGCAGAGGGCACGTAGACCTTATCCATCTGGTTGTAATACCACACCATGGCCTTCCACATCAGGTCTTCCATGCCTTCGTCGCCCGTGAGGGACATGGCGTACTGGGGCAGGGCCGTGTGGTAGGTGCCGGAAATGGGCAGCTTGAGGGTGCGGGCGATGAGCAGCGCGGCAATGCCGATGGGACCGGGCGTGGCCGAGTGAATGTGCGTGAATTCATGCTCGTACACGTAGGCCAGCATTTCCAGGAACGGCGGGTAAAAGAGCTTGAGGATGGGATACTCGGGCAGCTCGTAGCGGCCGATGGGCTTGAAATTCTGCACCCCCGGTCCGGAGGCCAGCCCGTCGTGCATGGTGGCGCAGCCGGGATCGCACGTGATGACCGTATAGCGCTTGCCACTGGCCTGGGCCAGGCGCACCTGCTCCTGCAGGGTCATGGCCACACCGTTGGTCTCGAAGAAGGTGTCGGTGAAGTGGGCGATGTTGGGCTGACAGGCCAGGGCGTCCGGTCCTTTGAAGCGGGTCATGGCTTTGCGGCAGAAAACGCGGTCCTTGGTGAAGACCGAATACCCCACGAAATACGGCGAGAGCATGGTGTACAGGGTGCCGGCCGAGGCCAGCCCCTGGAAGATCTGGAAGACGTCCGCATTGGTCACGCGGTCCATGAACTCGTCGGCATAGTGTTTGAGCACGCGGTTGGACGTGGCCTTGACGTAGCGGAACCACTTCTTTTCCGCCTCGCCCCAGGGCATCTGGGAAACGGGCTTCAAAGCCTTGCCGCCGGTGCGGGCATAGAATTCCTGCTCGGCAAAGGTGCGGATGATGGCGTGCGTCTCCCGCGGCAGGGGCTTTTCGCGCCGCCCGCCCCGGGTGCGCAGGGCCGCCCCGGCGGAACGAGCCAGGCCGCGGGCCCGTCGCCAGAGGCCGTCCGCGGGGGTGGCTGTTGCCGGCATGGGGGCCAGAAAATTGTCCAGATACGTCAGAAAGCGGTCCTTGTGGACGTGCTTGTCCAGATTCGACTTGGATTTGTAAAATTGATAGCCGATGCCGTACAGGGTGTGGCCGAGGGTCTTCGGGTTGGAATACACCCCCACGGCCTGACTGCGGCCGGATTTGAGTCCCTGGAAAAAATCCTCCAGCGTCTCGGGGCCTTCGATCTGCGTAAAGGTCCGGGCCACGTGCAGGCCGCTGTGATCGTCGGAGCCGCCCACCAGATGCTTGTGCCAGGGGGCGCGGTCCGCGGGATCGTAGCGGGGGTCCAGGTTGTGGGTATTGGCCAGCTCCTCCAGCAGGGCCGGGGTGAGCAGGGCCAGGATGGCCTTGACGCTGTTGTTCTGCATGCCGTCGCGGGTGCCGTTGACCTCAAAGGTCTTGAACAACACCAGCAGCTTTTCCAGGTGGGTCAGGGTCAGGCGATCATTGACGGCGTACAGCGGGTGCGCCAGGGCGTGGGCGATGCCCTGGGCACGCAGGTAGGCGAGCAATTCATAGATATTGCGGCGAATTTTTTGGATGTCCTCATGCTGGGACTCCACGATGTTCCAGGCCAGCACATGGACCTTGCAGCCGTCCTCGGGAAAATGGGCCGTGATTTCCTCGCTCAGAAAGGTGTCTGGCAGGTGAGCGATGGCCAGACTGCCGGCCAGGGTATTGTGATCCGTCACGGTCACCTGATGCATGCCGCGCAGCTTGCACAGCTGGTAGACCACCGCGGGGTCCACGAAGCTCTCCGGCGCGCCCAGCTTGCGCAAGGCCCATTGGGAGGGACGGTCCGAGTATTTCGAGTGGACGTGCAGATCAATTTTCATGGGCGGCTCCGGGGGGATCTGGCGCAGGGCCGGCGTGCCTCGCCACGCTTCCAATAGGCGCGGCCCGTGGCGAATCGATGACAAATACCGGCCGTTTTGGTGACGTCTTGGCAATTCCATGACTCCCTTGCGCCGCACTGGAGCTTCGGGGCGAACTGTCACCGGCGTGACACGCGGGCGACACGGCGTCGTCACCGCGAGATGCCAGACATGGGGACGATCCGCATCATCCTCACCGCACGTTGCGCCCTACGGAGGCCCCCATGTTTGCTGCGACGCGTCGAGTCCTGTCCCTCGCCCTGACCTTCCTCATGTGCCTGGGGCTGACCGCCCTGGCCCAGGCCGAGGAAATCCTGGTCTACACCGCCCTGGAAGACGACGAGATTCCCGGTTATCTGGAAGACTTCAAGGCCAAGCACCCGGACATCACCGTGAAGATCGTGCGCGATTCCACGGGCGTCATCACGGCCAAGTTCCTGGCGGAACAGGGCAACCCCCAGGCCGACGTCATCTGGGGCACCGCCGCCACCTCCCTCATGCTGGCCCAGCAGGCCGGCCTGCTGGAAGCCTACGCGCCCAAGGGTCTGGACAAGGTCCGCTCCACCATGCGCGATGCCGCCACCCCGCCCTCCTGGGTGGGCATCAAGGCCTGGATGACCGGCTTTTGCGTGAACACCATCGAACGCGACGCCAAGAAGCTGCCCATGCCCGCCTCCTTCGCCGACCTGATCAAGCCTGAATACAAGGGCCTGCTGGTCATGCCCAACCCGGCGTCCTCGGGCACGGGCTTCCTGACCGTTTCCGCCATCCTGCAGCTCAAGGGCGAAGCCGAAGGCTGGAAGTACCTGGACGCCCTGCACGAAAACATGGCCCAGTACACGCACTCCGGCTCCAAGCCCTGCAAGATGGCCGGCGCCGGCGAAACGGTGATCGGCCTGTCCTTCGGCTACCGCGGCATCATGCAGAAGCAGAAGGGCGAACCCGTGGACACCGTGTTCCCCGCCGAAGGCTCGGGCTGGGACGTGGAAGCCAATGCCCTGGTGAAGAAGGCCGCCATCAAGCCCGCGGCCAAGACCTTCCTGGACTGGGCCATTTCCCAGAGCGTCATGGGCCTATACGGCAAGGTCTATCCCGTCACGGCGTATGCCTCGGGCCAGCCCGTCCCCGCCGGCTACCCCGCCGAGCCGGAAAAGCAGATGATCAAGAACGACTTCGACTGGGCCGCCAAAAACCGCGACCGCATCCTCACCGAGTGGACCAAGCGCTACGACGGCAAGAGCGAAGCCAAGAAATAACCCCGCCCCGGCTGCGCCGCGGGACCGCGCCTCTTCCGGCCGGTCCTGCGGCGCGGCAGTTCCAAGGAGGATCGCCGTGGCCGATTCGGCATACCTGCGCGCCCAGGCCGTCACCAAACGCTTCGGAAGCTTCACCGCGCTTCAGGATGTGAGTTTCGCCGCGGCCCGGGGGGAATTCATCTCCATCCTCGGCCCCAGCGGCTGCGGCAAAACCACCCTGCTGCGGGTGGTGGCCGGCCTGGAACGTCAGGACGCCGGCGAGATTTTTGTGGAAGGCCGGGACGTTTCCGCCCTGCCGGTATCCCGGCGGCGGGTGGGCATCGTCTTCCAGTCCTATGCCCTGTTCCCCAACCTGTCGGCCGCGGAAAACGTGGGCTATGGACTGAAGAACCGCAAGATGGACCGCGGGGCCCTCGCCCGCCGCGTGCAGGAACTGCTGGATCTGGTGGGCCTGCCCGGCATGGGCCGCAAATATCCGGCGCAGCTCTCCGGCGGCCAGCAGCAGCGCGTGGCCCTGGCGCGGGCCATGGCCCTTTCTCCGGATCTGCTGCTCCTCGACGAGCCCCTCTCCGCCCTGGACGCCAAAGTGCGCGTGATGCTGCGCGGCGAAATCCGGCAACTGCAAACCCGCCTGGGCGTGACCACCATCATGGTCACCCACGATCAGGAAGAGGCCCTGACCATGGCGGATCGCATCCTGGTCATGGATCACGGCGTGCTGGTGCAGGAAGGCCCGCCCCACGAGATTTACGAAAAGCCGGCCACGCCCTTTGTGGCGTCCTTCATCGGCGCCATGAACTTCCTGCCCATGGCCGTCCGGGAAAACGGGTCCCGCCTGCGCGCCGGCGCCATGACCCTGCACGCCGAGGACGTGGCCCGCATCGCCGAAGGTGCGGCAGCCACCGTGGCCATTCGCCCCGAGGACGTCAGACTGCTGGAACCCGCCCACGGCCAGCCCCCGGCCGATACACCCAACGTCTTTGATGCCCGCGTCAACAGCCTGGAATATCGCGGCTCCCTGTACCGGCTGCACCTGGGACTGCAGACGGGATCGCAGGCGGGGCTGTCCGGCGTCTCCCGCGAGGCGCACGACTGGGCCAGCCTGCATGCCGACGTGCCCGCTGCGGACTGCCGCCGTCTGGGCGTGCGCGAGGCCGACCGCATCCGCATCCAGCTGCCGGCAGACCGGCTGCACGTGTACGCCGGGCACGCGGCATCGGGCGCGGCATGAACACCGCCGAGCAGACCCTGACCGTGGCCTCGCCCATGCCGGGACGCACGTCCTGGCGTGCGGTGGATGTCGAACGCTGGCTCCGTCTGGCCTGCATCCTCGGGCTGTGCCTGTGGATGGTGGCCGTGGTGGTGCTGCCCCTGGCTTCCCTGCTGGGCAAAAGCCTGCAGGACCAGGCCGGCAGCTTTGTGGGCCTGGCCAACTTTGTGGAATACTTCAGCAACCCTGCCCTGTGGCGCTCCCTGGGCAACTCCGTGAGCGTGGCCGTGTGGACCACCGCCCTGGCCGTGCCCCTGGGCTTCGCCTACGCCTACGCCCTGACCCGCACCTGCCTGCCCGGCAAGGCCATCTTCCAGGCCGTGAGCATGCTGCCGCTGTTTGCCCCCACCCTGCTCAACGGCATCGCCCTGGTGTACCTGTTCGGCAAGAAGGGCCTCGTCACGCAGGGATTGTTCGGCCTGGTCCCTGGCGTGGACATCGGCCTGTATGGGCAGACGGGCATCGTCATTGCCGAGGCGATCTATGCCTTCCCGCAGGCGGCGCTCATCCTCACCGTGGCCCTGGGCATGACCGACGCCCGGCTGTACGAGGCCGCGGCGTCCATGGGCGCGTCCCACTGGCGGACGTTCTGCACCGTAACCCTGCCCGGCGTGAAGTACGGGCTGTTTTCGGCGATCATCGTCTGCTTTATCCTGGCCTTCACGGACTTCGGCGCGCCCAAGGTGGTGGGCGGCGGGTTCAACATCCTGGCCACGGACATCTACAAACAGGTGATCGGACAGCATAATTTCGTCATGGGGGCAGTGGTCAGCGTGGTGCTGCTCCTGCCCACGGTGGGGGCCTTCATCCTGGACCGCATCGTGCAGCGCCGGCAGGCCTCGCAGATCGCCGCGCGGTCCACGCCGCTGGTCGTCACGCCCCACCCCGTGCGGGACCGCCTGGCCCTGGCCCTGTGCCTGGGGGTGACGCTGCTGCTGGCCGTGTTCTACGGCACCGCCCTGCTGGCCGCCCTGGTGAAGGTCTGGCCGTACAACATGGAGCTGGGCTTCTGGCACTTCGCCTTTCGGGGCATGGGCGGCGGGGGCTATGCGGCCCTGTGGAACTCCATCCGCATGAGCCTGTATTCCGCCATCGTCGGCGCGTCCCTCACCTTTGCCAGCGCCTATCTCATCGAAAAGACACGCGGCCTGCGCGGAGTGCGGCAGGGGGCGTATTTTCTGTCCATCATCCCCCTGGCCCTGCCGGGACTGGTGATCGGCCTGGCGTACATCTTTTTCTTCAATGCGCCGTTCTTCAACCTGGCTGGGGTGCAGATCCCCAATCCCTTGAATGTGCTGTACGGGACCATGGGAATTCTGGTGCTGTGCAACATCGTCCACTTTTATACCGTGAGCTTTCTGACGGCCACCACGGCGCTCAAGCAGTTGGACAAGGAATTCGAGGCCGTTTCGGAATCCATGGCCGTGCCCTTCTACCGCACCTTTTTCCGCGTCACGGCGCCGGTATGTCTGCCGGCGGTGCTGGAAATCGGCATGTATTATTTCGTGAACTCCATGGCCACGGTCTCGGCGGTCATCTTCCTGTATTCCGCTGACATTCCGCTGGCCTCGGTGGCCATCGCCAACATGGACGACGCCGGGGACACCGCCCCCGCCGCCGCCATGGCCATGCTGGTGGTGGCCGTGAACATCCTCATCCGCATCCTGTACACCCTGGCCAGCCGGGGGGTGCAAGCCCGCAGCCGCCGCTGGGCGCTGCGATAAGGAGCCTCGCGCATGACCCTTCCCGTCTCCCGTCCCTATGCCGGCCCCTTGCAGGCCGTGGTGCTGGACTGGGCCGGCACGGCCGTGGATTACGGCTGCCTGGGGCCCGTGGATGTCTTTGTCCGCGCCTTTGCCCAGCATGACATTCCCGTCACCGTGGCCGAGGCCCGCGTGCCCATGGGGCTGAAGAAAATCGACCACGTGCGCGCCGTGCTGGCCATGCCGGCGGTGGCCGAGCGCGTGGCTGACATCAAGGGCCACCCGCCCACCGAAGCCGATGTGCTGGCCATCTACCACGACACCGAAGCCATGATGGTGGCGGCCATCGTCGATCATGCCGAACTCATCCCCGGCCTGCTGGACGCCGTGGCCGCCTTCCGGGCCATGGGCCTGAAAATCGGCACCTCCACCGGCTACACCTCGTCCATGATGGACGTCCTCGTGCCCCTGGCCCGGCGGCAGGGCTACACGCCCGATCTGGTGGTCTGCTCCACGGACGTGCCGGCCGGGCGGCCCTCCCCCTTCATGTGCTACAAGAACGCGCTGCTGCTGGAAGTCTATCCCCTGGAGGCCATGGTCAAGATCGGCGACACCCCCAGCGATGTCCAGGAGGGCCTGCACGCCGGCATGTGGACCATCGCCCTGACCCGCAGCGGCAACGAACTGGGCCTCTCCAAGGAAGACGCCGACGCCCTGCCCCCGGCGGAGCTCGCCGCCCGGCTGGCCGACATCGAAGCCCGCTTCCAGGCCCAAGGCGCGCATTATGTGGTCCAGACCATTGCCGACTGCCCCGCCGTGCTGGAAGACATCACCCGCCGCCTCGCCGCGGGCGAACGGCCGTAGAACAAGGACGGGCACCCGTGCGAGCAGCGACGCACCCTGACGATCTCGACCACAGCGAAGGGGACCTGAACAGCTCGCCGCACCGGCGGGCCTGGCAGGAGGCGATGCTTTCCCCCGAGGCCCGGGCGCTCCTGGACCGCGACGCCGCCGTCTTCCTGCACCAGTCCCTGTCCACCCCCTGTCTGGACGTGCTGACCGGGGCAACCGGCGCGCACCTGACCTCCCTGGATGGCAGAGACTTGCTGGATTTTCACGGCAATTCCGTCCACCAGCTGGGGCATGGGCATCCTCGCATCCTGGAGGCCCTGACGACGCAACTGGAGACGCTGGCTTTCTGCCCCCGCCGCTTCACCCATGCCGGGGCCGTAACGCTGGCCGAGCGCCTGACGCAACGCATGACCGAGGCCGACCCCCAAGGCGAGGCCTGGAAGCTGCTCCTGGCTCCTGGCGGCAGCCTGGCCGTGGGCATGGCCCTCAAGCTGGCCCGGCTGGCCACGGGCCGCTTCAAGTTCGTCTCTTGCTGGGGCGCGTTCCACGGCGCGTCCCTGGATGCGATTTCCGTGAGCGGCGAGGCCATCTTCCGGCAGGGCATCGGCCCGCTGCTGCCCAACTGCGGGCACGTTCCCGCCCCGGATCCCCGCCATTGCCTGCTGCGTCCGGATGGCGACTGCGCCGCCTGCAACCTGGCCTGCGCGCGGTATCTGGACGCCGTGTTCGAGCACGAGGGCGACGTGGCCGCCTTCATCGCCGAACCCATGCGCTGCACCACGGTGTCGCCGCCGCCGCCCGGCTACTGGCAGGCCGTGCGGCAAAGTTGCGACCGGCACGGGGTGTTGCTGATCTTCGACGAAATCCCCACCAGCCTGGGCCGCACCGGCCGGTTTTTCTGCTGGGAGCACTGGGGCGTGGCTCCGGACATGCTCCTGCTGGGCAAGGGCCTGGGCGGCGGCATCATGCCCCAGGCTGCCCTGCTGGCCCGCGCCGGGCTGGATGTGGTGGCCTCCGGCGCAGCGCCCCAGGCCGCCCTGGGGCATTACACCCATGAAAAAAGCCCCCTGGGCTGCGCCGCGGCCCTGGCCACGCTGGAGGTGCTGGAGCAGGAACAGCTGGTGGAACGCAGCCAGACCCTGGGACACCAGACCCTGGCGCGCCTGCAGGCCATGGTGGGCACCGTGCCCGGCGTGATCGCCGCCCGGGGCCTGGGCCTGCAGCTGGCCCTGGAGCTGGACAACGCCGGGTTGGCTGATCGTGTCCTGTATGAATGCCTGGCCCGCGGCCTGTCCTTCAAGGTCTCCGCCGGCACGGTGCTGACCCTCGCCCCGCCCCTGACCATCGCCGACGCCGACCTGCATCGCGCCCTGGACATCCTGGAGGCAGCCATCCGCCTGTGCGCCGGGCGTCCCTGAATCCGCGCAACCCTTATCCCTGCGAGCCTCGTCATGGACCTGATGGATCTCAGACACATTCCGGACAATCCCTACCTCCTGCTCACCCCCGGTCCCCTGAGCACCAGCAAGCGCGTGCGCGCCGCGCTGTTCCGGGACTGGTGCACCTGGGATGACGACTACAACGGCATTGTCCAGCTCGTGCGCGCGTCCCTGGCCAGACTGGCCACGGAGGAGGCCGCATCGGACATCTCCGCGGTGCTCATGCAGGGCAGCGGCACCTTCAGCGTGGAGGCGACCATCGGCACGGCCGTGCCCGAACACGGCGTGCTCCTGGTGCTGGCCAACGGCGCCTACGGCCGGCGCATCGCCCAGATTGCCGCCCGGCTGCATCTGAATCACCTGCTGCTGGAAAGCCCCGAGACCGCCCCGCCGGACCCGGAGCGCCTGCGGCAGACCCTGGCCGCGAATCCGGCCATCAGCCACGTGGCCGTGGTGCATTGCGAAACCACCACCGGCATGCTGAACCCGGTGGCGGCAATTGGTGAGATCGTCAAGGAATACGGCAAGGTGTTCATCGTGGACGCCATGAGCAGCTTTGGCGGCCTGCCCATGACATTGGACGCCATCCACGCGGATTTCCTCATCTCCTCAGCCAACAAATGCATCCAGGGCATCCCGGGCTTCGGCTTCGTTCTTGCCCGGCGGGCGGCGCTGGAGGCCTGCGCCGGGCAGGCGCGGTCCTTGTCGCTGGATCTGCACAGTCAGTGGAAGGAGATGGAGGACAAGGGCGGCAAGTGGCGCTACACCTCGCCCACGCATGCGGTGCGCGCCTTTGCCGAGGCCCTGGCCGAACTGGAGGACGAAGGCGGCGTGCCCGCCCGCCACGCCCGGTACGTAGAAAACCAGCGGCTGCTGGTGGAGGGCATGGCCGGCCTGGGCTTCACGCCCCTGCTGGCGCGGCCGCTGCAATCCCCTGTCATTACGGCCTTTCTTTCGCCCACGCACCCGACCTACGACTTCCGCCGCTTTTACGACCTGCTCAAGGCCCGCGGCTATGTCATCTATCCCGGCAAGGTCAGCGATGCGGACACCTTCCGCATCGGCACCATCGGCCACGTGTTTTCCGACGACGTGCTCGGTCTGCTGGCCGCCGTGTCGGCGTCCATGTACTGGCAGATGTAGCGCGGCGCATCCTTGGAACAAGGATCTTGCGAGAGGGGAAACCTTTTGCAAAAGGTTTCCCCCGAGAACTCCTTTCAACGACACCTTGCCCTAGCGAAAAGGATTCCCCAGGTCCTATCGTTTGTTGTCGCCGTCCAGCAGATTGCCCAGGGAACCGAGCACCGAGCCTTCGCCGCGGGCGCCGCCGCGCTGGGGCGCAGCCTGGAGCATGCGGCCGGCCAGACGGGAAAACGGGAGCGACTGCAACCAGATGCGTCCCGGACCGCGCAGGGTGGCAAAGAACAGCCCCTCCCCGCCGAAGAGGGCGGTCTTGATGTTGCCGGCCTGCTGAATGTCGAAGTCCACCTGCGGCTCAAAGGCCACCACGCAGCCCGTGTCCACGTGGAGCACCTCCCCCGCGGCCAGCTCCCGGGAAATCACGGTGCCGCCGGCGTGGATGAAGGCCATGCCGTCGCCTTCCAGCTTCTGCATGACGAAGCCCTCGCCGCCAAACAGGCCGGTGAGGATGCGTTTCTGAAAGAAGATGCCGATGCCCACGCCCCGGGCGGCACACAGGAAGCAGTCCTTCTGGCAGATGAGCGCGCCGTGGGCCTCGGCCAGATTCACGGGGATGATATTGCCCGGGAAGGGCGCGCCAAAGGCCATCACAGCCGGGGCGTGGCCGCGGTTGGTAAAGATGGTCATGAACATGCTTTCGCCGGTGAGCATGCGCTTGCCGGCACTCTTGAGCTTGTGCATGAAGCCGCCACCCGCGGCAGTGGCAGAGCCATCGCCAAAGATGGCCTGCATGTCGATAACGGCATCCTTGAACATCATGGCCCCGGCCTCGGCCACAATGGAGTCGCCCGGGGCAAGCTGCACTTCCACGAACTGCATCTCCGCGCCCTTGATCTCGTATTCGATCTTGTCCGCACCCCGGCCAATATGCATGCCCGGCGGCGGCGGCGTGGCCGGTCCCACGGGCCCCTCGTCGGACATCAGTTCCTCCACCTGATCCATGGGCAGCCAGTCGGAAAAGCCCTCGCGCCAGGTGTAGCCGGAGCTGTCCTCCCGGGCTCTGGCCCTGGCCTCGGCCAGGCTCATGGGGCCTTCCTGACTGCCGGCATAGCTCACATACCATTGGGACATGCGCGGTCCTCCTTTGAGGGGAACTTCGTGAATCAACCCCGCTTGAGGGCGCGGGCGGCGTTTGGATCAAGGCCCAGCCGGACCGCCAGGGCATCCAGAAAGGCGTGCTCGGCGGCGGTGTCGGCCACGATGGCCACGCAGGCGGCGGTGTAGATGGCCGTGGCCTGCTCGGGGGTGGCCGCCATGGCGGCGATTTCTTCAATGCCTCTGGGGTCGGCCAGTTCGCGATGCAGGAAGGCCGTCTCCTCGGGCGTGAGATGCAGCGCGTCCAGCCCGTTGAAGATGGCGGCGCGCTCCTGCCCGTCCAGACTGCCATCGGCCCAGGCGGCGGCGATCATGGCCCGCATGCAGGCCACGGCCGTGGAATCCGGCGCAGGGGCGGCGGGCGGCGGAGGCGGAACGGCCCGGGATGTTTGGGGCGGGGGCGGAGGCATTGGACGCGACGAGGCCTCGCGAGCACGCGGCTCGCCCAGATAGTGCTCTGCCGCCTCCCAGGCCAGGCCCAGCAAGGCAAGGCCAGTCGCCGCCTTCGTGCCGAACACGCCCCCGGACGAAAACAACTCCCCTGCCGGGGGAGTGCCCTTGAATCCTTGCCGCAGCATGCCCCCCAGGAGCTTTTCCGCATTGAACACGTTCATCCTCCGCCTGCTGACGTGGGTCGTTCGCACCTTGGGCACTATGACGCGCATTGTTAGCAGCGCCCCTGCAGTCTGTCCAGCCGTCTTCCGGCGCATGCAACATCCCGTGCGGCATCTTTGCAGCGCCGTTGTTGTGTGGTAGCGTCGGCACAACATGACCACTGCTCCATCCGCCCCGGGTGTTTCCCCTGCCGTCCCTGCGCCCCTCGTCTGCCTGCTGGGGGACGATGCCGCCGCCCTGGCCGCCACGCTGCAGGCCCTGGCCGCCGCGCCCGGCCCGCCCATCCCGCTGCTGCTGTGCGGGCACGGCATCGAGGCCGTTCCCCGGCCTGCCGACGCCGGGCTGGAGGCCCTGCCCACCCCCCTGGGACGCACCATCGGCCGCACCTGGCTCACGGCGCATCCCCTGGTGCGTCGGGCGCAGTGGGTGGTCTTTCTGGACGCCGGCCTGATCCCCCCGCCGGGCTGGCTGGAGCTGCTCTTCGCCGCGGTGGAGGCCTGCCCCGAGGCCCGCAGCTGGGGCTGCCGCGAGGCTGTGGACCGCCCCGGCCGGCTGGGGCTGGATCCGACGCACCCGCCGGCCTCGCCGGACATGTCCCGACTGGATGCAGCCGCCTTTACCCTGACGCCGCTGCCATCGGCTTCCGAAACTGGCGAAACTGGCGAAACTGGCGAAACTGGCGAAACTGGCGAAACTGGCAAAACCGGCAAAACCGGCGGAGCCTGCGGCCCCTGCCTGACCATGCCCGGCGGCTGCCGGCTCTTCCGCGGCGACCGCCTGCAGGAGGACGGCGGCTGGAATCTGGCCTTTGCCCCGGACGGCGAGGCCGACGTGGAACGCGATCTGGCCCTGGCCCTGCGGCATCATCGGCTGGCGTGCGCGTGTCAGGAGGCGCTGGTCATGAAGCCGACAATGCCGGCGGCGTCCTCCCGCCCCAATGCCTTCAAGCTGGCGCATCGGTTCTCTGCCGACGAGCTGGAAATCCTTGCCTCCCTCTCCCGAACATGCCACACGGCTTTTCCCGGAGCGACACCCCCATGCACGTAACACACCTCATCATCGGCGCCGGTCCCACGGGCCTGGGCGCGGGCTGGCGGCTCCACGAGCTGGGCGCGCGCGACTTTTTGCTGCTGGAGCGCGAAGCCCACGCCGGCGGGCTCTCGGCCAGCTTCACCGACGACGCCGGCTTCACCTGGGATCTGGGCGGGCATGTGGTCTTTTCCCATTACGACTATTTCGACCGCCTCCTGGATTCCCTGCTCGGCGAGGACCAGCTCTGGCACGAACGCATCGCCCGCGTGCGCATGGCCGACGGCTGGGTGCCCTACCCGTTCCAGAACAACATCCGCCACCTGCCGCCGGATCTGGCCTGGCGCTGCGTGGAAGGCCTGTTGCCGGGCAGGCGGCCCGAGGGCCGGCCGGAGAGTTTCCAGGACTGGATGCTGGCTGTCTTTGGCCAGGGCGTGGCCGATCTGTTCATGCTGCCGTACAATTTCAAGGTCTGGGCCACGCCGGCGGCGCGCATGTCCTGGCAGTGGATCGGCGAGCGCGTGAGCGTGGTGGATCTGGAACGCGTGGTCAAAAACATCGTCCTGCAACAGAATGACGTGAGCTGGGGCCCCAACAACAAGTTCCGCTTTCCCCTGCATGGCGGCACCGGCGAGATCTACCGCCGCCTGGCCCGGCGCATCGAGGACCGCATCCGCTACCAGACGCCGGTTGTCGCCCTGGATGCGACCACCCGCACCGTGCGCACCGCCGACGGGCAGCAGATCACCTACGACCACCTGCTGAGCACCGCGCCCCTGGATCTGCTGGTGCGGCAGTGGCTGGCCGAGGCCCCGCCGGCCCTGGTGGAGGCCGCCACCCTGCTGGAGCACAACGGCGTGGTGGTCTCGGGCATCGGCACGGATTCCCCCCGCGTGGATCCCACCTGCTGGATGTACTTCCCCGAGGCCAACTGCCCGTTCTATCGGCTCACGAATTTCCACAACTATTCCCCAAACAACGTGCCTGCGCCGGGCTGCAGGGGGCTGATGTGCGAGACGAGCTTCTCCGCCCACAAGCCGGAGCAGCTGGAGGCCGTTACCGCCGCCGCGGAGCAGGGCCTGCGCAACGTGCGGATGCTGGACCCCGACGCCGGCGTGCGCACCCGCTGGGAAGCCGTGCTGCCCTATGGGTATCCCGTGCCGACCCTGGGCCGGGATCGCGCCCTGGCCGCCATCCAGCCCTGGCTGGAAGCCCGGGAGATCTACTCCCGCGGCCGCTTCGGCGGCTGGCGCTACGAGGTGGCCAACATGGACCACAGCCTCATGCAGGGCGTGGAATGGGCCGACCGCATGCTCCAGTCCACCCCGGAAAAAACCTATACCATCCCGGAATGTTGACATGAACTCCACCGTATTCGCCGCCCGCCGGGACCGCCTGCGTCCCCTGCTTGCCGAAAAGGGGCTGGATGCCCTGCTCATCACCTACGCCGCCAACCGCTTCTACCTCTCCGGCTTCGAACTGTTCGACGGTCAGTGCAACGAAAGCTCGGGCTGGCTGCTCGTCCGGACCGACGGCCAGGACGCGCTGTTCACCGATCCGCGCTACGAGGACGAAGCCCTGCGCCACTGGCCGGCCGAGGGACTGGTGATCTACAGAGGCAACGAGCTGGACCGCCTGCCCGAGCTGGTGGCCTCCCGCCTGGCTCCCGGCGCGGTGGTGGGCGTGGAGGATGGCACCCTCAGCCTGCGCCAGGCCACCGCGCTGGGCAACGCCATGACCCTGCGCCCGGCCGAAGGCCTGGTGGAACGCCTGCGGCTGCACAAGAGCCCCGAGGAAATCGAGGCCATGCGCCAGGCCTGCGCATTGAACCACGCCGTCATGGTCCGGCTGCCGGATCTGCTCATTCCCGGCAAGACCGAACGCGAGCTGGCCTGGGACATCGAACAGCTGTTCCGCGGCATGGGCGCGTCGGGCCTGTCCTTCTCCACCATCGTGGGCGTGAACGGCAACGCCGCCCTGCCCCATGCCCGGCCCGACGAGACGCGCATTGAGGAAAACTGTCTGGTGCTGGTGGATACCGGCTGCCGCCTGAACCATTACTGCTCGGACCAGACCCGCGCCTTCTGGGTGGGCGACACGCCCTCGCCGCGCTTTCTGGAAGTCCTGGATCAGGTGCGCACGGCCCAGCAAAAGGCCCTGGACATCATGCGGCCCGGCGTGGCCCTGCTGGATGTGTACCTCGCCGCGCGCAACCACTTTGAATCCCTGGGCGTGGCCGACCGCTTCACCCATGGCCTGGGCCATGGCATCGGCCTGGAGACGCACGAAGCGCCGTCCCTGAACTCGCGCTCCAAAGGCGTGCTGGAACCGGGCATGGTCGTCACCGTGGAACCGGGCCTCTATTACCCGGGATGGGGCGGCATCCGCTGGGAATACATGGTGGTGGTAACCGAAGACGGCATCGATATTCTGTAATGCCGGAATCATGTTCCGCAAACCCCCATTCCATCATGCCCACATCTCCCACCAGGAATACGTGTGAACAGGACGCAGGGGAGCCACGTTCCACAGAACGGGGGTTCCCCTGCCGCTCCGGCCGCTGCTACCTGCGGCTGGCCGGGCGGGATGTCGCCATGGCCAAGTTTGAGCTGGAAGCCTTCGGGCATCTGGGCGTGTTGAGCGTTCTGGACCGCTGGGAGAGCGTGGCGGTGATCACCTATGCCCCGGGCATGCAGGCCATGCTGGCGCGCTATCTGGAGGCGCTGGCCGAGCTGATCTCGTTCGAGGTGCTCTACTGCCCGCCGGCCAAACCGGTCACCACGCCGCCCAGGCCGGCACATGCCGCCAGGACTCCTTGAGGGAGTCGTCCAGGCGTTTGTAGTCGGGCTCGCGGGCGGCCACCTCGCGCCAATAGGCCGGTGAATGGTTGCCGTGCAGGGCGTGGCACAGCTCATGGATGATGACGTAGCGCACGCACTCCGGCGGCAGGAACAGCAGGCAGCAGTTGAGGGAGACGGCGCCGCGGCTGGAGCGGCTGCCCCAGCGTGTCTTCTGCCGGCCCACGCGCACGGCCGTCACCGGCAGCCGCAGTTCCTCGGCCAGGGCCTTGCACCAGGGAACCAGATGGACGCGCCCGGCCTTCAGCAGCCAATGACGCAACAACTGCACGCAGGTCTCCACATCCTCGGTCCGGCCGCGGAAGGTCAGCACGCCGTCGCGCTCCCTGAGAGTCAGGCGGCGGGGGTCTCCAGGCTGGCACTGCACCGGGCACTCGCGCTGCACGGCGGCCAGGTGCACCCGATGCGGCAAGATGGGAGTATCGAAGAGCTGGCCGCGAGCCCGCAATTCCCGCAGGGCGTTGATGGCCCACTCCGCCTGCTGCTGCACGGCCAGCCGGGCAAAGGATGGGTCCACCCCGCGCGGCAGCACCACGGTGAGCCCGGCGCCGGGCACCACCTTGAGCAGGATGCGCCGGGCGCGGGTGCTTTCCCGGATGTGAAAGGCTGGCAGTTCCTCATGCATGCCCTCTCCTAATCGCAACGACGGCATGTGACAAGATGGTGCAGGGGGTTGACGCCGTGGCCCGGCAGGATCACAAGCCCCTTCATGAACACCATTGCATCCGTCTGCGTCTTTTGCGGCGCCAATCCTGGCAATTCCCCAGCCTATCTTGATTCTTCCAAACACCTTGGCCGGTTGCTGGCCCGGCGGGGCATCACCCTGGTATACGGCGGGGCCAGCGTGGGCTGCATGGGCGCCGTGGCCGACGCCGCCCTGGACGCCGGGGGCCGGGTGGTGGGCATCATCCCCCGGTCCTTGTGGGAAAAGGAAATCGGCCATCCTGGCCTCACCGAGCTGCTGGTGGTGGATTCCATGCACGAGCGCAAGGCCGCCATGGCTGCCCACAGCGACGCCTTCATCGCCCTGCCCGGCGGCGTGGGCACGCTGGAGGAATTCTTCGAGGTCATGACCTGGTCCCAGCTCGGCTTCCACCACAAGCCCTGCGGCCTGTTGAACGTGGGCGGCTATTACGACGGCCTGGCCGCCTTCCTGGACCACGCCGTGACCCAGGGTTTTCTCAAGGAACCCCACCGGCGCATTGCCCTGACAGATGCCGACCCCGAAGCCCTGCTGGAGGCCTTTGCCCGCTGGATTCCCCCGCGCACGGGCAAGTGGATCGAAAAGCCCGAGCAGCTCTGAATCCTGGCGCACTGGTGGAAATCCCCAACGCCCGGCCCGGACGGGGGATTGTCATGCATTTGTCATCATGCAGGCGTACAGCAAGAGGGGTTTTCCACCTGCATCAGGGCAAGCGCAATGTCGAGTATACTTTCCTCCATGCACGCGCTGGCGGCAAGCGCATGGGTGATGGCCGGCTGCCTGTTGCTGGTGCCCATCTCCGGCGCGTTGCTGTGGCGCACGCGCCGGCTGACGGCCCGGCTCAGGCGGGCGCATTCCAATCTCATGATTCAGCATGTGGAAATCATCCGCCACCGCGAGCAGTTGGGCACGGTGCTGGGAGCCATGACCAGCCTGGTGGTGGAGGTGGACAACCGCGGCACAGCCCTGCGGGTGCACCCCACAGCCTCCCCGTACCGGACAGCCACGCCCGCCAACGGCGCGGCCCTGTCGAGTTTCTTCCCCCTGACGGACCCGCAGGCCCTGCCGCGCATGCTGGAAGCTGCCCACCGCTCCGGCACGCCGCAGCAGGCCGAGCTGGAGGTATGCTTCCACGAGGAATCCCGGTGGTTCTTCGTCACCGTCTCCTGCATTGATGACGGCCGCCACCTGCTGGTGGCCCGGGACATGACGCCCCTGCACGACGCCCGGCGCGCCATGGCCCGGCAGGAACGTCTGCATGCCGCCCTGGTGCAGCACGCGGCAGATGGTGTGGCCGTGGTGGACGCCGAAGGCGCCATCAACTACCTGTCGCCGGGCATGCATGCCGCCCTGGGCCTGCAGACCCCGCCACCGCAGGGTGTTGGCTTTGAAACCCTGCTGGCCGGGGACGATCAGGACGCCTTCCTGCGCCAGATGGCCGTGGTGCTGCCGCAACCCGGCAAGACAGCCCGCTTTGAAACACAAATCCTGAAGGCCTGCGGCGATGACGCCATCCTGGAAATTCACGCCGCCAACCTGCTGCACGAACCCGACGTGGCCGGCGTGGTGCTCAACTGCCGCGACATCACCTGCCAGCGCCGCTACCAGGAAGAGCTGCGCCGCCAGGCCTTCTGCGATCCCCTCACCGGCCTGGCCAACCGCCCCCTGTTCATGGATCGCCTGGAACATGCCATGGCCCGCATGGCCCGCAAGGAAACCTACAGCTACGCCGTGCTGGCCATCGACCTGGACCGCTTCAAGCGCGTGAACGAGAGCCTGGGCCACGACAATGGCGACCAGCTCCTCCTGCGCGTGGGGCAGATCCTCAAGGGATGCATGCGCAAGGTGGACACCCTGGCCCGGCTGCAAGGGGACGACTTTGTGGTGCTGCTGGATGAAATCGGCGACAAGCTGGAAGTCATCCGCGTGGCCGTGCGCATCCGGGACGCCCTGGCCCAGCCGCATCTGGTGGACGGTGTGGAGATTTCCCTGCGCTCCAGCGTGGGCATCGTCTACGGCGACTATACCTGCACCTGCCCGGAACAGGTGCTGCGGGATGCCGAAACGGCCCTGCGCTGGGCCAAAACCCATGGCTGCGATGGCTACAAGGTCTTCCACGCCGCCATGCACAAGCAGACCATGGCCCAGCTGGAGATGGAGGCAGACATCCGCAAGGGCCTGGATCGCAACGAATTTTCCCTCCATTATCAGCCCATCGTCTCCCTGGAGACCAACCGCGTGGTGGGCATGGAGGCGCTCTTGCGCTGGAACCATCCCCTGCGCGGAGCCATCCCGCCCATGCAGTTCATCCCCGTGGCCGAGGAAAGCGGGCTCATCGTCCCCCTGGGGGAACGGGTGCTCACCCTGGCTCTGGCGCAGGCGGTGCGGGTGCGGGCGCTGCTGGGGGAGCAGCCGTTTTATGTGTCCGTCAACCTCTCACCGCGCCAGCTCGTGCACAAGGAACTGTCCACCATGGTGCAGCGGGCGCTGGAGCGGGCCCGGCTGCCGGCAGGCGTGCTCAAGCTGGAGGTGACGGAAAGTCTGGTGATGGAAAACCCGGCCCAGGCCCGGGCCATCCTCAAGGATCTGCAGGACCTGGGCTGCCGTCTGGCCATCGACGACTTCGGCACCGGCTATTCCTCCCTCAGCCACCTGTGCCAGTATCCCTTCGATACCTTGAAGATCGACCGCAGCTTCGTCTCGCTGCTGGAGGATTCCAACCTGCGGCACGAAGGCATCGTCCAGGCCATCCTGCACATGGCCCAAAGCCTGGATATGCATGTGGTGGCCGAAGGCATCGAGACGCCGGCCCAGATCCAGACCCTCACCCGCCTGGGCTGCCGCACCGGGCAGGGGTACTTTTTCGCCAGTCCCATGGATGCGCCCTCCCTGGAAGCCTTCCTGACCAGGACGCCGTGCGTCCCTGCGCTCCCGGCCATCCTCGCCCATCCCTCCCTGCCGTGCGCCCATGAGTAGCCAGCCACTCCGCCATGCGCCGCCCGACGGCCGCCGCCCGGCGGCCCGCCTGCCGTCACGATGAAACAAGGAGTCGCCATGCGCAACAGACATCAGCCCAGCCCGCCATCTGCAGACTCCGCCGCGCCTCTCGCCTCGCCCGTCTTCCGCAAGACCGAGCCGCAGACCTCGGCGTGCGGCTTCATCTCCCTGCAGGCCTTGCACCAGCTGGAGCATGCCGCCCATGCCGGCGCGGTGGGGCTGCTGTATGTGGATGTGGAGGACTTCTTCCTGCTGGTGGGTGGCCTGGGAGAGGACGCCGGCTATTCCCTGCTGGAATCCCTGCAGCGCGAAACACGGGACCGCTTTCATCTGCAGTATCCCGACGGCCGCATCCTGGCCGTGGAGCCGGTGGGGGTGTCCGGGTTTGTCTTGTTCTTTCATCAGGCAGAGGAAAACCCGCTCAAGGCCGTCAACGCCTTCGCCACCCTGCGCTTCACCCTGCAGGAGGCCATGCAGCTGCGCCACGCCCAGGCCCTGGGCCGGGAATTCCGGCTGCTGGTGGGACAATCCTTCCTGCGCCGTCAGAACGGCGAACCCCTGGACAAGTGCCTGTTCCGCGCCTTTTGCGAGGCCCAACGCATGGCCCACATCCGCCCGGACTCCGACCAGTTCAGCCTGCACCGCGAATTCGTCCGCGTGATGGAAACCGGCGGCGTGGCCGTGCTGTTTCAGCCGGTCATCGATTTCGCCACGGGCGAAACCCTCGGCTGGGAGGCCCTGACCCGCGGGCCCGTGGCCGGACCGCTCTTCGACGCCGCCACCCTCTTTCGCTTCGCCCTGGACGCCGGCGAAGTCGTGGCCCTGGACCGGCTGTGCCGGCGCAAGGCCATCGAGCACTTCGCCACCGCCCGGCACGCCATGCCGGCCCTGCTCGCAGACCGCAAGCTCTTCCTGAACGTCCATGCCGCCTCCCTGCAGCAGCATGCCGAGCTCTTTGAGGACGCCTGCACCCTGCTCCGGCAAAAAGGCCTCTCCCCGCGCGATGTGGTGGTGGAACTCAGCGAGCGCCAATGCCAGAAAGACCCGGACCTGCTCCTGCGCAAGCTGGAAACCTGCCGGGAATACGGCTTCCGCGTGGCCCTGGACGACGTGGGCGCCGGCAACACCAGCCTGCAGTTGTTGTCCATGTCGCGGCCGGACTTCATCAAGGTGGACATCTCCCTGACCTCGGGCATCGACACCAACCCCTTCAAGCGGGTGATGGTGGAAACCCTGGTGCTGCTGGCCGGCAAGTTCGGCGGCGCGGTGCTGGCCGAAGGCGTGGAGAGCGATACCGAATTCTCCAGTCTGGTGTCCATGGGCGTCACGGCCGGCCAGGGCTACCTGTTCTGCCGTCCCGTCCCGGGCTTCGAATCGCCCCAGGTGCCCATTCCGGCCAAGGCCAGCTTGCAGGAGGTGGGCCGGGCCAATGTGCAGTGCTCCACGCCCATTGCCGAACTGGTGCAGGAGGCCGTCACCGCGCCACCCCACGCCCTGGTCAAGGACGTCAAGGAACAACTGCTCAAGGAAGCGGGAGACAAAGGCGCCATCTCCAGCCTGGTGGTGCTTTCCCATGCCACACCCCTGGGGCTGGTGATGTGCTACAGCCTGGACCGCAAGCTCGGCACCCGCTACGGCGTGTCTCTCTACTACCAGCGGTCCGTGGACCGCATCATGGACCCCCACCCCTTGATCGTGGACGGCAGCCTGCCCCTGGAAGACGTGGCCAAGGCCGCCATGGACCGGCCGCAGGAACACATCTATGACGACATCATCGTCACCAAAAACGGCCAGCTGGCCGGCGTGGTCTCGGTGCAGCGCATGCTGGACACCCTGACCCAGGTGCAGGTGGAGCTGGCCAAGGGATCCAATCCCCTCACCGGCCTGCCGGGCAACGTGGCCATTGAGCAGGAAATCGAGCGCCGCATCCGCCAGCAGACGCCCTCCAGCCTGCTCTACGTGGACCTGGACAACTTCAAGGTCTACAACGATGTGTACGGCTTCAACAATGGCGACCGCATTATCATGTCCACGGCCAAGACCCTCAAGGACGCCGTGCAGCAGCACGGCCGCTCCGAAGACTTCATCGGCCACATCGGCGGGGACGATTTTCTGATCATCGCCCGGCAGGATCGCGCCGACGCCATCGCCAACGCCGCCGCGGCCGCCTTCGGTCAGGCCGTGCTGGAACACTATACCGAGGAAGACCGGGCCAGGGGCTACATCGAAGCCAAAGGACGCGACGGCCAGCCCGGCCGCTTCCCCATGGTCTCGGCCTCCATCGGCATCCTGGACATCGCCTTCGACGTACCCTTCACCATGGCGGAACTGGGCCAGCGGGCAGCGGAAATCAAGAAGTTCGCCAAGTCAAAACCTGGCAACTCCGTGGTCCGGGACCGCCGGGCCGCAGTCGGTGCAGTGAGCGCAGCCGGCGCAAGGTAAGGGGTGCTTGTGGTTCGCTGCAGCACGTTGTTTTTGAAAAGAACTCTCAGAGGAAGAACCTTCCTAAAGAAAGGTTCTTCCGGCCTTCAAGAGCCGGCCCCCTTTCCAAAGANAACCTTTTGCAAAAAGGTTTCCCCTCTCGCAATGTTTTTTCTCAAAATTAAAATGCCCTAAGGCCGGTCAGGTCCGGCGCAAAAAGTCCCACCACAGGCGGAACTGGTGGAACCGCTCGGCCTCTTCGTGCGTCTGGCACTGGACGTGAAGATGGTCGATGATGGCGTCAAATTCGTCATGCGTGAAGTGCATGTCGTGTTCGCGCAGGATCGCCTCCCGCGCCTCCTGGCCCGGGGCCTTGGCCAGGGCGAGTTTGAGCGCCTCGTCAGTGCGAATGGCGACCATCAGTCGCCGGACATTGTCCATGGCCATGGGGGTGCTCCTTGCTGCAGTCTCGCGGCCGCCTGATTGACGTCGTGTCCGCGCCAGTGCACCATACGGCATTGCCGTGAGGATGCAACCCGCCCCGGGAGGAGCCATGCCGATGCCTGCCACCGAGACCCTTCCAGACCCCCGCCCCCGCTGCGGCTGGTGCCTCAACAGCGCCGAGGAGCTGGCCTACCATGACGCCGAATGGGGCCTGCCCTGCCACGACGACGGCACCCTGTTTGAGTTCCTGATCCTGGAGAGTTTCCAGGCCGGCCTGTCCTGGCGGACCATCCTGCGCAAGCGCGAGCACTTCCGCCGCGCCTTCGCCGGGTTCGACCCGCAGCAGGTGGCCCGCTTCGACGACGCCGACCAGCAGCGTCTGCTGGCCGATGCCGGCATTGTGCGGCACCGGCAGAAGATCGCCGCCGCCATCCAGAACGCCCGGGCCTTCCTGCGGCTGCAGGAGGAAACAGGCAGCGCGGCCGGCTACTTCTGGAACTTTGTGGACGGCCGGCCCGTCGTCGGGCATCGGCAAACCCTGGCAGACATCCCGGCCGTGACGCCCCTGGCCCAGACCGTGGCCAAGGATCTGAAGTCCCGCGGCTTCGCCTTTCTGGGCCCCACCACGATCTATGCGCACCTGCAGGCCACGGGCGTGGTCAACGATCACCTGGTGTCCTGCTTCCGCTTCGCCGAAGTCCAGGCTGCTGCGGGATAACGCGCGTTGTGTTTGCAGCGAGGTTCCCCCCTCGCATCGCATCACTCCGGGCAACAGGATTCTGCCGGCGCGGCGTCATCAGCCGCCCCCTGCCGCGGCAGGGTGGCCAGAAGCACGCCCAGGAGAATACCCGCCCCGCCCAGGCCCTGGCGCAGGGTCATGGCCTCGCCCAGCATGGCCCAGGCCCCCAGGGTGGCCACCAGAGGCACGAGGTTGATGCCCAGGGACGCCCGGCCCGCGCCCAGGTGGGCCAGGGCATGGTTGTACGCCCAGAAGGCCGCCAGGGTGGGAAACAGCGCCAGGCCCAGGGTGGCCAGCCAAGCCTGGGCAGAGACGGCCGCAAGCTCCACGCCGGCCCCCTGCCAGAGGCCCAGGGGCAGAAAGAAGACAGCGCCCCAGAGCATCTGCCAGGCCGTCACCGCCTGCACGCCCAGTTCCCGCCCCAGGATATCCGCCTGGAGCATGTAGCCTGCTGCGGCCAGCACGGCCAGGAGCATCAGCCCGTCCCCGGGATTGACCCCGCCGCCCAGCCCGCCTTCTCCGGCCACCAGCATGGCCACCCCGGCCAGGGCCGCGGCCGCGCCGCACAGCAGCCGCCAGCCGGGCCGCTCGCCCCGCAGCAGGGAGCCGATGCACAGCACCGTTACCGGAATGCAGGCGGCGATGAGCGCTGCCTTGGCCGCCGAGGTCATGGAGACGGCATAGATTTCCAGGACAAAATACGCCCCGGGCAGGCAGGCGGCCATGGCCAGGATGCGAAGCAGCAGCCGGGGCGTCCAGCGTCGCCGCGGCCGTCGCAGGAGCAGCGGTCCGAACACCAGCGCCCCGAGACAGAATCGAATAGCCAGCAGCGTCAAGGGCGGCAGCCCCTGGCCGCCGGCCTCGCCCCCGGACAGCGCAATCTTGCTGCCCACAAAACTGAGTCCCCAAAACAACACCGCCAGGGCCAACGCAGCCCAGGCCGTTGCGGTTGATCGCACGACGTGCATCATGACAGCGCCTCCTTCCGTATGGACAGGGGCTATGCCAGACACGACGATGCGCCGGCTTGGACGATCTTGCAGCGGCCGCCGGCCTGGTACTGGCCGGGCGTGGCCGCCACGTGGCGCTTGAAGACGCGGTGGAAGTGGCTTTGATCCGAAAACCCCGTCTCCAGGGCCACCTGCGCCGGTGGCAGGCCCTGGGCCAGCAGCGTCTTGGCCAGTTCGAGACGGCGCTGCATCTGCCAGGCGTGGGGCGAAAGTCCCACCTGCCGCTGAAAACCTCGCAGCAACTGATACGGGCTGACGCCGGCCTGTGCCTGCGTGGCCGTCAGCGCCGCCAGTTCGTCCAGCGTCACCACCCGCCCCAGATGGGCCATGAGATGCGCCTGCACCGTGCCCACGTGCGCGGAAGGAAGCGGCGCTGGCGTTGCGAGCGGCGCGACGCCGCCGCATGCCCGGGACAGCACGGCCAGCAGTTCGTGGAAGGCCTCGTCCTTTTCCAACCGATCCCCGGGACCGCGAAACGCGGCATAGGCCCGGGCCAGGGTTTGGGCCGGGGTATGGGCCGGGGTATGGGTCTGGGCCTGGGCCACATTGCCCTGCCCCCCTGCCGCCGGCCAAAGCACCATGCCGGGACCGGACACGAGGCGCTCCGCCTGGGGGGAGGCAATCCATTCCGCACGCAAGAACAGCGCCTTGTATTGCAAGGCCTCCCCGGGCACGGGATTGCAGGCATGGGGCTCCCCGGGCGGCACCACCACCACCGCCCCGGCGGGCACGGGATGCAGGCCGTTGCGCAGCCGCAGCCGGGTGCTGCCGGCCTCCACCAGGGAGAGCATCAGGCAGTCGTGGGTATGCAGATGAAAGGCATCATCCGCCAGATGCGTGGTCCGGGCGTCCACCAGATACGGCAGGGCCGGATCACGCCAGAATTCCACGCGCGTCTTCGGAGGCGGGGCGATACGCCTGCGGCAGTGTCCCATGCGGCAATCTCCTTCCGAATCCATGCGTCACGCGCCGTCACGCGCCATAGGCGCGACGCAGTTCCATGAACAACGCCTCCCACCGGGCCGCAAGGCGCGGCAGGGCAAAGCGGTCCCGTGCCTCCACGGCCCTGGCGGCGCAGGCACGGCGCAGGGCATCGTCGGTCATCATGCGGTCCAGGGCGGCGATGAGGGCCGGGGCATCGTCCTGCGGCACCAGCAGCCCGTCCACCTCGTGACGCAGGATATCCCGCGGCCCGGTGAGGCAGTCCACACTCACGGCCGGCACCCCGGCGGCCAGGGCCTCCAGCAGGGTGCTGGGGAAGCCTTCGTAGTGCGAGGTCAGCACAAAAGCGTCGGCTGCGGCATACCACTCCCCCACATTGCCGGCCAGTCCTGGCAGGCGAATCCGCGCCGTCATGCCCAACCGCTCGCACTGCGCCTCCAGTGCGGCCCGTTGCGGTCCCTCGCCCAGGATGACCAGCTCCCACGCCAGATGCCGGGACGCCAGGACGGCAACGGCCTCCAGCAACCGGTCAAATCCCTTTTCCGGCACCAGACGGCCCACAGCCAGCAGCATGCGCCCGGCGGCTCCGGCCCGGGCGGGCTCCAGCAACGGCGGCTGCACCGGCAGCGGCCAGACCGCGGGATTGGGGATGACCGGCGCGCGCCGGGTCCGGGTGTGACGCAGCATCCAGTCCGCGGTGGTCGTGGTCAGGCAGACCACGGCATCCAGACGGCCATACAGGACCGCCCGGGCCAGGCTGCGCAGACGGCCCGGCAGGCCCCGGCCCAGCCGGTTCCTGGGGGGATAACTGTGCTCCGCGCCGATGGCCGTCCAGGAACGCCCCCGCCCGCCGGCCAGGGCCAGCAGACAGCTGCTCTCGGGCATGACCGCCAGCACCACATCCGGCGCCTCGCGCGCCAGCGCCTGCCGCAGGCTGCGCACCCGGGCCAGATTCTTGACCACGGCATGGAACACGCCGGCGGAGACGGCCTCCTGTCCCAGACACACACGCCGGATTGCGGGATGCAGGGCGTAGAAATCCCGGGCGGGCGGCGTCATGGTCAGCACCGTCACGGCCGTGATCGCGCCCCCAGCCTGTGCCGCCCAGTGGTTGGCCATGGTGGCCACCCAGCGCTCCGCCCCGCCCGCAGCCAGGGAATGGATAAGAAAACAGAGTTTCATGACGGCCCGGCTTCCGTCGTTCCAGCCCCGGGCATGCCCAGCTCCACAAACAGGGCCTCCCACTGGGCCGCGATGCGCGCCGGGGCAAAGCGATCCCGCGCCTCCACGGCCCGGACGGCGCAGGCACGGCGCAGGGNATCGTCCTGCGGCACCAGCAGGCCGTCCACGTCATGGCGCAGAATCTCCCGCGGTCCGGCCTCGCAATCCACACTCACGACCGGCACACCGTAGGTCAGGGCCTCGGCCAGGGTGTTGCCGAAGCCTTCGTACCGCGAGGTGAGGACGAAAAGATCCGCCGCCGCGTACCAGTCGCCGATGTTGCCCGCCACCCCCGGCAGGAGCACCCGGTCCGCCAGGCCCAGGCGCGCGCGCCGGGTTTCCAGGGCGGCCCGTTCCGGTCCCTCGCCCAGGATGGCCAGCCGCCAGCCCGGATGCCGCCGGGCCAGGGGCGCGAAGGCGTCCAGCAGGCGATCAAAGCCCTTCTCCACCGCCAGTCGTCCCACGGCCAGCACGGTGCGCTGTCCCGGCGTGGCAGGGGCGGGATCCAGCTGCGGAGGCTGCGCCGGCAAGGGCCAGGATATGGGATTGGCGATGACCGGGGCGCGCCGGACGCCGGCATGCCGCTGCAGCCAGGCCGCGCAGGGGGCGGCGTGGGAGATGACGGCATCCAGCCGCGGGTACAGCATGGTGCGCAGGGTCTCCCAGATGCGGCCCTGGCGGAACATCTGGGGGGGATACTCCTCGGCGCCGACGGCAATGCACGGCAACCCTTTTGCCGCCAGGGCCAGCAGGCAGTTGCTGGCCGTCATCACTCCCACGGCCACGTCCGGAGCCTCCTGGCGCAGCACCCGCCGCAGGGCCCGCACCCTGCCGATGTTGTGGCGCACGGCCTGCACCGCGTTCGCGCTGGGCTGATCCAATCCCAGGGCGACCCGACGCACGGCCGGATGCAGGGCATAAAAATCCAGGGCTGCGGCCGCCTGGGTGATCACCGTCACCGTTCGGCCTGTCGCGGCCCAGTGGCTGGCCAGGGTGGCCACGCAGCGCTCCGCGCCGCCGCAGGCCAGGGAATGGATGAGCAGGCAGTATTTCATGGGCAGTGCATGCGACGCGTGTTGCGGAACAAGGGATGGTGCTCCTCCTGGATGACGGCAAGGCCCGTCCCTGTCAATCCCGTACATGCCCCGGCAGGCAATGCCGAGACTATGCCGCGGCCTGCCGGGGGATCCGACCGACCGCCCCAACGCACAACACGCCGCCCCCGTTCGGGAGCGGCGTGTATGGAGGTGTCAGTCAGGCGCAATCAGCCCGACACAGGCAAGTAGCGGGGGCAATTAGCGGATGAACAGCATTTCCTGGTAGCACGGCAGGGACCACAGGTCGTCGGCCACCAGCGTTTCCAAGGCATCGGCAGCGGCGCGCACATCGCTCATGGCCGGCAGGGCCTTTTCGCAGAAGAACGTGGCGTGACCCAGGGTATCGCCATTTTCGTGCGCCAGGACCTTTTCCAGGACAGCGATCTTTTCGGTCAGCACCACCAGCAGGTCGGAGACTTCCTTGAGCACCGGGCTGGCGGCACAGGCAGCGCCGGCGGCCTTGTTGTTGGCGCAGGCAGCCGCCAGTTCGCCCTGGTACCGCATGGCAGCGGGGTAGATCACGGTCTTGGCCATGCGCACCATGAGGTTGGCTTCGGTGGCGATGGTCTTGCAGTACTGCTCCAGGTAGATTTCCTGGCGGGAGGCCAGTTCAGCCTTGGAGAGGATGTTGTACTTGCCGAAGAGCTCCACCACTTCAGGGGTGGTGAGCACGGGCAGGGCGTCCGGGGTGGTGCGCAGGTTGGGCAGGCCGCGTGTTTCGGCCTCGGCGTGCCATTCTTCGGAGTAGCCGTTGCCGTTGAAGACGATGGCATCGTGATCGACCATGATCTTCTGGATGACAGCCTGCACCGCGGCGTTGAGCTTGGAGGAATCGCCGCCGGTGGCAGCTTCCAGCTCATTGGCGATGTATTCCAGGGAGTCGGACATCATGGCATTCAGGGCCACCTGGGATCCGGCGATGGACATGGAAGAACCCACGGCGCGGAACTCGAAGCGGTTGCCGGTGAAGGCAAAGGGCGAGGTGCGGTTGCGGTCGCCGGCATCCATGGGCAGGGGCGGCAGGGTGTCCACGCCCACGTGCATGGCATCCTTCTTCTTGGAGCTCTTGAGGTCGCCCTTCTTGATCTGGTCGAACACGTCGGCCAGCTGCTCGCCCAGGTACACGGACATGATGGCCGGCGGGGCTTCGTTGGCACCCAGGCGGTGATCGTTGGAAGCGGAGGCCACGGTGGCGCGCAACAGGGCGCCGAACTTGTGCACGGCGCGGATGGCGGCGGCGCAGAACACCAGGAACTGCGCGTTTTCGTGGGGGGTGTCGCCTGGATCGAAGAGGCTGCCCAGTTCGTTGTTGCCGATGGAGTAGTTCAGGTGCTTGCCCGAACCGTTGATGCCGGCAAAAGGCTTTTCGTGCAGCAGGCAGACCATGCCATAGCGCTTGGCCACGGTGCGCAGGGTGGTCATGACCATCTGGTTGTGGTCCGTGGCCAGGTTGCCCTGCTCATAGATGGGGGCGATTTCGAACTGGCCGGGAGCCACTTCGTTGTGGCGGGTCTTCACCGGGATGCCCAGCTTGAAGAGCTCGTGTTCCACTTCCATCATGAAGGCCAGCACGCGGCGGGGGATGACGCCGAAGTACTGGTCTTCAAATTCCTGGCCCTTGGCCGGGGGCGCGCCAAAGAGGGAGCGGCCGGCGATGAGCAGGTCCGGACGGTTGAAGACGAAGTTGCGGTCGATGAGGAAGTATTCCTGCTCAGGGCCGGCATAGCAGGTGACGGGCGCCTTGGTGTTGGTGCCAAAGAGCTTGAGCACGCGCTGCGACTGGGTGTTCAGGGACTGCAGGGAGCGCAGCAGCGGGGTCTTCTTGTCCAGGGCCTCGCCGGTCCAGGACACGAAGGCCGTGGGAATGCACAGGAACACGCCGTTGGGGTTTTCCAGGATAAAGGCGGGGCTGGTCACGTCCCAGGCGGTGTAGCCACGGGCTTCGAAGGTGGTGCGCAGGCCGCCGGAAGGGAAGCTGGAGGCGTCGGGCTCGCCCTGGATGAGCAGCTTGCCGCTGAATTCGGCAATGGCGCTGCCCTTGCCGTCAGGCACCAGGAAGGCGTCGTGCTTTTCAGCAGTCATGCCGGTCAGGGGATAGAAGACGTGGGTGAAGTGCGTGGCGCCGCGCTCAATGGCCCAATCCTTCATGGAGTTGGCCACAGCATCGGCAATGGAGGCGTCCAGCTTTTCGCCGTGCTCAATGGTCTTCTTCAGGGATTTGTAAATGTTCTTGGGCAGGCGTTCGCGCATCACCTTGTCGCTGAACACGTTGCACCCATAAAGTTCAGTGGGCTTGGTTTCGCTGAAGTTCAGGGGAGCGCCTGCCGGCTTGTAATTGATGATGGCCGAGATTGCGTTCAAACGAGCCTGGATGCCGCTCATAGGTTCCTCTTTGCTTCTGGTTATCCGGTGTGCAGGGCGTGACTGCTGCCGAAGTTGTGTTTCAAGAAGGCTTGGAAAGCCGCCGGAGACGTGAGCTATTGCAAAAAGGTCGCCAGCGGCGCGCACGGTCCCGCGGCGATGCGACCGCCACCGGTTTCAGGCAGTTAGCAACGCGCGCGCCGACAAGGCAAGCAGAATACATGGTGGAAATTGACAATATTGTTGATCTGGCCAACAAAATTGTCATGCTTTTCAGCCCTGCACATGGCCAAGCCCTTTTGCTTTTGCCGTCAGGCTGTGATATGGGGAGCCATGCAGTGTACTTCCCGCCTTTTTGTCGCCCGCGCGGTGCGACGGCTGACCCTGCTGCTGGTCATCCTGACCATGCTGGCCGGCCTGACCGCCTGCGCCGACAGTTCCCGCCCGCCCGAGGGCGGCTCCTCCCTGGCTGCGGTGGAGCAGGCCCTGGCCGGCACACCGGCCTATTCCATCATCCTGGCCGACGCCCGGCAGAGCGGCACCTTCTTTTCATCCTACGCCTTGCAGTACGCCATTGAACGCGGCGGCGCGCTGTCCCTCACGGACTGGTTCGAGGTGGACAAGGCCGAATACGACAAATTTGCGCCCCTCAAGGGCATGACCCTGCTCAGTTATGCCGACGGCGTGCGCAATGCCACGGCTGCGCCGCCGGGCTTCCAGCACGTGGGGGACCCGAGCTACGGTTCCTGGCAGCGAGACAGCTCCGGCAACAGTTTCTGGCAGTTTTACGGCCAGTACCGCCTGCTGTCGGACCTCATGGGTCTGGTCATGGGCGGCACGTTGTCCCAGGGCGACTGGGACGGCGCCCGCCGCACCGGCAAGCTGCCGCCACGGCCGCCTTCCACCTCCCGGCCCAGCCCCCAGCGCGACGACTTCTTCAACCGGCGCATGAAGCAGGAGGCGGCCAAGGACACGAAATTTTCCAACAAGGTCGAACAGCGCCTGGGCCGCAGCACCGTGGGCACGCGCAGCCGCGGCGCTTCGCCCGGCAAATAGGGGATGCCCATGGTTTTGGAACTGCTGGACGGCTTGTTGACTGGCCTGATTTACATTCTTGCCGCCTTTGCCCTGTTTTACGCCGGCAAGTGGGTGCATGATTTCATCCACACTGAATTCAGCCTGCCCGAGGAGCTGTTCGTCAAGGACAACCCGGCCATGGCCCTCAGCGTGGTGGGCTATTACGCCGGGCTCACCCTGGCCATCGGCGGTGCGCTGACCGGGCCGAGCCGCGGCCTGTGGCGCGACCTGCTCGACATCCTGCTCTTTGGCGGCCTGGGTGTGGTGTTGCTGAACATCTCCTGGTATGTCTGCGATTTGTTCATTCTGCGCGGCTTCAGGGCCAGCGTGGAGATCCTGCGCGACCGCAACCAGGGCGCAGGCGCCGTGGCCGGGGCCTCCATGGTGGCCTCGGGGTTCATTCTGTTCGGCAGCCTGCAGGGCGACGGCGGGGTGTTCTCGGCCATCATCTTCTGGGGGCTGGGGCAGGCGCTGCTGGTGCTGGCCAGCTGGGTCTATGAATGGATCACCCCCTACAGCGTGCGGCAGGAAATGGAAAAAGACAATGTCGCGGTAGGGGTGGCGGCAGCCGGGGCGCTCGTGGGCATGGGCATGGTGGTGGGCTTGGCGGCAGAAGGGGATTTTGTTTCCTGGGGTGTCAGCCTGCCGCATTATCTGGCCTATGCAATCATCGGGCTGGCCATGCTGCCGGCGGTGCGCTGGCTGACGGACAAGGTCCTGGTGCCCGGGCACTGCCTGAGCCATGAACTCACCGGCCAGGAGACGCCCAACATGGGCGCAGCCTACACCGAGGCCTTTGCCTACATCGCCGCCGCGGCCTTCATCAGCTGGTGCGTCTGATCCGTCGTTTGTTCCGCCGGCCGCAGCTCGCGTCGCTCATCTCGCCACCGGATGCCAGCCGGGTGCTCAAGTGGTGCATCTTCGCCACGGGGCTGGCCGGCATCGTGGCCGAGTATGTCCTGTCCACCCTGGCCACCTATCTGCTGGGCAACGCCATCCTGCAATGGACCATGGTCATGAGCCTGATGCTCTTCGCCATGGGCCTGGGCAGCCGCCTATCCCGACACATTGACCGCAGCGTGCTGGATGCCTTTATCCTTGTGGAATGCGGCCTGACCGTGCTGTGCGCCGGTGCGCCCGTCCTGGCGTACGGCCTCGCCCCCTGGACCGCGCATCTGGATCTGATCATCTACGCCCTGGGCATGGGTGTGGGGCTGCTCATCGGCCTGGAAATCCCCCTGGCCACCCGCGCCAACGAAACCTACGAGGCCCTGCGCGCCAACATCGCCGGGGTCATGGAAAACGACTATTACGGCGCGCTGCTGGGCGGGGTGCTCTTTGCCTTTCTGGGCCTGCCGTTCCTGGGGCTGGCCTGGACGCCCATGGCCCTGGGCACGGTCAACTGGCTGGTGGCCGGCATTTTTCTGTGGAAATTCGGGAACCTGCTGGACCATCCCGGCCGCGCCCGCCTGGCCTTTCTCGCTGCCGGCATGGCCCTGGTGCTCATGGCCACGCACGTGGAGCAGGTGGTCTTTTACGGCGAGCAGTCCCGCTACAAGGATCCGATCGTCCATGCCGAGCAGACGCAGTATCAGAAGATCGTCCTTACCCAGAACCAGCAGCATTACTGGTTGTTTCTCAATGGCCAGCTGCAGTTTTCCACATTTGACGAAAAACGCTACCACGAACCCCTGGTGCACCCGGCCCTGCTCACGGCCGCCGCAGCCCGCGACTCCCTGCGCGTGCTGATCCTGGGCGGCGGCGACGGTCTGGCCGTGCGCGAGGTGCTGCGGCATCCGCAGGTTGCCGAAATTGTGCTGGTGGATCTGGACCCGGCCATGACCCGCCTGGCCCGGGAGCATCCCGTGTTGCGCGCCGTGAACCAGGAGGCCCTGCACAACCCGCGGGTGCGTCTGGAGCATGGTGACGCCGCCCGCTTCCTCAAAAACACCGAGGCGCTGTGGGATGTGATCCTCGTGGACCTGCCCGACCCGGACTCCATGGATCTGATGTCCTGCTACGACGTTTCCTTCTACCGGCTGGCCCTGGCCCGGCTGGCTCCCCAGGGCGTGCTGACCACCCAGGCCACCAGCCCCATCTTTTCGCCGGACGCCTTCCGCTGCATCGTCAAGACCATGCGCGCCGCCGGCCTGGCCGTGCTGCCCTACCGCAATCAGGTGCCCAGCCTGGGCGAATGGGGCTTTGTTCTGGCCATGGACGCCGCCCAGACTGACGAACCCAGCCTCAAACGCCGCGTGCTTTCCCAGGACTATGACGCCCTGCCCACGGAAATCCTCAATCGTGACGCCTTCATCTCCATGACCCACCTGGACAGGCAGATGCTCGCCCCGGACGCCATGGCCGGCATCGAGGTCAACGACCGCCTCAAGCCGGTGCTGCACCGCTACTACAGCCGCGGTGCGTGGATGATGTACTGAAGCAGTTTACTTTTGAAAACGGACGTTGCGAGAGGGAAAACCTTTCTTCAGAAAGGTTTTCCCCCGAGAACTTCTTTCAAAGACAACTTGCCCTCTTGCGTTCCCCCGAGCCCCCTCCAGTGGGGAAAGGCTTCAGCTCTTGAGCACGAAGGGATTGAAGTCGGTGTCGCGGTCGTAAACATCTTCACGCTCGGCCCGCTTGAGGAAGCCGACGAAGGCGTAGGTCAGCGGGGTGAAGAGCACCTCCACGGCCACCTTGAAGACATAATTGGAAATGATGACGGCCCACAGCAATTCCGCCGGCAGCACGCCCCAGAAGGCGATGACGCAGAACAACGCCGTATCCACGCCCTCCCCGGCCACGGTGGAGCCAATGGTGCGCACCCACAGTTGCCGGCCCGAGGACCAGATCTTCATGCGAGCCATGAGGTAGGCGTTGATGAACCCGCCGGCGAAATAGGCAATGAAGCTGGCGATGACGATGCGCGGCGCCTGGCCCAGGATGGTCTCGAAGGCGGCCTGATGGCCCCAGTCCGAGGCGGCCGGCAGCATGCCCACCACGGTGAGCAGGCCCGACAGCAGGAACAGGGAGAAGAACCCGGTCCAGATGACACGGCGGCTGCGGGCATAGCCGTACACTTCGGTGAGCACGTCGCCAAAGATGTAGGTCAGGGGAAACAGCAGGGTGCCGCCGTCAAACGTAAAAGGCCCCAGGACCACGATCTTGGTGGAGGCCACGTTGGAGATGAGCAGCAGGGCCACAAACAGCCCGGTGATGATGTCCAAGTACTGGTACTGCCTGGAAGCGGTCATGGCATTGATTCTCTGCGGGAAAAAATGAAAAAGAAATGCATGCCACGCCGCGCGCCGCCCCGTCAAGCGCCAGCGCCGCACATCGTCGCAACACATCACGTCTGCTTCTTTTTTTACAGTATCATATCCTGTCGTCACTATAAAAAGTCTTTGGGGAGGGGATTCGGGGGAACCCCTTTCTCCAGAAAGGGGTTCCCCCGATAACTCTTCTCAAAAACACACTCCCCTACCGCGTCGCGCCGGGGAGCAGGTTGGTGAACTGCCAGGGCTGGACCTGATGCCCCACGGAGGCTTCGAACTCATCTTCGGCCCACTGTTCGATGGTCAGAAACTGTTCGCCGTCCTCGCGTACGTAGTGCCACTGCAGGAAGGGCTTGGGCGAGGCGATGCCGTCTTTGTAGAAGTGGCCGCCGGCCATGTCTTCCAGATGAAAGCGCCGGCCCTCGCGCTCCAGGCTGTCTGGCGGGTCGCCCGTGTCGCGGATGCTGGCGCGGATGCGGTCGCACTGGGGCTTGCCCAGGGAGGCAAAGGGAATGGTCTGGGAGAGGGACCAGTATGGCTCGTCGTCCTCTTCCAGCTCCAGCCAGCGGGTGCCGGCGGTGGAATCCAGCTGCCATTCGCGGGTCTGGAAGTCCTTGAAGTCGTACCGGTTGACGGCCACGACCTGCCAGGTGGCGAGGTCATGATCCAGCATGTCGCCGGGCATGAGATCCGCGAGGGTCAGATCCGTGCGCGTCGGGGCCGAGGAGGCGTCTCCACCCATGCCGACGGTCTTGAGGAGGCGTGAAAACAGGCTCATGGCGATCCGCGTTGTTGAAGGATGCCGTTGGGATGGGCGCGGGGGAGCACCGTTCCGAAGAAGGGCGTTCCCCCGGGAACCCTTGAAGACAGCCTACGCCGGGGGCAGTTCCTTGACGGACGCCGCCGTGAGGATGCCCATCTTGCGCTTCAGGTCGTCCAGGCTCTGCACCACGGTGGGGTTGGTGCCGGCCAGGGCGGCATTGATCTCGTCGTCCACGCTTTTATCCACCTGGGCCATGTCGCCATAGGCCTGGGCCAGGGCTTCGTCCTGCTCCACCTTGTTTTTCATCTTTTCCAGCATGGCGATGGTGCCGGAGGTATCGATGCGGGAGAGCTGCTGGTTGATTTTTTTGGTGGCCTGGGCGGTGGTGGCCCGGGCCTTGAGGGTGCGCAGGTCGTTTTCGTAGGTCTGCACCGAGGCTTTGATCTTGTTGACGTTGGCCTGCAACTGGGCGGCCATCTGCTCATGGCGGGAGGCTTCCTGGGCCAGACGCAGGGCATCTGCGGCGCTGCTTTCCTTTTCCTGCAGGGCCTGGGCGGCCAGCCGTTCGGCCTCTGCCTGGGAAAGCGTCCCGGCCTGCATGCGCTGCAGCAGCAGGATGGCCTTTTTCTCGTAATCCGCAGCACGCAGGGCGGCGTTGTCTGCATCGCGGCGGGTGCGCAGGGCCAGGGCCTTGACCTCGGCCAGGCTCTGCATGGCCTGCTGCAGGTCCTGCCGGAGGTCGCGGATGCCTTGTTCGGTCATTTTGATGGGGTCTTCCAGCGAGTCCAGCACGGCGTGGGCTTCAGACTGGCCGACCTTGAAGAGACGACGGAAAATGGACATGAAAAACGCTCCTTGCAAACGCAATCGAGTCGCGGTCAGGCCTTGGCAAACGCCAGGAGTTCCGTGGAAAATTCCGCCAGGGCCAGGGACAGGGCGTGCACGCTGGCTTCCAGCTCGTTGCGGTCCAGGGTGGCCAGCTGCAACGTGTCGCGGAACAGCAGGGTCTTGGCGTCTGCCGTCAGGCAGAAGGCGCCGTGCAGCAGCTCGCGATTCATCTGCAGCAGGCGGATGCAGCAGGCGGCATCGCAGCGTTGCAACGGCATGATGACCTGCTCGATGACCAGAATGTCATCCTCGCAATCCACAATCATCTGCTTGATGCCATCTTCTTCCTTGTCCACGACAACGAGTTGTTCGGCGGAGTCTTCCTCCGCAATCACCATCCCCATGTCCAGGAGATACTCCTTGACCATGCGGAATGCGTTTACCGAAGGCTGCACTGGCTGCGTATGGGGCATGCGCTGCTCCTGATTGCTTGCGATTGAACACGACGATGCGGCCACACTACCGCATCGGCGCGCATTAGGGCAAGTTCTCTTTAAAAGGAGTTCTCGGGGGAAAGCCTTTCTGAAGAAAGGTTCTTNCCTTTTGCAAAAGGTTTCCCCGCTCGTCATGTCCTTTTTCAAGGGTAACATGCTCTACGGAAGGGCAACGGGCAACGCCATGAAAAAAGTGGACCCTGCGCCTTCCTCGCTTTCCACCCACAGCCGTCCCCCCATGAGGGCCGCCAGTTTGTGGGAGATAGCCAGCCCCAGGCCCGCGCCGCCGTATTTCTTGGTCATCACGTTTTCGGCCAGGGAAAAGGCCTCGAAGATGCGCGCCTGCTGGTCCGGGGCAATGCCGATGCCCGTGTCCTGGATCTCGATACGCAGGGGCACTGCGACGGCGGGGTCCAATTCCGGAAAATCCGCAGGCTCCAGGCACACGCGGATGGCGATCTCGCCCTGCTCCGTGAACTTGAGGGCGTTCCAGAAGATGTTGGACAGCGCCTGACGCAGACGCTCCATGTCCAGCACCACATTGCGGGGCACGTCCTCCTCGATGGTCCAGGAGAACTGCAGCCGTTTCCACTGCGCCTGCACGGCAAAGAGCTTGAAGAGGCCCTCCAGGGCGCGAGGCAGGTTGCACGGCAGGGCGGTGATGGCCAGACGGCCTTCGTCCAGACTGGACAAATCCAAAATATCGTTGAGGATGCGCAACAGATTGGTAGTGGAGCTGCGCACCATGCCCAGGTATTCGCGCTGGTCCTGGGTCAGTTCTTCGGCCAGCAGCAGTTCCGTGGCGCCCATGATGCCGTTCAGGGGGGTACGCAGTTCGTGGCTGATATTGGCCAGGAAGCGGGTCTTGGCCTGGCTGGCCTGTTCGGCCTGCTGCTTGGCGCGCAGCAACTGCTGCTCGTGCCGCCGCTGCTCGGTGATGTCCGTGAATACGCAGATGAGCCCCCGGGGCGAGGCGCTGTTCCCGTAAAAGGCCTTCTTTTCCAGCAACACATTGCGCACGCTGCCGTCGGCATGCGGAAAGAGCACCTCGCACTGCCGTCGGTCGCCGGAGGCCAGCACCTCCAGGTCGAACGCCTCCACCTGCCTGGCATCCTCTTCCTTCAGCAGATCGAACGCCGTCAACCCGCGCATCGCCTCCATGGAACGACCAGCGAACTCGGCAAAGGCCTGGTTGCAGCCGACGTAGCGCAGGGAGGTGTCCTTGATGTACAAGGGATACGGCACGGCCTGGATCAGGGACTCCATGAACCGCAACTGTTCCTGCAGGGCGCGGTCCGTCTGCAGGCGGGCGGTGATGTCCATGCCCACTTCCCAGCCGCTCCAGCCCGGGATGGGACACTGCCGGGAAATGTTGGTCCAGGCAAAGGTTCTGAATTCGCCGTCGGCGCAGCGCAGTGTCAGTTCCATGTCCCGGTAGTCGCGGCCGGAGTCATGGATGTCATGGTACTTGGCCATGGGATCCGCATAGGCGGCGTACATCCAGGAAACGCCGGGGAAGTCTCCGCTGAGGACCTGTTCGGCAGTGAAGCCGATGACGCGCTCGCACTCCTTATTCCAGAAGACGTAGCGGCCGTCCTTGTCGTGGGCATGGATGAGCACGGGCAGGGAATCCGCCAGGAGCATCATGCGCTTGCCGTGGTCGGCCAGGGCGGCCTCGGTGGCGATGCGATGCAGCTGCTCCCGGGCGCAGGCCAGACGCTGGGCGATGCAGACGGCAAGCAGGCCGGCAATGCTCTGGACCAGGGCCAGATGCTCCGGTGGCAGCCGGTCTGCGGCGCAGCGCAGGCGGCAGGGCACGTCGCCGTCCACGCGCACATCCACAGCCACGCCGCAAAGGGCGCCCTCGGTTTCCGACGATTCAGCCTCTTCCACGTGCCAGACATGGCCCGTCGTGGCGCGCAAGGAATCAAGCAGCTGCGCGAGCAGTGCTTCATCCAGGAAGGAAAGGACAAACGACCCAGAACCCTCAATACAGGGGGGCATGGTGAATTCCTTGGCTCGACATGATGCGCCGCGGCTCGACACTATCAAGAATGCATCCTAAACCATACCGCGTCAGCACGCCGGATGCAAGCGTGCGTCAAGGCCTGCGGTACGATACGCCTGCGCCCTTGCCTCCAGCGCCAGGGCCGCCTACACTGGCGCAAAGGGGAACCGCCATGCTGTGCATCATGCGCGTGCTGTGTTTTACAGGCTGGACATGCCTTGCCTGGGCCATGCTGCCGGCGCTTGCCTCGGCGCAATTGGCGGATGCGTTCACCACGCCGTGCGAGGCCTCGCCCGTGTACGAGCGCCCTGCTCCCATTATCCGCACCACCAAGGGAGTGGCCCTGTACCTGACCACGCGCTGCACGCGCACCGGGGAGTCCCAGTTCTGGGAATGCCTGGAAAAGGCGGAGGCCGGCAAACTGCTGATGGACTGCGCCGTGCAGCACGTGGACGGCCCCCCGGGCCGGGAAGTGCGCGTGGTCTTCACCACCCGGGAGCGCCTGGGGGGCACGCTGTGCAGTGTGGCCTGCAGGCCGATGCCGCAACCACAAAAATAACCGCACATATAGCACACCCGCTACATTGGGGCGCAGCACATGGCAAATGCACTGTCTGTGCAGTGCGGGACGCCTCGCCCATCGAACGCTGCGCATGAGACGTCTGGATATTGCCCCGCAGGTGCTGCGGCCCTGGCCAGGGCGTACACTGCTTCCATGCCGCATGAAGAGGTTGCGTAAGATTACCCGGTGGGATATGTTTTGTACTGGCGCAACGGCGGCGCACTTTGGCGGGACAGTACCCAGCAGTGACGATGTATCGCAACATGCGGTTGCCGTGCCTTGTGAAGGAGGCCCCGGGGCGTGGGATTGATAAACACATGCGACCTGCAACCGGACATGGTGCTCGGGAGCGATTTGTACGCCCCGAACGGCAGATTTTTGCTGGGCAAAGGGACCGTACTGGAGCCCAAACACATCCGCATCATGACCATCTGGGGTGTCCCGGAGGCCGACATCGCCGGCGTGCAACGCGATGTCGTCATGGGCGAGGCCATCTCGCAAATCAACCCGCTGGTCCTGCAGGAATGTGAGGAATGGCTTGCCTGGCGGTTCCGCCTGAGCAACAGGGGCCATCCCGTCATCCAGGAACTCTTCCAGCTGGCCTTGCTCTCCCTGTCGCGCCGGGTGCTCGAAGGCGCCTGCAAGCCTCCCGCCTTGTACGATCCGCAGGAAGACGAGCAATTCCTGCAGGAACACGCAGGGCTGGCCAGGGCCAATGTCTCCCTGGAATCCCTGGTGGCCCGGCATCTGAAGCTCTGCACCCTGCCGGACATCTACCACCGCATTGTGGAGGTGCTCCAGAACCCCCGCAGCTCGGCCATGCACATTGCCGATGTGGTGAGCAAGGATGTCAGCCTCTCGGCCCGGCTGCTCCGGCTGGTCAACAGTCCCTTTTATGGCTTTCCCGGGCGCATCGACACCGTCCAGCGGGCGGTGACCCTGCTGGGCTCCAACGAACTCACCACCCTGGCCCATGGCATCACCGTGGTGCGGGAATTCGAGAACATGCGCGCCCAGGGGCTGAACATGCGGCGCTTCTGGGAACACAGCGTGGCCTGCGGACTGTTTGCCCGGGCCCTGGCCGGCCGCAAGCCCGGCCTGTCCGAGGAGCGATTCTTCGTGGCCGGCCTGCTGCACGACATCGGCCGTCTGGTGCTGCTCAAGGAACACCCCGAGCACATGCACTATGCCATGGCGCTGGCCCGCGTGGAGGGCCTGACCCTCTGCCGGGCCGAGCTGCGCGTGTTCGGGTTCGATCACACCCAGGTGGCCAGCCGGCTGCTCAGGTCCTGGCATTTTCCGGCGGATCTTGAACGGATGATCACCTTCCACCACGCGCCCTTGAAGGCAGGCAACCTGCTGGAGGCGTCCTTCGTCAATGTGGCGGACTGCATTGCCCTGGCGCTCAATATCGGCTCCAGCGGCTCGCCCTTTGTCCCCAGCCTGGAAACCAGGGCCTGGGACGCCCTGGAGACCACCCCGGGCGTGGTCACCGGCGCAGCCCGGCACGTGGAACGGCAACTTGACGATATTGTTCGCATGTTTTTCGGTAAATAGTGTGACTACTAATGGATGACCGCCAGAAACCGCCCCCACCCGCATCGCCAGCCCCCTCTGACGGGCCAGATTGGTCAGGCCAGGAGGAACAGGCAGAGCTCATCCGGCGGCTCATCGTCGAAAAACGCGCCGCCCTGCACGCCCTGGAAATGGCCGCCTCCCTGGGCAGCTTCACCCTGAGCCTCAACCGGCTGGATTCGCCCCTGCCCATCCTGCTGGAAACCGCCATGAAGCTGCGCACCCTGGTGCGTTTTTCCGCCTTCGGCTTCTTTCTGGTGGACGAAGCAGACGGCGACCTGCAACTCGGCTTCCACGAGCCCGTCTCCCAGCGCCGCTGGTTCGAGGCAGAGCTGGAGCGGCTCATCCAGGATCACACCCTGGCCTGGGTGCTGCAGCGCGCCAAGCCGGTGCTGCTCGCCTCTGCAGACGGGTCGCAAACCCTGCTGCTGCACTCCCTGGCCACCATCTCCCGCACCCGCGGGGTGTTCATGGGGGTGCTGGGGCAGGACCGCGACGAGATTCTCGATCCATCCTACAGCCTCTTGTCCATCATTTTTCACGGCTGCGCCCATACGCTGGAGAGCTTCACCCTCTACGCCCGCATCCGGGACATGAACCGCCAGCTCAGCGAACACGTGGCCACCCTGGAGCTTTCGGAACTGGCCCTGCAGGAGCGGGGCCAGGCCCTGGAAGCCGTGGCCGTCCGGCACAGTCAGGATCTGGAACGCATGCACCAGGAACTGGCCCGGCACATGCTGGCCCTGCAGCAGGCCCAGGAAGAAAGCCGGCGGCACGAGGCCTTCATGCGGGCCGTGCTGGAACATGGCGCCGTGGGCGTGCTGGTGCTGGACCGAGAAGGCGTCATCCTGCACTGCAACGCACGCATTGCCCGGCTGTACCGCTTCGCGCCCGGCGCAGGACCCGGCATGCCCCTGGACGAGGTGGCCGCCCCGGCCCTGGCCGCCGCCCTGCGCGCGGAGCACGAGACGCTTTTTGCCTCCAGGGAAAGCCTCCTGGGCCTGGAGGAACACCTCGACACCACAGCCCACGGCGCACACATGAAAACCGTGTTCCTGGTGGAAGACCCGGCCACCGGCTCCAAGGCGGTCTGCCGGCTGCTCGTCTGCGTGGATCCGAACCAGCACCCCTTCCTGCGCCACCTGAACGAAGACCAGACCGCCCGCACCCGGCGTCAGGCCATGGCCGCCATGGCCGAACATCTCATGGCCACCCCGTTGGACGATTCCCAGCGCGCCATGCTGCGCTATCTGCTGGATCTGGCCGGCGTGCAGGACGAATAGGGCAGCCCTGCGACGGCAAAGAATCCGGGTGAAAACCTCCCCCGGCGCATCCCCTCGCGTGCCATACGTTGTCGCTGTTTGTTTTTGCCAATCGACGTCTTTGGAATGGCGGGGCCTGGGGGAACGCCTTGCAAAGACACCATATTCTGGGAGGCTGTCATGCAACGCACCAGCTGGGCGCAGGTTCCGGCATACATCACCAAGGATGGATCAGAGATCCGCGAGTTGATGCACCCCGCCGTACACGGCAATCTCCAGCAAAGTCTGGCCGAAGCCCGGGTGCCCCCCGGCGCGCGCACCCTGGCCCATGTGCACGTGCGCACCGAGGAACTGTATCACATCCTCGCCGGGCAGGGCCTGATGCAGGTGGGGGACGAATGGCAGACCGTGATCCCGGGCGATACCGTCTGCATCCCCCCGGGCACGGTGCACTGCATCGAAAACACCGGCGACGCCCCGCTGGTGCTGCTGTGCTGCTGCAGCCCGGCCTATGCCCACGAGGACACCCTCCTGCAGGAAACGTAACTTTTGCATGCCGCGACTCGACGCAGCCGGCCGCTCTGGTGTACGGTGCAGGCAATTGACACCTGTTTTCACCTGTTCCGCACCCAAGGGGGCTGCCATGCGATGGTGGACTGCGTTTCTGATCGGCGCGCTGTGCGTGTTTCCTGCTGCAACATCGGGCCATGCCAAAACCTCGCCGGCCGCTTCGCGGCCTGTGGCCGTCACGGTCTCGCCGCAGCGCTGTCTGGTGACAGAAGCCGTGCCCGTGCCTGCTGCCGGCACGGTGCAGTTCCTGCTCCCCCTGGCTGCGGAGCCTGAAGCCCTCGCCCTGGCCGCCCCGGCTGCACGTCTGGCCTCCCTCTCCTGGAAGCGCGTGCCCCTGACCGATGCCGAGCAGGTGGCTGCCCTGCGCAAGGAGCTGGACACCGTCCGCCTGGCCCGCAACACCGTGGCCGCGCAGCTGAAAGCCCTGAAAACGCAAGGCCAATTCCTCAAGACCATGCCCGGATTCAGGCCGGATCAGGCCAAGGAAGTGATTGAGGCCGCGGAGAGCATGGGCCGGCGTCTGGCCGAGCTGGGGATGCAGCAACTCCCGCTGCAGGAAGAAAAGCAGCGCCTGGACCGCGAAGTCGCCCGCCTTGAAGAGCAGCTCGGCCAGCTCACCGGCGATGCCCGCCAGGCCTGGGAAGTGACGGCGCGCTTTGATGCCGGCAATGCCGGCCGCGCCTTTCAGGCCAACGCCACCTATCCCCTGGCCGACTGCGGCTGGGAACCCTCCTACCGCCTGGACGCCCGGCCCGCCGCCAAGACTGTGGCCTTTGCCTACGACGCCCGCGTCTGGCAGCGCACGGGCGCGGACTGGACCGACGTCCGCCTGACGCTGGCCACCGCCCTGCCCTTGTCCGGCCTCACGCCGCCAGACATCCCACCCTGGATCATCCAGCAGCGGCCCGAACCCCGGCCCATGGCCAAGGCCATGCGCATGGAAGCGCCGGGCGGTGCGGGCATGGCCATGGACGCCATGAACACGGCCCCTGCGGAAATGCTCGCCGCGGCCCCCGCCCCGATGCAGGAGGAACGCGCCACCTACACCGCCTGGGACATGGGCGTGCGCACCATCCCCGCCGGCGAGGCCCCGCGCCTGGAAGTGGTCGCCGAGACCTGGCCCGCCGCCTTCCGCTACACCATCCGCCCCTCCCAGGGCCCCACGGCCTGGCTCACGGCCAATGCCACCCTGCCCACGGTGCAGGATCTGCCCCCTGGCGAGGCCCTGTTCCTGGTGGATGGCGCCCTGGCCGGCCGCCGGCACTTCGCCCTGGCCGGCAACCAGACGGACCTGTTCTTCGGCGAAGCGCCCTTCATCAAGACCACCACCGAGCTGGTGGCCCGGGAATCCGGCGAGACGGGCTTCATCAGCAGCAAACAAACCCACCGCTGGAACTGGAAGTTCACCGTCCAGAACCTGGGCAAGGCCGTGGCCCCCGTGCGCGTGGAAGAACCCAACCCCCAGCGCCGCGACGAGCGCATGGAGCTCAAGATCGCCTCCACGCCTCAGACCAGCCGCACCGACGAGCAGATTCTGTACTGGGAAAAGGACCTCAAGCCCGGAGAAAAATTCGTCATCAATCATGACATCACCCTCACCGCGCCCGGCGACATGAAGCTGGACGCGGGCTGGCGGTAACAGCCATGCAGCCCCCCACGCACGAGGCCGCGCATGTGACGCATCTGTCCCTGAGCATCGGACTGACCCAGGGCGTGCTGGCGGCCGTCCTGGTGAACATGGACCCCGCCACACCGGCGATGGCGGCCACGATGGCGGCGCTCTTCACCCTGGTGATCGTCCCGGGCCTGGGGTTGCAGCATGCCTGGCCCGCGCAACGCCCGACACGGCTGCTGCTCTGGCTGGGCCTGCTGACGGCCATCCTGGCCGGCTGCGCGGCGTGGGTCTGCTGGGATCAACCATTCGGCGACGCGCCAGAGCTGGGCCGCACCAACCGGCTGGTCAGCCTGCTGCTCTGGGGCACGGGCGGGATCTGGTGCGGCATCTCCCTGGCTGGCGCCGCCGCGGAGACGACGCCCACGCCAACCGACCGCCTGCAGTGGTTGCGGGGCGTCATGCATCAGTCCCTGGCCGCACTGGCCGTGGTGGGGGTGGTGTATCTTGTCATTGCCGCGGGCGTGGCCCTGCTGAATCTGGTGGGCCTGGACCTGGAGGACCTGATCTATTCCGAGGAGGGCACGGCCTTCCTGATTCCCGTGGCCTGGGGCCTTGGCATGCACGGCCTGCGTCGTCGCGCCGCAGCGCACGCAGGCCCGGCCCAACTGGCCAACGCTGCCGGGCAGCTGGATGCCCGGCTCGCCCGGGCGCTCCTGCCGGTCATGGCCGGGCTGGTGGGCATCTTCCTCGTGGGCCTGCTGATCCAGGGCCTGGAACCGTTGTGGAACACCCGCGCGGCAACGGCCATCCTGCTGGGCATGCAGGGGCTGGTGGTGGCCGCCGCCATGCTGGCCGCCTCCACGATCCAGGATGATGACGCCGCCGGCGCATCCCCCGTCCCGGCCGTTGTCCGTCACAGCACCGATGCCCTGCTGCTGGCCCTGCCCGTGCTGGCCGCATTGGCCGGCCATGCCCTGTGGCTGCGCATCGCCCAGCACGGCCTGACGCCGGAGCGCCTGCACGCCACGGCCCTGTGTCTGCTGGCGACCCTGGCCGCCCTGGGCCTGGCCGGCGTGGTCCTGCGCACCCGGCTGCGTCGGCGTCCCTGGCTGGAAGGCGCGCCCGTGGTTGCCTGGGCCGTGGCCGGCACGGTGGTGGCCATCTCCATCTTGTTCCACACTCCCCTTCTCGATCCCCTGGGCCTGAGCGCCCGCAGCCAATACGCCCGCCTGACCGCCGGCCAGGTGGACACCGCCGCCTATCGGTTCGATACCCTGTGGTGGGAACTGGGGACAGAAGGCCGCGCCATGGCCCGGCAACTCCAGGCCGAACTGCCCGAACTGCAGGCGCGGGGCGTGTATTCCGAACGGCAGGTCTCGGCCCTGCAGCGCCGGCTGGAGGAAACCATCGCCCGGGGCGGCGCCCTGCAGCACCTGCCAGAGATTGCCGTCACAGACATCGAAGTGATCCCGCCAGACGCCGGCGCGTCCCCCGAGCTGCTGGCGGCCGTGGCAGACACTGCCCGGCTCCGGCCTGCCCACGAGGGCGGCACCCTGGCCATCACCCCCCTGCAGGCCGACAACGACGCCGAAACGGAATGGCTGCTCATCCCGTCGGGGGATTTCTGGCCGGTGCTGCTGTTCGACCGCCACAGCAATGGCACCTGGGAGCATATGGGCGACTATTCCACGAGCATCCCCCGCGCAACGCTGCTGCAGGCCATTTCGGCAGGCACGCTGCAAACGCAGCAGCCGCCCTATCACGACCTGACCGTGGACGGCAGGCCCGTGCCCCTCTCCCGGCACTGAGCCTTGGCGGTCAATAGGCGCGAACGCCGTAGGCGGCGCAGTGGTCCCGGAACCGGGCATCCCACAGGAGGCTGTAGACAACATCGGCCCGGGTGGCGACACGATCCGCCAGCAGGGCCTCCAGCCGGGCAGCCTCGGCCGCAGGCGGCGGCGCACCCCAGAGAGTGCGGGCAGCCAGGGCGATGAAGCGGGCGTCGGTCATGTCCGACCGGGCCTGCAATGCGGGCGCAAGCAATAACGATTTCACCAGCTCCGCCGCGGCCTGCCGGCCCTCCTGCAGCCAGGCCGCGGCAAACTGCAACGGCTCCGGCGGGGCCGCCTCGCCGTCGCCCAAAGTGACAAACCAGGCGGCCAGGGCCGTGGCATTGGCCAGTGTCGCCCCGGGGGATGCCGTTCCGGGGGATGCCGTCTCCCGTGGCCGCAAGGGTTCCACCCCGCGCAGGCGGGGCAGCACGGCCTGGGTCTGGCCGGCCAGCGCCGAAGATCGCAGCGCCGCCTCCCCGGCCGGCAGATGACCAAAGCGCTCGGGCACGGTTGTCCGCAAAAACTCGTACCATGCCAGGGCCAGCCGCTCGTTGCCCAGGGGGGAGCAGTGCGTGGTCAGGTACAGATCCCGCACGGCGGCCGCGTCCTTGCACGTTGCGCCCAGGGCCGAGACGGCGTCGAAACACGGAATGCCTGCCGCCCGGCAATGCGCGGCAATCGTCTCCACGTAGGCCGGCGGCGCGCCACGCTGCACCATGTGCAACATATCCAATTCCATGGGCAGGATGCCGATGACCGGCTGCGCGCCCATGGCCCGGGCGTCCCGGGCAAAGGCGTCCAGCAGGGTCAGCAGCAACGTGCGCGGGCCGGGCTCGTCCCACACCCGCATCCATTGGACGTTGTTCAGAACTTCTTGCAGCTGATTGATGTTGAAAAAGATGGACGAATACGGGAATGCCGCCGCCTGCCGGGTACGGCGCAGGAACCAGTAATCCCGTTGGCCGATGTCCCGAAGAAATTCCACCTCACGCAACCGTTGCCGCGATGCCTGAGTGGGCGTGGGATTGGGCTCCAGCACCAGCGCGCCCTGCTCCAGCCGGAACCGCGGCTTGGTCAGGGCGTTGCCTTCCTGCGGCAGGTAGAAGCGGCGGTAGACATTGACCACCCGGGCGATGTTCTCCCCGATGAGGCTGAGCACGGCCACGGGCGCGCCGGCGGCGGGCTGATCCTCCAGAAACCGGAGGTACGCCTGATCCGGCCCGTATGCGCCGTTGCCGAAATTGAGCACCCCGCCGCCCAGCAGGCCGGCCAGATGCGTCTGCCAGGTCTCGAAGCCCAGCACCTCGTCGCAGTAGGTGAAGGAATCGCCGTAGGTGGCCAGCAGGATGCGGTCCGGCAGCACGGCCTGGGGCCGCTGGCCAAGGCGGGTGGGAAAGCGACGCTTCCAGCCCAGCTCGGGGTGGAACACCGCGCGCTCCAGGTCGATGCGCTCCTGGGACGGCACAAACGCCGCAATATCGGCTTGCAGAAAACGGTCTTCGTTGACGAGAGAGAACAGCCAGGCCGCCAGCTCGGCCGCGCCGAACACCAGCAGAAGCACCAGCACCGCCTGACGAAGCGTCTTCATGCCGGGCAGTACGCCTCAGAGCCGGGCGGCAATCTCCAGAACCATGCGGGCATAGGCATCGTCCTGATTGTAGCGCTTGATGACGGCGAGTTTTCCGGCCCTGGACAGTCCGGGCTTCCAGCCCACCACGCGCAGGAAATGCCCGACGCTCATGATGGCGTCCGCCGGGACAAAGAGATTGACCATGCCGTCGCCGTCGCCGTCCTTGCCGCGCTCCAGGGCGCTGGTGGGGATGAACTGGCACAGGCCGAAGGCGCCGTAGATGGAGCCGGGGATGCGCACGGGGTCCATGCGGTTGGCGGCAGCGTACTGAATGAGGGCCTTGAGCTGGGTATAGGCCCAGTTGGCCTTTTCGTTCATGCGCTGTTCCACCCATTGCCGCTGCGGGTCCGTGATCTGGAACTGCCTGAAATGCGAGGCCACCGCGCCATAGGTGCGGGTGGCGGCCATGCTGGCCAGGGAGCGGAAGGCCTTCTGCTCGCCCAGGTAGTCGCCCACGCGGGTTTCGATGACCATGAACGCCAGGACCACCTGCCGCGGCACGCCGTATTCGCGCTCCACGCGGTCCAGCACGTCCTGGTTCTCCCAGTACAGGTAGCGCACCTTGGCCAGGCGTTCCGGCGGGATGTGCGCATCGTAGATGCTGCGCTTGCGGCGGCGGGGGTCAAGCTGGGCCTTGGGGGCGGGCTGGGGCGGGGAATATCTGGAGGCGTACAGGGCCCGCATCTTCTTGCCCATGAATTCCGGACCGTAGACCAGGCCCGGGGTGCTGAACATGCGCTGGACCTCGTGGGCATCGAACCCGTCGTCCACAAGCTGCCTGATGAGGGGCTTCCAGATGGGGTCCATGCCCACGGCGCCGCCGCCGGTGGCGGCCAGGGCCGGCCGGACCTGGGAGCAGGCCAGCACGGCGAGCAGCACGGCGAGCGCCAGCTTCCTGAAAAACGAGGTCGGCATCCGTCTGCACTCCTGTACGATGTTCACCCGACACGCGCGACGAGCGTCACGCCCTGGCCAGCACGCAGCAATCCACCCGCACAGCGCCGGCCTGCAGGCAGGCCAGGGCGGCAGCCCCGGCCGTGGCGCCGGTGGTCATCACATCATCCACCAGCAGCACGCGCCGGCCGGCCAGCAGCGCCGGACGCGGGGCAACGAACGCATCCCGGACGTTCTCGCGCCGCTCGGCCCGGGAAAATCCGGCCTGGGGCGCCGTGCGCCTGGATCGGGCAAGGCCCTGGGCCAGCAGGGGCAGGCGGTGCATCGCCGCCAGGGGCCGGGCCAGTTCGAGACTCTGGTTGAAGCCGCGTTCCCTGAGCCGGGCAGGATGCAGGGGCAGGGGCACCACACAGTCATGCCCCGGCAGTGTCGCCGATGCCGCAGCTTGCGTCGTCCGCGCGCACCCGCCGGCGTAGGCCTGCAGCAGCAGTCCTTGCAGCACCCGCTCCACAGCATGCCTGCCGTGATATTTATACTGGATGATCGCTTCTTGCAATGCGCCTTCATATGCGGCGTACAAAAACACGCCGGAAAAGGGCGGCGGCTGCAGCCGGCATGTGCCGCACAGACGCGGGGGATCGTCTTCCCGTTCGAACAGTTCCCCGCAGCGGCTGCAATAGCCGCCCGGACGCGGCGCAAGGGTCTGGGCGCAGCCGGCGCACAGTCCCAGGGACGTCGCGGCCTGATGCTGCAGACACAGCCGACAGCGGCCGGGCGCAATGCCCAACTGCGAGGCGATGGCGCGAACGGCCTGCAGCACGGCCATGGCGGCTACGGGCGCATGGCCGCGGCCGCGGCGCGCGCATAGGTCGTCACGTCGTCCGCAGCCAGCCGGGCGAGGTCGCCGGGCTGGTCCACCCCGCGCAGGAGGCAGGGGTCGGCCAGGGTGATGTTGAAGGGCTCCAGAAAATACTTGAGGGTGCGCAGCGCCCCCTCGAACAACCGCTCTCCCCTGGCCCGGCCGGCCACCAGGACCACATACGCCTTGCGCGGCGGCAGGGCGAGCATGGCAGGGTCCCGGCGCTCCCTGCGGGCGTAGTAGCTCTGGGCGCGGTCGATGAAGGCCTTGAAGCCCGACGGCAGATGATAAAAGTAAATGGGCGCAGCGAAACAGACGGCCGGAGCCGTGAGCAACGGGGCGAACAGCAGGGTGGTCTGATCCTTGGGAGCCTGCACGCAGTTGCCCCCCGGCGGCAGGGCGCAGCGCTGGCAGCCCAGGCAGGGCAACACGCAGGCGTTGCGCAGGGCCAGGCGCTCCGTGGCCACGCCGGCCGCGGCCAGTTCCGCCAGCAGCAAGGCCAGGGCAGCATCACTGTTGCCCTTGGGCCGCGGGCTGCATGCATAGCCCACCACGGCGCGTTCGGTCATAGTCCCCCCTCAGCCGGCACGAATACGCCGGTAGATGAACCGCGCCGCCCCCGGCGGGAGGTCGGCGGCGTCCCCCGCCTCCACCCGCCAGCCCGGCTCCAGATGCAGCACCTCATAGCATTCCTCGCGGTGCCGCGCCTGCACCTGCACGTCCACGCACGATGCGTTGGTGTGACGGAGATACCACCCGATCTCCAGCACCAGCCGTCAACATTTGTCCAGCAGATCCACCTGGAAGCAGTCCATGCGATCCCCCTAAAACTCACTCAGATACGGATTGTGCGTGCGCTCGTTGTCCACCGTGGTGGACTCGCCGTGCCCGCTGTGGACGATGGTTGCGCCCGGCAGGGTGAAAATCTGCTCCTTGATGGACCGCACCAGCGTGGCGAAGTCCCCGCCGGGGAAGTCCGTGCGACCCACGGAGCGGTTGAAGAGCAGATCGCCCACGAACACGCGGCCGATGGCGGGGAAATAAAAGGACAGGCTGCCCGGCGAATGCCCCGGCGTGGCCAGCACCCGACACGGTTGCCCGGCGAAGACGTATTCCCCCGGCGTCAGCGGCGTGACGTCGAACAGCTCGATCTCCGGCAGGCCCATGAAACCGCCGCGGCCCAGTTCGGATTCCAGCAGGTAGGCGTCCTGCGGGCTGGCGCAGGCCGTAGCCCCAGTGGCCTCCACAAGGGCGCGCACGCCGCCGATGTGGTCGAAATGCAGGTGCGTGCACAGCACATGCGTGAGGCGGGCGCCAGTCTTCTGCAGCAGGTCCAGCGCCTTGCGCGGATTGCCGCCAGGGTCCACGGCCACGGCCTCCAGGCCGCCCCCTGCCTCGGTGCTGGCCTGGCCCAGGAGCAGATAACAATTGACCTCCAGCGGGCCCATGGGGAACACATGCAAATCCATTCGATCCTCTCTCGTCCGGCGAAGAACTGGTTGTCAGGGCGTGTTGTTAGAACGGCTCAATGCACAGGGTGTCCAGGGGCAGCCGACGGGATGACGGCGTTTCGTCCGGCCGGCCCACAGCCACCACGGCCATGAGTTCATAGATGCCGCCGTCCAGGCCCAGGGCCTTGAACACCGGCTCGGGCTCGTTGACGATCTGCCCGATCCAGACCGCACCCAATCCCAGGGCGTGCACGGCCAGCAGCATGTTCTGAATGCAGGCGCCAGCGCCCTGATAGTCTTTCATATCGCTGTATTTTTTCGACTTTTCCAGAAAGACGCAGATGCAGGCCCGGCAATCGCGGATCAGGTGATCGTACTGCGTGCAGGATTCCAGGGCCACCTTGCGCGGATCACCGGTCTGGACCACCAGGAACCGCCACGGCTGGTTGTTGCGCCCGCTTGGGGCCCAGCGACCGGCTTCCAGGATGGTTTCGATCTCCTCGCGGCTGACGGGCTCGTCGGTGAAGGCGCGGATGCTGCGGCGGGCTTTGAGGGCCGCGAGCACGGGATGGGCGGTGAAGTCGATCATGGCGGACTCCCTGACACGTCGTGGTTGCTGTTCCGTGTCGGGTACCGCAACCCCGGCCGCATGGCAATCATCCGTCCCAACGCAGGCCGGGGCTGTTCACTTGCCCATGCGGCGGAGCACCTCGCGCACGATGTCCTGATGCGCGGGAATGGGGTTGGCCGGGGGCATGGGTTCGGGGAGCTGTTCCAGCAGGTCAAAGGGCGTGCCCTCCACCAGCAGGTTGTGGGTGCGGGCCGAAAGCCGTTCCAGGGACAGCACGTCTGCGGCGTTGTAGGAAAGCAGCGTCTCCAGCCAGCGGGCATCGCCGGTGGCGCGGTAGCCCTGCCAGAGGAGCACGGCGGCGAAGCCGTCCACGCCGTCCAGCTCGCCGCGGTCCAGGCCCAGGGTCTTTTCGATGACCTTCAGCCCGCCGCGCAGGCCGGCCTTTTTGAGGGGATAGCGCAGATCCAGGTGGGCCATGGGCAGGGGCATGTCCAACTGCCGCTCGATGCACGGCGCATCGAAGCACTTGCCATTGAAGGTCACCAGCAGGCGGCAGTGGTCCAGGGCGGAGCGGAAATCGTCCAGGGTCTGCCCGTGCACAAAGGTGCGCAGGCCCGTGGCGTCCTGGCAGGCGATGGTGGTGATGTGGTCTTCCCCGATGCCCAGGCCCGTGGTTTCAATGTCCACGTAGGCGGCCTGATCCCGGAAGGAGGACCACAATCGCCAGGCTTCCCGGGCCGGCAGCCGGGCGGCAAACCAGGCGACATCTTCCATGGTGCCGGCGGCCAGGCGTTCCCGCGATTCCTCCACGGTCTGGCGCAGCAGGCCGCGGCGGGCCGGGGGCACGGGAAGATCGGCCGGGGAGACGGCCAGCACGGCATCCCAATCATGAAATCCGGCGGCCCAGAGTCTGGCTTCCAGGGACGGCCCCACGCCGGGGGCATGACAGAAGGTACGATGGAGCATCCCCCCAGCATACCCGGCCCGGGGGATGCAGGCAACCGGCGATTCAGGGTGCGGTGACGGCCGGCAGGGGCAATCGGGCCACGACGGTGGTTTCTCCCGGCACGGAGGCGTCCAACTCCAGGTCGCCACACATGGCCCGGGCCAGGAGCCGGGCCGAATAGGTGCCCAGGCCCGTGCCGCCGGCCTTGCCGTAGGTGACGTATTTCTCGAAAAACCGCTCGCGGATCTCCGGGGAGGTCTCCCCCTGGTTGCAGATGCGCACCTCGCACACCCGGCTGCGATGCAGGGCCACCTGCACCGTGGCGCCCACGGGGGAATGCTCGATGGCGTTTTTGAGCAGATTGGAAAGCATGGAGCTGCAGAGCAGGGAATCGCCCATGACATACAGCTCGTCCCTGGGCCCCACGAGCCGGCCTTCCAACAGGCACTCCAGATGGATATTCTTGGCCTCGCACAGGCTGTTGAGTTCCCGGGCCACCTTGCGCAAGGCGCGCAGCAGGTCCAGGGCGTCCGGCTTGAGCTCGTAGGTGCCCATCTCCATCTTGTACAGACTCAGGGAGAGGTTGATGATGTCGAGCATGCGGACGCCGGACTGCTCAATGGCCCGCAGGAAATCCCGCTGCTCCTCGTTGAGGTAGCCGCTTTCCCGGATGACCTCGGGAAAGGACAGGATGGCATTGAGAGGCCCCTTGAGATCGTGATGGGTGATGCGCTCCATGTCCTCGTGCAGCCGGGCCGCGGCCTGCAGCTCCAGATTCTGCCGCTCCAGGCGCTCCAGGGCCTGCTTGAGCTTGAGATGCGTGCCCACCCGGGCCTTGACTTCCAGAAATTCAAAGGGCTTGGTGATGTAGTCCACCGCGCCCAGGGTGAAGCCGGAAATCTTGTCTTCCAGCTCTGTCAGCGCGGTGAGGAAGATGATGGGAATGTCTGCGGTGGCGGGATCGGCCTTGAGCAGGCGGCAAACCTCATAGCCGTCCATGTCCGGCATGAGGATGTCCAGCAGGATCAGATCCGGCGGCTGGCTTTGGACAAACTGCAGGGCCGAGGGGCCGTCCATGACCACGGACACATCGTACTCGTCGCCCAGGGTTTCCACCAGGGTGTCAAGATTGGTTTCCACATCATCCACAATGAGAATGGTCTGCCTGGGCTGTGCGTGCACGCGAATTTCCGCCTTATTCCTTGCGTTCGTGGGGGACGGCCAGAGCCTCCCGCCCGTCTTGGTCTTCCGCGCCTTCCGCGCCCTGAAGGGCGATGTGCCGGAACGCCTCCTGCAATGCTGCGAAGGCATCTACCACATCCGGATCAAACAGCACGCCGCGCCCATTCAGGATGATGCCCACGGCGTCGGCATGGGTGTTGGGCGGCCTGTGGGGCCGCCGGCTGACAAGGGCATCATAGACGTCGGCAACGGCCACGATCCTGCCGCAAACGGGAATGGTCTCGGCCTTGAGCCCCTGGGGATACCCGCTGCCATCCCAGCGTTCCTGGTGCGAAGCGGCGATTTCCTGGGCCAGATCCAGCACGGCGTTGCTGCCCAGACGCCTGGAGGCGCAGCGAATGGCCTCGCGGCCCATGACGGCATGCCGCTTCATGACCTCGAACTCCTCGACCGTGAGTGTGCCGGGCTTGAGCAGGATAGTGTCCGGGATGCCGGCCGCGCCCAGATCGTGCAGGGCTGCGCCGGCATGCAGCGCCTCGATGTACGCGTCCGTGAGGGTGGCGGCAAACCGTGGGTGCGTCTGAAGATGCCGGGCCAGCAGCAGCACATAGCGCCGCATGCGCTGCAGGTGGCCGCCGGCGTCGGGGTTCCGGAACTCCGCCAGGCAGGCCATGGCGTCGAGGATCACTTCCTGCACCTGGGCAAGGCTGCGGCTGCGTTCCCGAACCGCCGCTTCCAGGGCCTCGCGCTGCCGGGCAAGCTCCATCTGGGCCAGCAGCAGGGACAGATGCGTGCGGACCCGGGCCTTGATCTCCCGCACCTCGAAGGGCTTGGTGACGTAATCCGCCGCGCCGAGCTCGAAGCCTTTGATCTTGTGCTCCACCTCGCCCATGGCCGTGAGGAAGATCACGGGGATGGCAGCCGTGGCCGGGTCTGCCTTCAGGCGGCGGCAGACTTCGTAGCCGTCCATGCCGGGCATCATGATGTCGAGCAGGACGATGTCCGGATGCTGGGCCGCGGTGAACTCCAGGGCGGTGTCGCCGTCCATGGCCACGGCCACGCCGTATTCCTCGCCGAGGGCTTCGACGAGGATATCCACATTGGTTTCCGTGTCATCGACGATGAGCACAAGGCATTCGGCAAGGGTTTTCATGCATCTCCCGACGTGGCGAGCATGCCGGCCACGAGCTCCTGGGCTTCCTTGAACTTGTATTTTCCAACCAGGGCGGCCACCTCGTCAAGGGTGCGGCCCGCGGTTTCCGGCCAGGCCAGGGCCAGGGCCTGCTGCAGGGCCTCCTTGCTCGATTTGGGTTTGCGGCCGTGCAGCTCGGTCTGCAGGATGGTCAGGACCTCGCGCCATGCGTCGGGCATTGCGGCAATGCCCCCTCCCGGCGCGGCGGCCGCCACGGCGGCAGATTCTGGCACATCCTCCTCGCCCAGGATCACCAGCGCATTCAGAAACAGGGCCACGGTCTTTTCGAAGGCGTCCAGGCAGGCAGGCACGGCGGCAACGTCTTCGGTCCGCAGGGCCATCTCCAACAGCCCGGCGGCTTCCTGCAGCTCCCGGGCACCCACGCTGCCTGCTGCGCCCTTGACGGAATGGGCAAGAATTTCAGCCTGTTTGTGCTCTCCGGCGGCCAGCAGCGTGCGGAGCTGCTCCGGCGTCTGCGGGTATTCGCGGCGCATCTTCAGGAGCAGGGACCGGTACAGCCGCCGGTTGCCGGCCACGCGGGAAAGGCCGCCGGCCATGTCCAGGCCGGGGATCTCCGGCGGCAGGTCGGCCTTGTCGCCTCCCTGGACAGGAGTGCCCTGGAGCGCAGGAGCCGTCGCCATCGGCGATGCGGCACGGGGCCTGTCGCCCGGCACAATCCACCGGGCCAGGGTCCTGAACAGGGCTTCGGGGTCGATGGGTTTGGCCACATGATCGTTCATGCCGGCGGCGAGGCAGGCATCCTTGTCCTGCTGCATGGCGTTGGCAGTCATGGCGATGACGGGCAGGGCCGCATGCTGCGGCAGTTCCCGGATGGCCCGTGTGGCGGCCACGCCGTCCATGACCGGCATCTGCATATCCATGAGCACGGCATCGTAGGAGCGCTGCTGCACCAGATCCAAGGCCTGACGACCGTCTTCGGCCACCTCCACCACAAACCCGGCATCCTGCAGCAGCTCCACGGCCACCTGCTGGTTGAGGTCGTTGTCTTCCGCAAGCAGCAGACGCGCGCCCTGGATCCCCTGCAGGAACGGGAAGGCCGCAGGCAGGGGGGCGCTGTCGCCGACGTCCTCGTCCTGCTCCGGCTGCAAGGCCCGAATGACCGTGTCGAACAGCAGGGACGACGTGACGGGCTTGATGAGCACGGCTTCAAAGTGCGCCTCGCCGGCGACCTTGAGCACGTCCTCGCGACCGAAGGCGGTGATCATGAGCAACCGTGGCGGCCGGGCAAGGCGCAGGGCCCGGATGCGGGACGCAGCTTCCAAGCCGTCCATGCCGGGCATCTGCCAGTCGAGAAAGACCATGTCGTACGGCATGCCGTCCTGATCGCCGGCCTGCACCATGCGGATGCCCTCCCGGGCCGAGGCTGCCGTATCCACCACAAAGCTCATGGTCGCCAGCATGTCTGCAATGACGGTGCGGGCGTTCTCGTTGTCGTCCACCACCAGCATGCGCCGGCCGCGCAGATCCGGCTGGGGCACCAGGGCCCGTGGGGTGCGCGTGCTCTTGCCCAGCCGGGCCGTGAACCAGAACATGGAGCCCTTGCCCAGAGTCGATTCCACCCCCACCTGCCCCTGCATGAGCTCGGCAATGCGCCGGGAGATGACCAGCCCCAGGCCGGTGCCGCCATATTTGCGGCTGGTGGCCACATCCGCCTGGGTGAAATGCTGGAACAGGCGGCCCTGCTGTTCCGGCGTCAGGCCGATGCCGGTGTCGCGCACGTCAAAGCGCAGCAGCACGTCCCCGGCGGTCTCGTCCTCCTTGCGCACATGGATGCTGATTTCCCCGCGCTCCGTGAACTTCACGGCGTTGTTGGCATAGTTGATGAGCACCTGCCCCACGCGCAACGGATCGCCCACGAGGTTGTCCGGAATGTCCGGGGCAATGTCGAAAATCAGCTCCAGGCCCTTGGCGTCGGCCTTCTCGCGGATGAGATTGGCCACGTTCTCCAGCACCGAGGAGAGCTCAAAATCCGTGAACTCCACCGAGAGGCGGCCGGCCTCGATTTTGGAGAAGTCCAGGATGTCGTTGATGATGCCCAACAGATGCTGGCCGGATTGCTGGATCTTGCGCAGGTAGTCCTGCTGGCGGGGGCTGAGCTGGGTTTTGAGGGCCAGATGGGCCAGCCCGATGATGGCGTTCATGGGCGTGCGGATTTCGTGGCTCATGTTGGCCAGGAATTCGGACTTGAGCAGGGTGGCCGCTTCCGCCACCTCCTTGGCCGCGGCCAGCTCCTTGGCGGCCAGCTTTTGCTCCGTGATGTCCACAAAGGTGCCGATGAGCCCGCCGGGGGAGCCGTCTGCCTTGCGGAAGCCGGTGATGTAATACAGGGTTTCGTGCTCCTGCCCGTCGGCAAAGGGCATGCGCATCTCCTTGCGCACGGTGCCGCCGGCGGCAATGGTCGTCTCGTCTTCCTGCTGGTAGGCGAGGCGGTCTTCCAGGGGCAGGTAATCCAGGTCCAGCACGCGCTTGCCGATGAGCTCCTCGCGGCGCACGGCAAAGGTCTCTTCGTAGGCGCGGTTGAAGCCCAGGAAGCGCGTGTCCGGCCCTTTGTAGAAGATGGGGTTGGGGATGGTGTCCAGCAGGACGCCCTGGAAGGCAGACTGGTCGGCCAGGGCCTGTTCGGCCAACACCTGGGCCGTGATGTCCTGGGTAACGCCGTACAGTTCCCGGCCGGCGCCGTCTTCCGTGGCCACGGGCACGGCCAGGGCGCGGATCCAGACCACCCGGCCGTCCGCAGGGCGTTTGTAGGCATAGACGGTATCGAAGCGTTCGTCCTCGCCGGCAAGCACGCGCCGGAAGCGCTCCCGGGTGGTTGCGGCGGCGTCCGGGTCGGCGGCCTGCATGTTGGCCAGCCATTCTTCCTCAATGCGATAGCGCCAGTGCGGCGGCCGGGGCGGATCGCCGAGGATTTCCGCGGCCCGTTCCGAGGAGTAATACCAGTCCTGGCCGTCCAGGGGCACCCGCCAGTAGCCGGCGCGGGTCAGCTCCAGGGCCTTGTCGGACATGAAATTGACGTGCTGCAACCGCCGCTCCATGCGCTGACGTCCGCGCATGTCCAGGGCCATTTTGAGGGCGATGGCCAGATCGGCGCAGACCTTTTCCAGGAAGCGCTCCTCCTCCTCGGTCAACTCCCGCAAGAGCCCGGCTTCCAGCACGCCGACAGCGGCCTGCTCTTCCCCCAGGGGCAGCAGACGGATTTCCCGCAGCGCCGCCACGCCCCCGGCCAGGGCGGTGAACACGTCTCCGGACAGGCCGCGCAGGGAAAAGGCCCTGCCGTCCTGCAACACGCTGCGCACCAGGCCCTGATTGCCTGGGGGGGCGGCATCCTCGGTCCACTGCCCGCCGAAACGGGCCAGCAGCTCCGGCGCGCCGTCCTCACCCCGGGCATGCACCGCCCCATAGGGCAGGGAGAGCAGCCGCGCGATCTCGCCCAGGGCAATGCGTCCGAGTTCCGCCGGAGCCAGTTGGTCCTTGATGGCCTCGGCAAACGCGTTGAGTCCCTTGTTCAGCCACAGCTGCGATTCCAGCCGGGCCATGAGCTTCTTGTATTCGGTGATGTCTTCCTGCAGGCCCACATAGCCCAGCAGGCGGCCCCGGGCATCGTGCACCGGGGAGATGGACGCCCGGACATGGTACACCTGCCCGTCCTTGCGGCGATTGATGAATTCCCCGCTCCAGGCCCTGCCCGCCGACAGCGCCGCCCACAAGGACTGGTACGCCTCCGGCGGATTGTGCCCGCTGGAAAGCACCTTGGGATTGCGCCCGCGGATCTCGCTTTTGGCATACTGGGTGGCGCGTTCGAATTCCGGATTGACCCATCGGATGGCGGCTTGCGCATCGGTGAAGATCACCGCCAACGGGCTGACCTCCAGCGCCACGCCCAGGGTGCGGAAGTGCTCCGCCGAGGCCTGGAGCCGGCGACGATTCTCCAGTTGCATGACGCCCATAAGGCTCAGCAGCAGGGCCACGCCCCCGACGCCAAAGCCCACGGCGTTCCGGCGCGCCTGGGGGAACCACAGGGCCTTGTCTTCCAGCACGGCCAGACTCCAGGCGCCTTCGGCCTCGATCCAGTCCAGGGGCAATGCCGTCACCCCGTACTCCACCCCTTGCAGGAGTGCATCGGGAAGCGCCGGATCAAACGCCAGCGGCTCCGGCGGCGTCACGCTGAACCGGTTGCCGAACTGGCGGGTCGCCTGCACCGCGGCCACGCGCTCGCCCGTGACCGGGGGGGCCATCCGGAACAGCCAGTCCTGCCGGCTCGCGGCGAACACCACCCCCTGGGGCGACAGCAGCACCGCCTCCCTCCCCGGCCTGACCAGCAGGGCATCCAGGGGATCGCACAGCGTCTTGGCCACCACCACGCCCACCACCCGCGTCTCGCGCGAGGACCCGGCATGGATGGGCGCGGCGTAATACAGGCCGCGTTCCTCGGAATTGCTGCCCACAGCGGCGTACACGTTGTACTGCCCGGCCATGGCCTGCTGAAAATACGGGCGAAAGCGGACATCGACGCCGACGGAACTCTTGCCTTCCGTATCGTGGAACAGCAGCCTGCCATCCGCGCCGGCGAGGTAGGCTCCCACGGCCCCGAACTGCTTGCGGAAGGGCCGCAGCAGGGCGTGGATTTCGTCAATGTCGCTTTCCGTCAAGGGGCTGCCGGACACGGCCAGCTTGAGCGTCGGCTGAATGAGCCCCAGCAGGATGGTCGCGCCCATGATCTGGCTGTCCACAGTCTCGGCAGCCAGATCCGCGCCGAGCTTGGCCGCGTCCTTGGCCAGGGCATCCCGGCGCTGCTGGTGGTCCAGTTGTTTGACGAAAAACAGCCCGGCCGCCGCCGCAGCCAGGGCAATGGCGAGGCAGAGGGCAAGGTACAGCGCCAGTCGCACGGCAGGCAACATTCGAGAGGTGCTCACATGGCCTTCCTGGGCGGCATCATGCCGTCATGTTGCATTACGGCGTGGCAGGAAGGCCTGCAAACGGCCATCCCATTGCTATTTAATGACTTTACGAGAATGTATCAGGTGTTCTTTCTGCGCGCAACAGAAAATGATTTTTTTGCGACCACAACGCCACGCCCGCCAGATTCACATCGGGTGCCGGGTCCACAACCGATGCGCGCCGCGGCAACACGCAGTCGGCGACAATCAAATCCCGCTTGAGCAGATGCCCCCGTCAAGGTAAGGGGAATCCATGACGCCTGATCGATTCGCCGCCTGTCGGCATGATGTTCGACATGATGTTCGGCCCGATGCGGCCGCGCCCGTCACTTCAACTCCCGAAAGGGGGGTCTCATGAAACGTCGCACGTTCATCAGCGTTGCCGGTGCCGGAGCACTGACCATCGCCGCCGAACCGGCCCTGTCCACCCTTGGCGGCCCCGCGGCCCAGGCCAATGCCCAGGGCCGCAACCGATGCTGCGAAGAAGCCCTGCCCGATGCCGCCGCCACGGGCCGGCTGCCCATGCGCGCCCTGCTGGTGGACGACGAACTGCGCGCGGACACCCCCTGGGGCCGCGCCACCCGGGCGCTGGTGCAGGAGCTCACCCGCCGCGACGTGCGCGTGCTGCAGGCCCTGCGCGCCCGGGACGCCATTGCCGAACTGGCCGCCAACCCGGCCATTGACTGCGTGCTGGTGGATTGGGACCTCGCCGGCGATGCCGGCCACGCCACCGACGTGCTGGACGCCGTGCGCGCCAGAAACCTGGACCGGCCCATCTTTCTGCTGACGGACCAGGCCTCGGCCCGGACCATTCCCGGCGAGGCCCTGGCCCGCACCGACGGCTTCATCGCCATGCTGGAGGACACCACCGGCTTCATCGGCGGCCGGGTGGTGGCCGCCATCCTGCGCTACCGTGCCGGGGTGCTGCCGCCCATGTTCAAGGCGCTGGTGGAATTCTCCCAGGCCCATGAATACTCCTGGCACACGCCGGGCCACACCGGCGGCACGGCCTTTCTCAAATCCCCGGCCGGCCGCGCCTATTTTGAATTTTTCGGCGAGAGCCTGCTGCGGTCGGATCTGTCCATCTCCGTGGATGAATTGGGCTCCCTGCTGGACCATTCCGGCCCCATCGGCGAGGGCGAGCAGAACGCCGCCCGCGTGTTCGGCGCGCACCGCACGTACTTTGTCACCAACGGTTCCTCCACCTCCAACCGCGTCATCCTCATGGCCAGCGTCACCCGGGACCAGGTGGCCCTGTGCGACCGCAACTGCCACAAGTCCGTGGAACACGCCATGACCATGTCTGGCGCAATCCCCACGTACCTGGTGCCCACGCGCAACGGGCTGGGCATCATCGGCCCCATCCCGCCAAAACGGCTGACCAAGGACGCCCTGCGCGCCGCCGTGGCCGCGAATCCCATGGTCCGCAAAGGCGTGGACCCCGCGCCGGTGCATGCCATCATCACCAATTCCACCTACGATGGCCTGTGCTACAACGTGTCCCGGGTGGAAGCCCTGCTGGGCCAGACCGTGGACCGATTGCACTTTGACGAAGCCTGGTACGGCTACGCCCGGTTCCATCCCATGTACCGGGAGCGCTTCGCCATGCACGGCGAGCCCTCCGGCCACACCGCGGACCGGCCCACCGTCTTCGCCACCCAGTCCACGCACAAGCTGCTGGCGGCGTTGTCCCAGGCGTCCATGATCCATGTCCGCGACGGCCGCGCGCCCATCGAACACGCGCGGTTCAACGAATCGTTCATGATGCACGCCTCCACCTCGCCGCTGTACCCGCTCATCGCCTCCCTGGACGTCTCCGCGGCCATGATGGATGGTCCCGGCGGCCTGGCCCTGACCTCGGAATCCATCCGCGAGGCCGTGGACTTCCGCCAGACCGTGGCCGGCCTGCATGCCAAACACGCTGCCGCAGGCGACTGGTTCTTCGCCCCCTGGCAGCCGGACGAGGTCCGCGATCCCGCCACGGGCAAGGCCATGGCCTTCAAGGACGCCCCGCCCGAGCTGCTGGCCGAAGACCCGGCCTGCTGGGTGCTGCGCCCCGGCGAGGCCTGGCATGGCTTTGCCGATCTGGAAGACGACTACTGCATGCTGGACCCCATCAAGGTCACCCTGCTCAGCCCCGGGGGCAGCGCGACAATGGGCGCAGCCAAAGGCGTGGAGCAGGCCGGCATCCCGGCCTGCATCGTGGCCGCGTTCCTGGATTCCCGGGGCGTGGTGGTGGAGAAGACCGAGGACTTCACCCTGCTGTTCCTCTTTTCCATGGGCGTGACCAAGGGCAAATGGGGCACGCTCATCAACACCTTGTACGAATTCAAACGCCATTACGACGCCAACACCCCGCTGCGTCAGGCGCTGCCGGCCCTGGCCGAGGCCCACGGCGCACACTATGCCCGCATGGGCGTGCGCGGCCTGCGGGATCTGGGCACGGCCATCTGCAACGCCATGCGCACCCTGGGCACCACCGAGGCCATGGGCAAGGCCTTCTCCACCCTGCCCACGCCCACGTATTCCCCGGTGCAGGCCTATGAACGTCTGGTGCGCAATCAGGTGGAGACCGTGACGCTGGACCGGTTCGCCGGCCGCGTGGCCGCCACCGGGGTGGTGCCCTACCCGCCCGGCATCCCCCTGCTCATGCCCGGCGAGCAGGCCGGCCCGGCCGACGGTCCCATCCTGGCCTATCTCAAGGCGCTGGAAGCATTCGACAGGCAATTCCCCGGCTTCACCCACGACACTCACGGCGTGGAGGTGGAGGACGGGGTGTATAAGGTGGTCTGCCTCAAGAACTGAGGCCGCCGCGCACCATGGAGGCAACCATGCCCGACCCCGCCGCCGTCCCGCCCAGGGCGGTGTTCTTCGACATTGAAGGCACGCTGCTGCATGACGGCGCCTGCCTGGAAGGCGCCGCAGAGGCCGTGTCGGCCGTGCGCGGGGCCGGGCTGGCCGTGCGGTTTTTGACCAACATCACCGCCCGGCTGCCCGCTGCCATTGCCCGCGCCCTGACGGACCACGGCATCGAGGCCCACGCAGGCGAGGTGCTCACCGCCGCCAGCGCCTGCGCCGCGAGCCTGCGCCGGCGGCCGGGCTGCCGTGTGCACCTGCTGGTGGACCACGCCGTGGAGCCGCTCTTCGAGGGGCTGCCCCGCGACGACCACGCCCCCCATGTTGTGGTGCTGGGGGACATTGGCGCGCGCTTCACCTTCGCCGCCCTGGACCAGGCCTTTCAGATGCTGCAGCGCGGGGCGGAATTGTGGGCGCTCTCCCGCAATCCGTTCTGGTTCAACGATGGCCGCAGGCAGCTGGATGTGGGCGCGTTCGTGGCGGCCCTGGAGGCTGCCGCAGGCTGCACGGCCATCGTCTGCGGCAAGCCGACCATTCCCTTTTTTCAGGCGGCGCTGGACTCCGTGGCCCTTGCGCCAGACGAGGTGCTGATGGTGGGCGACGACATCTCCACGGACGTGGCCGGCGCAGCCAACGCGGGCCTGGCCTGCTGTCTGGTGGGCACCGGCAAATGCACCCCCGCCCACATGGCCCAGGCGCAGACCCAGGGAGTCACGGTGCTGCCTTCGGTAGCGGCGCTGCCGGATTTTCTGCGCCAGGGGTTTCCCGCCCTGGACAGACCCCGGCAATTCCACTAGGACCTGCAGAACCCGCTGTGTTTCGCGGAGAGGGCCGGAGGGCGCTGCTGCGTTCATGATTGTCTGCCTGCCGAGAGGAGGCCGGACCATGCCATTGTTGCTCATTGCCGATGATTCCATGTTCCAGCGTTTCACCCTGGCCAAGGTGGCGCGGGGCATGGGCATTGACGTGCTGGAAGCCAAGACTGGCGTCGAATGTCTGGAGCTGTTCCGCCGCCATGCGCCGGACGCCATATGCCTTGACCTCAACATGCCGGACATGACAGGCTTTGAAGTGCTGGATGCCCTGTCCGGACTTTCTGAGCAGGCCGGACTTTCTGAACAGGCCGGCGCAGTGCGCGTGCCGCCCGTGGCGGTGATCACCGCCGACATCCAGGACACCACCCGTCAGCGGGTGCAGCGGCATCCCTTTGTCACCCTGTTCAACAAACCGCTTCCGGAACAGACTCTCAAGGACTTCCTGCACCATGCCCTTTTCTGATCCCGGCCCCTGCGCCGGCTCGTGCTGCCACGCCAGCGAGCTGCAGCTGGACCTGCTGCGCGAGCTCATCAACGTGGGCATCGGCCGGGCTGCCGCCGCCATCAACCAGCTCACGCAGTCCCATGTGGTGCTGAGCGTGCCCCGCGTGCATGTGCTGCGGGTGGCGGAGGCCCTGGCCCAGGCCGATGGCATTTCCCGGGCCCAGGTGTCGGTGGTGGAACTGGGGTTCGACGGGCTGTTCACCGGCAGCGCCGTGCTCATCTTCAGCCCCGAGGAAGCCTCCCGTCTGGTGCAGATCCTGCTTGGCGACGAACCCTCCCCCGAGGAACAGCACCTCATGCAGGCCGGCACCTTGCAGGAGGTGGGCAATCTGGTGCTCAATGCCGTGATGGGCAGCATTGCCAATATCCTTGGAGATTCTTTCACCTATCTGCCCCCGGACCATTTCGAAACCCCCTTTGCCGATCTGCTGTTGCACGAGTCCACAGCAGAATCCGTCATTCTCATTGCGCGGACAAGCTTCATCCTGGAGAATCACGAGGTGGAGGGCACGGTGCTGGTGGTGTTCAAGCAAGGCTCCTTCGCCGCGCTGCTGGAGGCGGTGGACGCCACCCTGCGCGCCGCGGGCATGCCGGACGCATGAGGCGAGAGACATGAACCTTGACCACAGCGTGTTCGTGGAGAGCTGCATGGAGCACCTCGACCACGCGGAACAGGCCATTCTGGATCTTGAACAGGGCGGCGAGTTCCGTCCCCTGCTGCAGCGTGTGTATCGCTGCCTGCATACCGTCAAAGGCGATGCCAGCACCGTTGGCAATACCCTCGCCGCGACCACGGCGCATGCCATGGAAGACGAGCTGGAGGTCCTCATGACTGCCGGCCCGCCCTTCACCAGGGCCCACGCCTCGCAGCTGCTCAATCGGCTGGACCACCTCCGGGCCGCCATCCACGCCGCATGAACACGCCGATCTGCGTGCAAGTCTGCTTCCCGATTCTGGATCTCATGCCCCTGGGCGTGGTGGTGTTCGATAGCAACTACACCATCCTGCTCTGGAACAAGTGCATGGAGCAGTGGACGGGGATTTCTGCCGAAGTCATGCGCGGCGAAAACCTGCTGGCCCGTTTCCCCGCCCTGGATGACCGCAAGTACCGGTCCCGCCTGGAGCCCCTGTTCGAGGGCGGCCCGCCGGCCATCTTCTCCTATCATCTGCACCGCCACCTCATTCCCGCCCGCCTGCCCGACGGCTCCTTCCGCCGGCAGCACTGCATCGCCAGCAGCCTGCGCCTGGAGCCCAATACCCCGCCCCTGGCCGTGCTCACCCTGCAGGACATGACCGAAGTCCATCATCGCATTGCAGAAATCGCCGCCCTGCGCGAGCAGGCCCTGAATGAACTGGCCCTGCGCAAGCAGGTGGAAATCTCCCTGCTGGAAAGTCAGGAACGGCTGCGGCTGCTGGCCACCACCGACGACCTGACCGGCGTGGCCAATCGCCGCAAGATCCTGACCGTGCTCAAGGCCGAACTGGACCGCACCCGCCGCAGCCTCGCCCCCGTGAGCCTCATTGCCGTGGACGCGGACCACTTCAAACGCATCAACGACACCCACGGGCACGATGTGGGCGACGAGGCCCTGCGTCATCTGGCCGACACCCTGCGACGCCAGGTGCGCGAAGTGGATCTGGTGGGCCGCCTGGGCGGGGAGGAGTTTGCCGTGGTGCTGCCGGAAACGGCCCTGGAAGAAGCCTGCCTGGTGGCGGAACGCGTCCGCAAGGCCGTGGAGGACACGCCCCTGGTGCATGACGCCTGCCCCATCTCCATGACCATAAGCGCCGGCGTGGCCGCCTCCGGCGTCGGCTCCGACCTCAGCTCGCAGGAAGGCGCCCAGGTGCTGATGAAGCGTGCGGACAATGCCTTGTATCTGGCCAAACGCTCCGGCCGCAATCGCGTGGAGTGCACCCCCCTTGAGGACGAAATCCCCTGACGCCGAGCTTGGAGCACGTTATTTTTGAAAAGAACTCTCGGGGGAAAACCTTTCTGCAGAAAGGNAGGTTTCCCCTCTCGCAATGTTTTTTTCAAAATCAAAATACTCTATGACAGGATGCGCGCCAACAGCCGGGAGCGTTTGAACCATCGCGACATGCGGCGGCCGACCCTGTATCCGATATAGCCAAGGCCCAGCAGCACCCCTGCGACCAGGGGGGCAACCCACTGGGGCAGGTTCATCCGAAGGATCCTGGCCGTGATCAGCTCCGGATGACGCAGCATGGCGACAAGGCCTTCGCCGGTCAGCAGCATCAGCGCCATGACGGCATATGCCGCCATGTAATAGATTGCGATCACGACACCCCAGGCTGCGACAGGCAGCTGGCGGACCACAAAGCCTACCACCAGCCAGCCGATCACCAGCTCCAGCACGCACAGGCCCAAGAGGGCCGGCTCTGTCCACCCCATGTCGTACAGCAGGAGCGCCAGATAAAATACCGGGCCAAGCACCGGGAACAGCGGGGGCACGGACGCCAAGGTGGCCACCGCCAAGCCAAGCTGCGTCCCCAATCCGTCCAAACTGGACCGAGGGCCTCCCCCCTGCTGCGCCATGGGCCACTCCGCAACCGGTTGCATGTGATGTACCGCCCAAAAAAGACTGCTGAAAACGCGCGGCGGAGTCAACACCCCCACGCGCAATGGCTTGCCTTCCTCGTGGTGGCGGGCTACGTCTTGACATACCGGCATCCATTGACGCTGCCCCTTGCACCAACGCACCCACGCCCAGCAACATCGGAGGCTCGACATGCATGCTCGACTGGGATGGCTCCTGGCGGTCCTGGCCCTCGCGGCCAACGCGGCCTGGCCACAGACTGTAGCCGCGGCAGACATCACCACCTATGCCCAGGCCCGCGATCGTCTGGTGGCGAATGTCCTGCACACGCGCACGGACGTGCAGGAAATCCTGGGGCAGGCGGCCCCGGTCCCGGGACCTGTTGAGGTGCCTGCAGACTCGGACACCCTCCGCCTGGGCCGCGGGCCGGGGTGGATCTTCCTCGTCAGGTTGCAGGCCGAATCCCGCCCGCCGTATCTCCTCGCCGTTGTGCATGAGGATGCCACGGTGGACGTGCGCCCCGTCAAGACAATGCCCGCAGGCCTGGCCGTGACGCCCGTCCCCGAGCCGGACCCTGCCCCCGCCGTCAGCGTCCGCACCCAGGAAGAGGCCTATGCCGTGCTGCTGGCCCGCCTGCTGGGGCACAGCGCCCAGGGCCGGCGCATCCACGCGGCCCGGGAGCAGGTGGCTGGAGAGGCCGTCGTCGCCACCTGGCGGGGCGAGGTGCGTCTTGCCGGCGGCCCGGGCTGGCTCTTTTTTGTGGATGACGTCCCTGCCGCCAACTGGGCGCACCCCTGCCGCTTTGTCCTGGTGCGCGAAAACGGCGAACTGGTGGTGACACCTTCGCGCACGCCGCCAGCCAACATGGAGCCCTTTACGGAACTGACCACCTGGCCCGATGGCGCAGCGTTGCCGTCCCCCGCGCTCCTGCCCGACGCCGCACCTGCCGCGGCCGATGCACGCGACCTGGCCAGCACCGCCACACCGGCGGCCAACCGGCATGCGGTCATCATTTCCGGCGGCTACAACAGCTGGTCCAACTATCCCCGCTACTGGAACGACTGCGCGTTTTTCTTCAGGACCCTCAAGCAGTACGGCTTTCTGGACGCCAACATCCATGTGCTGTTCGCCGACGGCACCGACCCCGCCGTGGACCGCAGCGACGGCGTCAGCTCGCCCCTGGACTTCAACAACGACGGCGTGGCAGACATCAAATACAGCGCCACCAAGGCCAACATCGCCCTGGTGTTCAACCAGCTTGCCAGCGCCCTCGGCTCCGACGACATCCTGTACATCTTCACCACCGACCATGGCGAACCCCAGGAGGGCAACGAACACCCCTACAATACGCCCGATGTGCTGCTCGACCTTTGGGGCGAATCCATCTCCGGCAGCGAACTGGCCGCAGAGGTGGACAAGGTGAACGCCAAGGCCATGGCAGGCATCTTCGAACAATGCTTCTCCGGCGGCATGGTGGAAGCGCTCAAGAAACCAAACCGGGTGCTCATGTCCGCCTCGCGCTGGTGGGAGTACTCCTACGCCATGGCTCCCAACTATAATTACAACGAGTTCTCCTACCACGTCACCGTGGCCCTGGCCAATGCCGCCAAGGGCGACTCCAACAACGACGGGCACGTGACCATGGAGGAAGCCTACCTGTACGCCCTGGCGAACGACCAATACCAGTCCGAGCTGCTGGACGGGGAGCTGTCCAACGAGGGCGAGCGCTCCGCCTACTGGAGCAGCCCCTGGACCCTGGGCCGGACCCTGAGCCTGTACGGCATCCCTCCCAGCACCGCAGCCCCCCGTTACGCAGGCTACACCCAGACCCAGAGTGCCGACCCCTATCCCTCCCTGGGCACGGCCACAAACTGGAAGGCAGACAACCAATACTGGGCCTACACCCTGCCCTTCGCCTTCCCCTTTGGCGGGCAGCAGCACACCACGGCCTACGTCTCCAGCAACGGCATCATCTACTTCGCCTCTCCCGGCAGCAGCGGCACCAACCGCGTGGACACACTGGCCACAGCCACCGCCGTGGCCCCCTTGTGGGACGATCTGACCACCGCCGGCACAGGGCAGAACATCTACGTCGCCGCCTCGGCGCAACAGGTGACGTTCTCCTGGGTCGCTTCCACCTATGTGGACAACATCCCCGTCAATGTTGCGGCACGGCTGTACCGGGACGGGCGCATCTCGTTCTACTACGGCAGCGGCAACGCACACATCGGCAGGGTGTCCGGACGGGACAAGACCATCGGCATCTCCCTGAAGCACGTGAACAAAGGCATGCACCTCGGCCTGCACAACGGCGCCAGCATCCTGGGCGAGGCCACGGCCCTGCACTTCAGCCCTGCAGGCCCGATGGCCCCCGCGCCCTGGCTGCTGCTCCTGCAATGACGTCCTGCCGGCGGGACGGGCTGCCGTTGTTGACATTCCCTGCATCCTGCGGGCATGTCTCGACTGCAGGCCGTCCCGCCGGCAACCGTGCCGGGACAGGCGAGACGCGCCCTGCGGAACGGAGGTTTCCATGCCCAATCCCCCACATTACGCCGTGCAGGCGTCCGCCGCCGCCAGCGCACGCCCCGGCCTCGCCCGAACCCACACCACCGCTGTCCTGGCCGCCTGGGCAGACTGGCTGCAACTGTGCACTGGCGCAGCCCTCATCCTGTTCATGTGGTCCCACATGCTCCTGGTAGCCAGCGTGCTGCTGGGGCCCTCCACCATGAACACCCTGGCCGGCTTCTTCGAGGCCACGGGCCTGGCCCAGGTGGGCGGGCCGCTCATCGGCCTGCTGTTCCTGGTGCATTTTCTCCTGGCCGCCCGACGCATCCCCTTCCAGCCGCAGGCGCAGCGCACCTTCTGGGAGCACGCCCGGCTGCTTAGGCACCGCGACACCTGGCTGTGGCTGGTGCAGGTGCTCTCGGCCCTGGTCATCCTGGTGCTGGGGGTCGCGCACATGTGGACCGTGCTGGCCGATCTGCCCATCACCGCGGCCAAAAGTGCGGCCCGGGTGCAACGCTGGCCCTGGACGCTGCTGTATCTCGTGCTGCTGCCCATGGTCGAGCTGCACGTCTCCATCGGGTTTTACCGCCTCGGGGTCAAATGGGGCTTCATCTCCAGCCGCCGCCGTCCCCTGGGCCTGCAGGCGGAAAAGCTCCTCCTGCTGGTATTCCTGGGCATCGGCCTGCTCACCCTCATCCGCTTCCTCACCCTGAGCGTGGAATAAGGACCGCCCCATGCAGACGATCTATACCGACTTGCTGTGCATCGGCGCGGGGCTGGCCGGCGAGCGCGCCGCCGTGGAGGCGGCCCAGGCCGGCCTTGGCGTCATCTGCATCTCCCTGGTGCCGGCGCGACGCTCCCACTCGGTCTGCGCCCAGGGCGGCATGCAGGCGGCCCTGGGCAACTGCGCCATGGGCGAGGGGGACAGCCCGGATGTGCACTTTGCCGATACGGTCAAGGGCTCGGACTGGGGCTGCGATCAGGAGGTGGCCCGCCTCTTCGCCAATACCGCCCCCATCGAAATGCGCCGCCTGGCCCATTGGGGCGTGCCCTGGAACCGCGTGGTGCCCGGGGTGCACACCTATTACAAGGGCGGAAAACCCTTCAAGAAGCAGGAAAAGAAGGAACACGAAGGGCTCATCCACGCCCGCGCCTTCGGCGGCACCGCCAAGTGGCGCACCTGCTACGCCTCCGACGGCGCCGGCCACAGCGTGCTCTACACCATGGACAACCGCGCTGCCCAGCTCGGCGTTGCCGTCCATGACCGCATGGAAGCCCTGTCCCTCATCCACGATGGCCACACCTGCCTGGGCGCGGTGGTCCGCTCCCTGCGCACGGGCGAACTCGTGGCGTACATGGCCAAGGCCACCCTGGTGGCCACGGGCGGCTTCGGCCGCATCTACCGGCACTCCACCAACGCCGTCATCAACGACGGCGGCGGGCACATCGCCGTGCTGGATACGGGCGTGGTCCCCCTGGGCAACATGGAGGCCGTGCAGTTCCATCCCACGGGCATCGTCCCCACGGACATCCTGGTGACCGAAGGCTGCCGCGGCGACGGCGGCACGCTGCTGGACGTCAACCAGGAGCGCTTCATGCAAATCTACGAACCGGAAAAGGCCGAGCTGGCCTCCCGGGACGTGGTGTCGCGCTGGATGGTCCACCACATCCGCCAGGGCAAGGGCGTGCCCAGCGCCTACGGCGACCACCTGTGGCTGGACATCCGCCACCTGGGCCAAAAGCACATCCGCTCCAAGCTCAGGGAGGTGGACGAGATCTGCCAGTCCTTCCTGGGCATCGATCCCGTGCGCCAGCTCATCCCCGTGCGGCCCACGCAGCATTACTCCATGGGCGGCGTGCGCACGGACAAAACCGGTGCGGCCCAGGGCCTCAAGGGGCTGTTCAGCGCCGGCGAGGCCGCCTGCTGGGACATGCACGGCTTCAACCGCCTGGGCGGCAACTCCCTGGCCGAAACCGTGGTGGCCGGCGGCATCGTGGGGCAGACGATCGTGGAATACATCCAGGGCGCGGAGGTCTCCATCAGCACCCGGACGGTGGCCGATGCCGTCCAGCGGGATCAGGCCCGCATCGACGCCCTGCTGCAGGGCCGCAACGGCATGGAAAACGCCTATGACGTGCGCGAGGCCATGTTCGACGTGCTGGAGGATGCCGCCGGCATCTACCGCAACGGCGCGGATCTGGAACGCGGCGTGGCCCGGCTGCAGGAAATCCACGCCCGCGCCCGGCGCATCGCCCTGCGGTCCAACGGCCTGGGCGCCAACCCGGAACTGGCCCTGGCCCTCAAGCTGCCCGGCATGGTCCGGTTGGCCCTGTGCGTGGCCTATGGCGCGCTCAACCGCACGGAATCCCGCGGCTCCCACACCCGCGAGGACTTCCCCGAACGCAACGACCGCGACTGGCTCAACAGAACCCTGGCCACCTGGCCCGACGGCGCAGACCTGCCCCGCCTGACCTACGAGCCGGCCTCCAAAGTCTGGCCCCTGCCCCCGGGCGACCGCGGCTACGGCGGCGGCACCATCATCCCCGCCACTCCCACGACTGCCCCTGCCGCAGGCGAGTAAGGAACCATCCCCATGGCCAGAAACCTGACCTTCCACATCTTCCGGCACAATCCTGCAGACCCGGCCTCCACGCCGCACATGGATACCTTTGTCCTCAACGAAACCGCGGCCATGACGCTGTTCATCGCCCTGAACCGGATCCGCGAGGAGCACGACCCCGGCCTGCAGTTCGACTTCTGCTGCCGCGCCGGCGTGTGCGGATCCTGCGCCATGGTCGTCAACGGCCGGCCCGCCCTGGCCTGCCACACCAAAACCCGTGACCTGCCCGAATCCGTCACCCTGCTGCCCCTGCCCTTCTTCAAGCTCGTGGGGGACTTGAGCGTGGATACCGGCGTCTGGTTCCGGGAGATGTACCAGCGCGTGGAAAGCTGGATCCACACCGCCAAGGCCTTCGACCCGTCCAAAAAGGAAGCCCGCATGGCCAACGCCACCGCCGAGGCCATCTACGAGCTGGACCGCTGCATCGAGTGCGGCTGCTGCATTGCCGCCTGTGGCACGGCCCGCATGCGGGAAGACTTCCTGGGCGCGGCGGGCCTGAACCGCGTGGCCCGCTTCCGCCTGGATCCGCGGGACGAGCGCAAGGATGCCGACTACTTCCACCTCATCGGGGACGATGCCGGCATTTTCGGCTGCATGGGCCTGCTGGCCTGCGAGGATGTCTGCCCCAAGCACCTGCCCCTGCAGGACCAGCTGGCCGCCCTGCGCCGCAAGATGGCCGGCACGGCCCTCAGGCGCACGCTGCCCTTCTTCCGGGACGTGAAAAAAATCCGCAAAAAATAGCGCAACTGACGCGTGCACAGGTCTGTGCGAGAGGGGGTTCGGGGGAAAACCTTTCTTGAGAAAGGTGTTCCCCCGAGAGTTCTTTTCAAAAACAACGTGTTCTATTGATGACCGCCGTGGCCGCCATGCGCCGCCTCGTAGGCCGTAAGCTCCTCCAGACTGATGACGCCGTTGCCGTCGGCGTCCGTGGCGGCAAAGGCGGCGTCGGCGTTCGGGCCCATCATCTTTTTGTATTCCGCCAGGTCCACGCCGCCATCCTTGTTCTTGTCCATCATGTCGAAATGCATCTTGGACCGGCCGGCCTGGTCCATGGCCAGGGCAACACCGGGCGCAATCGCACCGAACGTCAACGCTGCCGCCATCATCAACATGGCCACACGAATCATGCGTACCTCCTCTTCAGGGAATGCTCTCATGCGCGGCGGGTATGCCGCAGTTCCTCGTACAAACAATAGATGATCGGGGTGGTCAGCCAGGTAAGCATGGCCACGGCCATGCCGCCGAAGGACGGGATGGCCATGGGCGCCATGATGTCCGACCCCCGCCCCGTGGACGTGAGCACCGGCAGCAGGGCCAGCATGGTGGTGGCCGTGGTCATCATGGCCGGCCGGATGCGGCGCGATGCGCCCTCCACCACGGCGCGGCGCAGGGCCTCCCTGCTCTCGAACCGTCGGCCCTCCATCTGCTGGCCCAGGTAGGTGGCCATGAGCACGCCATCGTCCGTGGCAATGCCGAAGAGCGCCAGAAAGCCCACCCACACCGCCACACTGAGGTTCACGGGATGGATCTGGAACAGCGCCCGCAGATCCACCCCCAGGATGGTTGCGTCCAGGAACCAGGGCTGGCCGTAGCACCACAGCATCAGAAACCCGCCGGACCACGCCATGAGCACGCCGGAAAACACCAGCATGGTCAGCGAGATGCGCTTGAACTGGAAATACAGCAGCAGGAAGATGAGCAGCAGACACAGCGGCAGCAGCACGGCCAGCCGTTGCTGGGCGCGAATCTGGTTCTCATAGCTGCCGGAAAAAGCGTAGCTGACGCCGGCCGGCAGCACCAAATCCCCGGCGGCCTGACGCTGTTCCAGATACGCCTTGGCGTGCTCCACCACGTCCACTTCGGGGTATTCGGGGACGCGGTCAAAGAGCACATACCCGGTGAGGAAGGTATCCTCGCTCTTGATCATCTGCGGCCCGCGCACGTAGCGGATGTGCGCCAGCTGCGCCAGGGGCACATCCTCGCCCATGGACCCGGTGACCACCACCTTTTCCAGGGCCTCGGGCGTGTCCCGCAGCTCGCGCGGATACCGCACCCGCACGGGGTACCGCTCGCGGCCTTCCACGGTATAGGTGACGGGCATGCCGCCCACGGCCGTCTCGATGACCGCCTGCACCTGGGCGATGCGCACGCCGTAACGGGCGATGGCGTCGCGATCAATGACGATTTCCAGATACGGCTTGCCCACGATGCGATCCGCGATGACCGCCGCCGCCTGCACCGAGGGCACTTCCTTGAGCAGGGCTTCGATCCGCAGGCCCACGGCTTCGATGGTCTGCAGGTCCGGCCCCCTGACCTTCACCCCCATGGGCGCGCGCATGCCGGACTGCAGCATGACGATGCGCGCCGCAATGGGCTGCAGCCGGGGCGCGCCGGTGACGCCCGGCACCTCTGCCGCCGCGACAATGGCGTCCCAGATGTCATTGGGCGAGCGGATGCCGGCCCAGGCCTCGCGGCCGGGATTGCGTGCCGGATCCAGAGGCGGCCGCCATTGCCGGAACGGCTGGCCGGCGTCATCGGCAATGAGCGTCCCGGTCTCGTCCCGTTCAAATCGTCCTTGCACCACATAGGGCATGCCGTCCGCCGCGGGCTGTGGCGCGCCGTCCAGGGACCGGTACCAGTCCTCGCGGGTGTCGTCGTACCGGAAGCGCAGGAGCCGGCCCTGCTCGTCCCGGGCATATTCGTCTCGATAATTGATGACGGTTTCGATCATGGACACGGGCGCGGGGTCCAACGGCGTTTCCGCCCGGCCCAGCTTGCCCACGGCCAAGGCCACCTCGGGAATGGCCTGGATGGCCATGTCCTGATATTTCAGCACCGCATGCACCTCGCTCAGGGAGGCATGGGGCATGGTGGTGGGCATGAACAGAAACGCGCCCTCGTCCAGGGGCGGCATGAACTCCTTGCCCAGACCCGGAAACGCATGGTTGACGGCCACCATGACCCCGGACTGCCGCCACTCCTGCGGCAGCCAGGCAAAGCACCGGGGGCCACCCAGCCAGGCCAGCGCCCCCAGCCCCAGCAGCAGCAACGGCAGCAGCAGAAAAGCCGTCTTGATTCGCAGCAACTGCCCCAGCACCCAGGGGTAGATGCGGACCATTCCCAGAAAACCAGCCATGAGCGCAGCGATGACGAGGCCGGCAAAACCGATGTTCCGCCACAGGCTCTCGCCGTGGCCCAGGGGCATCCAGTGCGCCGCCAGCACGGCCACGATGGCCAGGGCGGCGGCCAGGTTGTCCAGCACGGCCCAGGCCCTGGCCACCCGGTCCGGGAGCCGCGGCGTCACCAGCGCCCGCAGGCCCAGGTACAGCAGGGGCAGCCCGGCCCACCAGGCCAGCCACGCCCAGGCGCCGACGCCCGCGGCCAGATAGATCCCGCCTTTGCCCCAGCGCAGCCCGCGCGCCCGGAGCGTGGCGTCCTTGCCACGGTCCCCCATGACCAACGAGGCGAAGGTCGGCAGCATGGTCAGCCCCACCACAATGGCCGCCACCATGGCGAACGTCTTGGTGAACGCCAGCGGCCTGAACAGCTTGCCCTCGGGGCCTTCCATGGCGAAGACCGGCAGAAAACTCACCGCCGTGGTGGCCACGCTGGTGAGGATGGCTCCGCCCACCTCGGCGGCGGCGGCGTAGATCACCTCTATCTTCGAGGCCCCGGCCGGGGCGCGTTCGAAGTGCTGCAGGATGTTCTCGCACAGCACGATGCCCACATCCACCATGACCCCGATGGCGATGGCAATGCCCGACAGGGCCACGATGTTGGCGTCCACCCCGGCGATTTTCATGGCGATGAAGCACATGGCGATGGCCAGGGGCAGCAGCGAGGAAATGAGCAGCGAGCTGGACAGGTGCAGCACCGAGAGCACCACCACCACGATGGTGATGAGCACCTGTTGCGTCAGGGCCTCCTCCAGGGTGCCCAGGGTCTCCTGGATAAGCCCGGTGCGGTCGTAAAAGGGCACGATGCGCACAGTGCTCACGCGGCCATCGGGCAGGGTCTTGCTCGGCAGTCCTGGGCTGATTTCCTTGATCTTTTCCTTGACCCGCTGGATGGCTTCCAGGGGATTGGCGCCCTGGCGCACCACCACCACGCCGCCCACGGCCTCGGCGCCGTCCTTGTCCAGCACACCGCGACGCAGGGCCGGCCCCAGGCCCACCTGGGCCACATCGCCCACACGGATGGGAACGCCGTCCCGCGCCACAATCACCGCGGCCTGCAAATCCTCCACGCTCTTGATGAAGCCCACGCCGCGGACCAGATATTCCGGCCCGTTGACCTCGATGGTCCGCGCGCCCACGTCCAGATTGGCCTGCCGTACGGCATTGACCACCTGCTCCAGGCTGATGCCGGCGGCGCGCAGGGCCTCTGGATCCACATCGACCTGGTATTCCTTGACGAACCCGCCGGCGGACGCCACTTCGCTGATGCCTTCCACCCCCAGCAGGGCATAGCGGACGTAATAATCCTGGATGGTGCGCAGCTCGGCCAGATCCCAGCCGCCGGCGGGGGTGCCGTCGGCATCGCGGCCTTCCAGGGTGTACCAGAACACCTGCCCCAGGGCCGTGGCGTCCGGCCCCAGGGTGGGCCGCACCCCGGCCGGCAGGGTGCCCGGCGGCAGGCTGGCCAGCTTTTCCAGCAGCCGCGAACGCGACCAGTAAAACTCCACCTCTTCGTTGAAAATCACATAAATGCTGGAGAAGCCGAACATGGAGAAGCTGCGCACCGTCTTCACGCCCGGCACGCCCAGCAGGGACACGGTGAGGGGATACGTCACCTGATCTTCCATGTCCTGGGGGGAACGGCCCGGCCACTCGGTGAAGACGATCTGCTGGTTCTCGCCGATGTCCGGGATGGCGTCCACGTGCACGGGGTCGCGCGGCAGGCCGCCCGTGTCCCAATGGAACGGGGCCACCATGAGCCCCCAACCCAGGACAAGCAGGGCCAGCAGGACCGTGGCCAGACGATTTTCCAGGAAAAATCGGATGGTCAGCGTAATGGGATTGAGCGGGGATGGCGGCATGGGCAACTCCGCTACTTCGCCAGGGGCAGTTGGCCGGTGACGTCGCCGCAACCGGGCATGAGGTGGCCGAAGTACGGGTTGCGGATGTCCGGATCAGGCTGCAGCCAGTCTGCGCCCTGGTAGTCGAAGGCCATGGGGCAATGGAGCCGGAACAGCTCGCCCTGGCTGACGATTCCCAGAGTCTGCGCGGCCTGGATGAGGGCGTTGGACACGGGCTGGAAGCCGGCGCGCACCTGCTCCAGGGTCGCCTGATCCTGCATGACGGCCAGCCCGGCATCCATCTCGGCCTGCACGGCGGCAAAGGCGGCGGCGGCCTCGTCCGAGAATCCGGCGAATCCGGCCGCGCCCGATTTCACGGTCCTCCAGACGTCTCCCAGGGCCTGTACCGCGGCCTGGGCGGCCGGGGCGTCGTCCCGGGCCAGGGCTTCCTGCAGCCGCAGGTAGGCAGCCAGCACGGCCCCCAGCTGTTGCTGCACGGCCTCGGGAGCCGGCGCGCCCGGCCCGCCCGGTCCGCCCGGTCCGCCCGGTCCGCCCGATCCGCTGGCCAGGGCGGCATAGTCGAAGGTGTGGCGCAGGCGGTCCATGCGGGCGGCCAGATCCCGGGCGTGCCCGCGCAGTTCGGTCATGGAGCGGCTGTCGCGGCCCAGGCGGACATCATTGCCCAGGAGCATGGCCAGCTCCTTCCAGTGCAGGGCCGGCTCGTCCACCAGGGTACTGGCGTCCAGGGCGGCCAGGGCCTGCCCCAGGGCGGCGAAGGCCTGCCGGCCGGTTTCCAGATCCGTACCCCCGGCCGCGACACGCACGGCCTCCGCCGGCGCATCCAGGCCCGGCAGCTGACGCAAAAAGGGCGGGGGCACGCCCGGCAACGCCCCGGGGACGCCGGCCCCCTCGGGCAGCATCATGCTCGGTGCGGCCATGAGCTGGGCGGCGCTGTCCACCAGGAAATTGCCGCGGGCCACCACCATCTCGCCCTCGGCCAGGCCCTGGCGGACCACGTACCGATCTCCGGCGCGCGGTCCCAGGACGATTTCCCGGCCCGCATAGCTGCCGGGGGTGTCGGGATCGGCCACATAGACGATGGCCCGCGCGCCCGTGACCAGCGCCGCAGAAGCCGGGATGGTCAGCACCTGGCCTGCGTCTGCGGCGTCATTGCCGTTGCCGGCAGCGGTCTGCTGCACGGCGTGCACCAGCATGCCCGGCTTGAGCCGGCCGCCGGGGTTGGCCACGTCCAGGCGGACGCGGAAGGTACGGGTCATGGTGTCGATGACCGGATCGATGAACGCCACCGCCCCGGTGAAGGTTTCGCCGGGAATGCCTGTGGCTTCGAAACGCACCGCCGCGCCCATGCGCAGCCAGGGCAGGTCCGCCTCGTAGGCCTCGAACACGGCCCAGACGCGGGACAGGTCCGCAATGGCGTACAGTCGCGTGCCCGTGGCCACATAGGCCCCTTCCTGCACGTCCTTGCGCACCACCACGCCCCCCGCCGGGGCGCTCAGGGCCATGCGATCCGCCGGCGCGCCGCGCTTGAGCACGGCCTCCGTCTCGGCGGCGGAAAAGCCCAGCAGCCGCAGCTTTTCCAGGGCGGCGCGTTCGGTGCGGGCGGCGGTGTCGCGCAGCAGGGCCGGTGCGTCTGCCGCCAGACGGGCCACGGCCTTGCGGGCCTCCAGCAGCTCGGCCTGGGCGGCCACCAGCTCGGGGCTATATATCTCGGCCATGACCTGCCCGGCCTTGACCATGCCGCCGGTGACGTTCACATGCAGCCGATCCAGCCGGCCGGCCACGCGGGCGGTGATGTAGGCCTGGCTGGTTTCGTCCACCTCGATGCGTCCCAGCAGCCGGGTGGCCACGTCCACGGTGCGTCGCTCCACCGGCGCCAGCGCCACCTGTGCCAGGGCCCGGGCCGCGGGACTGAGGGTCACAGCGCGCAGGCTGGTGGGCGCGTCCTCCTGTCGCCCCTTGGCGACGGGGATGAGATCCATGGCGCAGATGGGGCACAGCCCCGGCTCGGGCAGGCGGATCCAGGGATGCATGGAGCAGGTCCAATACGCGACATCGGATTCGCCCGTGCTGGATCCGTTGGCCCCGGATCCGTTGGCAGCCGCGGCGTGTTCGTGCTCATGCCCGGCCATGGCTGGTTCCTTGTGGGATTCGCCCGCGCCGCCCAGCCAGTAGCCGCCGCCAAAGGCCAGCAGCGCCGCCAACAGCCATACCCAGGCCATCCGGCGCGCCGGAGGCGCTGATTTTCGCAACGGGGTCATCGGATGCCCTCCTGGTGGCTGATGCCTGACGTGGTGGTGTCCGGCCTGGCGATATCCGGCCGCTCCAGTCCGGCCCTGGCCTGGCGCAGGGAGCCGCCGGGCGCGGGCGTCACCGGCAGGTCCTCGCCCACCAGGGACTCGATTTCCGCCAGCCGCTGCCCCTGGGCAGCCAGGGCCTGCACGGCGTTGAGTTCCAGCTCCAGCAGGCTGCGCTGGGCCATGATCAGCTCCGCATACCGGCCCGTGCCGGCCTGATAGGCGCCGATGGCCGCGCCGAAGCCCTGCACGGCCCGGGGAAGGAGGGCCTCCCGGTACAGGGCGGTCTTGCGGGCGGCATCGTCCAGGTTGAAGCGGGCCATGACCAGATCCGCAGCCAGGCGATCACGCAGGCCGTCGCGGTCGTTGATGGCGGCAAGCTGGCGGGCCCTGGCCTCGCGGGTGGCGGCCTGGCGGCGTTCGTTGAAGATCGGCAGGGTGAAGGACAGGGACAGCACCACCGGGTCCTTGCCCGAGTCTCCCGGCGGCGGGGCGGGGAACATCCACTGCCCTGTGCTGTCCACGCCGCGATAGACATCCCACTGATTGGTGATGGTGGTTTCGATGCCGAGGGTGAAATCCGGGATGTAGTCCAGCCGGGCCAGGGTCTCGCCCTTGCGCTCGCGCTCCAGCAGGTGCTCAAAGACCTTGAGCTGCGGGCTCATGGCTTCCAGGCGCTCCACCAGGGCGGCTTCCTGCAGGTCCAGGGTGAACAGGGGGATGTCCGGCGTGGCGGGCAGGGCCATCTCCAAGGGTCGGTGCAGGGCGGCATTGAGGCTGGCCAGCGTCGGACCGCGCCGGGCCTCCAGGGTGCGGACGCGATCTCCCAGCAGGTCACGCTCGGACTGCACGGCCAGCAGATCGGCCATGGGCGCCATGCCGGCCACGTAGCGGGCATGGATCACCCCCTCCAGATGCTCCAGGAGGATCCCGGCCTCCCGGGCCACGCGCACGGCCTCTTCCAGGGCGGCCAGCTCGTACCAGACCCGCTTGACATCATAGGTGATGGTCAACCGCAGGGCATCGAAGCGGGCCTTCTCGGCCTCGGCCTCCAGGGCGGCGCGGTCGCCGCGGGCGATGAGCTTGCCGATCCAGGGGATGGTCTGCGTCAGCCCCAGCCGGGCCACCTGCGGACCGACACGGGTTTCCGCCGGCACGGCAAACCAGCCCAGGCTGAGGCGAGGGTCCTGCAGGCTGCGTTCCTGGGGCACCTTCTCCAGGGCGGCTTCCACCCGGCTCCAGGCCGCCTTGAGGCGAGGATTGTTCGCCATGGCGTGTTGCACCAGGGACTCCAGGGCGGCTTGGGAGTCCTGGGATGCCTGGGAGCTCTGGGCGCTCTGGGCGCTCCGGGCTTCCAGGGCGATGGCGGCACCCGGCGCAGGCCAGATGCAGACGCCCCAGGCCCAGACCAGCCATGCCGTCCACACCTTCCACGAAACCGCGACTCGCTTCGGCAATGCCTGGACCATGGCCCCCCCTGCAACCTCGCGCATTGTTCCACCACTTTTGCGGTATACAATTTTGATACACCAACATATCATACTTACGTACTGGAGCAAATCCTGCACCAGCGTGACTCACCGCCACGAATACGCAAACGTTGGCTCGAAGGCGCGCGCGACCGATGCGCCGGCTGTACGTATTGTTAACACCTGTAAAGATTGCTTACACTGCCGCGACATGACCAGATATGGACATTTCCAGGCAGTTGTGTTTTCATGCGCCCCGTTGTAGCTGCCGCGCTGCTATCTGCAACAGCACCCCTGCGGTACGGCTGTCCCCCTGTCGTTGTGCAGGCGTTCACGCCTGCCAATGCCGCCGCACGATGGCCATCCCGCCTTGTTGCTCATTCCATGTGACCCCCTTCACGGTTCTCCACGCACACGACACAGGAACGGATATGAGAGTTTCTCGACTCAAGCGTCCATTTTTCAAAGCCATGTTCGGCAAGCCCACGACTGAATGCGCGACGCAAGAGGCGCAGCCGGCTCGCCCAAAACGCAGGAACGCCAAATTTTTTCTCTATATTACAGTCATTCCTTCGCTGCTGTGCATCGTCTACTTCGGCTTCATTGAAACCGACAGATACCTTTCGGAATCCCGCTTCGTCGTCCGCCAGCAGGAACGCAAAAGCACGTCCTCCCTTGGGGTGTTGCTGCAAAGCGTCGGGATCACCAGCGCGCGCGAGGAAGCCTTTACGGCCAAGGATTTCGTGCTGTCGCGCGACGCGCTGCGGCTGATCGACAACAGCATCAACCTGCGGGCCGCCTTCACACGGGACGGCGTCGACCCCTTCAGCCGGTTCAATCCCCTAAACCTCGATGACAGCTTCGAGGAACTGTTCGCGTATTACAGCAAGCGAGTCAGGATGGAGGTGGACCTGACCTCGTCCATCGCCATCCTGAAGGTGGAGGCGTTCACGCCGGAAGACGCCACGCGCATCAACACGGAACTCCTGTTGCTGGCCGAAGGGCTCATCAACAAGCTCAACGAACGGGCCCGCACCGACACGATTGCCTTCGCCGCCCAGCAGGTGGAGGAGGCCGAGGTGGACGCCAAGGCCAGCGCGCTGGCTTTGTCCGCGTACCGGGATCAGGAAACCCTCTTCGACCCGGCCCAACAGTCCACCATGCAGCTGCAGCAGGTGTTCAAACTGCAGGCAGAGCTGATCACCGTGCGAGGACACATCGCCCAGTTTCGCGAATCTGCCTCCGAAAGCCCCCAGATGAAGGCGTTGCAACGGCGGGCCCACGAGTTGCAGAAAGAAATCGACAACGAGATGGCCAAGGTGACCGGCGGCTCGGACTCCATCACCCAAAAAGTTATTGAATTCGAACGGTTGATGCTTGACCGAGACTTCTCCGACAAGCGGCTGAGTGCGGCGCTGGGCGCGCTGGAACAGGCCCGTTCCGAGGCGCAGCGCCAACAGCTGTACCTGGAGCGCATTGTTGCTCCCAACCTGCCGGATACGCCGATCTATCCCAAACGCATCCGCAACATCCTGACGGCAGTGGGGGTGTTGATAATGTTGTATGGCGTCGTCAAAATTCTCATGATCGGACTCATGGAGCACAGCGAGCAATGAGCAACAGCGCGCCTCCGCCATCGATCCGGCAGTCCCTGGCCGTGCAGCAACGCGTGGTGGGTGCGCTGCTGCGGCGCGAGTTCGTGAACCTTTCCGGCCGAAAGGGCGCGGGCTTCTTATTTGTCATCCTGGAGCCCTGCATCTTCATGCTTGCGCTCAGCGCGTTGTTCATCTTCCGGCGCGCTCTGGGCAATGCGCAGTTCTCCATGGCCGCGTTCGCGCTCTCGGGCTATGGCATCCTGTGGTCGTGCCGGTTTCAGATCATGAAGTCTACCAACGTCATCAGTTCCAATCTGCCGCTGTTTTATCACCGCAATGTCCGAGTGCTCGACGTGATGATTTCCCGAGCCACCATCCAGGCGGCCTGCACCACGGCCAGCTTCATCCTGTTGTTTATGCTGGCCTACCTGCTGTCGATGCTTCCATTTCCGGACGACCCACTACTGATTATGTACTCATGGGTATTGGTGCAGTGGTACGGATTCAACCTTTGCATTCTTACCGGCTCCCTGTCTGCCCTCGTCAGTTTCGGCACCAAGATATGCATATTACTGAATGTAGCGCACGTATTGTGCACTGGCGGGCTGTTCATGGTGGACTGGCTTCCCCATGAATACCGAGAGATTGCACTGTTGTTCCCCATGGTGCATGCCACCGAAATGATGCGCGATGGATTCTTCAATGAATCCATGATCACTTACTACGACCCTGTGTATATAGTTACTTCAAATATCATCATGTCATACATGTGCCTTTGCACCATGCTCAAGTACACGAAATCCGAGGCCGTGTATGGTAGAAGCTAAAAAAATATGCAAAGTCTATATGACCCGGAAGGGCCCGCGTGACATCCTGAAGAACATCTCCTTCTGCATTCACAAGGGCGATAAGCTGGGCATCCTCGGCTGCAACGGGGCCGGCAAATCAACGCTGATCCGGGTCATCAGCGGTGCGGAACTGCCCACTTCCGGCGAAATCGAGCGGACCATGTCCGTCTCCTGGCCGCTGGCCCTGCAGGGGGGGTTCGTGGGGCACATGACCGGGACGGACAATCTGCGCTTCATCAGCCGCATCTATAATGTTGAGTTCAAACAGGCCCTTGAGTACGTAAAGGATTTTTCCGAACTCGGCACCTACCTGTACGAGCCGGTGAATACGTATTCGTCCGGCATGCGCGCCCGGCTGGCCTTTGCCATCTCCATGGCCGTGGATTTTGACTGCTATCTCATCGACGAGATCTCTGCCGTTGGTGACAAGCGCTTTAACAAAAAGTACAAGGACACCCTGTTCAACGAAAAAGGCGACCGGTCCCTGATCATGGTCTCCCATTTTTACGGCGTCATTCAGGAATACTGCAACAAGGTCGCCGTACTCGACCAGGGACGCCTGGCCGTGTTCGACGACCCGAAAGAGGCCATCGCCCTGTACGACCGCGTGCTTGCAGGGCAGCAGATCACCTTTTGATCCCGGAGCGGCGGCACCCATGACCCCCCCTCCCCGCACGCTGGTGCTCAACTGCACCCGCTTCGGCGACCTGCTGCAAACCCAGCCCCTGGCCAGCGGCCTGGCCATGCAGGGCCGCCAGGTGGGCATTCTGTGCCTGGAAACCTTTCAGGATGCCGCACGCCTGCTGCGGGATGTGACCTTTGTGGCCGCCGTGCCCGGCGCCAGAATTCTGGCAACCCTGGACCGCAGCTGGCCCAAGGCCCTGGCCGACACCTGGACCTTCCGGCAGGACATCTCCGCCGCCTTCCCGCCCGACGATGTGCTTAATCTCACCGCCACCGTGCCCTCGCGGCTGCTGTCGCGGTTCCTGAGTCTGAGCCGGACGCCGCCAGCTCCGGAGCGCGGCTTCTGCCTGGATGCCTGGGGTTTTTCGCGCACCATCCATCCGTGGGCGTCGTTTCTGCTGGCCTCCACCCGTCGCCGGGGCTGCAGCCCGTTCAATCTGGTGGACAGCTTCTGGAAGGCAGCCGACCTGCCAGACATGCCGCGCCCCAACCATCTTCTCCCCCCCTCGGCCGAAGCCATGCAGGCCATCGCGCCCCTGTTTGACGCGTTCCCCAGTCCTGGCGGGTATGTGGGCCTGCAGCTGGGCGCCAGCGAGGAGCGCCGGCGCTGGCCCATCCGGGAGTTCGCCGCCATGGCTGCCCTGCTCTGGCAGCGCCATGGTCTGACGCCGGTGGTGCTGGGCAGCCCGGCGGAAGTCCCCCTGGCCCAGCGCTTTGTGGAGGCCTATCACGCCCTGGTCCCGGCGGGGCCGGTCATCGTGGCGGCAGGCAAGACCTCCCTCACGGAACTGGCCGCCGTGCTCACGCGTCTGGTGCTTCTGGTGACCAACGACACCGGCACCATGCACCTTGCCGCCGGCCTGGGGGTGGACATCGCCTCCATTTTTCTGGCCACGGCCCAGCCATGGGATACGGGTCCGTATCGCCCGGGCAGTCTGAGCCTGGAGCCGGACCTGCCCTGCCATCCCTGCGCCTATGGCAGCGTCTGCCCGCGGGAGCATCAGTGCCGCCACGTCATCGCCGGCGATATGCTGGCCGAGGCCATCGGCCGTTTTCTGCCCGCCAGAACCTGGACCAGGGCCGAGACCGGGAGGGAGTTTGCCGGCGCACGCGCCTGGTTGAGCCGGGTGGATCTGGCCGAAGGCGGCTTCATGACCCTGGAATCCCTCTCCGGCCACGAAGAAACCGACCGCACCCGCTGGATCCGGCTGCAGCGCCGCATGTATCGTCGTTTTCTTGACAACCTGCCGCTGGATCCGGCTGCAGCGCCCGTCAGCCTTTCGCCAGCCGCCGCAGCAGCCGTGCAGGCGGAAATCCAGACCGCCCTGGCCCTGCTCACCCTGCTGGACGGCCAGCTCCAGGCCCTTGTGCAAACCTCCCTGCCCCCGATCAAACGCAAGTTCCTGGCCACCTGGGAACGGCTGCAAGCCAGCTGGGAGGGCAGCGCATACTTCAATGTCCTCGGATACATGTTCGCCAACACCGGCCAGGAGCAAGGCGACGACCTGCGCGCCGTGGCCCGCATGCTCGCGGCATACAAAACCCTGCTGGCCGCCTGGCGACTGCATCTTCCTGACTGACATCGCATTTGTAGCACACTCCTTGCATGGCTCCTGCACAGGCAGGGTTTGCCCAGTACACGCGTACCATGCAACGGAGAATTGCCATGATCACCATAGACGGCCGCACCATCGACCGCTCCCTCGACACGTTCGCCAATCTTGAAGAGTTGTTGCTGAATCTTTCCGAAGACAGCGCCCTGGAAAACCGCGTTGTCACCGACGTGCTGGTGGACGGCGAAGCCTTCAGCGAAATCTACCCCCATCAGGCCGAGGACATCGAAACCCGCGGCATCAAGAGCGTGGAAATCGTCAGTGTTTCCGTGCAGCAAATGGCGGCGGACATCACCCACGAGCTGTACACGGTGGTGCGCCTGATGAACCACGGCAGCAAGAGCGTGGCCGACCTGTTCCGGCGCGCCGACGATGCCAGCGCCCTGGAAATGCTGCAGGATCTGCTGGACGTCACCCGCGACTTCCTCAGCATGGTCGGCGTGCTGCGCCACGAGTTTTCCATGCGCGATAACCCCGACTTCGAGCGCCTGGCCGGCGAAATCAGCGACCTGTTCTCCGAAATGAGCGAAGTCATGGAAAACGAGGACTGGATCCTGCTCGCCGACCTGCTGGAATACGAATTCAACCCGGCGACGGAAAAGTGGAAGCACGTTCTCACCAGCCTGAGCGAAGACATTAAGGTGGAAGGGGCCTAGCCGCCCGTTTTCACGTGAAACAGGATTTGAGGGGGTTCTGCGTGAACACACCCATCACCTTGCTGGACAAGGCGCTGGCACTGGCCGAGGAAGAAATGACCCTGCTGCAGGGCGGTGATGTTGACGGCGCGCACCTGCACGCCGCACAACGCATCGCCCTGACCGAACAAGCCTGGACCTTGCGCACCCAGGCCGCACCGGCTGACCCCACGGACCCGGCGCGCCTGACCATGCTGCAGGAAAAACTGCTGCAGCTGCAGGCCATGCAACACCGCCTGACCGCGGAAGCCCGTCGGCTGCATGCGTCCATCAAGGCGGAGCTTCTGCGCTCGCGCAAGGAAGGCGCCCGCCACGCTGCCTATGGCAGGGCCCTGCGGCCCGCCACTGCCGGCATCCCCAACAGCCGGTTCTGCAGCAAGCGCAGCTGACGCTGCCCCGGCAGGCTGGACTCCCGCGCCTGACTGCGGCAAAAAGGGACGCCCCATGCGTCCCTTTTTTATGTGAGTCTCCATGCAGCCACCCCATTGGATCATCCCCGCCGAGTTCGACGGCGCGCGCCTGGATGTGGCCCTGGCGGCCCTGGCCGGCCTGGGCCGGCGCGGCGCGCACCGGCTGCTGGCACGCGGCGATGTCCGTTTGGATGGCCGCCCTGCGGGCAAGGGCATCCTTGTGCATGCCGGGCAGCGCCTCGAAGTACGACACGAGACGCTGCCGCCGCCCCCTGCCGCCCTCGCGGCGCAGGTGCTCTGCCGCACGGCGGACCATGCCGCCCTGGCCAAGCCCGCCGGCCTGCACACCGCCGCCCTGGCCGGGGATCCGGCCCGGGACAGCCTCGAAAGCCGGCTGCCGGCGCTGTTTCCGGGGCAGACCGTCGTACTGTGCAACCGGCTGGACCGGGAGACCTCGGGCATCGTCCTGGCTGCCTTTTCCTCCGCTGCCGCCGCGGCCTATCGCGCCCATGAGGATGCCGGCGCCGTGGACAAGCGCTATCATGCCGTGGTCCATGGACTGGTGGATGCGCCCCTGCTGCTGGATCGCGCCCTGGACATGCGCCGCCGGGCCGTGACTCGCGTGGAGCCCTTCGCCACGGCCGACCCCTTGCGCGTCACCCACGTGCTGCCCCTGCGCGCCCTGCCCGACGCCAGAACCCTGGTGGAATGCCGCATCCACAAGGGCGCACGGCACCAGATCCGCGCCCATCTGGCTGCGGCCGGGCATCCCATCGTCGGCGACGCCGTGTATGGCCATGCCGATGCCGGGCGGCTGATGCTGCATCATGCCCGGCTGACGTTTCCCGGGTTCCAGATCGAACTTGACTCGAAATTCAACACTGTTTAGCTTCCCTTGTGCCCCTGTGGCTTTTGCACTACTGTCCCTCGTTCGCCGATCCTGAAGGCATCCGCTCCTGGATGCCGTGCGCCGGATACGGCGTGCTTTCGGAGATTGCATGCCCGTCGAATCTTCTTCTGCTTCCGCCCCCTCGGGCACCCCGCAGGGCCCCTCGTTTGCCGCCGCGCCGCGATCCCTGCGCGAACTGCTCAAGGATCCCACCCTGCGCATCGTCTTTGGGGTGACGTGCATGATGGTCATGGGCGTCACCAGCATTGCCCCGGCCTTTCCGCGCATCATCGCTGCCTTCGACATACCGGCCGCCTCCATCGGCCTGCTGCTGACCTGGTTCACCGTCCCCGGTGTGATCCTGACCCCGGTGATGGGCATCCTGGCCGACCGGTACGGCCGCCGTCAGGTACTGGCGCCCTCCCTGGCCCTGTTCGGCGTGGCTGGCGTGGCTTGCACCTTTGCCGACAGCTTCGAGACGCTCTGCCTGCTGCGGCTGTTCCAGGGGATGGGCGCAGCGGCCCTGGGTGCGCTGAACATCACCATCATCGGGGACGCCTTCGAGGGCCGCGAGCGCATTACCGCCCTGGGGCTCAACGCCTCGGTGCTGTCCATCGGGGTGGCCAGCTATCCCATTCTGGGCGGGGCCCTGGCCCAGCTGCACTGGCGGCTGCCCTTCCTGCTCCCCCTGGCCGCCCTGCCCGTGGCGTGGTGGGTCTGGCGCAGGCTCAAACTGCATGTGCAGCCCGGCGGCATGGACGCCAAGGCCTATTTCCGCAGCGCCTGGGACGCCATGAAGGGCCGCGAGGTGCTGACGGTCTTTGCCGTCACGGCCTGCACCTTTGTGCTTATCTATGGTCCGTTCCTGAGCTTCGTGCCCGTGCACCTGGGCAAGGATCTGCATGCCGAACCCTGGCAGATCGGGGTGCTGCTTTCTTCCGCAGCACTGCTCACGGTGCTGTTCACCACGCAGATCGGCCGCATCAGCGCCCGCATTGGCGTCACCACCTGCATCAAGGCGGCCTTTGTCATTTATGCAGTGGCCAACCTGGTGTTTTTCCTGTCTCCGGCCCTGTGGTGGCACGTGGTGCCCATCATGCTGTTCGGCATGGGCCAGGGGCTGAACATCCCGAGCACCCAGGCCCTGATGGCCGAATACGCGCCCCCCGGCAACCGCGGCGGATTCATGGCCATGAACGGCACCCTGCTGCGCCTGGGCCAGACCATCGGCCCCCTGCTCTTCGGCGGCTTTTTTGCGCTGGGAGGAATGGACGCCGTGTTTCTGGGCGGCGTGGTGGTAGCCCTGGGCATGTTTGCCGTAGCCCTGCGCGGTTTCCGGCGCACGCCCGCCTGAGACGGCCGGAGCGCCTCGACGACTGCTGTGATTTTTCGCACATCTTCCCAACTCGCGTTTTTTGGCGTAATGTCCGGCAGACACGGCGTCTCGCCTGCGCCTGTTTCGTATCATTCCGCCATTCCAATCTTTTTTTGCAAGAGGATCGCTTCCCATGACCACGCCTTCCGCCGTGCTTTCCGCCATGCCGAGCTCCCTGCCGGCCCCGCAGCTTTCCCCCAACGCCGAGACCGTGCTGGCCAAGCGCTACCTGCGCAAGAACCTGCAAGGGGAGATCACCGAAACGCCGCAGGAGCTCTTCTGGCGCGTGGCGACCGCCGTGGCCGAGGCCGAGCGGGCCTATCCCGACTCGCCCTGGAGCGCGGAGACCCTGGCCGAGGCCTTCTACCTCATGATGTCCCGGTTTGATTTTCTGCCCAACTCGCCCACGCTCATGAACGCCGGGGCCTGCCTGGGACAGCTGGCGGCCTGCTTTGTGCTGCCCGTGGCCGATTCCATCGACGACATCTTCGACGCCGTGAAGCATGCCGCCCTGATCCACAAGTCTGGCGGCGGCACAGGGTTTTCCTTTTCCCGGCTGCGTCCCAAGAACAGCCGCGTGGGCTCCACCGGCGGCGTGGCTTCGGGGCCGCTCTCCTTTTTGCGGATCTTCAACACCGCCACGGAGCAGATCAAGCAGGGCGGCACCCGGCGCGGGGCCAACATGGGCATCCTGCGCGTGGACCATCCGGACATCCTGGAGTTCATCGCGGCCAAGGAAAAGGAAGGGGAGCTGAACAACTTCAACCTCTCCGTGGCCCTGACCGAAGCCTTCATGCAGGCCGTGGAAAAGGACGCCGAATACTCCCTGGTGGAGCCGCACACCGGCCAGGAAGTGCAGCGCCTCAAGGCCAAGGACGTCTTTGAATTGCTGGTGACCAAGGCCTGGGCCAGCGGCGATCCCGGCATCATCTTCCTGGACCGCATCAACCGGGACAACCCCACGCCGGACCAGGGCGAGATTGAATCCACCAATCCCTGCGGCGAACAGCCCCTGCTGCCTTACGAGGCCTGCAACCTGGGCTCCCTGAACCTTTCCCAGTTCCACCTGCCCGGGGACGTCTCCCCCAGCGGCGTGCACGGCAGCATTGACTGGGACCGCCTGAAAGAGACGGTGCAGCTCGCGGTGCGGTTTCTGGACAACGTCATCGATGTGTCCCGCTATCCCCTGGAGCAGATCACCGACACCGTGCGCCGCAACCGCAAGATCGGCCTGGGCGTGATGGGCTTTGCGGACCTGCTCTTCCAGCTGCGCATCCCGTACAACTCCGCCGAGGCCCTGGATCTGGGCGAGCGGATCATGGAATGCATCCAGGACGAATCCAAGGCCGCCTCGGCGCTGCTGGCTGCGGAACGCGGGCCGTTTCCGGCCTATGCCACCTCGGCCTTTGCCGCGCGCAAGGAAGGCCCCTACCGCAACGCCACCACCACCACCATCGCCCCCACGGGCACGCTTTCCATTCTGGCGGCCTGCTCTTCCGGCATTGAGCCGCTCTTTGCCCTGGCCTTCACCCGCCACGTGCTGGACGGCGCAAAGCTCATGGAATCCAACCCGTTCTTTGAGGATGCCCTGCGCGAAAGCGGCCACCATTCCCCGGCCCTGATGGAGGATGTGGCCACCAAGGGCACGGTGCACCACATGCGCCATCTGCCGGATTGGATCCGCCGCGTGTTCGTCACGTCGCACGACATTTCCGGGGAATACCACCTCAAGATGCAGGCCGCCTTCCAGCGGTTCACGGACAATGCCGTCTCCAAAACCGTGAACCTGCCCAACGCCGCCAGCAAGGACGACGTGCGCCAGATCTACACCATGGCCTACACCCTGGGCTGCAAGGGCGTGACCGTGTACCGCGACGGCTGCAAGCAGGTGCAGGTGCTGTGCACCGGCGAGCAGGGCCAGGCCCAGCCCGCGGACGGCAAGCCCAGCAAGGTGAAGCAACGGCCCGAGGTGATCTACGGCTTTACCCACAAGATCAACACCGGCCTGGGCATTTTGTACCTGACGGTGAACGAGATCGACGGCAGGCCCTTCGAGGTCTTCGCCACCATCGGCAAGTCCGGCCGGTCCATCACCGCCAAGGCCGAGGCCATCGGCCGGCTGGTGTCCCTGGCGCTGCGTTCGGGGGTGGAGCCGGCCGCCATTGTGGGTCAGCTCAAAGGCATCGGCGGCGAGCACCCGGTGTTCCGCAAGAAAGGGATGATCCAGTCCATTCCCGACGCCGTGGCCTGGGTGTTCGAGACGCATTACATGGGCGGCACAGACACGTCTGCCCCTGCCGAAAAGAACGGCCTGGCCTCCCCGGTGTGCCCGGACTGCGGCGGCGACCTCATCTACCAGGAAGGCTGCTTCTGCTGCCAGGGCTGCGCCTATACCAAGTGTGGCTAGAGCAAGCTCTCTTTGAAAGGAGAGCTCGGGGGAAAACCTTTCTGAAGAAAGGTTCTTCCCCCGAACCCCCTTTCCAAAGACTTTTTTTGGTATAATTCCAAAGAACTATCAAAGTGTTGGAGGAGGAGAGCGCGAGAGGGATGGAGGTGGGGAACACCGTTCCCAGGGTTCTTGACCTGGGCGCAAATGTCGCGCACAGTCGGCGTCGTCAATCCCGCGCTGTTCCGTGCGCGATTCCGTGCGCTGCATGGAACACTGCCCCCGGAAGCGGCACGAACCGTCACAAACCCCGATGTCGCCATGCCCATCATTGATCTGCAGCACCTCTCCTTCAATTTCGGCTCGTACTGGGCCGTGAAGGATGTCTCGTTGACGCTGGAGAAAGGGGATTTTCTGTACGTGACCGGTCCTTCCGGCGCGGGAAAGACCTCACTGCTGCGGCTGCTGTTCGGCGCGCTGCCCGTGGCCAGGGGCCGGGCCGAGGTGGCCGGGGTGACGCTGAACAATCTTTCGCCTTCCCTGCTGCCCCTGCTGCGCCGGCAAGTAAGCTTTGTGTATCAGGATTTCCGCATCCTGCCGCACCGCACCGTATCCCAGAACGTGGCCCTGGCCCTGCAGGTGCGCATGATGCCGCGGGAGCAGATCGAACGTCGCGTGCGGGCCGTGCTGCGCAGCCTGCAGCTGGAAGCCAAGGCCGACGTGCCCTGCAGCGACCTCTCCGGCGGGGAGCAGCAGCGGGTGGCCGTGGCGCGGGCCATTGTGGTGAATCCGCAGATCATCATGGCAGACGAGCCCACGGGCAACCTGGATCCGGAACTGTCCTTGCGGCTCATGGAAATTTTTTCTCACTTCAATTCCTTCGGCGCCACTGTCATCCTGGCCACGCACAGTCCGGAGCTGCTGCGCTACCAGCCTCGGGCCAAGCGCATCAAGCTGTCCTTCGGCAAGATCGTCGCCGCCAACTGGCCGGGGTGCACGGTGCATCCGGATTAGCCGGGAGCCCGCCGGGAGCGAGTCATGTTCGACGTGTTTCTCCAGCTTGTCGTCAAAGGCGTCAAGGACCTGCGCACCAACCCCTGGGCCCAGGGCATGACCTTTGCTGCGGTGGTGCTCATTGCGCTGCTGGGCGGCATGTTCCTGCTGGTGCTGCACAACCTGGATCAGGAACTCTTGCGGGTGCGCGGGGATGTGCTCTTCCAACTGTACTGGAAGCCCGATGCGGATCTCAAGGCTGTGCAGGAGCAGTGGACAGAACTGCGGGGCCTGCCCGGCGTGCAGGACATGGTCACCTTCACCCCGGATCAGGCCCTGAAAGACCTGAGCAGCCGGCTGGGCAAGGATGTGGACCTGCGGTTCATCAAGGACAAAAGCCCCCTGCCGGCCACGGCCATGCTCTCCTTTGCCCGCACCGGCGAGGGAGACGGGGGCGTTGAAGGGGATCAGGGCTGGATTGACGAAACCAAGGTCTACCTGGAACGCCTGCCCGGCATGGCCATGGTGCGCTACAATCCCATGCGCACCGAGCTGGTGCGGGCCTGGGGCACGCTTTCGGACCGGGTGATCCTGCCCCTCATCGCCTTTCTGCTGGTGGTGCTGGGGCTGGTGGTGGGCAACACCATCAAGCTGTCCCTGCTGACGCGCGCCAATGAAATCGAGATCATGCGCATCGTGGGCGCGCGGGAATGGTACATCCGCCTGCCCTTCGTGGCGGGCGGCACGGCCCAGGGCTTTGCCGGCAGCATCACCGCGCTTTTTCTGCTCAAGATCGTGCAGCTGCTGCTGCAAAACGTGTTCAATTTCCCGCCGCTGTTCTTCCAGTTCCGGTATCTGCCAACCTCGCACATGGCCCTGCTGGTGCTCACCCTTTCCGGTGTGGGGCTGATGGGAAGCTGGCTGGCCGTACGGCGTGCCCATTCATGACCCCTCTTTGCAAGGAGTTTCCATGCGCAGCCATCGCATGACCACCGGCCTGGAACGTGCGCCGCACCGTTCGCTGCTGCACGCCCTGGGCCTGACCCGGGAAGAAATGGAACGCCCGCTGGTGGGCGTGGTCAACGCCGCCAACGAGATCGTTCCCGGCCATCTGCATCTGGACATCATCGCCAACGCGGTGAAAGCCGGCGTCCGCATGGCCGGCGGCACGCCCATCGAGTTCCCCACCATCGCCGTGTGCGACGGTCTGGCCATGCACCACGAAGGCATGCGCATGAGCCTGGCCAGCCGCGAGTTGACGGCGGATTCCATCGAGATCATGGCCACGGCGCATCCCTTTGACGCCCTGGTCTTCATCCCCAACTGCGACAAAAGCGTGCCCGGCATGCTCATGGCCATGCTGCGGCTGAACCTGCCGTCCATTGTGGTCAGCGGCGGCCCCATGATGGCCGGCGCCACGCGGGGCAAGAAATCCGCGGACCTCATCACCGTGTTCGAGGCCGTGGGCAAGGTCAAGCGCGGCCAGATGGACGAGGAGGAGCTGGCGGATCTGGAGGCCTGCGCCTGCCCCGGCTGCGGCTCCTGCTCCGGCATGTTCACCGCCAATTCCATGAACTGCCTCACCGAGGCCATCGGCCTGGGCCTGCCCGGCAACGGCACCATCCCGGCCACCACGGCCGCACGGGTGCGTCTGGCCAAGCAGGCCGGCATGCAGGTGATGGAGCTGTTCACCAAAAACATCCGCCCCCGGGATATCGTGACTGAAAAGTCCGTGGCCAACGCCGTGGCCTGCGACATGGCCCTGGGCTGCTCCACCAACACCGTGCTGCACCTGCCGGCCATCTTCCGCGAAGCCGGCCTGCCCCTGACCCTGGACGTCTTCAATGCCGTGAGCCGCAAGACGCCCAACCTGTGCAAGCTCTCCCCGGCCGGGCCGCATTACATCCAGGATCTGCACGCCGCCGGCGGCATCCAGGCCGTGATCCTGGAGCTGTCCAGAAAGAATCTCATCGACCTGGACGCCCTGACCAGCACCGGCCGCACCGTGGGTGAAAACCTGACGGCCCTCAAGGTCGCCAATCAGGATCCCGAAGTCATCCGCCCCATCGAACGGCCCTACGCCCCCGAAGGCGGCATCGCCATTCTGTACGGCTCCCTGGCCCCGGACGGCTGCGCCGTGAAGCAAAGCGCCGTGGCCGAGAACATGCGCGTGCACACCGGCCCGGCCCGTGTCTTCGACAGTGAGGACGAGAGCGTGCAGGCCATCCTGGGCGGCAAGATCACCCCCGGCGACGTGGTGGTCATCCGCTACGAAGGCCCCCGCGGCGGCCCCGGCATGCGCGAGATGCTCACCCCCACCTCCACCATCGCCGGCATGGGCCTGGATGGACAGGTGGCCCTGGTGACGGACGGCCGCTTCAGTGGCGGCACCCGCGGCGCAGCCATCGGCCACGTCTCCCCCGAGGCGGCCTCGGGCGGTCCCATCGCCCTGGTGGAGGAAGGGGACATGATCAGCATCGACATGCCCAACCGCTCCATCCAGCTGCTGGTGGACGACGCCACCCTGGCGGCCCGCAAGGCAGCCTGGACGCCGGTGGAAAAGCCCCTGGATTCCCCCTTCCTGCGGCGGTACCGGGCGCGGGTGTCTTCCGCGGCCACCGGCGCGGTGTTGGACTAGAGCGCGTTATCTTTGAAAGGAGTTCTCGGGGGAAAACCTTTCTGAAGAAAGGTTCTTCCCCCGAACCCCCTTTNAAAGGTTTCCTCTCTCGCAACGTCCTTTTTCAAAATTAAAATGCCCTAACCGGAATTGCACAACAGCATGGTTGGATCCGACACCGTCTCTGCGCTCCAGCAGTGGCTGGCCTCCCCCCGAGGGCAGTTTTTTCATGCCCGGCAACGCCGACTGCTGGAGCGCATGCTGGCGGCCTGGCCCCGGCGCGGCCGCAGCCTGCTGGAAATCGGCTGCGGTCCCGGCCACCTGCTGGACGTCTTCTGGCAGTCCGGCTTCGACGTCACCGGGACGGATCATTCCCCGGCCATGCTCGCCGCCGCCCGGGAACGGCTGGGGCATCGGGTGGATCTGCATCTGGCGGCCTACGATCACCTGCCCTTTGCCGATCGGGAGTTCGATTATGTGGCCCTGACCGGCTGCCCGCCCACGCGCGAGCACCTGGCCGAGGCCGTGCGGCTGGCCTCGCGCGGGGTGCTCGTCACCTTTTGCAATCGGCTGTCCCTGGCTGGCGCGGCGTCGCTGCTGCGCCGGCCGAACAGCTTTCCGCCGCCCCGGCAGACGGCCTGTTTCTGGCCGGTGCAGCGCCGCCTGCGGGCCCTGGCCAGGGCGCAGGCCTTTCCCAACGCCCGCAACAGTCGTCTGGCCCAGCGCTCCACCCTGCTGGGTCCCCCGCTCAGCTGGGTGGACCACATGCCCTGGAGCCTGCTCAACGATTGGGTGTGCCTGCTGCCTGTGGGGGCATGGCACGTCATCCGGCTGGATCTGGCTCCCACCGTGGGCATGACGCCCCTGGTGCAGCTGGCCAAGGGCAAGCTGGCGCCCAGCCTGCGCACCTCCTCCTGCGCGTCCTTTTCGGACAAGGCCCCCTGCCTGAACGACAAGACACCCCGCTTTTGACATGCGTCACAAGCTGGGCTATGCAAGTCGCCTTCCATTGAAATTTTCACTGTGGTTTCCATCATGCAGTCATTGACCAAGATCAAAGGGTTCGCCGACCTCTTCGAACCCGAGAGCCTCGTGTTTCGCCACCTGGAAGAGACAGCCCGCGCCGTGTTCGGCCGCCACGGCTACCAGGAATTGCGCACGCCCATCCTGGAGCGCACGGAGCTGTTCCAGCGCTCCATCGGCGAGGAAACGGACGTGGTCCAGAAGGAGATGTACACCTTCCCGGATCGCAAGGACCGTTCCCTGACCCTGCGTCCCGAGGCCACGGCCGGGGTGATGCGCGCCTTCATCGAATCCGGCCTGCACACCCGCGAACCGGTTTCGCGGCTGTTCACCACCGGCCCCATGTTCCGCTACGAGCGGCCGCAGAAGGGCCGCATGCGGCAGTTCCATCAGGTCAACGTGGAGTGCCTGGGCCTGGATGCGCCATGGGTGGATGCGGAAATCATCGCCATGCTCTGGAGTTTCCTGCAGGCCTTGCAGCTGCCCGGCCTGCGGCTGGAAATCAACTCCCTGGGCTGCCCCCAGTGCCGGCCGGCGTACATGGAGACCCTGCACGCGTTCCTGGCCACCACCAGCGACGCCGACCTGTGCGAGGACTGCGCCCGCCGCCGCCACAAGAATCCCCTGCGCCTGCTGGACTGCAAGGCCGCCGGCTGCCGCGCCATCATGCAGGACGCGCCCAAGATTGCCGACTGCGGCTGCCCGGCCTGTCAGGAGCACTTTGCCCAGGTGCTGGCCCTGCTCCAGGGCGTGGGCATTGAGCCGGTGGTCAACCATCGGCTGGTGCGCGGGCTGGACTATTACACCCGCACCACTTTTGAAGTCGTGTCCGGCGATATCGGCGCGCAGGCGGCCGTGGCCGGCGGTGGCCGGTACGATGGGCTCATCCGGCAGCTCGGCGGGCCGGATCTGCCGGGCATCGGCTTTGCCTGCGGCATGGAGCGTCTGGCCCTGCTGGCCCAGGCCCCGGCCAAACCGCGGCCGGCCTTCTGCATGATTCTGCCAGACCCCGGCCTGCTGCCCCAAGCCTTCCCCCTGGTGCGCCAGCTGCGCGAGCTGGGCCTGCCCGGCGACCTGGGCGAGCCCGGCAAGAGCTTCAAAAGCCAGATGCGCGCAGCCAACCGCATCCAGGCCCGGTTTGCCCTCATCCTTGGCCCGGACGAATGGACCAGCCGCGTGGTGCAGTGCAAAAACCTCGGCGACGGCACGCAGACCCCCCTTTCCCTGGACGACATCCCGGCGCTTGCCCGGCACCTTACCGCGTGAGGCGGCATATCATCATGGACGAACAGCAGCTTTCTCCCTCCAGCGGCCCGGCTTCCATCCAGGAACAGCACCGCCAGCACATCCAGCCCCTGGGGGACTGGGTGCGCAGCCACAAGAACAACGGCCTGCGCAAGGCGGACGCCGGCACCACCGTCACCCTCATGGGCTGGGTGCAGTTCCGGCGCGACCACGGCGGGCTGATCTTCATCGACCTGCGCGACCGCTTCGGCCTGACCCAGGTGGTCTTCGAGCCGGACACCGCACCCGAGGCCCACGAGCGCGCCCACATCCTGCGCACGGAATACGTGCTGGCCATCCGGGGCACGGTGCGGCCGCGGCCCGAAGGCATGGTCAATCCCAACCTGGAGACCGGCGAAATCGAGGTGGTGGTCAGCGACTGGAAGCTGCTGAACACCTCCCGCACGCCGCCCTTCCTCATCGAAGACCGTGTGGAGGCAGCCGATTCCCTGCGGTTGCAGCATCGCTACCTGGATCTGCGCCGGCCTTCCGTGGGCAGAAACCTGGTGCTGCGCTCCGCCGCGGCCAAGGCCGTGCGGGACTACCTGAGCGACGACGGCTTTCTGGAAGTCGAAACCCCGGTGCTCACCAAGTCCACCCCCGAAGGCGCACGCGACTTCCTGGTGCCCTCGCGCCTGAACCAGGGCCAGTTCTTCGCCCTGCCGCAGTCGCCCCAGTTGTTCAAGCAGCTGTTGATGATGTCCGGCATGGATCGCTATTTCCAGATCGTCAAATGCTTCCGCGATGAAGACCTGCGCGCCGACCGCCAGCCCGAATTCACGCAGATCGACATTGAGATGAGCTTCACCACCGAGGAAATGGTCATGGCCATGGCCGAAGGGCTGATGGCCTCCGTCTTCAAGAAGACCCTGGGCATCGACATCCCCCTGCCCATGCCGCGCATGACCTACGACGAAGCCATGGACAAGTACGGGCTGGACAAGCCGGACCTGCGCTTCGACCTGCCCCTGACCGACGTGACCCACGTGGTGCGCGGCTCGCAATTCAAGGTCTTTGCCCAGGCCGCCCTGGTGAAGGGCCTGCGCGTGCCCGGCGGCGAGTCCATGACCCGCAAGGAAATCGACGACCTGACGGAATTCGTCAAGATCTACGGCGCCAAGGGCTTGGCCTGGATCAAGGTGCGGGAAAACGAATGGCAGTCGCCCTTTGCCAAGTTCCTGTCCGACGAGGAACGCGCCGGCCTGCAGGCCGCCCTGAACATGCAGGTGGGCGACCTGGTGTTCTTCCAGGCCGGGGATGCGGACATGGTCAACACCGCCCTGGGCCAGCTGCGCAATCGCCTGGGCGAGATGCTCGGACTCATCGATCCGGACGCCTTCGCCTTCACCTGGGTCACGGACTTCCCGCTGTTTGAATTCGATCCCGAAGAAAAGCGCTGGGTGGCCCGGCACCATCCCTTCACCTCGGTGCAGGATGCCTTTGCCTCCACCATGGCTGCGGACCCTGGCACGGCCAAGGCCCGCGCCTATGACATGGTGCTCAACGGCTACGAGATCGGCGGCGGCTCCATCCGCAACCACACCCGGCCCATGCAGGAAGCCATGTTCACGGCCCTGGGCTTCAGCCAGGAGCAGGCCGAGGAGGAATTCGGCTTCCTGCTGGAGGCCCTGGACCACGGCGCGCCCCCGCACGGCGGCATCGCCTTCGGCTTCGACCGCATTGTCATGCTCCTGTGCAAGGCCACGTCCATCCGCGACGTCATCGCCTTCCCCAAGACGCAGAAAGGCTCCTGCCCCATGACCGAGGCCCCCTCCGCCGTCTCTGCCCGCCAGTTGCGGGATCTGGGGCTCAAACTGCGCGAAAGCGCCAAGGCCTAGCGCTCGTTGTTTTTGAAAAGAACTCTCGGGGGAAAACCTTTCTAAAGAAAGNGTTTTGGAGGGGGAGAGCGCGAGAGGGGGAGAACCTTTTTCCAAAAGGGTTCCGCTCTCGCAATATCCTCTTTCAAACGTAATTTGCCCTCGTCTCTGTTGCGGGTTGCCTCCTTTTGGAAGCGTGGTTACTGTGAACGACATGGACATTGAACAGACCCTGGAACGTCCCCTCGACGGCAAGATCCTTCCCCTGTGCACTTGGCCGGATCCCGTGCTGGGCGGGGAATGCACTGCCGTGCGGGCCGTGACCGACGAAATCATGGATCTGGCGCGGAACATGGCCGCCACCATGTACGCCAGCCAGGGCATTGGATTGGCCGCGCCGCAGATCGGGCAGCCCCTGCGCATGATCGTGGTGGACGTGACCGGGCCGGACAAGCGCGAGCAGCTCATCACCCTGCTCAACCCGGTCATCGAACACGCCGAGGGCTGCATCGACAGCGACGAAGGCTGCCTCTCCCTGCCGCAGTTCCGGGCCAATGTGGAACGCGCCGAAGTCGTGCGTGTCCGCGGGCAGGATCTGGAAGGCAATGAGGTGGTCATCGAGGCGGAAGGGCTCCTGGCCGTGTGCCTGCAGCATGAAATCGATCATTTGCGGGGCGTGCTGCTCATCGACAAGGTGGGCCGGCTCAAACGCAGCATGTATGAACGCAAGATCGCCAAACGCGTCAAACGCGCGTAGCGAGTGCAAGGAACGCCGATGCGCATCATCTTCATGGGCACGCCCGGCTTTGCGGCCACGGTGCTGGAGTCCATCCTGTCCTGGCCCCAGGGCGAGGTGGTGGGCGTGTTCACCCAACCGGACCGCCCCGCCGGCCGCGGCGGCAAGATGCGCCCGCCCGAGGTCAAGCAGCTGGCCCTGGCCCGCGGCCTGCCCGTGTTCCAGCCCCTGACCCTCAAGGGCGAAGAACACCTGCGTCTGGTGACGGACCTGGCCCCGGACGTGGCCGTGGTGGCTGCCTACGGGCTCATCCTGCCCCGGGCCGTGCTGGATGCCCCGCGGTACGGCTGCCTGAACGTCCACGCCTCGCTCCTGCCCAAATACCGCGGCGCCGCACCCATCCAGCGGGCCATCCTGGACGGCGAACTGGCCACCGGCATCACCATCATGCAGATGGATGCCGGGCTGGACACCGGCGACATCTGCCTGCAGCAGACGCTCATCATCGGCTATCAGGACACCGCGGCCATCATCCATGACGAACTGGCCGCCATGGGCGGCGCGCTGCTGGTGAAAGCCCTGGAGCGCCTGGAGCCGGGCACCCTGCCGCGCATCCCCCAGAACAGCGACCGCGCCACCTACGCCGCCAAGCTGCGCAAGGAAGAGGGCGAAATTTTCTGGAACCAGCCGGCCATGGCCGTGCATAACCGCATCCGGGCCATGCATCCCTGGCCAGGGGCGTACACATTCTGGAAGCCGGCCGGCGCTGCCGAATCCATCCGCCTGTCCCTGTCTCCCGGTCTGGTGGGCGAGCCCTTGACGCAGCCTGTGCCCCCCGGCACGGTGCTGGGCCTTACCGACGACCAGCTGGCCGTGGCCTGCGCAGACAAGGCCTACCTGCTGCCCAGCCTGTGCCCGGCCGGCCGCTGCTCCATGGACGCCCGCGCCTTTATCAATGGCTACCTCTCCCGCGCCGCCGGCGAGGCCGTGGTGCTTGGCGAAGCCGAAGGGTCAGGCGAAGCTGTCGATTCCTGATTTCCCGGTTTTCTTCCCTCTCTTTTTGCGCTATGCGGGGAAGCATCGGCGTCCCAACCCCTTGCAGACGGCTCATGCACCCCATGAAACACTTTGCGGCAGACGACACCGCCGCCCGGAAGCGACTGTTTCTCGGGCTCATCACCGCCACCAGCCTGCTGATGACCGGCGGGCTGGCCCTGTTGTGGATCGTCCCGTCCATCGGCCTGGCCAACATCCATTTCGCACTGCCGTATGTGGCCGGCACGGTCACGGTGGCGTTGATAGTCATCGTGCTCTGGGCCTGGCTGTCCCTGGTGCTGCACATCATGCTCAGGCGGCCGGTGCTGCTCTCGCAAAAGCTGCGCGGCGTGACCGTCAAGTTCATGCTGCCCCTGATGACGCTGCTGGGCATGCTGCTGGGGATCTCCAAGGAAAAAGTCCGCAATTCCTTCATCAAGGTGAACAATGAGCTGGTGATGCAGGACTGGCGACGGCATCCGGCAGATCGCATCCTGCTGCTGCTGCCACACTGCCTGCAGGCCAGCGACTGCCCCCGCCGCCTGACCTACAATGTGAACAACTGCAAGCGCTGCGGCCGCTGCCCGATCTGCGAATTGCTGGCCCTGGCCGAGGCCTACGGCGTGCGCCTGGCCATCGCCACGGGCGGCACCATCGCCCGGCGCATCGTGGTCCAGACGCGCCCCCGGCTGATCATCGCCGTGGCGTGCGAACGGGATCTGGCCAGCGGCATTCAGGACGCCTATCCCATCCCCGTCTTCGGCGTCCTCAACGAACGGCCCTGCGGCCCCTGCCTGGACACCCGCGTGGACCTGGACGCCGTGCGCGCCGTGCTGGCCCGGGTGGTGGAAGCACCCGCCGCGGCGCTGCCGCTGGCCCGGAGCGCCTGATGGCTACCCCCACGCCGCCCCTCTCTGGCAACGCCGTGCCTGCTGCCCGACGCTGCGCCCTGGACGTGCTGACCGACGTGCTCGGCACCCAGCGCCCCCTGCAGGAAGCCCTGGACGCCCGGTTGTCCGGCGACCCGGCGCTGAAAACGTCGCCCAAGGATCGCGCCCTGGCCACGAATCTGGTCTATGGCACCCTCAGACACATGGGCCGGCTGGAATCGATCCTAGGCCGGTTTCTGCGCAAACCAGGCAATGTACCCCCGGCAGGGTCGAGAATTCTCCTCGCCGCGGCCTATGAACTGCTGTTTCTGCACCGCATTCCCGCCTACGCCACCCTGAATTGGGCCGTGGAGGCCATGAAGCGGCAGGTCGGCCCCCAGCTGGCCGGCCTGGCCAACGCCGTGCTGCGCAAGGTGGCGGACATCGGGCCGGCGCACCAGGACCTGTCCACCTACCGCAGGGGCAACGACTTCAAGCAGGCGGCCGCGGCCTACTACAGCCTGCCGCCGTGGCTGATTGATTTGCTGATCAAAGAAAAGGGACGGGAAGAGGCCCTGCTGTACATGGAGGCCTTTTTGCGCGAGCCGCCCCTGGGCCTGCGCATCAATCGCACCCGGCCGGGACACGAGGCGGTGTTCACGTCCATTGCCACCATGCATGCCTGTCTGGGGGCCGAGCTGCCCTGGATCATGCTGCATCCGGACAACGATCTGGACGTGGCCAGCTTGGTGGAGAAGGGCATGGCCAGCCGGCAGAGCGCCGCCAGCCAGGCGGCCCTGCAGGCCCTGCAGCCGGCGGATTGGCCGACCCCGGTGTGGGACGCCTGCGCCGGCCATGGCGGCAAGACGCTGTGGCTGGTGGAAGCCGGCGTGCAGCCTGTCTGGGCCTCGGACGTGCACCGCGGCCGGTTGGCTGGTCTCAAGACCGATGCCGTCCGCCTGGGCCTGCCCGTGCCGCCCGTGTTTGCGGCATCCGGCACCCAGCCGCCGCCCTTGCGGCATGCGCCGCGGACCATCCTGCTTGATGCGCCATGCACCGGCCTGGGCGTCATTGCCCGGCGGCCGGACATCAAGTGGCATCGCCGTCCCGAAGAGGTGCAGACCCTGGCCCGGGTGCAGCGGCAGTTGTTGGAGCGGTGCTGGTCCGTGCTGCCTTCCGGCGGCCGGCTGGCCTACATCACCTGCACCCTGACCCATGCGGAGAACGCCGGCCAGGTGGAACGCTTTCTCGCCGGCCACGCCGATGCCCGGGAGCTGACGCGCCACGCCACGCCGCCGGCCTCCCTGGCCCGGGAGTTCTTCTTCGCCAGCCTGCTGGAAAAGCGGTGAGCGTCTGGGCAGATTCCGTTTGCTTCAGCGTGGGTCCGACGTACGCGACGACGATTCCAGGCGCACGCGCTCCACGATCTTGCGGTAATAGTCCGCATCCGCCTCCAGGCAGACGGGCCGCGTCCGCCCCATGTTCATGCGCGTCACCAGGCATTGCAGCTTCTTGATCTGCTGCAGCCGCTCGTGCTCGTCGGTGCAGTGGGAGATCATTTCCGCCAGGGAGTGGGCCTGTTTTTCAAGCTCCAGCTCGGGCGGGCACATGCCGGCATTCTTGAGAATCTTCCAGGCCATGCGGTTTTCCGGCGGGATCATGGAGTCGTCCTCCAGTTCCAGAGGGCGACCCATGCCGGGCAGGTTGGTGAACTGGCCTTCCTCGTAGGCCGCGCGGATGCGCTCCTCGGCGATGCATTGGAAGATTTCCAACCGATTACTCATGGCCGGCCTCCATGTGGGGGCGCAGGGACCGCAGGCCCTGTTCCAACTGCAGCATGATGTGTCCCATGGCCTCGCTTGCGGCCACGGCCGCGGCCTGGGGGGAATTGTCGGCGCACGCCACCGTGGCTTCCAGGGGCAGCCGGCCCAGCAACGGCCCTTTGTTGCGGCTCCAGACCTCGGCCACCAGGGCAATGCGTACCACGCCGCCTGCGCCGTCTGCACCGGCTCCCAGGGTCACGCTGAATTCTTCCACCCGACCGCCCAGCACGGCTGCGTGCTCGGCCCTGGGCCGGTACGGCCACAGCACCCGCCAGGCGCCGCTGCAGGCGAGCTGATCCATGACCGCCTGCGTCACCAGCCGGCGGGGGGAATCCTCCCACATCCAGGTGGTGGCGCTGCGCAGCACCTGACCTTCCTGGACGGCCACGGCGCGGCGGTCCAGGGCGGCGGAGGCCTCGAAGGGCAGCACCGCCAGCACCGGCGCGTGCGTCACCATGGGCGCACCCGTCTGACTGCAGGGACTGCGCACCAGCAGGGAGCGTTCCACCGGCCCTGGCCCCATGCAGCCTGCGCCTGCCAGTGCCGCCAGCATCAGCCCCAGGAGTGCGCCACGGCGCAGCCGGTTCATTGCCGCACCTCGGGAAACGCCCGCGGGGCGCGCAACAATTGCCATGGCCGTTCCTTCACATCCTGCGTGAGCACGGTAAGTTCCTCCGAAAGCCGCTGCACCTGATCCAGCACCTGGGTCAGCTGTTCCTGATTATACCCCAGATCGGTTTGCACCTGGGAGGCAAGGTCCGCATACCGGGTGCCGACCTCATGCACCTGGGCCCGCAATTCCGTGGACAAGGCCGTGAAATCCGTCTGCACCATAACAAAGGTGTCGCGCGCCTGATCCAGGGTGGCGGTGCCGTGGGCCAGGGTGTCCTTGGCCTGCGCGCCCACGCCGTCCAGTTCCGTCTGCAGGGTGCGCACGGTGGCCTGCGCGCTGTTGACCAGGATTTCCAAATCTGCCAGCACGGTGGAAATCTGGTGGATGTTCTCCGGCGTGAAGAGTTGCTCCAGGCCCGTGGCGATGCGCTCCAGCCTGGGCTTGAGGGTGGCGACGAGATCGCCCACCAGGGCGCCGATTTCCGCCAGCCCTGGCGTCTGTTTGGAGATGATGACCGATTCCGGCGGCAGCACGGGGCCGGTCTGGCCCTGCAGGGTCAGCAGCACGTAATAGTCGCCCACCAGACCACGCTGACTGATGCTGGCCACGCAATTGGCATAGAGGGGCATGTTGTCGCGCACGCCGATGGTCACCTGCACCTGCGAGGGATCCGGCGCATACGGGCTGATGGTCACCACGCGCCCGATGTTCATGCCATCGAGCTTGACCGGCTGGCCGACATTGAGATCCTTCACGGTGTCGAACAGAATGGTATACTGGGTGAGCCGCTCCCAGAAGCGGAATCCCCCCAGGGCCACAACGAACAGGCCCAACACGACCAGCCCCAGGACAATGGTGGCCATGGCGCGGAGCATGTCTGCCGCGCTGCGCTCCTTCGGCTTCATTGGTTCTCCTCGCTGTCTCTGCCCGGCATGGGGGTGCTCCGTGCGTGTCGGCATTAAAAATCAAGGGTGGGGCGGGCGCGCTCTCCTGGCTGTCTGGCGAGAAATTGCTGCAGAAAGGCATTTTGCGAGGCCTTCAGGTCCTCCACACCGCCCTGGAACACCAGCTCGCCGGCATGCAGGGCCACCACATGCTGGGCGATGGTGAACATGCTGTCCAGATCGTGCGTCACCACCACGATGGTCATGGTGAAGGTGTCGTGCAGATCCAGGATGAGCTGATCCAGCGCCGCGGCGGTGATGGGGTCGAGCCCGGCGGAGGGTTCGTCGCACAGCAGGATCCGCGGGTCGAGCACCAGCGCCCTGGCCAGGCCGGCCCGCTTGCGCATGCCGCCGGACAACTGGCTGGGGTAATACTCCATAAATCGTTCCAAGCCAACCAGGCTCAGCTTCAGGCGTACCACTGTTTCTATGGTTTCTTCGTCCAGGTCTGTATGCTCGCGCAGGGGCATGGCCACGTTTTCGCCCAGGGTCATGGAGCCGAGCATGGCGCCGTTCTGGAAGAGCACGCCCATGTGCGAGCGCAGGACGTGGCCGGCCTCGGCATCCATGCTGGAGATGTTGTGCCCGTCGATGTGGATGGAGCCGGCGATGGGCTTGTTGAGACCCAGGATATGCCGCAGCAGGGTGGACTTGCCGTCCCCTGAGCCGCCGAGGATGACCGAGATCTTGCCCGCCGGCAGCACAAGATTGGCGTTGCGCAGCACCTCGTGCCCGGGCCAGCCGATGGTCAGATCCTTGATGATGATTTCCGGGGCGTGCTGGGTGGTGCGCATGGCGTCAGCGGTACAGGTAGTTGAGGGCGGTGAAGTAGAGGTCCAGCAGGATGATGATAAAGATGGACTGGACCACGGACCGGGTGGTGCGCATGCCCACATCCGCCGCACCGGCAAAGGCCATGAACCCCTGCCAGCAGCAGACAATGGTGATGGTGAGGCCAAAGCCCATGCTCTTGACCACGCCGGAAAAGAAATCCTGCAGCGTGAGAAAGTTGGCCGTCTGGTTGAAGTAGTCCGCCGCGCGCAGGCCCAGGGCGAGATCCGAAAAAATGCCGGCGCACAGAATGCCCACGAAGTCCGCCCAGATGGTGAGCAGCGGCATCATGACCATCATGGCCAGCAGCTTGGGCCAGACCAGAAACCGCACCGGATCGATGCCCATGACGTGCAGGGCGTCGATTTCCTCGGAGATCTTCATGGTGGCGATTTCTGCGGTAAAGGAGGCCCCAGAACGGCCCGTGGCGATGACGGCCGTCAGCAGTGGCCCGAGTTCGGTGACGATGATGACGCCCACCAGATTGGCCACATAGCTGATGGCCCCGAACTTCTCCAACTGCGCGGCGGACTGCAACGCCAGGATGATGCCCACACACGCGGCAATGACCGAGACAATGGGCACCGATCCCGTCCCCACGGCCACCATGTGCCGCCAGGTCTGCCAGCGATAGAAAGGCTTGGGTTTTCGCTGCCGCCCCAGGGCGCAGGCGTACAGGGAGTTGATGAGCCAGACGAGCGTGGCGAACTCACCAGGCATGGCGCGCTTCTCCAACACTCGATGCCAGCGGCACACCGGCGTGGTCCCACCCGTGCAGCCCCATCGCATCCCCCTCTGTTTGTTTGACCACGTCTTGTTTCCCGTGAAACACGCCGTCGGATCGCCTCAGGTACGGAGTGGTTCTTCCGAGAGCCAGGGCTGCACCTCGGGCTCCGGCAGCAGCGCGATGGCCTTGCGCAGTTCGTCGGGCGAACACGCCGCCGCGCCCACCTCGCCCACCACCACACCGGCCGCATAATTGGCCAGCACGGCGGCGTCCCGCAAGCCAACCCCGCCAGCCAGGGCCAGGGCCAGCACGGCAATCACCGTGTCGCCGGCTCCGGTAACGTCGTACACCCGTTTGGCCACGGTGGGAATATGCACCACCTGACCGGGAGCCTCAAACAAGGCCATGCCGTTGGGTCCCAGGGTGATGAGCAGGTGTTCGCACTTGCACTTCTTAAAGATGGCCAACCCGCCCATGAGGATATCGTGCCGGGAGGAGAATTCCAGCATGCCCGAGGCCTGGCGCGCCTCGCTGGTGTTGGGGGTGATGCAGTAGGCATGCTGATAGAGCGGGAAATTCTTGATTTTTGGGTCCACCAGCACCTTGGGCGGGGTGGGCTGGGCCTTGCACAGCGCCCGGAACCGCTCCAGAAACCGGGCGTTGATGACGCCCTTGCCGTAATCGGAAAGCACCACCACCTCGTGCTGTGGCAGCATCTCCTCCAGGCTTTCCATGAGCAGATCCACCACCGTGGCATCCACCGCGGCGTCGTGCTCCTTGTCGATGCGCAACATCTGCTGATTCTGGGCGATCACCCGCGTCTTGATGGTGGTGGGCCGGTCCTCACTGCGGATGATGGTGGCCTCCACCTGCTCATGACGAATCAGCATGTCCAGGTTCTGGGCGTTGTCGTCTTCGCCGCTCACGCTGATGAGATACGGCCGCCCGCCCATGCGCAGGATGTTGGTGGCCACGTTGCCCGCGCCGCCCAGCATCAGATGCTCGGAGGCCACGCGCATCACCGGCACGGGCGCTTCCGGCGAGATGCGGTTCACGGAGCCCACCAGATAATGATCCAGCATGCTGTCGCCCACCACCAGCACCCGGGTGCCGGCCATCTTTCCCACCATGGCGGACAATCGCCGCTGCAGCGCACCGGTCATAGGGCTTCCTCCTGGCTGGGGGCCTCGGACAAGCCGAGCTTGTGCGTCAGGGCCTGCAATTCATCCATCGAGGCATAGCTCAACACGATCTGCCCCTTGTCGGCGCTGCCCCGAACGGCTACCTTGCAGGGAAAGGTCTGCTTAAGCCGGGATTGCAACGCCGTCAGCAGGACATCGCGCTGCCCGGTGGTCTTGGAGGGCGTGCGCCGGGCAGGCCGCAGGGGGGCGGCGGCTTCCATCGCGTCCGGCCAAGCGCCGTGCTCCTTCCACCAGGCTGCCAGCGCCTCCACCTCGCGCACCGAGAGTTCTTCGTGCAGGATGCGCTCCAGCAGCGTCTGCTGCGCCTGGACATCGGCAATGCCCAGCAGGGCGCGGGCATGCCCGGCAGAAACGCCGCCGCTGCGCACCTGCTCCTGAATGGCCTGGGGCAACTGCAGCAGGCGCAGGGCATTGGCCACGGCGGGCCGGCTCTTGCCCACCTGCCGGGCCAGGGCTTCCTGACTCAGGGCCAGACGCGTCTGCAGTTGCTGCAGGCCCTGGGCTTCGTCCAGGGGATTCAAATCCTCGCGCTGCAGGTTCTCGATGATGGCGATGACGAGGCTGGTGGTGTCGTCAATCTGGCGCACCTGGGCGGGGATGTGCGTCTTGCCGGCCAGCAGGGAGGCGCGCAGCCGGCGCTCCCCGGCCACCAGTTCATAGGACTTTTCGGATCCGCCCGGCGCCCGGCGCACCAGCACGGGCTGGATGACGCCCTGGGCGGCGATGGATTCGGCCAGTTCCTGCAACGACGCCTCAGGAAATTCCCGGCGGGGTTGATTGGGATTTGGGGCGATGGAGTCCAGGGGAAGCTGACGCACCTCCACATCGCCGGAGGCGTCCGCCGCGCCGCGAAGCAACGCATCCAGGCCCTTGCCAAGTCCTCGTTGCATGGCTGCCATATTCACTTCTCCTTGACAGAGTGACTTCACCACGTATTTCATAAAAATTCAACGACACACCGACAGGAGACCCCCATGGAAATGCCGCCCGTTCTGACCCTGCGCGATGCCAAACACGATGCCTACGGCACCGTGATTCGGCAGGACATCTGGGAGCGCATCATGCGCGATGTGCTGCCGATGATCGACGCCCTGACCACCCCTGCCGCCGAGGAAGCGCCCGAGCCGATGGCAGACTGGGAAGCCTTGCTGCAATACTGGGATTTTGCCTACCCGCCGGACCGTGTGGTCGTATGCGACCACTGCGGGGCACGCAGCGAGGACTGGCTGACGGACGAGCCGCGCAAATTCACGCTCAAGGCGGCCGCGTTTTCCGGACTGGTGAATTTTGAATGCCAGCAGTGCCAGGCGCGCGTTTTGAAGCGTCATTTCAAAGACAAATACAAGTTCGAGTGCAAGCCCTTCACCGTGCGGCGCTCCTCCACCTGAGCCAAGGCCCGCGTTCCATTTCCACTTCACTCATGCTGGACGACTGAAGTGGAAATGGAGTTATTCCGGACGACGGCGCGCCACTTCCTTGGCCAGGCCCAGGTACGCTTCCGCCCCCTTGGACTTGATGTCATAGGACAGGATGGTCTTGCCGTAGCTGGGCGCCTCGGACAGCCGGACATTGCGCGGCACAATGGTCTGGAACAGCTTGTCCGGAAAGCACTTGCGCACCTCGTTTTTCACCTGACGCGACAGGCGATTGCGAGAATCATACATGGTCAGCAGCACGCCGACGATTTCCAGGGCCGGGTTGAGCCGGGCCTTCACCTGTTCATATGTCTGCAGCAGATTGACGATGCCTTCCAGCGCAAAATACTCGCACTGCAGGGGGATCAGCAGTTCGCGGGCGGCGCACAAGGCGTTGAGGGTGAGCAATCCCAGGGAGGGAGGACAATCGATGATGATGAAATCGAAGGCCTCCTCATACCGCTTCACCAGGTCTTTGAGGTAGTATTCCCGGCCCATCTTGTCGATGAGCTCGATTTCCGCCCCCACAAGATCCTTGCTGGACGGCACGCACCATACAAAGGGCGAACTGGTTTCGTGGATGGCGAGGGTGGCGCGGTCGGGTTCAAAAAACACGGAGTACAGGGTGTGGGCGTCCGGCAGTACCGTCACCCCCAGGCCGCTGGTGGCATTGGCTTGCGGGTCACAATCCACCACGAGCACCTTGCGTTCCATGACAGCCAGGGAGGCGGCCAAATTGACGGATGTTGTCGTCTTGCCGACCCCACCCTTCTGATTTGCGACAACAATAACTCTGGCCACGGACTACCTGCCTTCGTGGAGAAATGAATCGACGCGCGTTTCACGGGAAACGCAACGCATTGCTGGCGCTATTTGGAAAATGTCATGTGGCAATTGCTGCGGGTTTCATCCAGGGATTCCACCAGCATGATGGCATCCGAGACCTGGTTCTTTTTCACGGCGTGGGCAAGCTCCTCCACCATGTGCACGAAATCCAGGCATTCTTCCATCCAGTCGTCCTCGGCCAAGGCCTGCATCTTTTGCGTGTACCGCACAAAGATGTGTATGTCGTCCTTGGAAGGCAACTCACCACCTGCAGTGGTCGCCTTGATCCGGGCAAAACAGGCCTCCATTTCCTGCTTCAATGCCTTGAACTGCATCGATCCATCTCCATATGAGAGAGTGTGTGCTGGGTTGTTTCCCTCTACTGCAAGGGTCTGGATGCTGTAAAGGGGAAGATCGGCGCTACCGGCCGTAATGGCCGGTGTACCACGCCACGAACCGGGGGATGCCCACCTCAAGCGGGGTGCAGGGCCTGAATCCCACGGCGGTTTGCAGCGCGTCGATGTCGGCAAACGTGGCGGGCACATCCCCGGGCTGCATGGGCAGGAATTCTTTGCGTGCCTCCAGACCCAGGGCCTGTTCCAGCACCTGGATGAAATCCATCAGCCGCACGCTGTTGTTGTTGCCGATGTTGAAGATGCGATACGGCGCAGGGCTGGATCCGGGATCCGGATCCTCGCCGTTCCACTGGGGATTCGCTGCAGGCGGCGCAGCCAGCACCCGGACCACGCCTTCGATGATGTCATCAATATACGTAAAATCACGCTGCATGTTTCCCTGGTTGAACACCTTGATGGGCTCGCCGGCAAGCATGGCTTTGGTGAACAGGAACAGGGCCATGTCCGGCCGGCCCCAGGGACCGTACACCGTGAAAAAACGCAGCCCCGTGGTGGGGATGGCGTACAGATGGCTGTACGCATGGGCCATCAGCTCGTTGGATTTCTTGGACGCCGCATACAGACTGACGGGGTGGTCCACATTGTCATGCACGCTGAAGGGCATGCGCGTGTTCAGGCCGTATACGGAACTGGACGAGGCGTACACCAGATGTTCCACGGGAAACGTCCGGCAGCATTCCAGCAGATGATGAAACCCGACAATGTTGGACGCGATGTATGCATCCGGGTTGATCAGACTGTACCGCACCCCGGCCTGGGCAGCCAGATTCATCACATGTGTGAAGCGATGCTCCGCGAACAACGCCTGCACGGCCGCCTTGTCCGCAAGATCCAGCTTGCAAAACGTGAACGACGCATGCCGGGCCAGCTGGTCGAGCCGGGCCTGCTTGAGACGGACATCGTAATAATCGTTGAGATTATCCACGCCGACAACCGCGATGCCGCGAGATGCGTAATACTCGCTCAGGTGATAGCCGATGAAGCCCGCCGCCCCGGTGATGCAAATCCGCATGGTGCCGCCCTCGAACATTGCGCGTTGCTGAAGTCAATCAGCACTATGCAAGGCGTGCCGCGGCGTCAAGTGAGCGGTTTCGGCAGCGCTCCCCGGTACGCAGGCCTTACCAGGCCGGGCCATGCTCGCGCAGCATGGCGCACATGGTGGACACGGCGGCCTCGCGGCCGTGCTCCGCGTCCTCTAATTCAGGCAAAAACAGGAGCTTGCCCGTGCGGTAATGCAGCACATGCTGGTCTGCCGGCAGAAGCACGCCCAGTTCCTGCGTCAGCACGGCCCGGCAGGCACTGCCAAAACAGCAGACGGTCTTGGTGCCCAGGGCGCGCATGCCGCGCCAGAAAAACCGGATATCCACACTGTAGCGGCCGGCCACGGGCACCGCCATGGGCCAGAACGCCACCGACCCCGCAGGCCATTGCAGGGCCTGCAGGAGCTGCCGCAGCGTCTGACGGCGGCCAGGGTGTGGCGGCTGGAGCATGTCCTGCCCGAGGTGGAAATAGGTCCAGATCATGAACGGCGGCGACGACGCCTCGGTGCGTCGAGCCATCACCGTGCGCCAGCAGGTGTCCCAGGGCGGCGGGAACAGCCCCCCGGCGGCGGCAGCAGGCGGTTGCGATGCGGCGGCGACTGGCGGCGTGGCTGGTGGCGCGACTGGTGGCGTGGCTGGCTGGCGAGGTGGTGCGGCGGCGGGAGACGCCGAAGGAGAAGGCAAAGAAGGAGCCGAGGCCTGCGGGCGCGCACGTTCCGGCACCGGCGGCTGGTCTGGGCGCGACTGGTCTGGGCGCGACTGGTCTGGGCGCGACGGCACCGACGCCCCCGCTTCGGCCACAGCCGCCGGTGCATCCAGCAAAATATGCCGCAGTCCGGCCTCAAGCCACAGGTGGCCCAACACGCCGTCTGCTATGCGCTGCGCTGCAACTCCGGGAGCAACCAATCCAACAGCCTCCAGGCCACCTCAGGTTTGGGCAGTCCGGGCCACTGCTCTGCCCTGCCCTGCCGATCCACTACATAGACGGCATTGGTGGCGGATGCAAATCCGGACCCTGGCGCCCCGATGCGGTTGGCCACCAGCATGTCGGCATTCTTGCGGGCAAGCTTGGCCTGGGCATGCAGCTCCAGGTTGTCGGTTTCCGCGGCAAATCCCACCAGCAACTGACCCAGGGCTTTTTCCTGACCCATGGTGGCCAGGATGTCCGGATTGCGGACAAAGGAGACGGTGAACGGCTCGTCGGACGCGTCCTTCTTGAACTTGCTGGCCCCGTACGGCTCGGGCGCAAAATCGGCCACCGCCGCCGAGCAGATGGTCAGCTGCGCCTGTTCGAACAGAGCCATGGCCGCCGCATGCATTTCCACGGCGGAAACCACGTCGTGCCGCTGCACCCCTGGCGGCAGATCCGGCACGCCCGGCCCGCAGACGGCATGCACCGTGGCCCCGCGCAACCACGCCGCCGTGACAAGGCTCGCGCCCATCAGGCCTGTGGAGGGATTGCTCCAGAAACGGGCCGGATCAAAAAACTCCCGCGTCGGCCCCAGCGTCACCAGCACGGTGACGCCGGCCAGATCCTGCGGAGCCAGGGCCTTGAGTCCATGCAGAAACACGTGCTCCACCCGGCACAGCCGGCCGCGCCCGTCATCGCCGCAGGCCGTGCCGCCATCGTCGGGTTCAATGCAAATATGCCCGCGATCCTTGAGGAGCTGCCAGTTGGCCTGGGTGGCGGGCGCGCTCCACATGGCGGGATTCATAGCCGGCGCCAGCACCAGCGGCCCCTGAAACGCCAGGGCCTGGCAGGAAAGGATCTCATCCGCCAGCCCGTGCGCCAGACGCGCCAGGGTGGTGGCGCTGGCCGGAGCCACGACCATGGCGTGTGCATGATGCAACGGGTGCAGGTGCCCGAAATCGTCCGGCGCGGCGGGATCGTCGAACAAGGAAGTGAACACCGCACCTGCGCCCAGCGCCTGCAGGGACAGCGGCGTGACGAACCGCGTCGCCGCCTGGGTCAGCGTGACGGTGACGGCCACGTCGCACCGTCTCCAGGCGCGCAACGTGTCCAGCAGCTTGTACGCGGCAATGCTGCCGCTCATGCCAAGATGCAGTCGCTTGCCGAGAAACACGGGGGGCATGAAGTGGGAAAACATGGCGCCTCAGTAGGTCAGGGCCGAACCCTGGCCGGTGGGCGTGAACCCGGTTTCCCCGATGGCGCCGGCCTCGGGCGTGACCCAGATTTCCAGGCGTGTCCTCAAGGTGCCGTCAGTGATGATGACCACGGCGTACTTGCCTGGCTTTTCGAAGAGCAGTATGGATTTGTTGCTCTTGATGGCGCTTTTCAAGGTCCATCCATCTTTGGTCATGGTGTGGGCATAATAGTTGCGCAGGGAATTGGCGTCCACCTTGCCGGTGAAGGTCATCACACCGGTGCGCGCAGAAGGCGTTTCGAGGATAAAGCTGTCCGAAAGCTGCAGATTCATTTCCTGCGGCACGGCCACATCATTGAAATCATAGTAGTTGTCCATGGGTGGCGGCGGCGGGGCCGAGCTTCCGGCAGGGCTCGTGGATTCCGACTTCTCCAGGAGCGAACAGCCCCCCGCAATAATGGCCACGCTCAACACAAGTCCCATCAGGCAAGTCTTCATGGTGCTCCCTTCTACTGCAGTGTCTCCCAGCAGCGCGGCGAACCGCAGCACACCTGCCAGCGGCAGGCATGTGGGCAACCTAATGCGAAAAATCCCTTCGCAGAACGCTGGCGCACTGCTGTATGATACATATTACAGGCAAATTCTCTAAACAAAATTCAAAGAAAATCCAAGCTGTATTTTGGATAACAATTCGGTTAGGAATCTGCCGCCAACACACAGAGAAAACCCCGAGACACAATGCGCAGCACCGTTGAGCTTTTTCCCACACACGCCGCCACTGCAGCAACTGAAGCGCATCGGCTGGAGACATACGACTTCACCCTGCCGGAGTCCGCCATTGCCCGCCGGCCGGCCCAGCAGCGCGAGCAGGCCCGCCTGCTGGTGTGCCACCGCAATGCAGGCCGCCTGGAGCACCGCACCGTGGCCGACCTGCCGGCCCTGCTGCCGGCAGACGCCGTGCTGGTGGTGAACAACAGCCGAGTGGCGCCGGCCCGGCTCTTCGGCCACAAGGAAACCGGCGGCCGCGTGGAATGCCTGCTGCTTACTCCCCTCCCCCTCCTGGAACGCGCTGCCCAACCCGCGTCCCGGGCAACTCCCGGAAACTGGCAGGAAGCGCCGGCCTCGGCCCTGCTGCGGGCGGCCAAGCGGCCCAGACCGGGACAGCGCATCCTCTTTGCCGAGGATCTGCACGCCGTCATGCAGCAGGAACAGGATTTCGGCATGGCCGACATCGTCCTGCGCTGGCAGGGAGATTTGCACGGCATCCTCAACCGTATCGGGCAGTTGCCCCTGCCCCCCTACCTGGAGCGCGAGCCCGAGGCCGAGGATGCCGAACGCTACCAGACCATCTACGCCCGGGCCGACAAGACCGGCAGCGTGGCCGCGCCCACGGCCGGCCTGCATCTGACGCCGGCCATCAGGGCCGCCTGCCTGGCCCGGGGCATGGACTGGGTGGAGGCCACCCTGCACGTGGGATACGGCACCTTCAGCCCCGTGCGCACGGCCAATATCCTGGAACACGTGATGCACTCGGAGTATGTGGAACTGTCCGAAGACGCCGCCACAACGATTGCCACCGCCAAACAGGCCGGCCGGCCGGTGGTGGCCATCGGCACCACCAGCTGCCGCATCCTGGAAGGCGTGCACCGCGCCTGCGGCCGGGTGCAGGCCCATGCCGGCTGGACAGACATTTTCCTGTATCCCGGTGAGTCGCTGCATGTGGTGGATCATCTGGTCACCAACTTCCACCTGCCCAAGTCCACCCTGTTCATGCTGGTGTGCGCCGTGGCAGGCACGACATTCATGCATCATGCCTACGGGCAGGCATTGCAGGAAGGATACCGGTTCTACTCCTATGGCGATGCCATGTGTATTTTGTAACAATCGGCGCCCGGCTTTGCCTTTGTGGCGTTTTGGTGTACAGGGATTGTCCGCGGCCGCACCGGCCGTTCGTATCTCCGGTAACCCCAACAGGAAAAATCCATGCATCACGTGCTGATCAACGAGGAGCGCTGCAAGGGCTGCCTGTTGTGCACCGTCGCCTGCCCCAAGGAGGTGTTGGCGCAGTCCGGGCGGTTCAACCAACAGGGGTACAAGGTGGTGGAAGTGGTGCACCAGGACGACTGCACCGCCTGCGCCGCCTGTGCGCGCATTTGTCCGGACTTTGCCATCCGGGTCTTCCGCAAGAAATCCTCCAAGCCCAAGGGCGCGAAGGGAGAACAGGCATGAGTGCGCCTCGCAAGTTTCTCAAAGGCAACGAGGCCGTGGTGTACGGTGCTTTGGCCGCCGGCTGCCGCTGCTATTTCGGGTATCCCATCACGCCGCAGAACGACATTCCCGAGCTGATGTCCTCGGAAATGGTCAAGGCGGGCGGGCAGTTTGTGCAGGCGGAAAGCGAGGTGGGCGCAGCCAACATGCTGCTGGGCGCGGCGGCCTGCGGCGTGCGGGCGTTCACGTCCTCCTCCAGCCCGGGCGTGTCGCTCATGCAGGAGGCCATCTCGTACATGGCCGGCTCGGAGCTGCCGGGCGTCATTGTGAACATGGTCCGCGGCGGTCCCGGCCTGGGGGACATCGGCTCCTCCCAGGGCGACTATTTTCAGGCCGTCAAGGGCGGCGGGCATGGCGACTATCGCTGCTATGTCCTCGGCCCGGCCACCTGCCAGGAAGCCTATGATCACATGATCGAAGCCTTTGACGTGGCCTACGCCTGGCGCGTGCCGGTCATGATCCTGGGCGACGCCATCCTTGGTCAGATGAAAGAACCCGTGACCACCTGGACGCCCGAGGTCAATGCCGACGCCGGCAAGGACTGGCGGCTGGAAGGCGCCAAGGGCCGCCCCGAGCGGCTGCTGAAGTCCCTGTTCCTGGAAGATGGCGCCCTGGCCGGCCACAACGCCAAGCTCCAGGCCCGCTACCGCGACATGCAGGCCCTGGCCCGGCTGGAAACCGTGGACGTGGACGATGCCGATCTGGTCATCGTGGCCTTCGGCACCATCGGCCGCATCGCCCGCAGCGCCGCCAGCCAACTGCGCAAGCAGGGGTACAAGGTGGGCGTGGCCCGCCCGGTGACGCTCTTCCCCTTCCCCACGCCCCAGTTGCAGGCCCTGGCCGTACCCGGCCGTCGCTTCCTGACCATCGAGCAGAACTGCGGCCAGATGGTGGAAGATGTGCGCCTGGCCCTGGCCGGCAAGGCCGAGGTGGCCTTCCACGGCCATTTGCCCGGCAATCTGCCCAACCCGGACGACTTCATCCAGCCCATCCTGGACGCCCTTGCGGCCAAGGCCTGAGGCGCATTCCACAGGGAGCGACCATGACGACCATCGATCTCGCCGCCCTCCAGCAAGAGGGCTACACCGAAGTGGCCGGCCTGCCCCAGGTGCTCGCGGACAGGCCCATGCACTACTGCCCTGGCTGCCACCACGGCATCGCCCATCGGCTGGTGGCCGAAGTCCTGGAAGAGCTGGGCCAGGTGGAACGCACCATCTGCGTCTCGTCCATCGGGTGTTCCGTCTTCATCTACAATTACATGCATTTGGATACGGTGGAGGCCCCCCACGGCCGCGCTGCCGCCGTGGCCACAGGCGTCAAGCGCGCCCGGCCGGATGCCTTCGTCTTCACCTACCAGGGTGATGGCGACCTTGCCTCCATCGGTCTGGCCGAGTCCATGCACTGCGCCAACCGCGGCGAAAAGCTGGCCATCGTCTTCATCAACAACACGGTCTACGGCATGACCGGCGGCCAGATGGCCCCCACCACCCTGCCCGGCCAGAAGACCACCACCAGCCCCGGCGGCCGCTGCGCCTCCACCGAAGGCCTGCCGCTCAAGATGGCGGAAATCATGGCTGGCCTGGGCGGCGTGGCCTACAGCGCCCGCGCGGCCACCACCTCCCTCAAGCGCATCGTGGAGGCCAAAAAGGCCATCAAGGCCGCCTTCCAATGCCAGCTCGACGGCCGCGGCTTCGGCTTTGTGGAATTGTTGTCCGCCTGTCCCACCAACTGGCGCATGACGCCCCTGCAGGCCAACGAACGCGTGGAAAAGGAACTCATCCCTTATTTCCCCCTGGGGGTCTTCAAGGACGACGCCAACGATCCCGCCTGCAGCGTGCCGGGAGGTGAATCCTAATGGCTCTGTATCTCGACGCCGTCATTGCCGGCTTCGGCGGCCAGGGCGTGATGCTCATCGGCAACCTGCTGGCCTACGCCGGCATGGAAGCCGGCTACAACGTCACGTACATTCCCGTGTACGGCCCGGAAATGCGCGGCGGCACAGCCAACTGCACCGTGGTCATTTCCGATGAGCCCATCGGCTCGCCCATCATCAAGCGGCCCCTGAGCTGCATCATCATGAACCTGCCCTCGCTGCACAAGTTCCAGCCCACGGTGCAGGACGGCGGCGTGGTGGTGGTGAACTCCTCCCTGGTGGATCCCGCCCTGGGCGACGCCCCCCGGCTGAAGATCGTGCCTGTGGCGGCCAACGAAATCGCCGATGCACTGGGCAACGTGCGCATGGCCAACATGGTGGCCCTGGGCGCATGGCTGCGCGCCACGGACGCCATCCCCCTGGAAACCGTTCAGAATGCGCTGCCCAGCGTCATTGCCGCGCATTACGCCAAGCTCATCCCGGCCAACGCCAACGCCCTGGCCAAGGGCTGGGAAACCGCAGACGCGGCCATGGCCGCCGTCTAGTGTGACGGTATCTTTGAAAGGAGTTCTCGGGGGAAACCCTTTCTGAAGAAAGGTTCTTNGTTCTTCCCCCGAACCCCCTTTCCAAAGACTTGTGACGGTGATTTCGCATTGCCACGCATGCAGGCGGACTCACGGAGCCACAGCGCAGGTGCATGGTTCATAACCCGTTAGTGCAAGGACGCAACACTCGCCGCCATGGAACTGCAGCGCTTCCCCAAGCCCTTGCCGGATTCGCCGGCGCTATTGCTGGGCATCATCGGGCAGCCCCTGGGCCACACCCTGAGCCCGGTGCTGCACAACTGGGCACTGCAGGAAGCCGGCGTCTCCGGCGTGTATTGCCGCTGGGAGCTGCCGCCCGAGCAGCTGGGCCGGATGCTGGACGCCGTGCGCACCCTGCCCATCCATGGCCTGTCCGTGACCATCCCCCACAAGGAGGCGGTCATAGACCTGCTGGACGAAATCACGCCCTTTGCCCGCCAGGTGGGTGCGGTGAATACCATCTACTGGCAGGACGACCGCCTCTGCGGCGACAATACCGACGTGGAAGGCTTCCTCACCCCCCTGCGCGGGCTGCCGGTGTTCGATTCCGCCCTGGTGCTGGGCGCCGGCGGCGCAGCCCGGGCCGCGCTGGCCGGGCTGAAGGCCCTGGGCGTGACTCGCATCGGCATCGCCAATCGCAGCGCAGACCGTGCCCAGGCCCTGGCCGAGGTGTTTCACGTGCAACAAATCCCCTGGGAAGCGCGCACGGACTTCGGCGCGGCGCTGGTGGTCAATGCCACGCCCCTGGGCATGCACGGCGCGCGCAAGGACCAGTCCCCCTGGCCCGAGGACGCCTGGACCCGCGTGACCGCAGCGTATGATCTGGTCTACAATCCCCTGCGCACACGCTTTCTCATCGACGCCCGGGCTGCCGGCGCCCAGGCTCTGGAAGGGCTGGGCATGTTCCTCGGGCAAGGCCAGTGCCAGTTCACCCGCTGGACCGGCGCAACCTTCCCCTGGGATCCTGCCCGCCTGCTGCTCCTGGAAGCCCTGCGCGAACGGGGATGACGCGCAAAGAAGCGCGCATTTTACGCTTGAAAAAGGATATTGCGAGAAGGGAAACCTTTTGCAAAAGGTTCTTCCCTNTCTTTAGAAAGGTTCTTCCCCCGAGAGTTCTTTTCAAAAGTACATTGCCCTGCGTTCACGCCCAGCGTACGGGCACCCGCACCACCTGCCCGGCCTTGTTGGTGAACAGCAGATAGCCGTGTTCGCGGCCGTGAAGGTACAAGTCGCGGGTGATGGCCACGTCCTTGATGCAGTATTCCTCGATGAGATCCAGCCGGTCTTCCTTCCACCACGCCAGGGCCTGCAGGCCGTCGGCGGCCTTTTCCGTGCCCAGGGTGGCCTGGGCCAGGGTGTCCAGCTTCAGGCGGTAGCCCAGGCGCTGCTGCACGGCCTCCAGCATATCCAGGGTGGGCAGGGTCTGCAGGCTGTAGGAGGCGAAGGGCTGCAGCACCGTGTAATCGAACCGCTTGAGATTGTAGCCGATCACCAGATCCAGCGCCTGCAGCCGCTCAAAGAGTTCGGGCAGGTCGTCCTGGGTGTAGCTGTGAAACTGCTCGTCCAGGCTGTCATACAGCACGGCCACGGACACGCCCATTTTGGCGATGTGCTTCCAGCCGCCCACCTCGTCTGCGGCGCGGCGGGTTTCCACGTCCAGCACGCCGTAGCGGCCCGGGGCGGATGCAACGGTGGGCATGGGAGACTCCTTGTTCGGTTCGGGGACGGCGGACGCGGCGGGCAGGCTCGGCCCGGGGGACTCGGCCGGCGGCGGCCCCTGGATGAGCCGTTGCAGCAGGAAGACGGCGGCGGCTTTGTCGATGGGCCGGTTGCCGGAGCCGCACTTGGGCGAATGCACGCAGGAGGGGCAGCCCGTCTCGCAGGGACAGCCGGCCATGGCCTCCAGGGTGCGGGTGAACAGGGCCTCGGCCTGGGCGAAGGCCTGACGCGAGAGCCCCACCCCGCCGGGCGCGGCATCGTAGATGAACACCGCCGGCAGGCCCACCTGGGGATGCATGGGCGTGGAGATGCCGCCAAGGTCGTTGCGGTCGGTCATCACCAGCAGCGGCAGCATGCCGATGGCCGCATGCTCCAGGGCATGGATGCCGCCCATGAAGTGCAGAAAATGCTTTTCCGCATCCTCCTGCAAGGTCAGGGGGATTTCGATCCACAAGCCTTCCGTCTCAAACAGCAGGGGCGGCAGCTCCAGGGGCACGATGGTCAGCAGCTTCTGGCCGTGCACGCTGCGTTTTTCGTAGCCGGTGATGGTCTCCGTCACCTTGAGCCGGCCCAGGAACACGCGCGTGCCAAAGACGGCGGCTTGGCCGTGCACCTGCAGAATCTCCGTGGTCTTGTTGCCGCGGGCCCGGGTGAAGTAGTCCGTCTTCTGGGGGACGACCACAATCTGTCGGGCGGCGACGTCCAGGCGCGTGACCACGAAGCTCTGGCCGCGATGCAGATAGATCGCGCCCTGGTGCGTCTCCTTGAAGGCGCGGTGCTCGTCCACATGCCCGATGACCGTGCCGGCCTCGGCCAGTTCGATGGTGTACGTGCCGCCGGAGCCGCGCAGATCGATCTCGCGGTGGGGGTTCTTGCGCGGGGAATGCAGCCTGGAGCCGTCCTTGGAGCGCAGCAGCGTGCCGGCCTGCTCCATGCGTCGCACTTCCTGCCGGACCTCGGCATCGGCCAGCCAGGACTCGTCGTCGGCCAGGGGCAGTTCCGTGGCTGCGCACTCCAGATGTCGGGCCAGAATGACCGGGTTGTACGGGTTCAGCACCGCGGCTTCCGGCGGTCGGGAGAAAAAAGCTTCGGGATGGCGCATGAAATACTGATCCAGGGCGTCTTCCTGGGCCACCAGCACCACCACGCTTTCCTGCTGCGCCCGGCCCACGCGGCCGCCGCGCTGCAAGGTCTGCATCACCGTGCCGGGATAGCCGGCCAGGATGCAGCAATCCAGCCCGCCGATGTCGATGCCCAGTTCCAGGGCCGAGGTGGAGATGACCGCCAGCAGTTCGCCCGAGGCCATGCGGGCTTCGATATCCCGCCGCTCTTCCGCCAGAAAACCGGCCCGGTACGCGCTGATGCGGCCCTTGAAGCGGCCGGCGCGTTGCTGCACCCAGAGGCTCAACAGTTCCGTCATCTTGCGGGACTGGGAATAGACGATGGTCCGCAGGCCGCGGTGCAGGGCCGCCTGCAGCAGCTGGATGACCGCCTGGGACGCGCCTTCCAGCGGGTTCAGGAACAGCACATGCCGCCGGCCCTGGGGCGCGCCGGATTCCAGCACGGCCGCCGGCGCAATGCCGGTCAGCTGTGTGGCCAGCTCCACGGGATTCGCCACCGTGGCCGAGCAGAAGCAGAAGGCCGGGTCTGCCCCGAACCGGCTGCACACCCGGCGCAGGCGGCGGAACACCTGGGCCATGTGCGAGCCCATCACCCCGCGGTAGGTGTGCACCTCGTCCACCACCACATACTTGAGGGAGGCCAGGAAGGCGGCCCATTTTTCGTGGTATGGCAGCAGGGAAAGGTGCAGCATCTCCGGATTGGAGAGCAGCACCTGGGGCGGATCGTCGCGGATTTTCTTGCGGAAATGGGCAGAGGTATCGCCGTCGTAGATGGCTGCCGAGGGCCGGGCATCGCCGGGCCAGTGCCCGGTCAGGCTGTGGAAGGTCTTGAGCTGATCCTGGGCCAGGGCCTTGAGGGGGAACAGGTACAGGGCGCGGGCGTCGGGATCGGTCAGGCAGGCTTCGAGCACGGGCAGGTTGTAGGTGTACGTCTTGCCCGAGGCCGTGGGCGTGGCCACCACCACATGCCGGCCCATGCGCAGCAGATCCGTGGCCAGGGCCTGATGACTGTACAGGGCCTCCACGCCGGCGCGGTCCAGCACACCCTGCACGGCCCGGGGCCAGGGCCGCACCGTGGGGGCGGTGCGGGCGTCCTGCTCGGGAAACACCTTGTGGCAGACCACCTGCGGCCCCAGCCGCGGCGAGGCCTTGAGCTTTTCCACATAGTCCCGCACGCCGGCGGATGAATCCGGGAACTGCCCGCCTTCCGGGGAATGCATGTGCGCCGATGAAACGTCCTCAGGCATGGAGTACGGCTACATCCCCGTGGATATCTTGTATTTCTTCAACTTGTACTGCATCAGGCTCTTGGAGATGCCCAGGGCCTCGGAGGCCTTGGTCTGCACAAAGTCGTTGCGGATGAGCGCCCGGCGGACCAGGGCGGCCTCGATTTTCTCCAGGGTATCGGCCAGATCCAGTCGGGCGGGCAGCAGATCCACGGCGCTCTTGAACTGGCTTTCCTCGTCCTTGATTTCGGGGGGCAGATCCTCCACGCCGATGGCCTCCCCCGGCGCCAGCACCATGCAGCGCTCCACCACGTTCTCCAACTGGCGGATGTTGCCGGGCCACTCGTAGGCGCAGAGGTAATCCATGGCCTCCGGCGCAATGGCCTTGACGGGCATCTTGTTCAGTTCTGCATACTTGTTGATGAAGTGCGCCACCAGCAGGGGGATGTCCTCCCGCCGTTCCCGCAGGGGCGGCAGCTGGATGTGCACCACGTTGAGCCGGTAGTACAAGTCTTCCCGAAAGGTGCCTTCCTTGACGCATTCCAGCAGATCGCGATTGGTGGCGGTCACGATGCGGATGTCCACCTCGATGGACTCGGCGCCGCCCACGCGTTCGAAGATCCGCTCCTGGAGCACCCGCAACAGCTTGACCTGCGTTTCCGGCGACAGCTCGCCGATCTCGTCCAGAAACAACGTGCCCGAATCGGCCAGCTCAAAGCGGCCGCGCTTGCGGGCCACGGCCCCGGTGAAGGAGCCCTTCTCGTGGCCAAAGAGCTCGCTTTCCAGCACGCCGGGGTTCAGCGCCATGCAGTTGACAGAAATAAAAGGATTTTTTTGCCTGGGGGATGCGAAATGGATGGCCTTGGCCACCAGTTCCTTGCCCGTGCCCGACTCGCCGGTAATGAGCACCGTGGAGCGCGAGGGCGCGGCGCGGTCCACCATGGCCAGCACATCGCGCATGGGTTTGGAGCGGCCGATAATCTGGTGCAGGCCGTAGCGCTCCTCCATGGATTCCTGCAGGATGCGGAACTGGCGCTGCGTGGCGCTCATCTTCATGGCTTTGGAGGCGGAAAGCAGCAGCTCCTCGTTGGAAAAGGGCTTGGTGATGTAGTCGAAGGCCCCGATCTTCATGGCCTCCACCGCGCCTTCGATGGAGCCGAAGGCGGTCATGATCATCACCGGGATGTGCGGATGGTTTTTTTTGACGTGTTCCAGCACGTCCTGGCCGGTCATCCGGGGCATTTTCATGTCCGTGATGATCACGTCCACATCGCTTTCATCCAGGTAGGCCAGGGCGGTTTCCGGGTCCGAGAGGGCCGTGACGGAATAGCCGGCGTCCGAAAGCATGGCTTCCAGGATGAGCAGGTAGTTCGGCTCGTCGTCCAGGCAGAGAATATTCGTAGACATGCAACGTCCCTGATGGCGCGGCGCGGATTACGCGGCCGGCAAAAGCACCACGGCGCGAGCGCCGCCTTCGGGCGCGTTCTCCAGCCGCAGCTCGCCGCCGTGGCTTTGAATGATGCCGTTGGTGATGGCCAGGCCCAGCCCGGTGCCATGGTCCTTGGTGGTGAAGAACGGGTCCAGCAGCTTGTCCGCGATGGCGGCATCAATGCCGGGGCCGGTGTCGCGGATCACGGTTTCCAGGGTCTCGCCGCGCCGGGAGGCCTGCACAAAGAGGGTTCCCGGCCCGGCCATGGCCTGCAGGCCGTTGGACACGATATTGTAGAACGCACGGTACAGCAAATCCTTGTCGCCGGAAAGCATCAGGCCCCGCTCCACCTGGCGTTCCACCTGCACCTCGCACTTGCGGCATTCATGTTCCAGAAAAACAAGCACCTGGTCAAGCACGGTGGCCAGCTCCACGGGCTCCTGGCGGGGGGCCTTGGGCCGGGCGTAATCCAGAAAATCGCTGACAATCTGCGACAGGCGGCGGGATTCGTCAAAAATGGCCTTGAGGATGCGGCCGTGCAGGCTGTTCTCGTCCCCCTGCTTCTTGAGGAGCAGTTCCGCGGAACTGCGGATGATGCCCAGGGGATTGCGAATCTCGTGAGCAATGGAAGCCACCATGCGGCCCATGCTGGCCAGCTTCTCGTTCTGGTGCAACTGGCGCTCCAGGCGCTGCGTTTCCTGCAGGCGCTGGGCGCTGATCTTGTCCACCCGGCGAATGAGCATGAGCAGGACCAGGAACAGCAGCAGGGAAATACCCAAGGAATTGAGGATGATGATCCACTGAAACCGGATGACCGTCTTGTAGACGCCGGCAATGTCCTGGTAGATTTCCAGCACGCCCACCAGGGTGCCGTTGTGCACGTCGTCGCCCAGGTCCGTGGCCACGCGCAGGGGGTAGGTCATTTTCATCACCACCTGCCCCGGCTTCGGCGGCATGATCCATTCGGACCAGATGGGCACGTCCTCGCGCTTGCCCACGGCGAAGATGGGCTCCCCGCGATCGGCCACGCGGCGCACGTCCTGGGTCATGAGATCCTGGCGGCCCACATGCTCGGCCTCGGTGCTGTAGGAGATGACGCCATCCAGATCATAGATGCGCAGCTCCAGCATGTTCAGCCCGTGGATGGTGGAATTGATGACGCTTTCCAGCCGCTCGTACTGGGTGGCGTCGCGCAGTTCCACGCGGCCAAAGCCCACCAGGGTGGGCAGGATAAAGCGACGGTAAATCTGATGGTTGAGATTCTGGGCCAGCAGCAGGCCGAATTCCTGCTGCTTGGCCAGCAGGGTCTGCCGGGCCTGGTTGGCGATGACGATGGACAACGCCAGCCCGGCCAGAAAGGTCAGCGCCAGGGACCCCCAGGAAAGATACTTGGCCGTGCTGTAGGAGCTGGACGGCAAATCCGAATGGCCCGCCGGCTGCCCGGATACACCGGATACGCCGGATGTGGCGGATGCGCCAGATGCGCCGGACGCCGAAGCAGTGGCGCGGCTCCCGGAGCCGGAAGCCGCGCCGTGTGCACGCTCGGAGGAGAGATCGCGGTCGGACATGCGGTGTTACGCCACGCCCAGCCCCTGGGCCATGGCCGCCAGGGCCGTGCGCAGGGTGGCTTCGTCCAGGGCAAAGGAAAGCCGCACGCAGCGCGGTGCGCCAAAGGCCTCGCCCGGCACCAGGGCCACGCCGGCTTCTTCCATCAACCGGTTGCACAGGGAGACGGAATCCGGCGAGCGGTGATCGTAATAGCGGGACACGTCCGGGAAGGCATAGAATGCGCCGGCCGGGCTGGGGCAGACCACGCCCTTCCAGCCGCCGATGATGTCCATGACCATGTTGCGGCGCTGTTCAAAGGCGGCGCGCATGGCTTCCACCTCGTCCCAGGGGCCGGTGAGGGCGGCCAGGGCGGCCTTCTGCACGATGGAGCAGACGTTGGAAGTGGACTGGCTCTGCACCATGTCCATGGCATCGATGAGCGGGGTGTGGGCCACCAGCCAGCCCATGCGCCAGCCGGTCATGGCAAAGCTCTTGGCCAGACCGTTGGTGATGGCGATGTGTTCCGGATGGCTGGCAAACCACTTGGCGCAGGAGGCCGGCGTGTTGGGCGCATAGACAAGCTGGTCGTAAATTTCATCGGAAATGACCAGAATGCCCTTGTCGAGGCACGTTTCCACCAGCAAGTCCAATTCCGCCTGGGTGTAGGTGGCGCCGGTGGGGTTGGAGGGCGAATTGAGCACCAGGCAGCGCGTTTTGGCCGTGGCGGCGCGCATGATGTCCGCAGGGTTGATCTTGTAACCGTGCTCGGCCAGGGTGTCCACAATCACCGGCACGCCGCCGGCCAGGGCCACCATGTCCGGATAGCTCACCCAGTACGGCGCAGGGATGAGCACTTCGTCGCCCGGATTGAGCACACACTGAAAATAGTTGTACAACGCCTGCTTGCCGCCGTTGGTGACCACCACCTGCTTGCCGGCCACATCCACATCATAAAATTTCTTGTAGTAGGCGCCCACGGCGGCGCGCAGTTCGGGGATGCCGGCCACCTGGGTGTAGCGGGTGAAGTTCTGGTCGATGGCGGCCTTGGCGGCCTCGCGCACATGGGCCGGGGTGTTGAAGTCCGGCTCGCCCACGGAGAGGCTGATGATCTTCTTGCCCTGGGCCTTGAGCTCCATGGCCTTGGCGCTGACTGCCAACGTGGCGGACGGCTTGACGACCTGAAGACGCTCTGCGAGACGCATGGGATCGATCCTTGTGTGGAAGGTGGGGTGAAAATCCAATGGCCCGGACAACAATAATCAAAAAGCAAGGCATCGTAAATGTCCAACCGCACGGTTCGCCCGGTTCACGCGATTCCGCTCCTTCCCCTGCCGTCCGGCTCGCGCATTGTCTCCCTGCTGCGTCGGGAAAAGCGGTTCCTGGTGCTCGTGCAGGATGGCGACGACGCCTTCTGGGTGCACACCAACAACTCCGGCAGCATGGTCGGACTGGTCCGCGAGGGGCGGCGGGCGGTGATCTCCCCTGCGCCTTCGCCCAAGCGCAAGCTGCCGTGGACCCTGGAAATGATCGAGCTGACTCCCGGCCGGGAGGACTGGGTGGGCGTGAACACCCTGACCCCCAACCGCCTGCTCGCCAAGGCCTTTCACGCCGGCGTGCTGCAGGCCCTGGTCGGGCTGCACGGCTATACCCTGCTGCGGCCCGAGGCTCCCTGCGGTGAAAGCCGCATCGACGCCCTGCTCATGGGGCCGCAGGCGCCGCCCTTGTGGGTGGAGGCCAAAAATGTGACCCTGGTGGAAGACGAGGTGGCCGCCTTTCCCGACGCCGTGACCGTGCGCGGCCGGGGGCATCTGGAGGTGCTCATGGAGCGTGTGGCCCGGGGCGAACGCGCCGCCGTGTGCTGCTGCATCCAGCGGCCGGACGGGCGCTGTTTTGGTCCGGCGGACTATATTGACCCTGCTTTTGCCGCAACCTTCTGGCGCGCCCTGGAGGCCGGGGTGGAGGTCTGGCCCCTGCGGGTGTCGGTTTCTCCGGCCGGCATGGGCCTGGCAGGCCGTCTCCCCCTTGCGCAACGGCCGGCTTCGGGGCAGAAATAGGGGATGGAACACGCAGCAGCAACCCCCCATCGCGCCGGCATGGCCGCCCTCATCGGGCCGCCCAATGTGGGCAAGTCCACCCTGCTTAATGCCATCATCGGCGAAAAGCTGGCCATCGTCACCCCCAAACCCCAGACCACGCGCACGCAGATCACCGGCATCCACACCGTGCCTGGGTTGCAGATTGTTTTTTTTGATACGCCGGGCATCCACCAGCGCAGAGGCCGGCTGAACAAAGCCCTGCTGCAGGCCGCCTGGCAGAGCCTGCACGAAGCCGACGTGGCCGTGGCCTGCCTGGACGCCGCCAAGGCCCAGAAGGCCGGCAGCGTGGCCGCGCAGGTGGCCAACATCAAGGGACCGCTCCTCGCCTCGGGGCTGCCGCTGTTGGTGGTGCTGAACAAGGTGGACCAGGTGAAGGACAAGGGCCTGCTGCTGCCGCTGCTGCAGGAGGCCGCGGAGCTGTTCCCGGAGGCCGAAATCATCCCGGTGTCTGCCCTGCGCAAGGACAATCTGGACCGCCTGGTGGCGCGCATCGCGGCGGCGTTGCCGGAATCCGAGCCCCTGTTCCCGGACGATCAGATTTCCACGGCCCAGGTGCGGTTTCTGGCGGCGGAGATTGTCCGGGAAAAGCTCTTCCTGCAGCTGCGCCAGGAGGTGCCCTACGGCGTGGCCGTGGATATTGAACAATGGGAAGAGGATCCCGAAACCGGCTTCACCCGCATCAGCGCCGTGATCTACCTGACCCGCGAGGCGCACAAGGGCATGGTCATCGGCAAGCAGGGGCAGACGCTCAAACAGATTGGCGTGCTGGCGCGCGAAGAGATCCAGGAGTTGCTGGAAGCCAAGGTGCATCTGGAACTGTTTGTGAAGGTGAAGGAAGACTGGACCGAAAACCCGGCCATGCTGCGGGAGCTCGGGTATCAACTGTAGCGCTGCACGGCGCATGCTGTCGGACTGTGGCCAGAAGCGCTCGCCGATCCGACTGTTCGCTGCCGCACCTGGGACAGTCATGTCATACGACTATATTGCTGACAATGTTGCGCGTATTCGCCAGGAACTTGACGCCGCCTGCCATGCTGCCGGAAGAGATCCGGCCGGGGTTGCCTTGGTGGCGGTGTCCAAATTCCACCCTGCCGCCGCCGTGGCCGCCGCGGCCGCGGCAGGGTGCACGGTGTTTGGCGAAAGTTACGTGCAGGAATGCCTGGAAAAGCAGGCCGCCCTGGCGCACTTGCCCGTCCAGTGGCACTTCATCGGCCACATCCAGAGCCGCAAGGCCAGGGAGCTGGCCGGCAGGGCCGCGCTCATCCATGCCGTGGATTCGCTGAAGGTGGCAACCTTATTGCATAAACACGCGCAGGAACAATGCACGGTGCAACCCATTCTGCTGCAGGTAAACGTGGGATGCGAGGCGCAAAAACACGGCGTCCCCCCGGAGAATCTGGAAGCCCTGGCCCGGCAGGTGGTGCAGCTGGAGGCCCCCTCCCATGGCGGCATCCGGCTGGATGGCCTGATGTGCCTGCCGCCATGGCTGGAGGATCCCGAGGCGGTGCGGCCGTTTTTCGCCCAACTGGCCACCTTGCGGGACCGGCTGCAGCAGACGCTGGGCCGGCACCTGCCGCATCTTTCCATGGGCATGAGCCACGATTTCATGCAGGCAGTGGCCGAGGGGGCCACCCTGGTGCGCATTGGCACGGCAATTTTCGGGGAACGCCCCTGCACACACGCGGCGTAGACTAAGGAGAACAGGCCATGGATCTGGCCACCGTCATTGGCATTGTGCTTTCCTTCGGGCTGGTGGTCGGGGCCATTGTCACGTCCGGCTCCCTGTTAACCTTTATCGACATCCCCTCCGTGCTCATCGTAGGCGGGGGCACCCTCGGCACCATCCTGGTCAATTACCCGCTCAAAGAGATCCTCAGCGTCATCGGCGTGGCCAAAAACGCCTTTTTCGCAAAATCCGAATCGCCCACGGAGGTCATCTCCCGGTTCATGGAGTACGCCAACCGCGCCCGGCGCGAAGGCATCCTCTCCCTGGAACCCATCATCAAGGAGATTGACGACGTGTTTTTGCGCAAGGGCCTGCAACTGACCGTGGACGGCCTGGAGCCCCAGGCCATTCAGGAAATTCTGGAGACAGAAATCTCCTACCTGGAGGATCGCCATGAGAACGGGGCTGAGATCCTGAGTGCCTTCGGTACGTTTGCGCCCGCCATGGGCATGATCGGCACGGTTATCGGGTTGATCATGATGTTGCAGAACATGAGCGATCCGTCCACCATCGGCCCGTCCATGGCCGTGGCGCTCATCACCACGTTTTATGGCGCCGTCCTCTCCAACCTGATATTTCTGCCCATGGCCGGCAAGCTCAAGCTGCGTTCCAAGCAGGAAGTACTCATCCGGGCCATGGTGATGGAAGGCATTCTGGCCATCTCCAAGGGTGAGAATCCGCGTATCATCGAAGAAAAACTCACCAGCTACATTGCGCCCAAGCAGCGGCCGCAACCCAGCTAGCCAAGGAACACGGAAGCCATGGCCAAGCGGGAGAAAAAGGAGAAGCCGGCGCCGGGTGTCCCGGCCTGGATGATCACCTTCACCGATCTCATGACCCTGCTGCTGACCTTTTTCGTGCTGCTGGTGAGCATGGCCACCCTGGACGAACAGCGCAAACTCGTGACCCTGGGATCTGTGCTTGGGACCTTCGGCATGGGGGATGCCGGCATTGATGCGCGCTCCACAAAACACAACAAGTCCACCGTGGAACCCGGCCCCATGGAAGACGTCCCGGCCCTTGAGCGCCTCAAGGACATGCTGTGGGAAGATTTGGAAAACGATCTGGACTTCCGCTCCAACAAGTTCATCGAGGTGCTTTCCCTGACTGCGGACGTGCTCTTCGAGCCCGGCGGCACCACCATGTCCCAGCGGGGCAAGGAAATTATCGACCGCATCCTGCCCGTGCTCCTGCGCATTGAACAGCCTTTGCTTCTGGCTGGGCACGCCTCCGTGGCGCGGGAAGAAGTCGCCGATTATATGGTGAAATTCGATGCCGAGGGCCTGGACTTCTCCTGGGATTTGTCCCTGGATCGGGTGATGAGCCTGTACCTCTACCTGCTCTCCCGCGGCATGGACCCGGCCAAGCTGCGTGTGGAGGCATACGGCCAATACCATCCCATCCACACCAACCAGACCGCCGAAGGCCGACGCAAAAACCGCCGCGTGGACATCGTGCTGGACAAACGTAACGCCAACTGGGAACGTGTGCTCGCCAGCCCCCGGGCAGACGAATTGCGCGGCGTGTTCGAATACAAGGATTTCCGCTTTGAAATCCGCTCGCCGGTGCAGCGCGAAGCGCAGCAAGACGAGGGAAACTAGCCATGCCCCCGCGCAAACGCAAAAAAAAATCCGGCGGTGGTGAAGGCTCCTGGCTGGTGACCTTTGCCGACCTCACCACCCTGCTGCTGACCTTTTTCGTGCTGCTCTTGACCATGTGCTCCATGGACAATTCGATCGTCACCCGGATCAACCTCTATTTCAACACGATAGGCCATGTCACAACCCGGGGCGCCGGCAAGGTGCCGCGGAACGTCGAGTTGGTGATCACCTTGCTGGAGGACCCATGGTCCATTGTGGAAAAACCAAACCGGTTCAAGGAACTATTGTTCCCTGACGACATCATCCCCCCGGAGATTGACAGAAGCACGCTGCTGGAGAACATTGCCGTGTTGCAACGCCCCGAGGGCGTGGCCCTGGTGCTTTCGGACAAGCTGATTTTCCGGCCGGCCGACGCCCGGATCACCCCCCCGGCCAGGGCCATCCTGGAGCGCATTGCCGAAATTCTCCTGGCCATGGATGCCCCGGTAAACGTGGCCGGCCATACCGGACCACTCGACAAAGACGCCGACGATCAGTACGCCTTGTCCAAGGCCCGCGCCGAAGCCGTGCTGAGCTATTTGCTGGAGTACAACATGTTTGTGCCGCGGTTCTCGCTTTCCTGTTACGGGCAGGACCAGCCCCCCGAGGCTCTCCGCCCCACTGCAGCGGATCCGGGCGCCATGCTTTCCAAAAGCCGGGTGGAAATACTCGTCAAAACCACGCCGTTTTTCCGCGGCTACTAGCAATAAGGAGAGACGCACGTGCCTGAAATCGATGCCGATCAGCCCAAGAAAAAAGGCAGCATGCTCAAGTGGATCATCATCCTGCTGCTCCTGCTGCTGCTTGGCGGCGGTGGGTATTTTGCCTACACCACCTTCTTTGCCGCCTCGGGCAACGCCACGGAGGCTGCGTCCGAGAACCCCAACGCACAGGCCCAGGGCAAGCCGGGAGACATCCAAATGGTCACCCTGCCCACCTTCCTGGTGAACCTGGCGGACCCCCTGGGACGGCGCTACCTCAAAATGACCCTGGACGTGGAACTGGTGAACAAGGCCGCCGCCGAAGAGCTGGGCAAGCAGACGCCCAAAGTCCGCGATGCCATCATCCTGCTGCTCTCCAGCAAGAGCTATGCGGATCTGGCCACCCCGGAAAGCAAGCTGGTGCTCAAGAATGAGGTGGTGGAACGGCTCAACCTCATCCTGGGCGGCGCGCGTGTGCGCAACGTGTACTTTACGGACATGGTGATCCAGTAAGCTGGAACACCCATTGATTCGTTGCCGCGGGCCACAGCGTGCGGCAACACACCCATACGAGCACCCGTATCGCGTCTCCTGCGCGAGGCGGATGTGGAGCACCTCATGAGCAACGACATCGATCAGGACAAGCTGGCCGAAGAATGGGCCGCAGCCCTTGCGGATCAGGACAACCCGGGCCTGGACGACGACCCCATGGACATGCTCGGCGGCAAGGGAGCCATGTCCAGCGACAATGCACTGGCCGAGGAATGGGCGCGGGCCCTGGCCGAGGACGAAGGCGATCGCGTGAAAAAGTCCCGGGACCAGGACAAGCTCTCCCGACAGGCCAAAAAGGCCGACTTCAAGGATTTGACGGACGAGGCCAAAAGCCCCCGCGTGGACAACACCCGCCGCGAGCTGGATTTCATCCTGGATATCCCCCTGGATGTTTCCGCAGAGCTGGGCCGCACCCGGCTGCTCATCAACGAGCTGCTGCAGCTGGGCCAGGGCTCGGTGGTGGAATTGAACAAGCTGGCCGGCGAGCCGCTGGAAATCTACGTCAACGGCAAGCTGGTGGCCCGGGGCGAGGCGGTGGTCATCAACGAAAAATTCGGCGTCCGCCTCACGGACATCATCAGCCCCATTGAACGGGTCAAACAGCTTGGCTGACGTCCGGCCAATCGTGGCAATCGTGGCACTCCTGGCCAACTGGCCGCCGCCGGCGGCCCTCTGCGCTGCGACAGCGCCCCGGAAGGACCGGACCATGCGCACCACCTCGGCCCGCCCCCTCATGCCGCGGCGCTCTGCCCTGCGCGCCGCCTGCGTCGTTGTCCTGGTCTGTCTGCTGGCCCTGACGGCCTGGCCGGGGCGGCTCCTCGCCGATGGCGACGTGGCCCCCCTGCTGGCGCAACAGCAACCCCTCTGGCTGACCACGGCGGGGCCTGCCGAAAATGCCACCCCCCCCCTTGCGCCCGATGCCGGCCTCGCATCCGCCGACGCCAGCACCGGCAACAGCACCTCCCTTGATGCTGCCGACAGCGCAGGCGCAGTGCCAGAGGCCGTGCCTCCTGTGGCGGCCAGTCAAAATTCCGCCCCCCCGGCAGCGGCGCCCTCCCCTGCTGCCGTGCCCAACGCGTCGGCCCAGCTCCAGGGCGACCCCCCGGCCGCACAGCCCGGTAGCCTGCCCATGCCGACCATCAGCTGGCAAAGCTATTTCAAGGCCTTGGGAGGATTGTTCCTCATCCTGGCGCTGGTGTTCGCCGGGCTGTACCTGCTCAAGCGCCTGGCCCCGCGCGCCGGTTTTGGCGGCTCCAGGGACCGGCAATTGCAGCTGGAGAGCACCCTCTCCCTGGGACCGCGCAAGTCCGTGGCGGTGGTCCGCTTTTTGAATAAGCAACTTGTGCTTGGAGTGACCGACACCCACATCACGTGTCTGCATATTCAGGAAGAGGATCATGCGCCATCAGATGAACCAGACATGCCCGACCAGCCTGAACGGTCCGACCAGCCTGAACGGCCCGGCCAGGAACCCGACGTGCTCAAAAGTTTTGCCGAACGTCTCAAGGATCATTCCTAGTCTTGCATCCGCCCTGCGCCTGGCCGCCATGGTGGCGGCCATGGCCCTGCTCCTTGGCGCTGCCGCGGCGCACGCGCAGCCTTCCACCAACTTTGCCTTTCCCGAGCTCAACCTCACCCTGTCCGGCGGGCAAACCGAACCAGAAAAGGTCACCACCACCCTGGAGATCCTTTTTCTGCTCACCGTGCTCTCCCTGGCGCCAGCCATCGTCATGACGATGACGAGCTTCACCCGCATCATCATCGTCTTCTCCTTCGTCCGGCAGGCCCTGGGCACGCAGCAGCTGCCACCCACCCAGGTGCTCAGCAGTCTGGCCATCTTCATGACGGTGATCATCATGATGCCCACGGGCAAGGTCATAAACGACAACGCCCTGCAACCCTACCTGGACGAACGCATCGGCTTCCGCGAAGCCCTGACGCGGGCCGAACAGCCCCTGCGCGAATTCCTGTTCAAGCACACCCGCGAGCAGGATCTGGCCATCTTCTACTCCATCGCCAAGATTGACCGGCCGCAGAACAAGGAGACCGTGCCCACCATGCTCCTGGCTGCGGCGTTCATCATCAGTGAAATCAAAACCGGCTTTATCATCGGCTTCCTCATCTATATCCCGTTCCTGATCCTGGATATGGTGGTCTCATCCATCCTGCTGGCCATGGGGATGATGATGCTGCCGCCGGTCATGGTGTCCATGCCATTCAAATTGCTGTTGTTTGTGATGATTGATGGCTGGGGGCTGCTCACGGCGTCCCTGGTGAACAGCTTCACGGCCGTCTGACGCGGCGTGGGCAAAGGAGAATCGCCATGTCCCCCGATTTCGTCATCGGTTTTGCCAAGGGCGCCATTGAATTGACGCTGGAGCTGGCCCTGCCCATCCTGCTGGTAAGTCTGGTGGTGGGTGTGGTGGTCTCGGTGCTGCAGGCCGCCACGCAGATTCAGGAGCAGACCCTGAGCTTCATCCCCAAGATCGTCTCCATCTTCGTGGCCTTCATCGTGACCTTCCCGTGGCTGCTGGAAAAGATCACCACCTACACCACGGAAGTGTTCGTCAACATTCCCAATTACATCCGCTGAAGGCTCATCGCCCTGCCTGCCGCATGGCCGCCACGGCCAGGGCCATGCCCGCAGCCTGGGCCACATTCAGGGAATCCGACTCCCGGGGCAAGGGGATCCAGACCGAGGCTTCGCACGCCTTGGCCACGCCGGGCCGCACGCCTTTGTCTTCTCCGCCAAGCACAAAACACACCGGAAACCGCAGGGGCATATCCCACAGGGACACGGCCTCGGCATCCCGACGCAGGGCCAGGCACTGCCAGCCGGCCTGCTCGGCCCATTCCAGGGTCCTGGCCAGATTGGTGGCCCGGGCGATGGGCAGCTTGTGCAGGGCCCCGGCCGCAGCCCTGGCAGCGCCGGCGCCCAGGTGCGCGGCATTGTGCTTGGGCATGATGATGCCCCCGGCTCCCAGCGCCCAGGCCGAACGAACCATGGTGCCCACGTTCTGCGTGTCCTGCACCTGATCAAGCATCAGCACCACCGGCAAGGGAGCGTCCTGGGCCTGCGCCAGCAGGGATTCCCCGTCCAGATAGGCCGCAGCCGCCACCCGCGCCGCCACACCCTGCTTGCCGGCCGGCCCCAGCGACTCAAACCAGCGGGCATCGCGCCACTGGGTGCGCACGCCGGCGTCATGGCAGGCATCCATGATTTCACGGAACTGTTTGCTGGGCCGTCCCTTCAGCAACAGCACCTGCTCCACACGCGACGCTTCGGCCATCAACTGCTCCAGCACCGCCTTTTTTCCCACAAGCCAATCCTGCTGCTCCAACTTCTGGTGTGCGGGCTGCAGTTTTTCGGAAGCATCGGTGGAGTCGGAGAGAGTGCGTTCATTCATGCGTTGTCGCCGCCTTACGCTGAAGTGGATGGAGGGCTTGCATTTTTTCTAGATAATTATTAAAGAATAAACTTCTTTACATTACTTTTTCGTATTGCTACCACAATAGTGTCTTGACACTGGACCCGCATTTCGAACTCCATTCGACCGCCGCGGGCTGGCAGTCTTACTGCATCGCATACCACACGAGCCATGGCATGCAGATGTGCTATGCCAGCACCGACAGGTCGCCGCAGGGAGCGAGCCACATGCATCATTCATCGCGCCATTGCAAGGAAAAGCTCATGACGCGCCTTCATCCTTCCGCCAGCCTGCTGCGCACCGCGCGCCTGGCGTGCTGTTGCGCCTGCATGGCCCTGCTGGGCGCATGCGCCACGACGCAACAGCCACCCGCGGCACCCGCCATGAGCCCGTTGAGCATGGAGTATCTGGACAATCTGGATGCCGTCATCCTTGAGGCCGGCCCCATCAACGTGGATGGCGTGGAGCTTTCCGAACAGGAAAAAACCGCCCTGAACACGCCCCTCACCGTGCGCTGGGAGCTCAACGACTTTGCCCGCCAGTCTATCAAACGCCAGTTCGTCCACCTGCACTACAAACACAACAGCAACCTCCGCATCTGGCTGCAGCGGTCCGAACGCTACATCGGCTACGCCAAGCGGGTGTTCCGCTCCCAGGGGATGCCCGAGGATCTTGCCTATCTGCCATACATAGAAAGCGGCTACAATCCCATCGCCTGCTCCCCGGCCGGCGCCATGGGCGTCTGGCAATTCATGCCCGAAACCGGCAAACGCTACGGCCTGGCCTGCACCACCTATCTCGACGAACGCCGCAACCCCTGGAAAGCCACCTACGGCGCCGCCGCCTACCTGAAAAAACTGCACAATCAGTTCGGAGACTGGTCCCTGGCCCTGGCTGCCTACAACGCCGGGGAAGGCAAGATCGGCCGGGCCTGCGCCGGCACCGGGGCCAAGAACTTCTTCCAGCTGGCCATGCGCAACGACACCCTGCCCCCGGAAACCCAGCTCAAGCCGGAAACCCTGCAGTACGTGCCGCGCTTCATCGCCATGGTCAAGATCGCCAACAACCTTGAGGCCTTGGGGTATCAGCCAGTGAACGAGCTGGTGCACGCCGAGCCCCAGCGCCACGACATCCCGCCGAACGTGGACCTCAAGGCCATGGCCCAGCACCTGGGTATGGACTGGGACACCTTCCGCAGCCACAACCCCCATTTTCGCATTTCCGTGAGCCCTCCCAGCGGCGAAAGCCACGTCTATCTGCCGCAGGGACACGCCGAACAGGTGCAGGCCTTCCTGGCCCGCCCGGTGCTGGCCACCGCCAAGGCCAAGACTGCGGCTCTGGCCGAGCTCTCGGGCGTGGACCCCAAGGCCGGCTTTGGCTCTTCCCGCGACAAGACGTCCTGGCACGTGGTGGAGCGTGGAGACACCTTCCCCAAAATCGCCGCCAAATACAAGGTGCCTGTGGACCTGCTGATGAAAATCAACAAGCAGCGCTCCAAGGACCTGAGCCCCGGCGAGGTCATCGCCCTGCCCTCGGCCAGGGACATCGCCAGCACCCAGCCGGCGCCCTCGGCCAAACAGATTGCCGAAGCCGCCGCCAAGGCACGTCAGACCAAGCCCGCGGAGACCCCGAAAGCCAGCCCTGCCTATGTGGTGCAGGCCGGCGACACGCTGTTTTCCCTGGCGAAAAAGTACAATGTCAGTGTGGATGCCCTGCTCAAGGCCAACGCCCTCTCCGAGGCCGGCTCCCTGCGCATCGGCATGACGCTGAATTTGCCGGCTGCCGCCGCGCCCGTCCAGCAGGCCCAGCAGGCCCCGGCCGCGCCCAGGTCGCAGCAGTCTGCTGCCGCACCGGCAAAGCAGAGCGACAAGCCCGCCGCCACCGCCGACAAGGCCACCGGCAAGAAGACCATCTACAAGGTGGCCCAGGGCGACACCATCTGGTCCATTGCCCGCAAGTTCCAGGTCTCCCCCTTCGACATCCTCTCCTGGAACAACATGAACAAGGACTCGGCCATCAAGCCCGGGGACAAGCTCGCCGTGTACGTGGCGTCCAACTGACTTTCAGCCTGATACCCAACCGTGCCCTGGAACCCCTTTCTGTACAAGGGGTTCCAGGGCGCGAACATTTTTCAAGAGAGAATGCGCTAGATCATTTTAATTTTGAAACAGGACATTGCGAGAGAGGAAACCTTTTTGCAAAAGGTTCTCCCCTNAAGGTTTTCCCCCGAGAATTCCTTTCAAAAGTAACATGCTTTAAGGCTGCGCCGACACGCATACGGTGCAATAAAAATTGATACCGAGGGACATCGCCAGGCAGAAGAACAGCAGGCGAGTCACCGTCTTGTTTCCAAGGTACAGATACACTTCGTTGCTGGAGATGCGCGCGGCAGTCAATACGCCGTACGACATCATGCCCAACCCCATCAGCAGTATGAGCACCAGCATGGAAAATGTTCTCTCTCCATCGCCAATGGCTGGATTGCCAAGGACGTGCAACAAGGTGGACGTGGAGTACACCGCGATCATCAGCAACAGATCGCCATAGCCGATCAACCGCTTTATGGTGATCCGCTGATCCGTGAAGTGGATCACGAGGTATATTGCGATCAGCGGCAGGAACAACAGCAGGGCTTCCAGCCCCCACAACAAAATCCTGTTTGCCAGCATCATGACTTGGCCCCCGAAGTGAGTTGCGAACGTTAGAACGTGTCCGACAGCCACTCGGAAATAACTGCCAGCGTATCTGAAAAGATATCAAGCACTTGCCCGTCGCCATCAACATCAAGCGCTGTCGTGATATGCTGCGTTATTTCAGCGCCGTGTTCCCGTTCGAGCAGGTGAAGGACTTTGTGGCCATGCTCTCCTGCCACGTGCGCGAGCTCCTCCCGCAGTTTCACGGAAAGAGGAGCCTCCGCTAAAATCTTTGCTATCATTTCAGGCGAGTACGGCATGGACACCTCCCGGCATGCGCCAGACAGTCGTTGCTTCGTTGCTGTTCGACTTGAAGGCGTGTTGTGAGAACACACCCCTAGCGCCGCTTTGCGGCGGCATATATTTCTTCTATCTGCTGCGTGATTGCATCCCGTTGCTGATCGGACAGCGAAGGCTCCCGCAAGGCGTGGGCAAGTTCGGCAATCTTCTCCCGTTCCTGTTTTGTCATCTTCTTGGCAACTTCCTTGGCCTCGGCCTGATACTGGTGGGCGTTGGCTCGCGCTGTTTGCATTTTCTCTTTCAGTTCCTCCTTGCTGGCGTCAGACGGGTCCTGCCCAAGTGCAAAGAACCCGACGCATGTCCAGCCAATCACCTGCGTGCAGAACACGGTTGCCGCCGCATTCGCCCAGTTGCCAATCCCGGGAAGGAAAAACGTCAGCTTGCCTGCGAGATAGACCCCCGCCAGCAACCCAAAAATTTTGGCGCCTATTTTGGCCGGCTGTATGCCGCTCATACCATACATATTGCCAAGCGTATGTATCATCGCATACGTTAGACCAGTAAGAACAACGGTGTCTCCGATTGCCGTGTTTGCCAACGCAAAAGCAATCACCGCATGCGCCGCGGAAAATGCGCTGATCACAACCGCCGCCTGAGTCATTTTGCCATTAGAGGCAACCTGTTCGACAGCCATCGCCCACCTCCTGGTAAATGTATGTATAGCGCAAAATAGCAATCGACCATTACAATATCAATCCCATGCTATTATAATGAAACAGATTGACCATATAAATATCCAACAGCGCGTCATTCAACTATATTTGAATGGCGCGCTTTTGATGTCATCCTATGGAGGCAGGGGAAACCTATTGGAGGCATGCACCAGGGGCATGGGCCGCGCATGGACCATGGCCCGAGGGGGCGGCGGTGCAGGCCGTGGGACGGTGCGCCGGCAAGCGCATGGCGGTCAGGGCCGGGGCAGATCCCCGGCCTGACGTATCGCTTTTGTTCCGATTGCACAGGAGAAGGACATCCTCCTGCTGACTCTTTCCAGAAATTATCTGGCCTGCACCTGCGTGCGGCCCCAGGCGGCCTGCCCCAGGGCGATGCAGGCATCTCCCGGCGGCAGCTGGCGGTGCAGCAGCGGCGTGATCCCCCGGGCGGCCAGGGCTGCGGGCAGTTCACGATGCAGGGTCAGGTTCAGCATGCAGCCGCCGGAAAGGCCCACGCGGGTCAGCCCGTGCCGGGCCGCCAGTCCGGCGGCGAGTTCGGCCAGCCCGGCCACCAGCCCGCGATGGAAGCGCCGGGCGATGATCCCGGCCGGCACCTTGCGGCGTACGTCCTCCAGCACGGCGGCCACCAGCGCCATGGTGTCCAGCTGCCAGGGATCGTCCTGCCTGCGCACGGGGCAGGGATAGATTCCCGCGGCGGCGTGGTCCTGGCACTGCTCCAGCAACACCGCGGCCTGGCCTTCATAGGTGGCGCGATGGCACAGCCCCAGCAGGGCGGCCACGGCATCGAACAACCGACCACAACTTGATGTCGGCGGCGCGTTGATTCCCGCCCGCAGCGCCTGGGGCAGAAAGGCCGCCGCGGCCTGCAGATCCGCTGGCAGGTCGCGTGCCAGGGCCGCAGCGTCCATGCCCAGACTCCAGCCGTAACTCATGGCCATCCGCCAGGGCTCCCGGGCCGCGGCCTCGCCGCCGGGCAGGGGCGTCTGACGCAGATGAGCCAGACGCTCCCAGGCTCCGGAACCCGCGTCTGCAAGAATGGCCTCCCCGCCCCAGACGGTCCTGTCTGCTCCCAACCCCGTGCCGTCCAGGGCCAGGACCAGCGCCGGCCCGGCCACGGCGTGCTCGGCCAGCACGGCAAAGGCGTGGGCGGCATGATGCTGCAGGCCGAACACGGGCACGTCCAGCCGCGCCCCCGTTTCCCTGGCCCAGCGGGTGGTCAGGAAATCCGGATGCAGATCATGGACGATGGCCTGCGGCGCAACGCGCAGCAGCGTCTGGAAGTGGGCGGCCATTTCCTCGAAAAAGGCGAAGGTTTCCAGGTTCTCCAGGTCCCCCAGGTGCTGGGAGACAAAGGCCTGGTCCCCCTTGGTCAAGCACAGGGTGGCCTTGAGCTCTGGCCCCGTGCCCAGCACCGCAGGGCCGGCCCCGGCCAGCTGGACGGGCGACGGCGTGAACCCCCTCGCCCGGCGCAAAAACAGCAGCCGTCGCGGGGGCGCCGGGGGCGGCGGGACATCCGGATGACAGGAGACCTCGGGCAGCACCTCGGGCACGGGGAAGGCGTCCTCGGCCGGGGCGCGGAGCACGGAATCATCCACCCGGACGAGGATGTCGCGGTCATGGAGCAGGAACAGATCCGCCATGCCGGCCAGACGGTCCAGGGCTTCGCGGTTGCCCAGGCAGATGGGCTCACCGCCGGGATTGCCCGAGGTCATCACCAGCACCGGCGGCGGGGCCTCCGGCTGTTCCAGATGGGCGAAGAGCACGTATTGCATGGGCGCACAGGGCAGCATCACGCCCAGGGTGTCCAGTCCGGGAGCCAGGGACTGCGCCAGCACCGCCTCCCGCCGCACGCGGCACAGGACGATGGGCCGCTCCAGAGAGGTGAGCAGCGCCGCCTCCGCCGCGGACACGTGGACGATCTCCCGGGCAGCCTCCAGGCTGGCCGCCATCACCGCCAACGGCTTGTGCGGCCGATGCTTGCGCGTGCGCAATCTGGCAACGGCGGCCTCGGTGCGGGCATCGCAGGCCAGGTGAAACCCGCCCAGGCCCTTCATGGCCACCACCTGCCCCAGACGCAGGGCCGTGGCGGCAGCCTGCAGGGCAGCGTCGCCTTCATGCAGCCGCGGGCCGTGGACGTCCGCCTGCACCCACACCGTGGGACCGCAGGCCGGGCAGGCCACGGGCTGGGCGTGAAAACGGCGGTCTGCGGGGTCGTGATATTCCCGGGCGCAGGCCGGACACAAGGGGAAGCAGGCCATGGACGTGTACGGCCGGTCATAGGGGATGGACCGGGTGATGGTGTAGCGTGGCCCGCAGTTGGTGCAATTGATGAACGGGTGGCCGTGGCGACGGTCTGCGGGGTCGAAGAGTTCACGCAGGCAGTCGTCGCAGATGGCCACATCCGGGCTCACCAGCACGGCGTGCCCCTCGCCGGCGGTGCTTTTGCGGATCTCGAAGGCGGTGGCGTCGGCCTCAATCTCCACATCCTCCCCGCCGCACACGGTGATGCGCGCCAGGGGCGGGGCCTGGGGCACCAGCTCGCGGCAGAAGGCCTGCACGGCAGCGGCAGCGCCCTGCACCTCCACCACCACGCCGTCAGGCGTGTTGCAGGTGAAGCCGGTCAGGTCGTACTGGCGGGCCAGACGGTACAGGTAGGGCCGGAAGCCCACCCCCTGCACCTGGCCACCCACCACCAGGCGGCGGCGGGCCAGATGAGCCGGGCGGGCCAGATGAGCCGGGCGGGCCAGATGAGCCGGGCGGGCCGGGTTGGTCGGGTCCAAATGAACGTGCTGTGGCGGTGTGGAGTGTGGCATGGGCAGTCTGTACAAAGATTCATGGGCCGTGGGAACGGCATTTACACAACCTTTTCCTGTCCGGCGGCCGCCTGTTCTGGACAGGCCGAAGCCAAGCACATATCATGGGCCAACACACCATGGCCATATGCACAAGGGAGACCCGACCGCACCTCCGCGGCCGGCATCCCCCATACTTGTTTCAGGACCAGCCTTGTCCATTCAGTCCGAACCCATCCAGTCCCGCCCCGCCCCGGGAGGCGACCTCTCCACCACGGTCTGCGCCCGCTGCGCCGGGCAGGGGACCTCCTGCTGCCGGCTGGAATCCGGCGGTGGCGGGGTGTGCTTTCCCGTCTCCGCCATGGAATGGGATCGCATCCTGGACGTGGTGGGCGGCACCAAAGGGGCCTTTGTGCAGGAGCCGAACTCGCCGCCCTTCCAGGATGCCATGCGTCGGCTGTTCCCCGGCGAGGGCCGCGCGGTGGCGACGTTGTTCCCGGCGCACCAGTTCCACCTGCGGCTGGCCACTACGGCCCGGGGAAGCTGCGTGTTTCTGGGGCCGCAGGGCTGCGCCCTGCCGCGGGAAACACGGCCGTACCACTGCCGGCTGTTCCCGTTCTGGATACAGGGCGAGCGGCTGACCCTGCTCCACGCACCCGGCTGCCTGGCCCTGCGGGAGGGCGGCGTGGCGGAGGACGTATTGGACGTGCTGGGCATGCGCGAACGCGATGTGCGCACCCTGCATGGCCGGCTGCGGCTGGCCTGGGGGCTGCCGCCTCGGCCGGGGCTGCCGCTCCCGCCGCCATCCTTCGCCCGCAGCCGCAAGTAACCACCCCCCCCCGAGGACGCCGGCCTCGGCCCGCCGCGTTGCCGCTTTTTTCAGGCCGTCCCAGAAGGAAATTCCCTGCCATGAACCGCGTTGTTTCGTTTCTGCTCACCATGACCGTGCTGGCGGTATTGTTCGCCTTCACCGGCATTGTGGGCGTGTATTTGTGGGCCTCGCACGATCTGCCCTCGTTCACCCGGCTCACGGACTACAATCCGCCCCTCACCACCACGGTGTACACCCGTCAGGGCGACGTGATGGGCTATTTCTACCGCGAAAAGCGCTTCCTGGTGCAGCTGACGGATTGCCCGGTGCATTTGCCGCGGGCCTTTCTGGCTGCCGAGGATCAGAGCTTCTACCAGCACCCTGGCGTGGATCTTTCGGCCATCCTGCGGGCCATGGTCCGCAACCTCATGGCCGGGGAGATCCGCCAGGGCGGCTCCACCATCACTCAGCAGGTCATCAAGCAGCTGGTGCTCTCGCCGGAAAAGAGCTTCGAGCGCAAGATCAAGGAAGCCATCATCGCGTATCGGATGGAAAAATACCTCAGCAAGGACGACCTGCTGACCATCTACATGAACCACATCTACCTGGGCGCAGGCGCCTACGGGGTGGAGGCCGCAGCCCGGGCCTACTTCGGCAAGCATGTGGGCGAGCTGACCCTGGCGGAATCCGCGGTCATCGCCGGCCTGCCCAAGGCCCCCTCGGAGTATGACCCGCACCGCAACCCGGAAAAGACCCGCGTCCGCCAGGAATACGTGCTGGGCCGGCTGCTGGAGCTGGGCTGGGTGACCCAGGCCGAATACGACGAGGCCATGGCACAACCCCTCAACTACCGCCGCATGGAGGACCCGTCCTGGAAGGTGGGGCCGTACTATCTGGAGGAAGTCCGCCGCTGGCTGGTGGAATCCCTGTCCCAGAAGAATCTGGCCACCCAGGGTGTGGCGCTGCCCAAATACGGCGAAGACGCCGTGTACGAGCTGGGCCTGCAGGTGGTGGTGGGCATGGACATGACCCACCAGCGCGCTGCCGAAGCCGCCCTCACGCGCGGTCTGGAGGCCGCCTCCCGTCGCCAGGGCTGGCAGGGACCGATCAAGCAGATCCCGCCTGCAGAGTTCGAGGCCTTTCTGGCCGGCCAACGCATCAAGCCCGAATCCCTGACGGATGGGGCCTGGGTGCAGGCCCTGGTGACCAAGGTGAATGCCGAGGGGGCCACGGTGCGCGTGGGGCCGTATCAGGGTCGCATCGCCCTCAAGACCATGAGCTGGTGCCGCAAGCCCAATCCGGCCGTCAACTTCGAGGCGGTGGCGCCGCCCAAGGATGCGGCGCGCATCCTGGCCGTGGGCGACGTGGTCTGGGCGTCCGTCATCGATCCCCGTCTGCCGGCCCGGCCGGTGGAAATGCACCTGGACGGCCCGGCCCTGTCCCGGCCCGGCAGCGCCGGCACCGCGCCTGCCGCCACTCCGGTGGATCCCTCCCAAGGCCTGACCCTGGCCCTGGAGCAAAAGCCCAACGTGCAGGGGGCGCTGGTGTCCCTGGAGCCGGGCAACGGCGAGGTCCGGGCCCTGGCGGGCGGCTATTCCTTCGAGGACAGCCAGTTCAACCGCGCCACCCAGGCCCAGCGGCAGCCGGGCTCGTCCTTCAAGCCGGTGGTCTATTCCGCAGCCCTGGACAACGGCTTCACCCCGGCCTCGATCATCATGGATTCGCCGGCAGAATACCGCTTCGGCAACCAGGTCTGGCGGCCGGGCAATTTTGAGGGCAAGTTCTTCGGCCCCACCCTGCTGCGCACGGCCCTGGTCAAGTCCCGCAATCTGGTGACCATCCGCGTGGCCGAACGCATCGGCATCGATACGGTCATCAAACGCGCCAAGGCCCTGGGCCTGGAGGCGGACTTCCCGAAAAACCTCGCCGTCTCCCTGGGTGCGGTGGCCGTGCGGCCCATCAACCTCTGCCAGGCGTACACCGCCTTTGCCCGGCCAGACGGCGCCACCATCGCCCCCCGGCTGGTGCTGGTGGTGCGCGATGCCTGGGGCCAGAACATCCTGCTGCCGCAACCCGTTGTGACCCCTGCAATCTCTCCGGAAAATGCCTACCTCATGGCCTCCATGCTCAAGGACGTGGTCCAGTACGGCACCGGCCGCAAGGCCACCACGCTGGGCCGGCCCATCGCCGGCAAGACCGGCACGGCCAACGACGAGCAGGATGCCTGGTTCGTGGGTTTCTCGCCGTCGCTGCTCACCGGGGTCTGGGTGGGGATGGATCAGGTGACGCCCATGGGCAAACTGGAGACCGGCGGCCGCGCCGCATTGCCCATCTTCGTCTCCTACCGGCAGGTGGTGGAAAAGCAGTACCCGGTCACGGACTTTCCCATGCCCCAGGGGGTACTCCTGGCCAGTGTGTCCGAAACCACGGGCCTGCCCGTGCCCAACACCGCCCCGGACAGCCTGATCCTGCCCTTCATGGCCGGCACCGAGCCGCAGGCCACAGACATGCTGACGGAGGAGGCATACTTCTCCCCGGATCAGGAAAACGCCAGCGCGCCGGGTACACCGGGCACCCCGGGCGAGACGGGCCGGCCCAAATCCACCGGCGAGGAGCTGTTCAAGCAGTTGTTTTAGCGCATTCTCATTTTGAAATAAGTCGTTGCGAGAGGGGAAACCTTTTTGCAAAAGGTTCTCCCCTCTCGCGCTCTCCCCTTCCAAAANCCTTTCTACAGAAAGGGGTTCCCCCAGGAACTCTTCTCAAAGATAACATGCTCTAGTGATCATACTGCTTGGCGTATTCGGCGTCGTTGTACAGCCCTTCGCCATGCAGGTCCTTGCCGTAGCTGGCGATGATGGCCTGCCCTTCGGGGGAGGCGACAAAGGCGATGAACTGGGCGGCCGTATCGGCGCCGGGGGTGGCGCCCGAGGGCTGGGCCAGGGCGTGATAGGTGTTCACCAGGAACACATCGCCCCGGAACAGGATGGTCAGGGCCGGCATGTTCTTCTGTTCCGCCGCCCAGGTGCTGGAATCGGTCATGAAGTAGCCGCCTTCGTCATTGGCCCGCTTGAGGGTGGCGGTCATAAAGTCCTTGGTCACGATGTACCAGTCTCCGGCGGGCGTCACGCCGGCGTTCTTCCAGGCGTCCAGCTCCTTTTTGTGGGTGCCGGAATTGTCCCCGCGGGAGAAAAATTTGGCCTTGGCCGCGGCGATTTTCTGATAGGCCTCGGCCGCGGTTTTGGCCGACTTGATGCCTGCCGGGTCCGCTGCCGGGCCGACAATGTAGAATTCGTTGGAGCCGATGAGGGTGCGCAGTCGGGCCCAGCCCTCTGCCACGGCGTTCTTTTCGGCGGCAGGTGCATGCACCATGATCATATCCACCTGCTTTTCCTTGAGCAGCTTCAGGGATTCGCCCGAGCCGGCCTTGACCCACTGCATGGAGGCGTCATGCTTGGCGGCGAAGCTCTCGGCCAACACCTTCAGCAGGCCCAGTTCGCCGGGGCTGCCTGTGGCCAGGGAAAAGACGTGCGTGCCTGTGCCGTAAGTGGCGGCAGGTTCAACCGCCAACGCCAGGCCGGGAAGGGCCAGGGCGACGACGAGCATCACGAAGCGAATCAGCAGGCTGGCAGGCTGACAGGGACGGGCCATGGTGCGCTCCTTTGTTGCGTTCTGCATTGGTTATGCAAAAATTAACATATACCAATAGAAGCATAGATCGTGTCAAGCCCGGCGCGTGTTGCGGGCGGGGCGGGCGTCCCTGGTTTCGGCCTCCAGCACTTCCCTGAGGGCGGGATACAGGGTCATGCCCGGGTGATTGAACCGGAATTCCGTTTCCTTGAGATGCAGCAGCAGGGTGTGCGCCTGCAGCCCGCGGAATTTCTCCAGCCGGACCATGGCGAACTGGAGGAACCGGGTCATGCGCTGGGCCGGCGTCTCCCGGGCCAGGGACGTCGGCTCGCCGCAGGACCAGGCCGTGAGCATGGAGAGGTCCAGCACCACCAGTTCCTGCCGGCAGGCATGCGGGCAGCGCGCGCCCTTGCAGTGCGTCTCCAGCCAGAACCGGCTGTGTCGGATGAGGCGCAGGGCGTCGGCCTCGCGCTCGGGGATCAGATCCACCACAATGCCGCCCCCTGCGGGCAGCTGCCCCCACAGGGCCGGCGGCTCGTGCCGCAGGGCGCGGGCGCTGCCTTTGACCAGACCCGCCTGAAAAAAGGCGTCGCCCAGCTCGAAGCGTTTGAGCAGCGGGGCATGCAGACGGCAATAGCCTGCAATGCTGCGCCGCAAGGCCTGCAGGTGCGTGTTCACGGTGTTGCGGGAGCAGCCCATGCTCCGGGCAATGGCAGTGGCGTCCAGATCCAGGGCGAACAGGCTCACCAACTGCATCCACCGTTTCTGGCCCAGCTTGGACCGTCCGTCGGCACCGACCATCATGCCTTTTCCATACTTTTTTTTCGCGACACGATTGGGAAACAATTCGTGACAGTTGTGCACGTCTGCCGGGCAGGTTCCTTGTCATGACCGGGTGGCAGGGCCATCCAGAAGTATGCTTTAGCAAGCATACATTGAGGACGGGATAGCATCCTGCCTGCACAGGAGGCAAGGACGCTTCCACGCATGAACTGCATGTGACAAGAAACGAAGGGTGGATTGTCATGAAAGTCATCGATGTCGCCGACGCCGTAGGCAGCGTGCTGTGCCACGACATCACACGCATCATCCCCGGCGAGTTCAAGGGCCGGGCCTTCAGGCGGGGGCATGTGGTCCGCCCTGAGGACATTCCCACGCTGCTCAACCTGGGCAAGGAACATCTCTACGTGTACGATCTGGCCGAAGGCTACGTGCACGAGGACGACGCCGCCCACCGCATGGCGCTGGCCCTGGCCCAGGACACGGACGCCTCGAACCTTACCCTGACCGCGCCCTGCGAAGGCCGTATCAATCTGGTGGCAGCCTGCGACGGCCTGCTGCAGGTGGATGTGGACGGCCTGTTCGACATCAATTCCGAAGAACAACTGGTGGTGGCCACGGCCCACACCGGCCAGGCCGTGCAGACCGGCCGCATGGTGGCCGGGTGCCGCGTGGTGCCGCTGGCCGTGCGGCGGGAAAAACTGGAGCGCATGGAAGCCCTGTGCGCGGCGCGGGGGGCCACGGTCTCGGTGCTGCCGTTCCGGCCGCTCAAGGTGGGCGTGGTGACCACGGGCAGCGAGGTCTACCACGGCCGCATCAAGGACAAATTCGGCCCCATTCTCAAGCGCAAGTTCTCGGCGCTCAACTGCACCGTGATGGGGCAGACCATTGTTTCCGACGACAAAGCCATGGCCGTGTCCGCCATCCGGGCCTTTCTGGACCAGGGCGCGGAGATGGTGGCCGTGACCGGCGGCATGAGCGTGGACCCCGACGACCAGACGCCGGCAGCCATCAGAGCCCTGGGCGGAGAGATTGTCACCTACGGCGCGCCGACGTTCCCGGGGGCGATGTTCATGCTCGCGTATGTGGAGGGCGTGCCCGTGGTGGGGCTGCCGGGCTGCGTCATGTACGCCCAGGCCAGCGTGTTCGACCTGGTGACGCCCCGGCTGGTGGCCGGACTGCACGTCACCCGCAAGGACATCGTAGCCATGGGACACGGCGGCTTGTGCATGAATTGCCCGGAATGCCGGCACCCCGTGTGCCCCTTCGGCAAATAGCCGGGCGGCAAAGAGTCAGGAGGCGTGCGTCAATGGCAAAATGGTGCACCCGAATTGTGGCTGGGCCCCCCGTGCCGCGGCAGTACCGCGACGGGGATCGATACTGGAAAAGACGCAGTGGCGGCCAGGATGTCTGTACGATGCGCGCGCCGACCAAGCGAGATCGCATCGAGACAGGCATGGTCCCTGAGCCGCGCCACTGCGCCGCCCCTTCCCCAAACAGCAAGGAGTGAGTGGAAGATGATTCAAAAAGTAATCACCGTCAACGGCATCGAGCAGAATCTGTTCGTGGACGCCGAAGCCCTGCTGTCTGACGTGCTGCGTCAGCAACTCGGGCTCACCGGCGTCAAGGTGGGCTGCGAACAGGGCCAGTGCGGCGCCTGCTCCGTCATCCTGGATGGCAAAGTGGTGCGCGCCTGCGTCACCAAAATGAAGCGCGTGGCCGACGGCGCGCAGATCACCACCATCGAAGGCGTGGGCCAGCCGGAGAACCTGCATCCGTTGCAGAAAGCCTGGGTGCTGCACGGCGGCGCGCAATGCGGCTTCTGCTCCCCCGGCTTCATCGTCTCCGCCAAGGGCCTCCTGGACACCAACGCCGACCCCTCTCGCGAAGACGTGCGTGATTGGTTCCAGAAGCATCGCAATGCTTGCCGTTGCACCGGCTACAAGCCGCTGGTGGACGCCGTGATGGACGCCGCCGCGGTCATCAATGGCAAGAAGCCCGAAACCGACCTGGAATTCAAGATGCCCGCCGACGGCCGCATCTGGGGCTCCAAATACCCCCGCCCCACGGCCGTGGCCAAGGTCACCGGCACGCTGGACTACGGCGCGGACCTGGGCCTGAAAATGCCCGCTGGCACCCTGCACTTGGCCATGGTCCAGGCCAAGGTGTCCCACGCCAACATCAAGGGCATCGACACCTCCGAAGCCCTCACCATGCCCGGCGTCCACAGCGTCATCACGCACAAGGACGTCAAGGGCAAGAACCGCATCACCGGCCTCATCACCTTCCCCACCAACAAGGGTGACGGCTGGGATCGTCCCATCCTGTGCGACGAAAAGGTCTTCCAGTACGGCGACTGCATCGCCCTGGTCTGCGCCGACTCCGAAGCCAACGCCCGCGCCGCGGCCGAAAAGGTGAAGGTGGACCTGGAAGAACTGCCCGCGTACATGAGCGGCCCTGCCGCTGCGGCCGAGGATGCCATTGAGATCCATCCCGGCACGCCCAACGTGTACTTTGAACAGCCCATCGTCAAGGGCGAAGACACCGGCCCCATCTTCGCCTCGGCCGACGTCACCGTGGAAGGCGACTTCTACGTGGGCCGCCAGCCGCACATGCCCATCGAACCAGACGTAGCCTTTGCCTACATGGGCGACGACGGCAAGTGCTACATCCACTCCAAGTCCATCGGCGTGCACCTGCACCTGTACATGATCGCCCCCGGCGTGGGCCTGGAACCCGATCAGCTGGTGCTGGTGGCCAACCCCATGGGCGGCACCTTCGGCTACAAGTTCAGCCCCACCTCCGAAGCCCTGGTGGCCGTGGCGGCCATGGCCACGGGCCGCCCCGTGCACCTGCGCTACAACTATCAGCAGCAGCAGCAGTACACCGGCAAGCGCTCCCCGTGGGAAATGAACGTCAAGTTCGCGGCCAAGAAAGACGGCACGCTCCTGGCCATGGAATCCGACTGGCTGGTGGACCACGGCCCCTACTCGGAATTCGGCGACCTCCTGACCCTGCGCGGCGCACAGTTCATCGGCGCCGGCTACAACATCCCCAACATCCGCGGCCTCGGTCGCACTGTGGCCACCAACCACGTCTGGGGCTCTGCCTTCCGCGGCTACGGTGCGCCTCAGTCCATGTTCGCCTCCGAATGTCTCATGGACATGCTGGCGGAAAAGCTGGGCATGGACCCGCTGGAACTGCGCTACAAGAACGCCTACCGCCCCGGCGACACCAACCCCACCGGCCAGGAACCTGAAGTCTTCAGCCTGCCGGACATGATCGACCAGCTGCGGCCCAAGTATCAGGCTGCTCTGGAAAAGGCCCAAAAGGAATCCACCGCCACCCATAAGAAGGGCGTGGGCATCTCCATCGGCGTGTACGGCAGCGGCCTGGACGGCCCTGACGCCTCCGAAGCCTGGGCCGAGCTCAATGCCGACGGCACCATCACCGTGCATACGGCCTGGGAAGACCATGGCCAGGGCGCGGACATCGGCTGCGTGGGCACGGCGCACGAAGCCCTGCGTCCCATGGGCGTGGCTCCGGAAAAGATCAAGTTCACCTGGCCCAACACCGCCACCACCCCCAACTCCGGCCCCTCCGGCGGCTCCCGCCAGCAGGTGATGACCGGCAACGCCATCCGCGTGGCCTGTGAAAACCTCCTCAAGGCCTGTGAAAAGCCCGGCGGCGGCTACTACACCTACGACGAACTGAAAGCCGCGGACAAGCCCACCAAGATCACCGGCAACTGGACCGCCAGCGGGGCCACCCACTGCGACGCCGTGACCGGCCTTGGCAAGCCCTTTGTGGTGTACATGTACGGCGTGTTCATGGCCGAAGTGACCGTGGACGTGGCCACCGGCCAGACCACCGTGGACGGCATGACCCTCATGGCCGACCTCGGCAGCCTCTGCAACCAGCTGGCCACCGACGGGCAGATCTACGGCGGCCTGGCCCAGGGCATCGGCCTGGCCCTGTCCGAGGACTTCGAGGACATCAAGAAGCACGCCACCCTCGTGGGCGCGGGCTTCCCGTTCATCAAGCAGATCCCGGACAAGCTGGACATCGTGTACGTGAACCATCCGCGTCCGGACGGCCCCTTCGGCGCTTCCGGTGTGGGCGAACTGCCCCTGACCAGCCCGCACGCGGCCATCATCAACGCCATCAAGAGCGCCACTGGCGTGCGCATCTACCGCCTCCCGGCCTACCCGGAAAAGGTGCTGGAAGCCTTGAAGGCCTAACCAGTCCATCAGCATGAACCCGGGGACCTCGCGCGCGTGCGTGCGGGGTCCCCGCCTGCATCTGAACACGGAGGAGTGCACATGACCGTGCAGGAAGCCATTGCCCGGCGGCGCAGCATCCGCAGCTTCACCGGCGCGCCCCTGACCCAGGCCCAGTTGAATACGCTGTTGGACGCCGCCCGTCTGGCGCCCTCCAGCCTCAATTCCCAACCCTGGCGCTTCAAGGTGCTCACTGGCGCCGAGGACAAGGCCTGGCTGGCCGGCTCCGTCTCCCGGCAGCAGGGCTTATTCACCTCCGCCGGCGCAGTGCTGCTCTGCTGTGCGGACATCTCCGGCTATCTGAAGGAATCTGCAGCATCCGTGCAGGCCTATGTGGACTCCGGCTTCACCGGCCCAGTGATGGAAGGCATCAAAGACTATTTGACCGTGGAACAGGCATCGGCCCGCGAACGGCTCCGGGCTGCCGGCGCCATGAACGTGGCCCTGGCCGTCTCCCAGATGATGCTGCAGGCCGTGGAACTGGGCCTGGGCACCTGCTGGGTAGGCATGTTCGGCGAGGACGCCATCAAGGCAAGGTTCGGCCTGGGCGAGGAACTGGCGGTCATCGCATTGCTGGCCGTGGGCGTGCCCGCGGGCGAGCATCCCGGACCAGCCACACGCAAACCGCTGGACGCCATTCTCCTTCCATAAAAAGGAACGCCTCATGGAACAACAGACGCTGCGCGCCTGGGAGCAACGTTGCACGCAGGAGGAGCCGCCCAAGTGTCAGGCGGCCTGCCCGTTGCATGTGGATGTGCGGGCCTTCATGGCCGCCATGCAGCAAGGCAAGTGGAAAGAGGCCCGCGCCGTGCTGGCCCGGACCATGCCCCTACCCGGCGTGCTGGGCCTTGTGTGCGAACAGCCCTGCCAGACCAGTTGTCGCCGCGCGGATCTGGACGAAGCCCTGCGCATCGGGGATCTGGAACGCGCCGCCATCCGTCTGTTCCCGCAACGCGAAGCCATCCGCCCCCTGCCGGCCAAGAACGTCCAGGTGGCCATCCTGGGGGCTGGCCTCTCGGCCCTCACCTGCGCCTGGGATCTGGGCAAGAAAGGCTACACCCCGGTGCTGCATGCCCCCGCAGGGGAATGGGGCGGCCTGCTGCGGGACATTCCGGAAGATCTGCTGCCTTCACAGGCCCTTGAAGACGCCTTTGCCCAGCTGGCCGGCCTGCGCGTGCAGCGCGTGGAGGCGCCGGCCCTGAACCGTGCCCTCTTGGATCAGCTTTCTGCTAAATTTTCAGTAGTCTATGTTGGTTTGGATACGCCGTCGCTGGCCGGCGGTCCGGCATCCCTGGGACTGGAGCCCCCCGCGGCAGTGACCTGGCAATCCGCGGAGAACACCTTCTGCGGCGGCTTCCAGACGCGCACCTGCATCGACGCCGCCTTCCAGGGCCGCATGGCTGCGGTGTCCATGGACCGCTTTCTGCAAAAAGTCTCCCTCACCGCCGCCCGGGACCGCGAAGGCCCCTTCGAGACCACGCTGTTCACCAGCATTGAGGGCCTGCCCACCCAGGCGGCAGCCCCGGTTGTGTGGCAGGATGCAGACACCGTCCGCGCCGAGGCCGGCCGCTGCCTGCTGTGCGAGTGCAAGGAGTGCGTGAAGGTCTGCGTATACCTGGAACAATTCAAGGGCTATCCCAAGAAGTACGCCCGGGAGCTGTACAACAATCTTTCCATCATCCAGGGCCTGCGCAAGGCCAACACCATGATTGAAAGCTGCAGCGGCTGCGGCCTGTGCGAGGCCGTCTGTCCCGGCGACTTCCACATGGGCAGGCTCTGCCTGGAAGCCCGGCAGGAGATGGTCCGCACGAACAAGATGCCCGGCTCGGCTTACGACTTCGCCGTGCGGGACTTCGAAGCCAGCGTCTCGGACCAGGCCGCCCTGCTCCGCCATGCGCCGGGCGCGGATTCCAGCGCGTATCTCTTCATGCCCGGCTGCCAGTTGGCCGGCTCCTCGCCGGCCATGGTGCAGCGCGTGTACGGCCACCTGCGGGACCGCCTGCCCGAGCCGGCCGGGCTGCTGCTCTCCTGCTGCGGCGCACCGGTCAAATGGGCCGGCCAGCAGGCGCGCTTTGACGCGCATCTGCAGGCGCTGGAGCAATCCATCATTGCAATGGGATCGCCCACCATCATCGCCGCATGCACCACCTGCATCGACACATTCCGGGAGCACCTGCCTGCGGTCAAGTGGATCTCGATGTGGGAGATACTGGAAACGCACCCACCGGAGGCGGCCCCGGTCAACAGATCCTTCTCCCTCCATGACCCCTGCACGGCCCGGCATCTGGAGCCCGTACGCGGCGCGGTGCGGCGGCTGGCCGACCGCTGCGGCCTTGCCCTGCACGAACCGCGTCTGTCGGGCGAACTGACCGAGTGTTGCGGCTTCGGCGGCGGCATGGAGTCCGCCAACCCGGCCCTGGCCGACACCGTGGCCCGCACCCGCGCCAGCCGTTGCGAGGGAGACATCCTCGCCTGGTGCGCCATGTGTCGGGACAGCCTCTCGCGTTCCGGCAAGACCGTCCATCATCTGCTGGATTTCCTGTTTCCCGAGGCGGCCGAGGCGCCGGTCTGCGCCACCTGTTCGTACATCCGTCGCGGACCGGGGGGGCCAGATCGCCAGGAAAACCGCCGCCGGCTCAAGCGGGATCTGCTGGCCGAACTGTGGCAGGAACGGGCGGCCATGCACGAGGATACCAGTCCCGTCCAGCTGGCCCCCGAGGTGCGGGACATGGTGGACCAACGGCGCATCCTGCTCTCGGATATCCGCGCCGCCCTGCGCCATGCCCGCGAAACCGGCAGGGAACTGACCAATCAGGAAACAGGCCGCCGCCTCGTCTGCCATGCCCCGGGCACGGTGACGTACTGGGTGGAATACTCCATTGAAACCACGCATATGGCCGTCTATCGCATTCACCGCGCCTGGAGCCATCGCATGGCCATATCGGAGGTCTGATGCAACGCTTTCCCGAGATCATCGCCCGGTATGAAGGCTGGCGCTGCGCCGCCTGCGACGAGCCCATGACGCCCGGACCAGCCCAGCTTTCCTATATGGGCGTGGTCTTCGACGTGGAGCTGCCCAGGTGCCCGCGCTGCAAGGCCGTGCTGGTGCCCGAGGAACTGGCCCTGGGCAAGATGCTGGATGTGGAACAGGTGCTGGAGGATAAATGATCGCCCCGCCGCCCTTCCACGCCCGGGCCGAGGTGCGCGCCGTGCTGGGGCAGACCCTGCGTCCCGGCGGCCTGGCCCTCACGGGCAGGCTGCTGGACTGGGCCGAGGCCGCCGGCCTTGCGCCGGGCGGCCGGGTGCTGGATCTCGGCTGCGGCCCTGGCGCCTCCTTGCAAGTGCTCCACCGTCGAGGCCTGAAGGCCGTGGGGGTGGACGCCACGCCCCCGGATATTCCGGGCTCCCTCGAAAACGTGCCGCGCGTGCAGGCCGCGGCCGAGCACTTGCCCTTTGCCACGGCCAGCTTTCACGCCGTGCTCTGCGAGTGCGCCGCCAGCTGCATGGGCCCGGGACAGGCACTTTTTGACGAGATCCGCCGGGTGCTGCGCCCTGGCGGGGTGCTGCTGCTGTCGGACCTGTACCAGCGCGGTCCGCAATGCGAAGCCCGCGCTGGCGGCGGCAGCTGTCACGAGGGCGCGCTGTCCCTGGACGGCTGGCGCGCTGCCCTGCGGCGGGCAGGCTTCTGCATCCTGACCCTGGAAGATCACAGCCGGGCCATGGCCGAGCTGGCTGCCCGGCTGGTGTTCGCCGGGGCGCTGTCCTTGCGGTCCGGGCAGGACTGCGCGCCGCCCGGCTACTTCCTGTGCCTCGCAACCCGTGAAGGATGATGTCCATGGGATACGATTCGGAACACGACGTCCTGCGACTGGCAGCCGAAGGCTTCAACTGCAGTCAGATCGTCCTCAGGCTCGGCCTGGAGCTGGCCGGCGAGGACCGGCCGGAGCTTGTCCGCATCGCCCACGGCCTGGGCCACGGCATCGGCCACTGCGGCGAGATCTGCGGCGCGCTGCTGGGCGGGGTCTGCCTCCTTTCCTGGCACGGCGGCCGGGGCGCGGCGGGAGAACTGGCCCACCCCATGCTGGACGCCATGGTGGCCGATCTGACGGGCTGGTTCCGGGAATCCGCCTGCGCCGGCTTCTGCGGCATCCGTTGCGCAGACATCCTGGAGGATGCCGGCGGCCGGCCGCACCCGGAACGTTGCGCCGGCCTCACCGCGGCGGCCTACGAAAAGGCCGTGGAAATTCTCCAGCAATACGAGATTGATCCCACCATGCCCCCGGAGTCCGCCCATGCCTGAGGCGGCGACACGCAGCCTGTGCCCGGAATGCCTGCAGGTGCTCCCGGCGGTATACGTCCAGGAAGGGGCGGAAGTGTTCCTGCGCAAGACCTGTCCGGAGCATGGCGTCTTTCAGACCATCGTCTGGCGCGGGGAACCGGCCTTTGCCGGCTGGCTGCGGCCCAAAACGCCCGTGCCCGGTCATGCCGAGGCTCGACCCGCGGCCCTGGGCTGCCCCCGCGACTGCGGCCTGTGCGCCAATCACCGCCAGCACACCTGCTGCGCCGTGGTGGAGATCACCCAGCGCTGCGACCTGGGCTGCCCGGTCTGCTACGCCGCCTCGGGATCGGATGCGCCGGCCGATCCTGACCTCACCCGCCTGGGCTGGCTGCTGGATCGTCTCAAGGCCCAGTCCGGAGACTGCGTGGTCCAGCTCTCGGGCGGCGAACCCTGCGTGCGGGACGATCTGCCGGCCATCGTCGCCCTGTGCAAGGCCAAAGGATTTTCCTTTGTGCAGATCAACACCAACGGCCTGCGTCTGGCCCGTGAGCCGGACTTCGCCCGCCGTCTGGCCGAGGCCGGGGCGGATACCATCTACCTGCAGTTCGATTCCCTGGACGATGCGCCATACGTGGCCCTGCGCGGCCGGCCCCTGCGGGACACCAAGCTGCGGGCCGTGGATGCCGCCGCCGCTGCCCGCCTGGGTGTGGTGCTGGTGGCCACGGTGGTGCTCGGCGTCAACGACGGCCACCTCGGGGCCTTGCTGCGCTTTGCCGTGGCCAACGGCCCGGCGGTGCGCGGGCTGCATCTGCAGCCGGTCAGCTATTTCGGCAGGATGCTCTCCATTCCGGAAGACGCCCAGCGCATCACCCTGCCGGAGCTCATGCGCGGACTGGAGACGCAGACCGCCGGCCTCGTGCATGCGGCAGACTGCATCCCCCCCGGCTGCGAGCATGCCCTGTGCTCCTTCCACGCCAGCTACATTCGTCGGCCAGACGGCAGCCTGCGCCTTGTCTCCACTCCCGAGGGCTGCTGCGGCCCTGCCAGTGCCGCGCCGGCGGCAGAGGGCGCGCGCAAGGCCAAGGACTTCACCCGCCGGCAATGGGCCTTTCCCGAAGACACCCCCGAGGGAGCGGAAGCCGCGGGCGAGATGGATCGCTTCCTTGCCGACGCCAGACGCCGCGCCTTTTCCCTCTCGGCCATGGCCTTTCAGGACGCCTGGACCATGGACCTGGAGCGCCTGCAGGGCTGCTGCATCCATGTGCTCAGTCCCGACGGCCGGCTGATTCCCTTCTGCAGCTACAATTGCACGTCCCGTCACGGCCAGACCCTGCACCGCGGGGTGAAGGCATGACCGGGCACCGTCTGGACGACTGGATAGCCGCCCGGCTGGGACTGGACACGCCGGGCGCGCCGGGCACCGCACAGCTGCGCGCGACGCAACTGCAACGCCTCAACGAAACCCTGGCCTGGGCCCGACGGCACAGCCCGTTCTGGCAGACGCATCTGGCCGGTACGCCAGACGTCCTACACTCCCTGGATGCGTTGGCCGGGCTGCCCCTGCTCACGGTCGAGCAGGTGCGCCAGCAGGGCCCAGCCTTGTGCTGCCTGCCCCAGGGCGACTTCGAGCGCGTAATCACCCTGCAGTCCTCCGCCACCACCGGTCCGGCCAAGCGGCTGTATTTCACCCGGGACGACCTGGACGCCACCGCGGACTTCTTTGCCGCAGGCATGGCCCACATCGTCCCGCCCGGCGGCACGGTGCTGCTGCTCATGCCCGGAGACCGCCCCGGCACCGTGGGGGATCTGCTGGGCCAGGGGCTGGCGCGGCTGGGCTCCGCGTGTATTTCTTTGGGATTCCTGCGGGATGTGGACGCGCTGCACGAGACCATCCGCACGCACGCCGTCGCCTGCGTGGTGGGCCTGCCCTGGCAGGTGCTGGCCGCAGCGCGTGCCGGCGGCCGGATCCCCGGCCTGACCTCGGTGCTGCTCTCGGCAGACCGCGCCCCGCGCTGGCTGGTGGACGAATTGCGCCAGCGCCTGGAGTGTGAAATCTTCCTACATTGGGGCATGACCGAAACCGGCCTCGGCGGCGCGGTGGAGTGTCCGGCGCATGACGGCCTGCATCCGCGGCTGCTGGATCTGCACCTGGAAGTCATCCATCCGGACTCCGGCACCCCCCTGCCGCCGGGCGAGCCGGGGGAACTGGTGCTGACCACCCTGGCCCGGCGCGGCATGCCGCTGATCCGCTATCGCACGGGGGATCTGGCCCGTCTGCTGCCCGGTCCCTGCGCCTGCGGCAGCCCTTTGCCACGGCTGGAGAATCCCACGCGCCGGCGTTCGCCTTCCCTGGCCCTTGTCACGGGGGACCTTGTGGACGAAACCGTGCTGGACGATGCCGTGATGCAGACCCCGGGCCTGCTGGCCTGTCGTCTGGAGCTGCTGACCGTCGAGGGGCGCGAGGTGTTGCGCATCCATGCCTGCGGCGGCGCGATGGAGGACATCGCGGCCAGGGTGCAGGCTGTGCCGGGCTGTCAGTCCCTGCCCCTGGACATCCGGCAGCACCGGCTGGAATCTCTTCTGGCGGACACGCCCCCCAAACGAACCATCCGCCGCATTGTGCACAAGGAGCCCCTGCATGCTGCTGTTTGACGCCATTGCCGCCGCGCCGACGCCGGCGGCCCTTGTGACCATCCTGCATCAGGACGGGTCCACCCCCCGCACGGCCGGGGCACGGATGCTCGTGTTCCCCGGCAACGCCATCCAGGGCACCATTGGCGGTGGGCTGGTGGAGGCGAAGGCCATAGCCCTGGCGGCCACGGTGCTGGAGACCGGCGTTGCTGTCACTGCGGCGTACGATCTTGCCGGCGCCAACGGCCAGGGCATGGACATGATCTGCGGCGGCCGCCTGGAAGTCCTGGCCGAACCCCTGGACATCCCGGCGCGGGCCGCCTTCGCCGAGCTGACCGCGCATCTGGCCGCGGGACGACGCGCCGCCATGCGCACCCAACTGGTCATGGTGGACACAGGCCGTCTTGACATCCAGCGCGAGATCCTGGCGGATCCCCCGGCCGATGCGCCGGCCTGGGATTTTTGCACGGAAGGCCAGATCCGGCGGCTGACCGAAGTCCACACCCCGCCGCCCTCGCTCTACCTCTTCGGCGCGGGGCACGTCTCCCAGGCCACGGCCGAAGTGGCCCATGTGGCCGGCTTTCGGGTGGTGGTGGTGGATGACCGGCCGGAATTCGCCAATGCCGCCCGGTTTCCCGTGGCTGCGCGCATCGTGACGCCGGCGTCGTATGACGGGCTGTTCGCTGCCCCGGGCCTGGCCGAGGAAGTCCTCGGGACGCAAAGCCATCTGGCCATCCTCACCCGCGGCCACCGGCACGACGCCACGGTGCTGGCCCAGGCCCTGCGCACGGCGGCGGGCTGGATCGGCATGATCGGCAGCCGCAGCAAGCGCGACGCCACCTACCTGCGCCTGCGGCAGGAGGGGTTTGGCGATGCGGATTTTGCCCGGGTGGCCTGCCCCATCGGCCTGGCCATCGGCGCGCAGACGCCGGGAGAAATCGCCATCAGCATCGTGGCGCAACTGGTGCAGCACCGCGCCGCGCTGCAGGCAGGCAAAGTATGCCCGTGATGTTCCTGCGGCATGGCCATGTGGAACGGCCCGGAGAGCGGGTCTATGTGGGCCAGCTGGACCTGCCCCTGTCCGAAACCGGGCGGCAGCAGGCCCGGTGCGTGGCGGCGTCCCTGGCCGGAAACACCGTCCGGGAAATTCGCTGCAGCGACCTGTCCCGCGCCCGGGAGTTCGCGGCAATCATCGCAGCGTCCCTGGAGTGTCCGCTCGTTGTCGATCCCGTCTGGCGGGAAATCTCCCTGGGCAGCTGGGAAGGCCGGGCCATGGCCGACGTGGCCCGGGAACACCCCGACGCGTTCCAGGCCAGGGGCGACGATCCCGCCGGGGTGCGCCCCCCCGGAGGAGAACATTTTGGCGATGTGCTGGCCCGCGTGCTGCCGGCCATGACGGCCCTGCAGGCCCAAGACAACGGGCGCGACATCGTGGTGGTGACTCACGCCGGGGTCATCCGCTCCCTGTGCTGCCATCTGGAGCATCGTCCCTGGGACACCTTGTTTTCCCTGAACATTCCGTATGCCGGCTTCTGGAAGCCAGCCCATGCACCGCAAGGAGGATGCCGCCGTGACACTACCGCGTGAGACACCGCCTGTTTCGGTCTGCCTTCAGGAGCACAGCCCTGCCCCGTGCACGCCCGCGCTGATGACGGCCGAGACCTATCAGTCCATGGAGCGGTTCGAGTTGCTGATGCATCTTGGGCATCCGGACATGGCCATACGATACCTGGCCGGTCGGGCCATCCTGGCCCGCTTTGAAGACGCCGAGGCCATCCTGCTGCGGGAACTGGCCCACCCGCGCTGGACCGTGCGTCAGGACGAGGCCCTCAGCCTGCTGGTGGGACTGCAATCCCGGCAGGCAGGCGTCCTGCTTGTCCCCATGCTCCAGCACCAGGACGAACGCCGCCGCCTGGCCGCGATCAAGGCCCTGCGCTGGCTGACGGACGAGGCGGACGTTTTTGTGAATGCCCTGGGGGATCCCTGCTGGCAGGTGCGGCTGGAGTCCCTCTTTGCCCTGAGCGACTTTGGACGTCCGCAGGATGCGCACGCGTTTGAAGTCCTGCTGGGAGACGAGCACCCCCGGGTGCGCCGGGCGGCCCAGGATGCCCTGCGGCGCTGGAAACGCCGTTCGCCGCTGCGCTCCCTGCGTCACGCCCTGGCGCAGCAGCAGGACCTGGACCTGTGATCTGCAGTATTTCGCCGAAGAACGCACAATGCATATTCACGTTCTTCGGCGGAATACGATGGCTCCCCGGCCTGCTGCATTGCCGCCGCCGGGGAAGGAGCGACGGCAAAGGCTGCTGACGAAGGACCATTGCAGGCCCATGTGAGCTGGCGGGGGATTTGGCGCAGCGGGATATGGCGGGATTTGGGGGGACTTGGCGGGATGTGCTTGGGATTCGGTGGGGTTGTGGGGCATTCTGTGCGCCCCGGCGAACCCGGACATTCGCGGGGGATTTGGCGCAAAAAATGGCTTTTGCGGGGGATTTGGCACAACTCGGACATGCTGACCGCCGCTGAAAAATACGCGCAAGAAGCCGGAAAGAAAAATGTTTCTCCGGCTTCTTGTTTTTTGCGGGCCGGCGCGAACCCGGACATCGAACCCGGACATGTGCCAGATGTCCGAGTTCGATGTATCAATTTGTTTTATATGAAATTTTTAGAAATACGCCAGATGGGGATGATGAAAAATCTTTCGGGATGTCCGGGTTTGAGAATTCTTTACGAGAGGGGCACGTCTATAATAAATATATGGTTATTCACTATGTCTCGGGCTGCAATTTGCACTGTTGCCCCGCTCCCGGCGTGCACAACAATGGAATGCCCATTGCTATTTGTGTCCCCGTTCTGCTGATTCTCCTCGGCCCCATCTTCCTGGGGGCGTTCACCTTCTTCTGTCCCAGCATCTTGAATGAGTTTGATGATCTTGTCTTTCGGAGACAACTTCTCAGACATGGACACCTCTTCCAACTTGACGAAACGCTACACCACTGCTCGCAACAACGTCACAATGCTGCCCTTGGCCTCAGTTTCTGTGCGCATCAGGCTGTAGGCAGCCACAATCAATTCGGCCTTCTTCTCAGGCCGCAAGGTCTGGCGAATGCTCGTCAGACCTTCTTCCACCGCCTCAATTGCATCCCGCAGGCGTTCCAAGTCCAGCTCCGGACATATTGACTTGGGCGCAGGTGGGGCCGGATGCACGCCAGTCAGCAGCCAATCAATAGAACACCCCAACACGTTGGCGAGTCTGCATAGGACATCGCCACTAGGGGTTTTCCCGCTTTCGTAGTTCTGGATCGAATTGACCGCAACACCAATATTTTCCGCAAGAGCTCGTTGTGTAAGACCTGCCTTTTTGCGTAGTCCGGCAAGCCTTTCTCCAAAAAACTGCAGGCCGCGATTATCTCTTTCCTGCGCCTCAGCTGTTTTTGGCATGACATTTCCGCTTTTTATTGAGCCCCCACCCATTTTGTATAGCACAAAATTTTGTGGCAACAGGTCGCAGGTCATGTGTAGAAAACACAAAAAAGCATTGACCTGCACACAAGAATTTGTGTATCGGGGACGTGTGTAGAGTAAAAATCAGCCTGACAAGTTGACTTTTAGACCAACGGATTTGTTGAATCAATGGCAAAAAAACGGCCTCTCCCTGACAACGCGCCCCGGCAACTGCTGCTGCCCCTGGCCCCATGCGGGACAAAGGGGATGCGCGCCGGGATGTTGCTGCGCAAGGACGCCGTGCGGGAAGCGCTGACAGAGGCCCTGGCCGGGTGCCCACTTTCCCGCGAGGAAGTGGCTGCGGAGCTTAGCCGGCTGACGGGCGAGGCCGTGAGCGTCCATCACCTGCACAGCTGGTGCAGCGAGGCCAAGCGCGAATGGCGCTTCCCGCTGGAGCTGGTCACCGCATTCTGTCTCGTTACCCAAGATTTTGGTGTGCTGGCCGCCGTGCTGGATGGCACGGGCCAGGCCCTGGCGGACAAGGAAACTATGACGCTGGCCGAATATGGCCGGCTGGTCGCCGAAGACAAAAAACGCGCCGCCCGTCGGCGTGAGCTGCAAGAGAGGTTGGGCGTATGAGCCGGTTAGAGTCGAGTGCCCGCAAGATTCGGGCATGGCTTGTCCTCAAAGGCATCCGCCAAGTGGAGGTCGCTCGGGATTTGGAAATCAGCCCGGCCACGGTGGGCAAGTTCATTGATGGCCACAGCAAAAGCAAGCGGCTGGGTGATTACCTGATCGGGCGTGGCTGCCCCAGGGCCTATCTTTCGGGCAGGATGTAGATTCCTTCGGCAGGGCGCTCACATGGGATATGGCACCGCGGAAATAGCAGCAGCCCTCGGCATTGATCAGCGTTCGGCACGCCGCAGGGCGGCTGGTGAAGCCTGGCCTTGCGCCAGACGCCAGGGACGCGGCGGGGGGCGGGAGTATCAGCCTGTTTCCCTGCCCCAGGATGTGCGGGATGCCATTCTGGCCTGGGAGCTGAAGAAGGCCTCTCAGGCCGGCGCGTCTTCCGTGCCTGCTGCGACCGCCCCGGTTTCAACTGGAGCGGTTCCTGCGGTGCCTGCCTCTGCTGGCTTGCCCGTTACACCGGCCGGGCCGACATCGGCGTTAACGCATGCCCAGCGCAAGGTGATGGTGGCGCGGCTGGGGTTCATCCGGGAAATTGAACGCCGGGTGGACGGCGGCATGGGCAAGGGCGAGGCGTTGAACAGCCTGGTGGCCCAGAGCAAGGACGGCACCTTGCCGGCGCATCTGGCCCGGCTGGTGGAGGTGGCCAATGACCGCGGCGGGGCGGAGCGTGGGCTTTCCCGCCGGACGTTGCAGCGCTGGCAGTCCCTCTTTGCCCTGGCCGGGGAGCGCGCCCTGGCCCCGGCGCGGGTGGAAAAGGATCTGACCATCCCGCCCTGGGCCGAGGCCTTCCTGGCCTGCTGGCGCGATCCGCAGAAGCCCTCCGTGGTGGACGCCTACACCAACGCCTTTGGGCCGCCCCATGCGCCCCATGCCGGCGCGCCCTCCATCCATGCCGTGCGGCGGTTCCTTGACAAATTGACCGTCCTGGCCCGCGAGGAAGGCCGGCGCACGGGCAACGCCTGGTTGTCCCTGATGCCCTATGTGCGGCGGGACACCTCGGACCTGACGCCCACCGAAATTTACACCATGGACGGCACCACCATGGACGTGGAAGTGCTGCACCCGGACACGGGCCGGCCCTTCAAGCCCGAGGTGACGTTCGTGATTGACGTGGCCACGCGGGAATGCGTGGGCCTGTCCATCGCCCTGGCCGAGAGCGCCGCGGCCACCCTGGACGCCCTGCGCATGGCCTGCCTGTACCTGGGCATTCCGGCCATCGTCTATGCCGACAACGGCCCTGGCTACCAGAACGCGCTCTGGACCGCCGAGGGCCTGGGCATGATGGACCGCCTGGGCAGCACGCTGACCCACTCCATCCGTTGCCGGCCGCAGGGCAAGGGACTGATGGAACGGGCCGTGAAGACGGCCTGTAACGTGGTGAAGCAATTCATCACGTGCACCCATGCGGACATGGACCGGGACGCGGCCAAGAAGGTCTACAAGCTCTCCCGCAAGGGCCTGAAGAACGGCCAGAACATCCTGCCCACCTTGCGGGAGTTCGCCGGGCAGCTGCTGGCGCGCATCGAGCTGTACAACGCCACGCCGCACCGGGCCTTGCCCAAGATCACCGACGAGACCACGGGCAAGCGCCGCCGGCTCTCGCCTCGGGAATACCGCCGGACCTTCGTGGATCAGGGCTGGCAGCCCTGCACCGTGGACGCGTCCCTGCGCGAGGAGCTGTTCATGCCCTCGGAGACGCGCAAGGTCAGCCGCGGCTGGATCGCCTTCCATGACGGCAAGTATTTTTCCAAAAGCCTTGAGGAGTTGCACGGCGAGGCCGTGGAGGTCCGCTACGACGTGTTCGACGCCTCCCGGGTCTACGTCTGGAGTCTGGACGGGGTGAAAATCTGCGAGGCCGAGCTGGACGGAAACACCACGCCGTACCTGCCCCGGCCCATGCGCGAGGCCGCGGCCGAGAAGCGGCGCAAGGGCCAGTTGAAGCGGCTGGAGGCCAAGGCGAATGCCATCGAGCCCGGCGCAGTGATCCTGCGGCCAGAGAGTGACGCTCCGGAGATGCTCTCTGACGTGCTTGTGGCCGGGCGGGATGCCCGGGAAGTCCGGGATGTGGCGGCCATCGATGTGACGCCGCTGCCTGCGACCACCACGCCTGCGGACGACGCCAAGCGCCCGCTATTCATGAGTTCCATACATCATTTCCGCTGGCTGATGGAGCATCGGGACCAGTGCACCGAGGCTGACGAGGCCTGGCTGGCCCGCTACGCCACCACGCCGGAATATGCCGACCTGGCAGACCGGTATGCCTTTGAAGGGATTGCCTATGCGCCGCAGGAAGCGGCGCAGCGGAAGGCGGGATAGGAATCGGGGGAACCCCTTTCTGTAGAAAGGGGTTCCCCCAAACCCCCTCCCCAAAGACTTTTAGCAAGGGGTTGGAGAAAAACCATACAAAGTTTGGGAAGGGGGAGCGCGAGGGGGAGAACCCTTTTCAAAGGGTTCTCCCCCTCGCACCCCCGCCCACAAGGGAAGGAGCCATGAAAAAACAGTTTGTCAAAACAGAGAATTACAGCCGCTTTGTGGCGGCGGTGCGCGCGGTGGAGCAACGCGGGGCGGCCGAAGCCGGGCTGTTGCTGCTGCATGGCCTGCCCGGCCTGGGCAAAAGCCACACGGCGGACCGCTGGGCCGTGGACACGGGCGCAATCTTCCTGCGGGCCAAGGTGGATTGGACGCCGCGCTATTTCCTGAAAGACCTGGCTGCCACCCTGCGCACCGTGGACACCAGCGGCAGCAGTCAGCAGCTCTTTGGCCGCCTGCTGGATCATCTGGCCCGCTCCCAGCAGCCCTTGGTCATCGACGAGGCCGAATTCACCCTGGCCCGTCAGGCCCAGGTGCTGGAGAAGATCAGGGACATCTCCGACTATGCTGAAATCACCGTGGTGCTCATCGGCATGGAGAAAATCCAGAAGATGGTGGCGCGGCATGGGCAGATTCATTCCCGCATTGCCCAGGCCGTGGAGTTCCAGCCGGCCACCCTGGCCGACGTGGCCTATGCCTGCGGGTTGCTGTCCGAAGTGCCCATGACAGAAGCCTTGTGCGCCGAAGTGCACCGCCTGAGCGGCGGGCGCATGCGCGAGGTGCTGAACATCATCGCCACGGTGGAGCGGGTGGCCAGGGAATCCGGCCTGGACAAGGCGGACGTGGAGCATTTCCGCGGCGTGGCCCTCTCGTATGACTGGCAGATGCGCAGGCCCCGGACCGTGCACGCAGGGGCTGGGGCGGCGGCATGAGCGCGGCCCGCTCCAAGGGTTCCACCGTCAGTCAGCGTGTCCTGACGCGCCTGGCCGCTGCGGGCCATTGTCAGGGCACGCAGGAACTGGCGGATGCGTTGGGCAACTCTGCCGACAGCGTGCGGCATGCCCTGCGGACGTTGCAGAAGCGGGGCCTCGTGACCTCCCTGNGGAGGTCACGAGCGGGCCGCGGCCTGGCCAAGCCAAAAGCCGGCATGCCCAGACCCTGCGGGCCAAGGCCTGGCGCGCCCTGCGCCTCAAGGGCAAGTGCAGCCTGGATGACCTGCTGATGCTGGTGGCTGACGGCACGGAGAAGGACGCGGAACGCCAGCTGCGGCGATATTGCAAGGCCTTGGAGGCCGCGGGCTATCTGGTGCCCATGCGCTCCGGATGGCTCCTGCCCGCCGACCGCAACACCGGCCCCGAGGCCCCGGCCTACAACAGCCAGGCCCGCACCGTGACCGATCCCAACACGGGGGACGTATGGCCGCTGCCCCAGAACTAGACTGGCTGGCCATCCTCAAGCGCGAAGTGGCCGCCAGCAGCTGCCAGGCCGTGGCCGCGGCCATGGGCGTGAGCCGCACGGCGGTAAGCCTGTTGGTCAATGGCAAGTACACGGCGGACCCGGCGCGCATGGCCGCCAAGGTACTGGAAACCTTCACCCGCGTGCAGTGCCCGCATGCGGGGGTGCCGGTGAGCCCGCAGGAATGCGGCCAACGCGCCGGCGCCATGCCCACGGGCAGCCCCGGCGCGCTGCGCTGGTGGCGGGCCTGCCAACGCTGCCCGCACAACCCGTTACAACTGAACAAAAACCCTGCTGCCTAACGGAGAGACAACAATGGCGACTGCAAGTGAACAAATCAGAAATTGCGCTGTGGCCCTGGGAACAATGATGCACGCTGTCAACGATGAGCATGCGGCCCTGCTCCGGGTGGTGCGGCAGAACCTGCAGGCTGCGGCGGATCAGGCCGAGGCCCTGGAACGGAAACCGCTGTTGGTGGTGGTGCCTGGAGTGGCCCATGCCCCCCGCGCGTGAGCTGATCCGGCTGGGCTTCCGCGTCAGCCGGTTGAAGGACTGGACGCGGGATGCCGCCGTGCATCGGGAAATCGACGGCATTGTGGAAGAGGTAATCCGGCTGGCCAAGGCCCTGGGCGAACAGAAAGCGCCGGTGAACCTGGAAACGGAAGAGGAGGTGACGGCATGAGTGAGGAAGCGACGGCCTACGGGGCGACGCCGGGCGTGGCGGTCCCCGAGGGCTACATGGAAGACGCCAAAGGCCGCATGGTGCCCGTGGGCATGGTCAAGGACGAACACCGGCTGGCTGATGAGTTGGTGAAAGGCGTCCTGGGCCGGGCCAAGGCCCTGCGCGCGGACATGGAAGAATTCCGCGGGGAGACTTTGGCGGACATCGAAACCTATCTGGAACTGCTGGACGAAAAATACGGCGTCAAACGCGGCGGGCGCAAGGGCAACGTCAAGCTCTACACCTTTGACGGCCGCTACCGCGTGGACCGGCAGCGCAGCGAGCACATTGCCCTTGGCGAGGAGCTGGAAGCCGCGCGGGCGCTCATTGACGAGTGCCTGGCAGAGTGGGCCGAAGGCAGCCGCGATGAACTGAAGCTCCTGATCCAGGACACCTTCCGCACGGACAGCCAGGGCAAGCTGGACACCGGGCGCATCCTGGCCCTGCGGCGCATCAAGATCGAGGATCCGCGCTGGCAGCAGGCCATGCAGGCCATCGGCGACGCCCTGCGCGTGGTGGGGGCCAAGACCCTGCTGCGCGTCTACGAACGCACCGCCGACGGCGCCTACAAACCCATCGCGCTCGACATGAGCGCCCTTTAACCAACCGAAAGGACAATCCATCATGACCAAAGCGGAACTGATCGACGCCATCGCCCTGTCCACCGGAGACCTCAACAAAGCCGCCATCGGCCAAGTGCTGGACACCCTGGCCAAAGTGGCCGGGGAAGCCCTGGCCAGGGGCGAGGACGTGCCCCTGCCGGGCATCGGCAAGCTGGAAGTGCGCGAACGCGCCGCCCGCACGGGCCGCAACCCCAAGACCGGCGAGGCGCTGGAAATCGCCGCCCACAAGGCCGTGGGTTTCAAGCCGTCGGGCACGCTGAAGGGGGCGGTCAATGCCTGATCCCATCGTCCGCACCCCTGAAGAGCTGACCGAGCTGGAAAACGCCTGGGCCGCGGCATTTGAGGAAGGCACGCCCGGCGCGGGGGCCGTGCTGGACCTCATCCTGTGGCTGACCGATCCCGGCCTTGATCCGCCGATGCCGAGTTAACCCTTGCGAAACGGGAGGATTCCTCCCGTCGCCCTGGCGTGGTGGCCAGTGGCCTGATGAGCAGCCCAATGGAGCATGAAATGGCCAAAAAGCCCAAAAGCAACCCCGCCTTGCATCCGCCCCAGCCCAGCGACTGCATGTTGCTGCTGGTGAAGGGCGGGCCGGTGCCCGTGTTTGTGAAGCCGACCGGGTACAAACGGTGCGCCCAGCCGGGCGTCTGGTGCGTGCAGGTGTTTAACGGCCTGCAGTGCTGCCCCGGCTGCAACTTGTTGTGTCAGTTCCCGCCTTCCGCCGGCCTGATTAAGGGCCAGCAAGTGCTTGTGGTGAAGGAGTTGTAGCCATGAGCAGCATGGACACCGCCGCCCGGGCCGCCTGGCTGGCCGCCCACACCTTTCTCTGTCCGCACCTGCGTGCCCGGTTGACGCCGGCCCAGTGCGCCGCCAACCGCGCCCGGCCTGACGTGACCGACCCTGCCGCCGGGGCCTGGGACGGCATCCACGCCAAGGAAAAGGCCCTGCGTCCCAGCGCCTGCGGGGCATGCCAGGACTGGGAAACGCTGGCGGAAACAGTAGGCGCGGCGGGTGTGGCGGGAACGGCCCCCGCCCTGCGCATGCCCGACAACCTGTTGCCGCATCTGTTCAAGCGGGAGCTGCCAGCGACCGCGCCGCCCTCATCCATTCCCCCCATCGTGGAGGCCGCCATGCCGCAAGACGCGCAGGCCGCATGCCCCCCGCCCCGCGGCGGATTCCAGCCGCGCGGGCAGAATCTGGCCAGGGCGCAAGCGACCTATGGCGAGGCCTTGCCGGACTGGATTGCGGCCCTGGCCAGGGCCTGCGACGCCAGCACGCAGCGGGAGGTGGCGGCACAGCTGGGCTTGAGTCAGCCGACGGTGTCGCGATGCTGCCGCACGCGGGTGCGGCAGTGCTACCACATTGAAGAGCTCGTCCGGCAGTTGCTCATGCCTGCCGCCCTGGATGGCCTTGCGCCGGCTTTGATGCCCGACGCCCGACTCGACGCCCGTCCCGACGCCCAACTGGCCAATGCCTTCCGCCGTTTGGCCGATGCCCAGGCCCTGGCCGGGCGGCTTGCCCAGGCCCTGGCCGAGGCGCAACAGCTTTTATTCGCCCTGCAGCCCCAACAGATACCACAACAGGTGCCACAACAGATGGAGGTCGAGCATGTCCACGCACGTGAATCAGACCACAGCTAAGCAGGCCCCCAAGCCATCCCCCAAGCAGGCCCCCAGGAAAGCCAGTGGCCGGCAGGCCCTGTCCGCCAAGATCCACATCGCCGTCAAGGATCTGAACATGCCCGACGAAGCCTACCGGGACATCCTGCAGGCCCGCTTCGGCGTGGCCAGCTCCGCCCGGCTCTCCGTGGCGCAGCTGCAGGATCTGCTCAAGCATTTTGCCGGCCTGGGTTGGGCGCCCAAGAAGAAGCGCCCCGCCCCGCGGGCAGGCATTGAGAAGCTGTGCAAGCGCATCTGGGCGCAGTGCTACAGCCTCAAGCGCCCCGTGCCGGCCTATGCCGACGGGCTGGCCAAACGCATGTATGGCGTGGAGAAGCTCATCTGGTGCGACGCCGCCCAGTTGCATGCCATCACCACGGCCCTGGGCCTGCAGCAAACCCGCGAGGACGCGCCCACGGCACCCTATGCCCATGCTCATGCTCATGACGAGGTCCAGGCGTGAGCGAGCGGTGGTTGTCATACCCGGAGCTGCAGGACGTCCTGGGCCGGGACAAGGCCGAGGCCCTGTGCCAGGCCCTGGGCGGGCTGCTGACCTACCTGCCGCACGCGCCCAAGCCCACGCACCCCTTTGCGCCGATCCTCGGCATGCCGTCCCTGGAGGCCCTGGCCGCCTATGCCGGGGGCTGGCACATCAGCCTGCCCAACCTGCGCCGGCCCGAGGCCATGAAGGGCCAAATCCTGGAGCTCCTGGCCCAAGGCCTGCCGCACCGGGAGATTGCCGAGCGCCTGGGCGTGTCCCAACGCTGGATCCGGCACCTGGCCGCCGAACAACGCACCGCCGCCGGCCAGCCGCAGCAGTTGCGGCTATTTTGAAGCACGGAATCGGGGGAAACCTTTCTGGAGAAAGGTTCTCCCGCCCTTCGAGAACTGGCCCCCTTCCAAAGACTTTTTTTATCAGGGGTTTCATCGGAATGGAGACAGAACAGCAGACACACCCCGCCACGAGGCTGCACGGCACCTGGAAGAGCCCATCCCCTGGCTGCAAGGACGTGGTCCGCTTCGACGTGGGCAGCGGCCGGCTGTACGGCTTCATCAACGGGCACGCCTTCGCCCGGGATCTGCTGATTGGGGACGTGGCCGAGACAGACGCCGGCCTGGTCTTTCAGCTCCGCGCCGATGGCAAGCCCGTGCGGGCCACCATCGGCCAGGATGGTATCCTAGCCATGGAAGCCGGCGGGAAGGTGTTCATGTTCAAGCGGCACACCGATGAACCGCGTTAAAAAAGCCGGGTTGCCCCGGCGGTAACGCTGCTTGCGATCCATTCGCTTGGCTGGTATCGCCAATGCAAAGGAGCGTAACGCCATGGACCATTCCGCCGTTGCCAATTTGTCTTCCAGGATCAAGCAGGTTGCCGGCCAACAGATGAACGAAGCCATGACCAAGCATTCGTTGGTGTTGCCGTTCATCCAATCCCTCGGGTACGATATTTTCAATCCTGCCGAGGTCGCCGCAGAGTTCACCGCCGACGTGGGCACCAAAAAGCATGAGAAGATCGACTTCGCCATCCTGCGCGAAGGGCAACCGGTCATGATGATCGAATGCAAGATGTGTGGCGCGGCCCTTGATGCCGGGAAGTGCAACCAGCTGCATCGGTATTTCATGACCCATCCAACGGCGAAGATCGGCATCTTGACCAATGGTGTGAAGTATTTGTTCTTTACCGATCTGGAGCAGCCGAACATCATGGATGCCAAGCCATTCATGGAAGTTGATTTCAGCGCCTTCAACGAGCGATTCTTGCCGGAACTGCAAAAGCTCACCAAGGATAAATGGGACATTGATGGAGCGCTCTCTTCAGCGAGCAGCTTGAAATATGTTCGTGAAGTGAAAAAGGTATTCGCGGAGGAAGTGGCAAACCCCTCTGATGGATTCGTGAAGTATTTTGCCTCGCGCGCATATGATGGCTCCATTACGGCAAAGGTGCGGGAGTTGTTTTCAACAATCGTCCGCCGGGCCATCAATGAATATATCAATGACCAAATTAACAGTCGTCTTGACTTTGCCAAGGTTGACGAGGCGGCTTCACATGACGTGTCGCCCCAGGCAGAGGATGTTGAAGAAGACAAGGCCGAAGTGATCACGACGGAAGAGGAGCGCACTGCCTATCTTACAATCAAAGCCATTCTGCACAAGCACGTCAATCCGGCGCGTGTAGTCATGCGGGATGCGAAGAGCTATTGCGCCATCCTGCTGGATGACAACAACCGCAAGCCCATCTGCCGGCTGTATTTCAACGGGAAGAAAAAGTTCGTCGGATTCTTTCTTGCCGACAAGACCGAAGAAAAAATTCAGATCGCTGGCCTGGATGATCTCTTTCTACACGAGGAGCGCCTGAAAGCCGCCGTTGAGGGGTACAGTGCCTGACGTGGAAATGGAGACGGCATAGATATAAAAAATTAGGCCCGCCGGGAGCTTGCTTCCGGGGGGCCTTGTTGTTTGATCCCGTGCACTATCGAAGACGGCAAGACAGACACGGTGCTGCGCTTCCGACTTGGCCCGTTCACTTACACGAAGACGGTTGCGCCCGAGGCCCCTGCCGACGGCCGGCGTTAAAAAAAGCTGGAACGGGGTTGGGGGGTTAGGCTATCAGGCATTCAAATATGCTGCCAAACGATTCTGCAGCGCGGCGGTGTCTTTCACTTGGCACTCCCACACCAAAAGGACTTCCCAGCCCAGCTGTCGCAGCCTCGCGATATGTTGCGCATCGCGCATGATATTGGCAGCGATCTTTTTTCGCCAATATGTCGTGTTGGTCTTCGGGACGCGCGCGCCGCGTGGGCACTCATGTCCATGCCAGAAGCAGCCATGGACAAACACCACTTTTTTGCGGCTTGGAAAGACAATATCCGGCTTGCCTGGCAGGTCCTTGCGTTGGATGCGATACCGGAAGCCCATGGCAAACAAGAGCCGTCGCACCGCCAGCTCAGGCGTCGTGTCCCGGCTCTTGACTGCGCGCATGGTGCGGCTTCTCGCCTCTCGACTCTCTTCCCTGGTCATGTACGACGGATCGCCGTCATCCCTGACTCGCGCTGCAGGGCCCCGCCCCTTGTGACGCTGGTGGCTCGGACCGTCTCCGCTCCTTGATGGGCCACAGTGATCTGGACGCTGTTCAATTCTTCGTCGACACCACCAAAGCAGCCGTGGAACGCCTGCAGCAGCTCAACCTGTCCAATGGCCTGGGGCGCTGGGCTCGGATTGTTCCTGGGGCTTGGGATGGTTGATGGGAAGAGATAAATGCAGGGCGGCGGCAAACGATATGGCCCCACAGTGGTCAACCGGTGTTTGCTCTGGGCTATTTTGGGACAAATGCGCCCGATGGTGGCGCACATCATGTCCCAGATGACAAGTCCATCGACCCGTTGCGCCCGGGAGATGATGTCGGCGCTCAACCGCGTGTGGATGCCAGACCAGGCATTATGGCGGGGGTCGGCTGACGGGTTGGTGCACACGCTCCAAAGAATGAATTCGTTGGCATGGGGCGGGCGCTCAAAAATATTGGTGTTGTTCCCATCAAGACAACCCTTCAGTTCGATAACCGCAACCCGTCCAGAAGGCATGCGCACAGAGTAGTCATGCCGGTTGGCATCGCCCGCCGACTCCCACTCGGCAACATATCCCGCGTCCTGCATGTAATTCAAGACATGCTGCACAAACTCTCGTTTTTCCCGCATGGTGGCGGAAAACTGCCCCCTGATGCGCTCAATCGCTCCCCGGAACAGGCCGCTGGCATAGAATTCTTGTTCTGAAAGGCCGTGATCGCCCAGGGTGTGGGCTTCGGTTTTCAACACTTCGGCGAACGCCTCTATGCGTCGCTTGAGCTCTTCATTCGAGGCGCAAGGAATAATACTCATGCCGCCGCCTTGTCTGCCGCCAACGCATGCCTCCGCAAGATGGGGTTGAACAGGTGCGTCGCCAGATATGACACGACGGGAACCGCCACGCCGTCCCCGGTCAGGTGGTATGCCTCGTTGTAGTTTTGCGGAAGGCGGTACGACTCGGGCAACCCCATAAGCCTGGCTGTTTCACGGGTAGACAACAGACGCGAACGGACGCGCTCACCTTCAACCACCAGAATGGTCTGCCGGCTTGAGCCCCCGGCGGGGGTGCGGAGGCAGCCCGCCACCTCGTCAAAGCGAACTTCCGCCCTTTGCACCTTGCGACCATATTCATCCCGACGGGTACGCTTGTACACGCCGCCCACCAATTTCCGCCCAATTTGTTTGACAGTCTCCACCTTGGCCACATTGAGCGCACTCATCATACGAAGCAGTTTTTCCGTCTCCGCAGGTGAATGCCAGGATACGCCTTCCGGATGCTCCTCCACCAAATCGGCAAATGTGCTCTTTCGCTTGGGCGGCTGCGGCAACGCCCACCACAGCCAGCGCGCATGAGTTTTGCCGGGCAACGCCCCATGGGCTCGAATCAGGCCGGGCGAATGCCAAAGCGTGGAGGGCTGGCAGGTCGTCAAGAACGCCGGCAAGGCAATGTCTCCGCGCACGCCAATGATAAAAAGACGTTTGCGGGATTGCGGGAGGAACAGCGCGGCGTCCAGGACCATGGCCCCCACGTTGTAGCCAGCTTCGATGTAGGCGCTACAAATGGCCGCGAAATCCTTCCCCCCATGGGAGGAAAGCGCCCCGCACACATTTTCCAGGACGATTAACTTGGGGGCACGGCCGTCCGCAATGATGCCGCGCATCAGGCTCCAAAACGGCCAAAAGGTGCCGGAGCGTTCCCCCCGCAAGCCCGCGCCGCCGCCAGCCAGGGAAAGGTCCTGACAGGGAAACGAGCCCCAGACGAGGTCCGCCCTGCCCGGAAGGTCGGAAGGGGACAAGGATCTCACATCACAGGCGCGCATTGCGCCTAGCCCCCAATTGGCCTCGTATGTTCTGGCTTTCTTTAGGTCAAAGTCGTTGGCGAACAGGCATCTCCACCCGTGGCCAAGTCCGGCCCGGGCCATGCCGCCGCCGGCGAAGAATTCGTAAAAACTGCCCATAGGCCCTCAGTGCGGCTATCGCAGGGAGCAAGATTCACTCCGGCGCTGCTGGTGGAGGGCAAAATTATAGCGCATGGGGCGACTGGAGGCAAGAAGAGGCTTACGGGTGGTGCCCCCTGTCGGCCAGGGCGAGAAGCAACAGAGGGGGAGAACAAAAGCCGCCAGATCACAGACGGAGCAGCCGGCCAGCCCGTCAACCCCTCCCCATACACCGCCTGCCCCGCCGCATCCCGCCAGGAAGCGCTTCCATCACGACGAATCCCCCACGCCGGACTAGACCAACAGCTAGCCCGGCGTTGTTGTGTTGCCGGCCACTTGTGACGCGGGAGGCTGTATGCCGACGGAATGGGACGCCTTTTTTGACTGGCTCATGGGTGCCGAGGGGCGCGTGGTGCATCACGATCCCGACGACACCGGCGGGCAGACCTGCTGGGGCATTGCCCGCAAGCACCATCCGGACTGGGAGGGCTGGGCCGTGGTGGACCGGCACGCCCCCAAACAGCCGCCGCGCGCGGAAATTGAGCCCCTGGTAAGCGCCTTTTATCAGAAACTGTTGGCCTCCTGGTGGCTGAGCACCCCCACGCCCCTGCGCGAAGTCCTGTGTGACATCGTGGTCAACATGGGCGCGGGCAGGGCCACGTGCCTGCTGCAGGAAGGGGTCAATCGCGCATCCGGCCAGGCCCGCCTCTCCGTGGACGGCGTCATTGGCCCCAAGACCCTGGCCGCGGTGTCACGGCGGGAGCCCCGCGCGCTGGCCCTGGACGTGTGCGCCGTCCGCCTGGATGCCTACACGCGGATCGTGGCCCGCAGGCCCTCGCAGGGCAAGTTCCTCAGGGGCTGGCGCAATCGCGTGGCCTCCCTCAAACGGTTTCTTTCCCTCTGAACTGACCACACAAGGAGCGTGTCCATGGGCGGCTATACCAACAGCAAACCGTTGTATGCGTCCCGGACCTTTTGGGGCGGGGTGATTGCCATCCTGGCCGGGGCGGCGGGCATGATCGGCTATGTTGTCGGCCCGGACGATCAGGCCCAGTTGGCGGAGATCGCCACGGCGGTGGCCTCGGCCCTGGGCGGCCTGGCGGCCATTGCCGGCCGGATCATGGCCACCAAACCCATCGAGTAGGCGAGTCATGGATGAAGCGGATCAGGCGCAACGGGCGGAGGCCGCCTTTCTGGAGGCAGCCCTGGCCAAGGCAGGCGGGGCGAGGCGTGCCGCCGAATTGTCTGGCGCCCCCGGCACGTTGGACTGCCCCGGCTGCATCGACTGCGGCGAGCCCATCCCCGTGGCGCGGCTACGGGCCATGCCCGGTTGCCGTCGCTGCCGGGATTGCCAGGACCTTTACGAATCGGAGCGGCCATGAGCTGGGACGCGGTGCTTGCCAAATTCATGCCCTGGGCGCTCCTGCTGGTGCAAGCGCTTTTTGGCTGGGCCATGTGGAGCCTGCGCAAGGAGTTTGTGCGCAAGGACGATCACAGCCTGAGCTGCAGCAGCCTGGCCCAGCGCCTGGTGGCCGTGGAACAACACCTGGACCGCATGCCCACGGCCGAGCAGTGGCAGCAACTGCAGGTGGCCATTGAGGAAATGCGCGGCGGGCACAAGGTGGTGCTGGCCAAGCTGGAAGGCCAGGGCGAAGTGCTGAAGCGCATTGAACACCCCGTGCACCTGCTCATGGAACATCATCTGCGAGGCGACAAGTGAGCCAAGTGAGCTTTGCCAAGACGTTAACGGAAGATCGCCGGCTGGTGATCCTGCGCTTTTTGTCCGAGGCCCAGGGCTGGCACCTGAACACCGCCGTGCTGCACACCGCCCTGGACAACTATGCCCACAGCGTCAGCCGTGACCAGGTGGAGACGGACGCCGCCTGGCTGGCGGAACAGGGGCTGGTGACGGTGGAGGCCGTTGGTCCCGTGCGCGTGGCCACCCTCACGGATCGTGGCCTGGACGTGGCCGAAGGCCGGGCGGTGGTGCCTGGCGTCAAGCGACCCGGCCCGCGGTCTGGCTTGCGGTAGGAGATACCATGCCTGGAGTATCCACCGTGAAGCGCCTGCCGCCCGAAATCCGGGACGAAGTGCATCGGCTGCTGGAGTCCGGCCAGACCCTGGACGCCGTTGTGGCCCATTTGCGCGGGATGGGCGTGGAGGCCGTCAGCCGCAGCGCCTTGGGCCGCTACAAGCAGAATTTTGACCGCATCATGGAGAAGGTGCGCCGCAGCCGGGACATTGCCGACGCCCTGGTGCGCAACTTTGGCCAGGAAGACGAGCACAAGAGCGCGCGGGCCAACATCGAGATGATGCATGCCATTGTCTCGGACATGCTCATGCAGATCGGGGATCCCGATGATCCGGACGGCGGGGGCGAAGGGGGCGGCGGCCTGCAGCTGGACGCCCGGCAGGCCCATGACCTGGCCAAAGCGCTGGACCATCTGGCCAAGGCCCGCAAGGCGGACCAGGACGCCATTGTCCGGGCGCGGGAGGAAGGGGCCAGGGCCGAAGCCAAGGCGGCCAGCGAGCGCATGGAGGCCTCGGCCAAGCGTGCCGGCGTGTCCGACGACGTCATCCGGACCATCCGCCGCGACGTGCTGCGCATGGCGGAATAGCCATGGCCAAACGCCGCGCGCCTGTTCCCCCTGCCGCCTCTTCACCTGCCGCCGTCGCTTCCCCGCGCACTGGCAAGGCCAAGTGTCTGCCGCCGGACCCCACGGCGTTGTTTCTCCCGTACCAGGAACGCTGGATCAAAGACCGCTCCCGCCTCAAGCTCATGGAAAAGGGCCGGCAGATCGGCCTGTCCTGGAGCACGGCGTACCCGCTGGTGGAGCGCACGGCCAGGGCGGGCGCGGCCCATGACATGTGGGTTAGCAGCCGCGACGAAATCCAGGCCCGGCTGTTCCTGGAAGACTGCAAGATGTGGGCAAAGGTCTTTGACCAGGTGGCCACGGACATGGGCGAACAGGTCATAGACCCGGACAAGCGCCTGTCCGCCTATGTGCTGCGCTTCGCCTCGGGCAAGTGCATCTACAGCATGTCCAGCAACCCGGACGCCCAGGCCGGCAAGCGCGGCGGCCGCGTGCTGGATGAATTCGCCCTGCACAAAGACCCGCGCATGATGTGGTCCATCGCCTACCCCGGCATCACCTGGGGCGGCAATCTGGAAGTCATTTCCACCCATCGCGGCAGCAAGAACTTTTTCAACGAGCTGATCCGGGAGGTGCGGGAGCGGGGCAACCCCAAGGGCATCAGTCTGCACCGGGTGACCCTGGAAGACGCCCTCAATCAGGGCTTTCTGTTCAAGCTCCAGCAGGCCCTGCCGCCCGACGCCGAACAGCAGGCCATGGACGAGGCGGCCTACTTCGACTTCGTCAAGGCCGGCTGCGCCGATGAAGAATCCTTTCTCCAGGAATACATGTGCCAGCCCGGCGACGATGACGCGGCCTTCCTGGAATACGACATCATCGCCAGTTGCGAATACGGCCCGCGGGATCACTGGGAGCTGGCCGCGCCGCCCCTGGAGTTGCAGGGCGAGCTGTACGGCGGCCTGGACATTGGGCGCAAGCGGGACCTGACCGTCCTGTGGATCCTGGAGCGCCTGGGCGATGTGCTGTACACCCGCGCCGTGATCACCCTGGCCGCCATGCCCAAGCCGGCCCAGGAAGCCATCCTCTGGCCCTGGATCAAGATGTTGCGCCGGACCTGTTTTGACTACACCGGCCTGGGCATCGGCTGGGGCGACGACGCCCAGGCGCAGTTTGGCGCGCACCGCGTGGAGCTGGTGACCTTCACCCCCCACATCAAGGAAGCCCTGGCCTTTCCCGTGCGCGGGGCCATGGAGGATCGGCGGTTGCGCCTGCCCCATGATCCCCACATCCGCGCGGACCTGCGTTCCGTGACCAAGCAGGCCACCGCCGCGGGCAACATCCGCTTTACCGCCGAACGCACCGCCGACGGCCACGCCGACCGCTTCTGGGCCTTGGCCCTGGCCCTGCACGCCGCCGGCTCCCGCGCCCCCGCGCCCATGGAGCACCAAAGCGCTGGGGCGCGCGTCAGTGGCGAGTATGGGCAGGCGTGGCGGGGGTAGGCATGATCGGGGGAAACCTTTCTGGAGAAAGGTTCTCCCCCGAACCCCCTTCCAAAGACTTTCATAAGGGGTTGGGGAGACAATATAAAAAGTTTGGGAAGGGGGAGCGCGAGGGGGAGAACCCTTTTCAAAGGGTTTCCCCCTCGCACCTCTCGCCTTGCCAGGAGGTTCCACATGGCGCCTGAGCGCAACGAAATAGCCGCCTCCCGTGACGGGCGGGATAGTGTCCGGGGCTGGCTGTCGCCCCTCATGCTGGCCCCGGTGGATGACCGCGTGCTCCTGGAGCGCGGCGGCGGGGACTATCGCCTGTATGAGGAGGTGTTGCGCGACGATCACGTCAAGACCGCCATCACACAACGCGCCCACGGCGTCATCGCGCGGGATTGGAAGATTGAGCCCGGCGGCACGCGGGCCAAGGACAAGGCCGCCGCGGACTTTCTGCAAGAGACCCTGGAGGCGTTGCAGTGGGACCGCATCACCCTGGCCATGCTGGCCGGGGTCTACTACGGGTTCAGCGTGGCGGAATGCCTGTGGACGCGGGACGGGCGGTTTGTGCGGCTGGAGGATGTGAAAGTCCGCAACCGGCGGCGCTTCGGGTTCGACGGCGCAGGCCGCTTGCGGCTGCTGACCCTGGCCGACGCCATGCCCGGCGAGCTCATGCCCGAGCGCAAGTTCTGGGTCTTCCGGGCCGGGGCGGACCATGACGACGCGCCCTACGGCCTGGGCCTGGCGCACTATCTGTACTGGCCCGTGTGGCTCAAGCGCAACGCCTGGCGCTTCTGGGCTACCTATTTGGAAAAGTACGCCGCGCCCACGGCCCTGGGCAAGTATCCCTCGGGCTCCAGCGACGTGGACAAGGGCCGGCTGCTGGAGGCGCTCACGGCCATCCAACGCGATTCCGCCATCATCGTGCCGGACGGGATGCTGGTGGAGCTGCTGGAGGCCACCCGCGCCGGCAGCGTGGATTACCAGGGCTTTATCAACGCCTGCAACGAGGCGATTTTGCTGCTCTGCATCGGCCAGACTGCCACGGCCAAGGGCACCCCCGGCAGCCTGGGCGGCGA